>NZ_JBWBRF010000062.1:0-1010 GCF_056279385.1 Massilia sp. UYP34 | reverse complement strand
CGCTATTTGTAGTCCGTTTTATAACACTGGGACCGTAATCGGAGTACCCAGCTGAGTGAAGCGATTTAGAACGGCAGCCCGCACTTGTAACTCGGCAACCTGACGGTCAAAGTCGCGTGCCATCACCCGTTCGCCCAGCAGCTTGAAGCAGCGCATCTTGGTTTCAACAAGGCTGCGCCGGTGGTAGCCGCTCCATCTCTTCCATATTGCCCGTCCCAGCCTTTTTGTCGTCCGCAGGATGTCATTACGTGTATCGGCGCCACAGCGGTTTGCCTTCCAAGGCTTGGCGTTCTCACGGGTCGGGATGATGGCGTGCGCGGCACGCAACGCGATGGCTTCATGACAGTCCTTCGTGTCGTAGGCGCCATCCCCACTGACGCTGGCAATCTTCTCGTCAGCAGGAATCTGGCCCAGCAGCGCTGGCAGGACAGGTGCGTCGCCGACACTGTTGTCCGTCACCTCCATGGCCGGATCTCGAGCGTGGACGCATCGATCCCGAGATGCACCTTGCGCCACTGGCGGCGGTACTCTGCACCATGCTTCTTCGTCTTCCATTCGCCTTCGCCCAGCATCTTGATACCCGTGCTGTCCACCAGCAGATGCAAGCCTGTCGTGGTCGGCACGGCGCCAATGGCAACCTGCAGCGTCTTTTGCCGACGGCTCACCGTGCTGTAGTCCGGCGCCGACCAGTCGAGCCCAGCCAGGTGCAGCAGGCTTTGCGTCATCCCCATGGCCTGGCGTAGTGGTAAATTGAACAGGCACTTGATGCTCAGGCAGAACTGGATCGCCTCGTCGCTGAACGTCTGGCTACGGCCGCGCTTGCCACTTGGCCTGCCGTGCCACTTCATCACTGGATCAAGCCAGATGAGCAGCGAGCCGCGGGCCTTGAGGGCTTCGTTGTATGTCTTCCAGTTGGTCGTGCGGTACTTCTGTGGAGCTGGTTTCATCCTGCTCAGGCTAACAGACCTACGCCTTATACCCTGGCCGAGCCTGATTTACGCAACAAAGCC
>NZ_JBWBRF010000061.1:0-1058 GCF_056279385.1 Massilia sp. UYP34 | reverse complement strand
TAACACAGGTGCTGCATGGCTGTCGTCAGCTCGTGTCGTGAGATGTTGGGTTAAGTCCCGCAACGAGCGCAACCCTTGTCATTAGTTGCTACATTCAGTTGAGCACTCTAATGAGACTGCCGGTGACAAACCGGAGGAAGGTGGGGATGACGTCAAGTCCTCATGGCCCTTATGGGTAGGGCTTCACACGTCATACAATGGTACATACAGAGGGCCGCCAACCCGCGAGGGGGAGCTAATCCCAGAAAGTGTATCGTAGTCCGGATCGCAGTCTGCAACTCGACTGCGTGAAGTTGGAATCGCTAGTAATCGCGGATCAGCATGTCGCGGTGAATACGTTCCCGGGTCTTGTACACACCGCCCGTCACACCATGGGAGCGGGTTTTACCAGAAGTAGGTAGCTTAACCGCAAGGAGGGCGCTTACCACGGTAGGATTCGTGACTGGGGTGAAGTCGTAACAAGGTAGCCGTATCGGAAGGTGCGGCTGGATCACCTCCTTTCTAGAGTAGCACCAGGGGCTAACGCTCCATCATCAAGCGTCCACGCTTATCGACTGTTGAACAAGTAAAGAACAGTTTTATCGGGGCTGTAGCTCAGCTGGTTAGAGCACCGTGTTGATAACGCGGGGGTCGTTGGTTCGAGTCCAACCAGCCCTACCAAGCTTGTCCCCACGAAGGTGGGGATCCAAGTAGCGTTATCCTAATGGGGGATTAGCTCAGCTGGGAGAGCACCTGCTTTGCAAGCAGGGGGTCGTCGGTTCGATCCCGTCATCCTCCACCAAAAGTCCAAACGTAAGACCTGAGTTTTAGGTTTGGTCTTTTCGAGATCACTGTTTTTTCGTTCTTTAACAATCTGGAAGAAGTAAAGTTTTTTAAGCGTGCAAGCGAGTCAGAAATGATGAGTAAGCACACTTAGGGTAGTAGTAATTTGTATCAAGCAAACATAGTTGTACTCTTGATCTATGACGATCTCTGTAACTCATGCAGAGGCCAACGTTATAGGGACAAGTGAATAAGTGCACATGGTGGATGCCTTGGCGATTACAGGCGATGAAGGA
>NZ_JBWBRF010000060.1:0-1065 GCF_056279385.1 Massilia sp. UYP34 | reverse complement strand
TGAATCGCCACGAGTTTCCTAGACACTCGCGAGCCGCTTGAAATACTGCTTTTCATACTCGACCGGCGACAAGTCATTGCTGGAGCTGTGCCGGCGTTTTGGATTGTAAAACATCTCGATATAATCGAAGACATCCCGCTTTGCATCTTCCCGAGTGCCGTAGGTCTTGCGTCGGATCCGTTCCCGTTTCAGGAGCTGGAAGAAGCTCTCGGCCACGGCATTATCGTGGCAGTTACCACGCCGGCTCATGCTCTGCTGCAGGTTATGCTCGTCCAGGAAGTCGCGCCAGTCGTAGCTGCTGAACTGGCTGCCCTGATCCGAATGCACCATTACCGCATTCTTTGGTTGCCGCCGCCAGACCGCCATCAAGAGCGCATTCATCGCTAGCTCGCGATCGATTCGAGAACTCATCGACCAGCCCACCACCTGACGCGAAAACAGGTCTAATACAACAGCCAGATAAAGCCAGCCTTCGTAAGTGCGAATGTACGTGATGTCCGTAACCCAGACCCGATTCGGTTCCTGCACGTCGAATTGGCGCTGTAGATGGTTCGGCGCTACCAGCGATGGCGCGCCGCCGCGTTTGTATTTGCGCTTGGCGTAGCCGGTTTGCGAACGAATCCCGGCCGACCTCATCAGACGGTGGACGCGATTGATGCCGCATTGTTCACCGAGCTCGCGTAGATCGTCGCTGACCTTGCGATAGCCGTAGACGCTGCCGCTTTCCAGCCACGATTCCTTGATGGGTACCAGAAGGCGCTTGTCTTCTCTGGCGCGCTTACTTTCAGGATTCAGGCGCCAGGCATAGAAGCCACTCGGATGCACCTCAAGCACTTTGCACAGCCGGCGCACCGGAAATTGGTCCTGCAACTCAACGATTAAGGTGTACCTTACCCGGACGTCTTGGCAAAGTACACCGCGGCCTTTTTCAATATGTCACGCTCCTCCGTGACTCGCTTGAGCTCGGCCTTCAGGCGCCGCATTTCGTCAGACTGGGCATCGACAGCCTTGCGCTCAGCCTCAGGCACGCCGTAACGCTTCGTCCAGGCGTACAGGCTATGGATG
>NZ_JBWBRF010000059.1:0-1102 GCF_056279385.1 Massilia sp. UYP34 | reverse complement strand
GTGTCAAGTCCCGCCTGTTCATAAACCCGCTTAACGAATAATTCCGGCCGTCTTTGTTGCCATTCCTTGAGTGCGAGGATGGGCGTCTTTGCATCGAGTGCACGTTGCGGAATGTGGTGGTTGTACAGTTTCAAATAGCTCATCAATGTGGTCTGCAAATCGGCACGGCTGTCGAAGCGGGTCTGCTGCAGCAATTCATTGATGCGACCGTTGAAGCGCTCGACCATGCCGTTCGTTTGCGGGTGCCGCGGCGGCGCCAGGCGGTGCTCGGCAGGCAGTGCGGCGCAAGCCACGTCGAAGGCGTGCTGGCCGCTTGGCTTTTTGTCTTTGGTGGCGAAACGGTCGGTAAATTGCGAGCCGTTGTCGGTCAGGATCTTGCTGATCTTGATGGGCGAAGCCAGCTTCAAGCGGCGCAGGAAATCGACGCTGCTCTTGTCGGTCATGTCGCCGTAGATGTGCATGAAGACCCAGCGGGTAGCGCGGTCGATGGCGACGAACAGGTAGCGACGCGAGGTCTCGTCCGGCATCTGTGGCAGGTACTTGATATCGATATGAATAAAGCCTGGTTCGTAGTCCTTGAAGGTCTTCTTGGGAGCGATCGTTTCGCCCTCGGCCTTCGGGATCACGTCTTCAAGGCGCGACATGCCTTCGCGCTTGAGCAAGCGTGCGATGCCTGATCGAGAAACGTCGGGATTGATGTACTGCCGCGTGATGAACAGCAGGTCATCGAGGGGCAAGTAGAGCGACTGGCGCAGCGCGAGCACGATGGCTTCCTGCGCTGCGCTCAAGGTCGTATGCAGCGTGTGGGCACGGTGCGAGCGGTCCTGCACGTCGTCCCGCTTGAGCCATTTCCGGGCGGTGGGGCGGCTGATGTTGAAGACCTTCGCGGCCTGTCGGTCCGATAGGCCCGAATCCTTGATCTCCTGCCGGATTTTCGGGGTGGTACGGGCTTGCGGGTGAATGCGTGAACTCATGCTGCCAACTGCTCCTGGTGCGATTGAATGCCGGGACTGCTGAACCCAGCAATCAAGTCGTCGAGCATAGCCTTTGCTCGGAACAAAGGCCAGCTACGGCGAGGAAAATGATCGCACGGCACTGAACA
>NZ_JBWBRF010000058.1:0-1149 GCF_056279385.1 Massilia sp. UYP34 | reverse complement strand
GCGCTTTGAAAATCACGCTACTGAGCGATGCTGGAGCGCGGACTCACGTTTCGCCTGGCTCTGCTCACGCCGAGAGCGGGTTATTCGAGGTGGCCATAATGTGCCCGATGTCGACCTCTACGATGTGCTCAAGAATATCGACCATGTCCTCAAAACTGAGCAATACGACTTTGTGAACTTCAGCATCGGGCCATATATGCCGATGGATGATGACGAGGTCCATCCATGGACGGCGCTAATCGACAGTCATCTCGCCTCTGGCAACACGCTGGCAGCTATCGCGGTCGGTAATGATGGCGAAAAGGAATGGCCGGAGAGCCGGGTGCAGCCTCCTTCCGATATGGTCAATGCCCTGGCGGTGGGCGCCTGCGACGGCACAGGTTTGTCCTGGGAGCGCGCGCCCTATAGCTCACACGGTCCCGGCCGCAGCCCTGGCATGATCAAACCCGATGGCGTAGCCTTCGGTGGTTCGGAAGAGGAACCCTTCGTCGTCTACAACGCTCTCAGTGGTCACTACGCTCACACGACAGGCACCAGTTTTAGCTCTCCAGCGACCCTTAGAACAGCGATCGGCGTGAAGGTCTCCCTCAATTCTCCGTTGAGCGTTTTAGCGGTTCGCGCCTTGATGTCGCACCACGCTAGCCGGCCAAAGCACATGCTGATGAGCCACATCGGACACGGCCGGTTTCCTCAAAGTGTCGATGAAGTCTTGACGTGCGAGGACAACGAAGTGCGAGTAATCTATCAGGGCACCCTGCAGGCCGGACAGAATCTGCGCGCGCTCATCCCGTTCCCCTCCCTGCCATTGAATGGGAAAGTCACTCTTCGCGCGACGCTGTGCTTTGCCAGTCATACCGATCCTGAACACGCTGTGAATTACACGCGTGCCGGGCTGACGGTGCTGTTGCGTCCGAAGAAGACGTCGAAGAAAACGATGCCATTTTTCTCGTCATCGAAGATGTACACGACCGAGCTCGAAGCGCGCACTGACGAGCAAAAGTGGGAGACGACGCTCAAACATGAACATCGGTTCAACGTCGACACGCTAGACGATCGGTAATCCCCCCGCAAAAAGAGCGCGATCAGAAGTAGAATTTTCTACTTAAGATACAGAAAGCTCTACATGAAGACCTCCCGTTTTACCGACAG
>NZ_JBWBRF010000057.1:0-1183 GCF_056279385.1 Massilia sp. UYP34 | reverse complement strand
TGGCCTTCCCCCATCGTCACGGACACTTCCGTTAGGCGCATTTTAGATTTTCAAACTGTACCGGGCTGATGTAGCCGATAGTGGAATGACGCCGGCGTGGATTGTAGAACCTTTCGATATAGTCGAACACGTCTGCCCGTAAATCATCTCTGGTCCGGTAGTGCTTTTTGCTCAGGCGCTCGGTCTTGAGCGTCGAGAAGAAGCTTTCCATCGCAGCGTTGTCCCAGCAGTTGCCACGACGGCTCATGCTGCACACGATGCCGTGCGATTCGAGCAAGCGCTGGAAGTCTTCGCTGGTGTATTGCGAGCCCTGGTCCGAGTGATGCAATACGGCCCGAGGCCGGCCACGGCGAAAAATGGCCATCAGCAGGGCATCCATTACCAGTTGCGCCGTCATCGTCGGCTGCATCGACCAGCCCACCACACGCCGCGAGTACAGGTCGAGCACGACAGCGACAAACAGCCAGCCCTCGCCCGTCCACACGTAGGTAAAATCTGCGGCCCACTTCTGGTTCGGGCCTGTCGCTTCAAACTGCCGGTCCAGCAGGTTCGGCGCAATAGCGTGGACTGGCGAATCGAGCTGCCCAGGTGCCCGGCGACGCTTGTGACGGGCCTTGATGCCGGCTGCTTTCATAAGCCGCGCTACCCGGTTCTCGCTGCAAGCAAAGCCCGCATCGATAAGGTCTCGCACTACGCGCGGCGAACCATAGGTGCCATCGCTGGCTTCGTGGCTGTGCTTGATTGCCTTGAGGAGCTGCGCATTCTCACGTTCATGCGCGCTCACCGGCCGGCCGAGCCAGTCGTAAAACCCACTGCTCGACACACCAAGCAGACGACACATCGTTCGCGTTGGCCAGATGGTTCGATATTTGGCGATGAAGCCGTACTTCACTTGAGGTCGGCTGCGAAGTAGCCGAGCGCCTTTTTTAATATGTCGCGCTCCGTCTTGACCTTCGCCAGCTCGCGCCGCATGCGCTCATATTCCTGGGTCGATACCTTCTCGCTCCCGCCTGTGACCTCTGCATCGACGTTGGCGTCTCTGCACCACCGCCCCAGCAAATTGGCGCCAATGCCCAGGTCGCGGGCGATCGCCGCCTTACTCGCACCAGGCTGGCCTACCAGCTTGACTGCCTCGCGCTTGAACTCTTCTGAAAACAACCGTCTTTCACGTGCCATGTAATTC
>NZ_JBWBRF010000056.1:0-1195 GCF_056279385.1 Massilia sp. UYP34 | reverse complement strand
GGTAATCCCCCCATTTTTAGAGCACGCTAAAAGTAGAGGTTAAGCGGCGAGTGCCAATTTCTGTTTTGGCGTGATACCGCCGAGCGCCATGTTGGGCCGGTCGTGATTGTAGGTCCACAACCAGTTGCTGGCAAATTCCTGAATTTCGTCGAGCGTCTCGAACAGGTGGTGGGCAAGCCAGTCATAGCGAACTGTCCTGTTGTAGCGCTCCACGTAGGCGTTCTGTTGGGGCTGTCCAGGCTGAATGAAATCGATGCGGATGCCGCGTTTTGCTGCCCATGCCAGGGTCACCGCGCTGATGTATTCAGGCCCGTTGTCGCATCGGATGGCTTCTGGTTTCCCGCGCCATTCGATGATGCGGTCGAGCGAGCGGATCACGCGCTCTGATGGCAGCGAGAAGTCGACCTCGATCCCCAGGCCTTCGCGGTTGAAGTCATCGATCACGTTGAACAAACGGATGCTGCGTCCGTCGGCGAGCTGGTCGTGCATGAAGTCCATCGACCAGCTCTGGTTGATCGCGATCGGCACCGTCAGCGGCAGCGGTTTCTCGCGCACCAGGCGATGACGCGGCTTGATCCGCAGGTTCAGCTCGAGCTCCCGGTAGATCCTGTAGACGCGTTTGTGATTCCATTTGAAGCCCTTGACGTTGCGCAGGTACAGAAAGCACAGCCCAAAGCCCCAGTTACGCTGGTTGTTCGTCAGTCGTACCAGCCAGTCGGCAATGAGGACATTTTCCGCATCCAGCTTGGCCTTGTAGCGGTAGCAGGTCTGGCTGATGCCAAACGCCTTGCACGCCAGCTTAACCGTGGCTGAGCGGTCCGCTACGGCCCATTGCGCCATCTCCCGCCGCTGAGATGGCGCTACCATTTTTTTGTGAGCGCCTCCGCCACGATCTCGGCCTTAAGGCGCTCCTCGACATACATCTTCTTAAGGCGCCGGTTTTCCTCCTCCAGCTCCTTCATCCGCGCCATTAACGAGGCGTCCATGCCGCCGAACTTCGAGCGCCACTTGTAGAACGTGGCGTTGCTGATGCCGTGCTCGCGGCACAGCTCCGGTACCGGGCTGCCGGCTTCGGCCTGTTTGAGGATGGCGATGATCTGGCTGTCGGTAAAACGGGAGGTCTTCATGTAGAGCTTTCTGTATCTTAAGTAGAAAATTCTACTTCTGATCGCGCTCTTTTTGCGGGGGGATTACC
>NZ_JBWBRF010000055.1:0-1312 GCF_056279385.1 Massilia sp. UYP34 | reverse complement strand
TGAACCGCCCCGGGTTTTGTAGAGGCTCCATTCTTTGAGAAAATGGAGCTATGAAGAAGCAACCGAAGTATTCCCCCGAAGTCATCGAGCGCGCTGTGCGCATGGTCAGCGAAGCTGCCAGCGAGTACGAATCGCAGTGGGCGGCCATTACGTCGATCGCGGCCAAGATCGGCTGCACGCCTGAAACGCTGCGCCGCTGGGTACGCCAGCAAGAGCGCGATACCGGCCAGCGCCCAGGCCCGACCACTGCTGAAGAAGAGCGCATCAAGGCCCTGGAGCGAGAAGTGCGCGAGCTGCGCAAGGCAAATGAGATCCTGCGTCTGGCGAGTGCGTTTTTCGCCCAGGCGGAGCTCGACCGCCGCTTCAAGCCGTGAGGGCGTTTATCGACCAGTACCGCCATGCCTACGGTGTCGAGCCGATCTGCAGGGTGATGCAGGTCGCGCCGTCAGGCTACTGGCGTTACGCAGCGCAGCAACGAAACCCTGAGTTGAGATGCGCGCGTGCTCAGCGCGACGACGTGCTGATTGCCGACATCGAACGGGTCTGGCAAGCAAACCTGCAGGTCTACGGCGCCAACAAGGTCTGGCGCCAGCTGCGGCGTGAGGGAACCGATGTAGCCCGCTGCACGGTCGAACGCTTGATGCGCATGGCCGGCCTGAGCGGAGTTGTGCGAGGCAAGGTTGTACGTACCACGGTTGCTGATGCCAAGGCACCGTGCCCGCTCGACCGGGTCAACCGCCAGTTCAAGGCGCAACGGCCGAACCAGCTGTGGGTCAGCGATTTTACGTACGTCTCGACCTGGCAAGGTTTCGTATACGTGGCCTTCGTCATCGACGTTTTCGCCCGACGCATCGTCGGCTGGCGGGTAAGCAGCTCGATGCGGACCGACTTCGTGCTCGACGCGCTGGAGCAGGCGCTGTACGCACGCCAGCCCGAACGAAACGAGCTGGTCCATCATAGCGACCGCGGTTCTCAATACGTGTCGATAAAGTACAGCGAGCGCCTGGCAGAAGCCGGCATCGAACCCTCTGTGGGCAGCAAAGGCGACAGCTATGACAACGCCTTGGCCGAGACCATCAACGGGCTCTACAAGGCTGAACTGATCCACCGCCGCGCTCCCTGGAAAACACGTGAGGCCGTCGAACTGGCCACGCTGGAATGGGTGTCCTGGTTCAACCACCATCGCCTGCTGGAACCGCTCGGCTATATACCGCCGGCCGAAGCTGAGGCAAACTATTACAAGCAGTTGAGCAGTCAGGCTATCCCGGCCTGACTCACACTAACCGGCCTCCACGAAAGCCGGGGCGGTTCA
>NZ_JBWBRF010000054.1:0-1374 GCF_056279385.1 Massilia sp. UYP34 | reverse complement strand
GACTACCAAGGTTATAGGGACAAGCCGTACGGGCAATTAGTACTGGTTAGCTTAATGCATTACTGCACTTCCACACCCAGCCTATCAACGTCCTGGTCTCGAACGACCCTTCAAGGAGCTCAAGGCTCCGGGAAATCTCATCTCAAGGCAAGTTTCCCGCTTAGATGCTTTCAGCGGTTATCTCTTCCGAACTTAGCTACCCGGCAATGCCACTGGCGTGACAACCGGTACACCAGAGGTTCGTCCACTCCGGTCCTCTCGTACTAGGAGCAGCCCCCTTCAAATTTCCAACGCCCACGGCAGATAGGGACCAAACTGTCTCACGACGTTTTAAACCCAGCTCACGTACCACTTTAAATGGCGAACAGCCATACCCTTGGGACCGGCTACAGCCCCAGGATGTGATGAGCCGACATCGAGGTGCCAAACTCCCCCGTCGATATGAACTCTTGGGAGGAATCAGCCTGTTATCCCCAGAGTACCTTTTATCCGTTGAGCGATGGCCCTTCCATACAGAACCACCGGATCACTATGTCCTACTTTCGTACCTGCTCGACTTGTCGGTCTCGCAGTTAAGCACGCTTATGCCATTGCACTATTAGCACGATGTCCGACCGTACCTAGCGTACCTTCGAACTCCTCCGTTACACTTTAGGAGGAGACCGCCCCAGTCAAACTGCCTACCATGCACTGTCCCCGATCCGGATAACGGACCAAGGTTAGAACCTCAAACAAACCAGGGTGGTATTTCAAGGATGGCTCCACGAACACTGGCGTGTCCGCTTCAAAGCCTCCCACCTATCCTACACAGATTGGTTCAAAGTCCAATGCAAAGCTACAGTAAAGGTTCATGGGGTCTTTCCGTCTAGCCGCGGGTAGATTGCATCATCACAAACATTTCAACTTCGCTGAGTCTCGGGAGGAGACAGTGTGGCCATCGTTACGCCATTCGTGCAGGTCGGAACTTACCCGACAAGGAATTTCGCTACCTTAGGACCGTTATAGTTACGGCCGCCGTTTACTGGGACTTCAATCAAGAGCTTGCACCCCATCATTTAATCTTCCAGCACCGGGCAGGCGTCACACCCTATACGTCCACTTTCGTGTTTGCAGAGTGCTGTGTTTTTATTAAACAGTCGCAGCCACCATTTTATTGCAACCCGTTCATCCTTCCACAGTAAAGTGGTCAAACTACTAGGGCGTACCTTATCCCGAAGTTACGGTACCAATTTGCCGAGTTCCTTCTCCCGAGTTCTCTCAAGCGCCTTAGAATACTCATCTCGCCCACCTGTGTCGGTTTGCGGTACGGTCTCGTATGACTGAAGCTTAGAGGCTTTTCTTGGAACCACTTCCGATTGCTTCGTCGCACATGGC
>NZ_JBWBRF010000053.1:0-1409 GCF_056279385.1 Massilia sp. UYP34 | reverse complement strand
CGGCACAGCTCCAGCAATGACTTGTCGCCGGTCGAGTATGAAAAGCAGTATTTCAAGCGGCTCGCGAGTGTCTAGGAAACTCGTGGCGATTCAATGCGGGGTCAAAACTGGTGGAGCAAGCCGGCGCCACGATGGACGACATCGTGACCAGCGTGAAGGAAGTCAGCGGCATCATCGCCGAAATTACGACCGCAAGCGAAGCCCAGCATGCCGGCATCGAGCAAGTGAACCATGCGGTGGGTCAAATGGACGAGGCGACCCAGCAGAACGCTGCGCTCGTCGAGCAGGCCGCCGCGTCGGCCGCGGCGCTCAAGGAGCAGTCGGCGGTGCTGCTGCGCACGGTGCGCGTGTTCCGCATCAGCACCGAGGGCAACCCGCTGCGGATCGCGGGCTGACCTGCTTATCTAGCGAACGCCGCTTAGCCGGCGCTGTCGTTCAGGCTCTTGCGCAGGTTCACCAATTGATCGCGCAGGGCCGACGCTTCATCGACCGAGCACTTGGTCGCACACAAGACCGCCGGCATCACGCTGGCGGCTTCCTTCTTTAATGCGTTGCCCTCTTCCGTCAGGCTGATGATTACCTGGCGTTCATCGCTACGCGCGCGGTTACGCTGCACCAATCCCTGGGCTTCCATCCGCTTGAGCAATGGTGTCAAGGTTGCGGAATCCAGGAACAGGCGCTCGCCGATGTCCGACACGGTCAGCTGGTCCTGCTCCCATAACACCATCATGACGAGATATTGCGGGTAGGTTAGCCCGAGCTTGGGCAACAAGCCACGGTAGACCCGCATCATCGCCAGTGAGGTCGAGTACAGGGCGAAACATAGCTGCTCATCGAGCATGGGCGTCGCAGGGGAGGGGGAAGTGTTCGCTTTCATGGACCCAATATAGGTCGCACGCTAGCTAATTGCAAGCGATGATCTACCGCGCATTTCCGCATTGGCAATATAACGCCACCGTCAGTGCAAGCACTCACATTGACCCATCTGCGCGATGCAGGGAATTGACGATCTCGCGCGTGAGCGACAGGACCAGGCCAGCGCATGCGAGGAGCCATCACCGCTTCCTCATCGTTGAAAAATATTATTGCTGAGCACTTGCGCGACCGGCTAGGGCTTTGCTATAGTTCGCCTCCGCTTCGGCACTGACCGAAAAATGTTAACGTAATCAAGTGGTTACGTTGGCAAGGTTGCAGAGAAATCTGAGACGAAGCGAAATGAGGGGTTGACGAAAAACGAAAAACACTTCATACTCTCTTTCCTCTGCTGCTGACGAACAAAACGATTCGAAGCACACAGCAGGGATGCAGTACCGAATAAAGTTCTTTAAAAATTAACAGTCGATAAGTGTGGGCGTTTGATGAAGGTGCCAAGAACTTCGGTTCTTGATTACTTAAATTATCAAATGTTC
>NZ_JBWBRF010000052.1:0-1662 GCF_056279385.1 Massilia sp. UYP34 | reverse complement strand
GCTTTGAAAATCACGCTACTGAGCGATGCTGGAGCGCGGACTCACGTTTCGCCTGGCTCTGCTCACGCCGAGAGCGGGTTATTCGAGGTGGCCTTTAGGTAGGATCACATTTGACCAGCGGTCTTTATTTGGGTAGGCGCTTGAGCTCTGGAATCCTGCTGCACCACGCGAGGGATTTTTCCTACCTCGACATGGCGTCCCACTACATACGGGACAAGCTGCTTTCTTGTTTTTCCTCCGGAGACCTAAAGGGTCTATCCAACCCGTCGGATTGGGTGCGTACTGATAAGCATTCATTCCGCCTAGCAGGCCAATCGGATCTGCCGTCATGTAACGTGCGCCATCCGGATCGTAGTACCGATACCGGTTGTAATGGATCCCCGTCTCATCATCAAAGTACTGCCCCTGAAACCGGATCGGATTCCGTATCCCGGCCTTGCGCGCCGCCTCGCTGATTGCCTCCTTCGCTTGCCCCCACGCCTTGTACTGCGCCGACCACGCAACCTTGCCCTCGCAATCCGTCAACTCCTGCGGCGTGCCCAGATGATCGCATTGGTAGAAGGCGATCTCTTCCTTACCGAACGGCTCGGCTTCCTGCTCGACCTCACCGTTCCACAGCGGATCGAGCGCGATATCGTACTTGCCGCCGTTGCCCGCCATCAGCGCTTTCACATCCGTGGTAGGCGCCAGGCGAAGCGCACGGCTCCGGGTGGCCTGTACCAGCGGCACGAAGCTGTCGCGCTCGTACACATAATGCACCGTCCGTTCGCCCGCCGCGTCGCCCCGGCGCACGCTGCTTTCCAACGCCAGCGTGTCGCCATCCCAGCCGTACATGGTGCGGGCCGTCTCGCGAAAGGCGGCGCCATCCATCGTCCCGCTGCGCTTGGCGATGCGCCTTCCCAGCGCATCATAGGCAAAGGTGGTGACGCCATGCCAGGTCGTGGCGCGGGTCATCCGGTTGTACGCATCCCATGCATATTCGGACCGAATGCCGTCCTGGGTGCGTTCCACGACGTTGCCGCGTTCGTCATAGCGGTAGCGCACGCCAGCATATTCCTTCAGCAGGTTGTCCAGCAGTTTCGGCAGTGGGACACGGCGGCTGATGGGCTCCTGCTGCGCGGTGTCGGCTGCCTGGATGTTGCCCGCCGGGTCGAAGGCGAAGGTTTCATGGCCTAATGCGCTGTTCGCCGCCAGCAGCCGTCCGACCGGGTCGTAGCGGTATTCGACGCGGCCGCGCCGGTTGTCTTCGAGGCTGGTCAACTGGCCGGACGGGTCGTAGCGGTAGCGCCGCAGGATGGCGGCTTGCATGCCCACCTGGACGTCGGGACGGTACGTGTCGAAATAAGGGTGCCGGTCCTTCCGGCTGACCTGCGCGATGGCGCCGAGCTGCTGTTCGATCAGGCGCCCAAGCGGGTCGTACTGCATCGTTTGCCGCAGGCCGTTGGCCTGGGTGCGACCGGTTTCCTGGTATAGCGCGTCGCGCTCGAAGGAGACGAGGTCTTGCCCGTCGAGCAGCAGGCCATGCACGTGGCCGGCGCCGTAGGTCAGCCAGTCGATGCGGTGGCCGTCGGGGCGGACCGTGCCGGTGCGCTGGTTGAGTTCGTCATAGTGGTGGCGCCATACCGCGGTGCGCTTCTCTGGATGGAACGGGCCCTGGTAGTG
>NZ_JBWBRF010000051.1:0-1703 GCF_056279385.1 Massilia sp. UYP34 | reverse complement strand
CGAACAGGACCGTGAAACGACTTTGCGCCGATGATAGTGCTGCAACCAGTGTGAAAGTAGGTTATCGTCAGGCTAGTTATATAGAAAAACCCCACAAGGTGATCCTGGTGGGGTTTTTTGCTTTGTATCCCTAAAAACCGTCCTGTTGTGCAAGCACCCAATCGCTTTTGTGCATAAAGCACATTGCGTACAAAAAACTTTGCTTTCCGCCCAGACTCAATCGTGCGCGATAAGTAGTTTTCTATAATTCTTTGTTACCCAAGTATTTGTTTTTGTTGGCATACCAAGCCGACAGGGACTTCGTTTGCCTCATCACTTTTACAAAGAGTTTTATGCGATCACTTTCTGCACTTAGCACGCGGGCCAAGCTTGGCTTCGGGTTTGGCCTGGTCGGGATCCTGATTATCGTGCTGGCCATCTTTGCTTGGCGTGAATTAGGGAATGTCGGTGAAGAACTCACCGCACAAAACATGGTGCGCACGACCCAGCTCGAGCGTCTATACGCATTGCGCGAATCGCTCGCCCAGACTGGCCTTGCCGCGCGCAATGCCTACATTTTCCCGAACGTAACTGACGCCACACGCGAGCTCGAGCTCCTGGACGAACACAAGGCCCGTTATCTCACCGAACTACACGCCCTGGAGCCACTATTTGTTGGGAATGCCGACTTTGCAAAGATGCGTGACGGCCTGCTGCAGATGGCGCAAGAGCTGAACCGCCCACGCCGCTACCGCAGCGCCGGCCAGTTGGCCGAGTATGGCGCCTTCCTTGTTAATGAGTGCAGTCCATTGCGCCGTCAAAACGTGCTCGACATCGATCGGGTCATCACCATCGTGCAGCAACAAGTCACCAAGGGCACCGCCGATGCGCAGGAGTCGATCGCGTCCGCCAAGACCACGATCGTCGTGGTCACGCTTGCCGCAGTCAGCCTGAGCGTATTGGTCGGCAGCGCGATCACGGCACACCTGTTGCGCCAGTTGGGTGGCGAACCGATCGAAGTCAATCGCATCGCGTCAGCCATTGCCTCGGGCGACCTCACCATCAACGTGGCCGTGCGTCCCGACGACGAGGCCAGCGTCATGCATGCCATCCGCGAAATGCAGGCCAGCTTGCAAAACATCGTTGCCCAGGTCCGTGGCGGTACCGACATGATCGCGACCGCGTCCAGCGAGATCAGCGCCGGTAACGACGATCTGTCGATGCGCACCGAGGAACAGGCGAACTCGCTGGGGCGCACTGCCGATTCGATGAAAGAGCTGACTGCCGTCGTCAAACAGAATACCGCCTATGCCCGTCATGCCAACACGCTCGCCGAATCGGCCAGCACTGTCGCGAGCAAGGGCGGCACCGTCGTCTCCGCCGTGGTCAATACCATGCAGGACATCAATACATCGGCGCGCAAGATCTCGGACATCATCGGTGTGATCGACGCCATTGCTTTCCAGACCAATATCCTGGCACTGAATGCCGCGGTCGAAGCCGCACGCGCCGGCGAGCAAGGACGAGGCTTCGCCGTGGTTGCGAGCGAAGTACGCAACCTGGCGCAGCGTTCGGCCACGGCCGCCAAGGAGATCTCGGCATTGATCGGTGAATCGGTCGCCAAGGTCAATGTGAATCGCCACGACTATCGTAGACACTCCTGAGCCATAATATCGGGCACAAGGAGAAGATATGAGCGGTAAGCGGTACACAGAGGAATTCAA
>NZ_JBWBRF010000050.1:0-1705 GCF_056279385.1 Massilia sp. UYP34 | reverse complement strand
GTTGTGTTCGTCAGCAGCAGAGAGGCGAGAGTATGAAGTGTTTCTCATCGTTCGTCAACCTCTTTTTTCTCTTCGCTTTCGCTACCGTGAGGCGGTGTCTGCGTCGAGGAGCGAGACTATAACAAAGCGTCACGCCTTCCGCAAGGGCCAGTTTTCGACTTCGTCGAATCGCGTCGACCGCCCATGTGTCGCCACCTCCCCTGCTCCGTCAGCCGCGCTGGGTCTCCCAGGTCACGTTTGTCGCCATCCTCCGGTCCCATGACGATGCGCCTGCACCGTGCATTCTGCGCCGGTTTGCCCAGCAAGCCATAGCGCGTTTCCAATTGCCGCGCGCCGACGGCGCCTGCATCGATCGATTCGGCAGGCAGTACCTGGTCGAGCAGTTCAGCGATCAGCCTCTTGCGCGCTTCGATGAACTTCGTGTCAACGCCGGGGATATCGACCTGACGCAGATAAATACCCCGGGCGCGGACTTGCCGTGAACCAGCGCACCCCGGCCGATCATGTGCAGCGCGGACGCTCCCGACGCCATGTCGCTTGACCTGGTCAGCACCGTCGATGCAACTGCGCAGGCCTTGCAACCATTCCAGCGCCTGCTCGGCGGGTGGATCAGGTCGTGGTGCGGTCGGTCTTCGCCAGGTGAGTATTTGCGCAGCCAACCGCGGTCGTCGGGCGCCCAATCGTCCAGATAGCTGGCTGCAGGCTTGGAAACAGCTGTTCGCCTTTCAGTTCGTGAAGCCGGTACAGGTGCTCTTCCCCTGGCGACGCCGGCTGCCGGCGGGCAATCGTGCGCACGTTGGGCGCGACGAAGCTGCGGCGCAGGAATCTGGCGATCGTCGGCGCGACGTCGGCGGCGAGCAGCCGCCAGGACGCGTGCGCACGGCGTTGGGCCAGAAGCTGCTGGTAATCCAGCGCGCTCTATGCAGGATCGGCGGGGGCATCCGACATCGATGCGACCAGTTCATGGTACCAGCGCTCCTGGCGGGTCTTGTGCAAGCGGTACCAGGCCTTGGCGGTTGCCGGCCTCCAGACCTTGAGCATCTTGAGGACTTCATAGGAGAACTCGAGCGGCGCCAGGCCGGTTGCCGTGATCAGGTTGGCGCCACGGACAGCAGGCTCCTTGCGGTACAGATGTTCACCGCAGTATTCGGGGCAGGCTGCTTTCAGCCATCCCAGATCGTTGGAGGTGTGGCGCCGTGCATTCAGTGCGCCGATGCTGGCCAGGCCGATGGTCGCACCACAGATGGCCGCGACCTGGTGGCCCTGGTCCAGCGCGTCGCGCGCCAGTTCGAGGGCGGGTCTTGCCCGTGCAGACTGCCAGATGTCTGCGCCTGGCAGCAGGAGCAGGTCGTTGTCGTCCAGCCGGATATCGCCGATTGCCATGTCTGGTGTATGGGTCACGCCGCCCATGCTCGTTACTGCGTCACGGGTCAGGCCTGCCTTCAGCAACTGGAAGTCCCGTGATGGGTCTGCGAAAAACCGGCGGCTATGCAGTTCTGCCGTCAGGTATCCGATTTCCCAATCCGCCAGCGTGTCGACGACAACGAGATATACCCTCATCGCTTTTCCTCTGTAAAAGACAGTATGACCTTGGAATTTTACGCATCCCCAAAGCAAAAAACCCCACCAGGATCACCTGGTGGGGTTTTTCTATATAACTAGCCTGACGATAACCTACTTTCACACTGGTTGCAGCACTATCATC
>NZ_JBWBRF010000049.1:0-1987 GCF_056279385.1 Massilia sp. UYP34 | reverse complement strand
TCTCTTGTTCGAAGTGTCGGCCCTTGAACAGGTCGCTCGTGCTCGCGTGACTACGCATGTTAGGCAAAGGCCGTCATTCTAGCTGAGCTGCAGGTCTGCACCAGAGCCCGTTTCTCTAGGCAGTTGCTCCGCAGACAACGTATGGCATACATTGAAGCATTGGACGGCCGAGTTCGGCCAAGAGCGGACACAACGTTGAATGTAGCTGCGTCTGAACTAGCCTAAAAACTGGGATTAGCTGCGGTACTCTGCGGTCAAGCGGATGAGCTGACGCGCCTCGTCGACCATTCGGTCAGCCTCGCGCTCGACGTGTTCGAGAGCGACACGGGACGGATCACGGGCTGGCGCGAGGATCTCAGTGCGCGGCGGGACGAGATTCGAGAATGTCGGGTAGCATGATTTCGAGCCACTCAACCAGACCCTGCACCTTTTCCGCAGCTTCCAGTCCGATCGGCGTTAGCGTGTACTCGACATGGGGCGGCACGGTCTTGAAGTCCTTGCGGTCGACCATGCCGTCTGCCTCCAGCCATTGCAGGGTTTGCGCTAGCATGCGTTCGCTGACGCCGCCGATGCAACGCCGCAGGTCGCTGAAGCGCTGCTTACCAGGCATCAGGGCGATCAGCACGAGCACGCCCCAGCGGCTGGTCAGATGCTTCAGGATTTCGCGCGACGGGCAGGCGGCGGCCATCACGTTGCCGCGCATGAGGCGCTCGGAGAACGTGCCGTGTTCAGGTTCGGGGGAAAAATCAGACATGGTTATCTCTAACTAACATTTGTGTGCGTACTTCCTAAAGAGAAGTATAGTTCATATAATCGGGCCTCGTCCACATCGAACCCTTGAAGGAGTAAACCATGACTATTGCAGTAAGTGGCGCAACCGGCCAACTGGGCCGCCTCGTGATCGGCAAACTCAAACAGAAGGTCGCGACTGACAACATCGTCGGTCTCGTCCGTAACACCGAAAAAGCCAGGGATCTGGACGTCGCCGTCCGCGTGGCCGACTACACCCAGCCGGCCACGCTCGAGGCCGCCCTCGCCGGTATCGATACGCTGCTGCTCATCTCGGGCAACGAAATCGGCCAGCGTGCGACCCAGCACGCCAACGTGATCAATGCCGCAAAGAAAGCCGGCGTCAAGCGCATCGTGTACACGAGCCTGCTGCGCGCCGACCGCTCGCCGCTGAACCTGGCACCGGAGCACGTCCAGACCGAAGCCGACCTGAAGGCATCAGGCCTGCAGTACACCATCCTGCGCAATGGCTGGTACACGGAAAACTACACGGGTTCTATTACCCCGGCCCTGGCCAATGGCGCGTTCTACGGCAGCGCCGGCGACGGAAAGATCGCTTCCGCCGCACGTGCCGACTATGCCGAAGCGGCTGTCGTGGCCTTGACGAACGAAGCGCACAGCGGCATCACCTACGAGCTGGCCGGCGACAATGCCTACACGCTGGCGGAACTCGCCGCCGAGATCTCCAGCCAGACCGGCAAGGACATCCCCTATGTGAACATTCCGGAAGCCGACTACGCGGCCGCGCTCAAGGGCGCGGGTCTGCCGGAGGGCTTCGCCGCGGCCATCGCATCGTGGGACGTAGGCGCCTCGCAAGGCGCATTGTTCGACGATGGCCGCCAGCTGTCCAAGTTGATCGGCCGTCCGACCACATCGCTGGCCGACAGCGTCAGGCAAGCGCTCGCCTGAGCGCGTTCGATCCGGCCGTCCCGGCGGCTGGATTACCCAAGCTTCATTGAGGGCTGTCTGGCAAATCGCTCAGTGGGACAAGCCTGAGGCGGGGTGTCAAATCGACAGACGCCGCCACGGAAACTCCCCGAATCAGCGTAATCATCCGTCCGTCTGCCTCAGGCGTATGCACGACCTTGATTAACCATTGGATGGGCTTTGTTGCGTAAATCAGGCTCGGCCAGGGTATAAGGCGTAGGTCTGTTAGCCTGAGCAGGATGAAACCAGCTCCACAGAAGTACCGCACGAC
>NZ_JBWBRF010000048.1:0-2034 GCF_056279385.1 Massilia sp. UYP34 | reverse complement strand
TGTCAGCAGCGGTTGTAAACTGATACAGGCAGCGATTGAAAACTGATACACCATTTTGAGAAGATGGCCGCTTTGCGGAGCGGCCTTGAAACCCAAAGAGGTGTACGTGGAAATTCAACTCCTGAAGAGGCATGGGTTAAGCCTTCGGCAGATCGCCGCCGAGGTAGGCTGCGCAGTGAACACGGTGCGCCGGCATCTGGCCCTGGAGGCCGTGCCGAAGTACGAACGCCAAGTCAAACGCCAGACGAAGCTGGCGCAATTCGAGCAGTACCTGAGGGATCGGCAGCAAGCCGCTCAGCCCGACGTGATTCCGGCCACCGTGCTGTACCGCGAGATTGCCGCGCGCGGCTACGAAGGCGGCATGAGCCAGTTGAGGGCCTTCGTGCGCACCTTGCGCCCGGCACCTTCAGCCGACCCGGTGGTGCGTTTCGAGACGGCGATGGGCGAGCAGTTGCAGGTGGACTGGGTCGAATTCCGTAAGGGCAGCGCGCCATTGCACGCGTTCTGCGCGACGCTTGGCTTTAGCCGGGCCAGCTACGTGGAGTTCGTCAGCAACATGAAGGTAGAAACCCTGATCGCCTGCCACGAGCGCGCCTTTGCGGCGTTCGGTGGCGTGACGCGGCGGGTCCTGTATGACAACATGAAGACGGTAGTACTGGAGCGCGATGCGTACGGTGAGGGCGAGCACCGCTTCCACGCCGGCTTCCTGGACTACGCCAGGCATAGCGGCTTCGTGATCAAGCTGTGCCAGCCGTACCGGGCCAAGACCAAGGGAAAAGTCGAACGCTTCAACGGCTACCTGCGCCGCTCGTTTTACGTGCCGCTGGCGAGCCGGGTGGCACAGAGCGGCCAGAAGCTCGACGTCGTAACGGCCAACGTGGAAGTGGCCCACTGGTTGCGCGAGGTGGCCAATGCGCGCATCCACGGCACCACCGGGGAGCCGCCAGCCGAAGCATTGAAGCGGGAAGTGGAGCACCTGCAAGCGCTGCCGGCACCATGGCGGGCGGACATCGCGGCAGCCAGGCCGCAACCGAGTACCGCGGCACCTGCGGTGCCGCGGCCGGCAGCGGTGGTGGAGCGAATCGCGCAACCGTCTCCAGTACAGCATCCGCTGCAGGTGTACGACGCGCTGCTGGTGCGGGTTACTGAAGGGGTGGGGGCATGAACCTGCAGCATGAGCGTATCGCGACGTTGTGCGAGAGCCTGAACCTGCCGTTCGTGGCACAGGGCTATGGCGCCGCAACCCAGAAGGCGGCGAAGCAGGAGATGGCCTACAGCGACTTCCTGGAGGGGCTCTTGAGGGAGGAAGCCGCCGGGCGCAACGTGCGTAAGCAAAGCACGATGACCAGGCTGGCCGGGTTCCCGGCGGTGAAAACGCTGGACGAGTTCAACTATGACTTCGCCAAAGGCGTCAAGCGCAGCCAGGTCGAGGAGCTGGCCGGTTTGGGCTTCGTCGAGCGGCATGAAAACGTGGTGCTTGTCGGGCCCAGCGGCGTAGGCAAGACGCACCTGGCAATGGCACTGGGTTACAAGGCCACGCAGGCCGGCATCAAGACGCGCTTCACGACGGCGGCCGACCTGATGCTGGCGTTGACGATGGCGCATACCCAGAACAATTTGAAGGCGGTAATGCACCGCGCGATCAAGGCATATCGGCTCTTGATCATCGATGAGATCGGTTACTTGCCGATGAACCGGGAGCAGGCCAACCTGTTCTTTCAGGTGATCGCGGCACTGTACGAGCGCAGCAGCCTGATCGTGACCAGCAACCTGCCGTTCGGGCAATGGGACACGACCTTCGCGCAGGACACGACGCTGACCGCGGCGCTGCTCGACCGGCTACTGCACCATGCGCACATCGTGCCGATTGCAGGGGAAAGCTACCGGCTCAAGCACCAACGACAGGCCGGGATGATGAGGGGGAGCGATGTTGCAGAAATGGGCTGAACACGGACGGTGTTCGGCGACGGGGGTGTATCAGTTTTAAATCGCTGAGACGACGAAATCTGTATCAGTTTTCAATCGCCGTTGACA
>NZ_JBWBRF010000047.1:0-2468 GCF_056279385.1 Massilia sp. UYP34 | reverse complement strand
CGGGGTTTCATCATGACGGCACTCGCTGGCTTGGTTCGATGTCAGGATTTTACCCAGCCGCAGGCGTCTCGGCCGAGGTTTTTAGAGGTGGCCTAAAGGCACCACTGTCTACACACTGTATCCTTACGGGCCGAAGCCAGGCGGGTTCTTTGCTGACGAGTCTACTCTTGCTGCCTCAAAGAAATCAGTCAATGCATATCATGAGGCGACCCAGGTAGGACACGCTGGAAATTCTGAGCACTTCAAGTTCGGCGCAAGGCAAAAGGTACAGGCATTTACATTAAAAGAAGATCTCTGCGTAGGAAAAGCTTACGCGCTAGCCAATGACCAATATGGCCCGGGTGGCGGAACGCAATATTACATCACTGCGAAAGATCGTATGAATATGGATAAAGGCCCAATTATGGAGTTGACAGAACCATGATCAATTTCATTGAAGGAAAAATAGATATCGGCGAGAAAAATATCCTTACCGCTTCCAATGGAGACTTAAAGGCGCTCGCCGAAGAAGGTCTAATTGAGAAACGAGAACTCAGTGGCGGCAGAATTTACTACTACGTCGAAGCTCAGGCGGATAATATGAGGTTTGGAGTTTTCATCAGCCTGCGAGATAAAAAGATTAACTGGCTACGATTGAGCTGGTTGGACAGTCCTGTTAAAGGGTGGGATGATGTAAGTGAAGAAGCGATGAAAGATGAGTATCGTCTGCTATCGAATTTCGTAGAAAAGACGGTTGGAGCTCCACCGAACAATAAAGGCAATAGGAAGCGTACGTGGCGGTTCAAGTGGGGGGAAGTTGAAGTGAGCTATGAGCCACGTGCCTATCAGGCCGACATTTACATGAAACCTCAGTGACGTCGCACGATAGGAAAGTTTTATAGACGTTAGTTTTTACAACGAGCACGCGCAGGATGACAAGCACTGGTTTTCGAGGAACAACTTGGATCATTATTACTTACCCGAAATACGGAAACTTGAGGACCATTCCCAAGGGGTAACGTATGAATGTTGAAGTCGTTCACGTCTCCCGGGGAGACATGCGATTGGAGAGTGAAGACAAACTTGTACGTATTCTAGGCGAGGCGCTTATTGCCTCAGCGCCGATCGAACCACGTTACGTCATCTAGTTGAATTCATTGAATAATTGGGAAGTGCCGCCGGGCGTTGCTTTGACTAAAACTGAGAAGCAGGATGTCGTTAGCGCAATTCGGAAACATTTTCAGGATTGCGGCTCGATTGCTGAGTTCGAATAGTAGTACAGTGCGTATACGATGCTGTACTACAGGGACAGTATCTTAATTAATAATTCATTCGTTGGATATTAGGGGATCATAATGTAGATCAAAAAAAAATCATTGTCGCTGCAATCGTTATGATTGCAGCATCTGTGGCAACGACTGAGCCGGCACCAAAACTTGTCAATTTGAGTCAGCTTTTATCGGCGTTTGAAAAGGCTGGATATTCACCCCTAGATCTTAGGAAGAACACAAAACGGATGCTAATTCAAGGTATAGCACTTGATGTTGGCCAGTCACTCAGCGGCAATTTAGTTGTGAAAGTTGGCGCACACGCAAATGCGCAATGATTATCGAGGCTGACCGCTGCCGATGATGCTCAGGAAATATGCTAAAGTCTCTGCAAGCTGGCGCTAAATTCAAGGCAGCTTATGATTTAGCATTCTCTTTAGGGGCGCAATATATGCTTATCAAGGGTGTATTTAAAATAAAGCTGCATAACATTGCATTTCACCCATACATGCATACGACACGCCGGGTAATCTTGAGTGCTATAACAGCAATCACCGTTTGCTACTGCAATCGTTAGCTATGAGATATATGCGTTAGCCCAACGGCCGCGATTAGCCGGACGGCCCCACCGATCGATTAGTACCGCGGATTCCACTGGAGAGTCAAATGTCATTGAAGATCATTACAGTCGGAGACAAAACCGATCATGGCGGCACGGTGATTAGCGGGTCGCTCAACCACGACATCAGGGGAAAAGCGATCGCCCGACTGGGTGATAAGGTTGATTGTCCGCTGCCCTACCCTGGTGGCAAACCACACGGCGTAAACAAGATCATCACCGCCCACAACACGCTTACAGTTGACGGGGTGCCCGTTGCAGTGGAGGGGTGCACGACGGAATGCGGGTGCAAGTTGATCGGCAGCATGCCTGCGACGGTCGGTTGAGCCAAAATCGCCACGTGCCGTACTTGTGACGTAACTCCCGATAAGTTGCCATTACTCCCACTTGTCATGACTGATTACCTCATCTGGCAAGCGTTGCAAATCATTAATTAATAAAAAATAGTCATTTCGACCCGGCGACTTTCAATTCGTTGGTCGCGTATTCGAACCACGCACGGCCTACGGAAGCGCTGATTTAATCGTCGACCGATCCCGGCTGGCGTGCGAGCTGGCACAATGACGTCTTCGATTCCTGCTGAGCCGCCATGAAGCAAACCA
>NZ_JBWBRF010000046.1:0-3786 GCF_056279385.1 Massilia sp. UYP34 | reverse complement strand
TCTCTTGTTCGAAGTGTCGGCCCTTGAACAGGTCGCTCGTGCTCGCGTGACTACGCATGTTAGGCAAAGGCCGTCATTCTAGCTGAGCTGCAGGTTTGCACCAGAGCCCTATAGGGCAGTATGGTATAGTGGGGACGCTTAACTAGTAGAGAGGTGTTCGATGCCATATAGTCCGGAAGAAAAGAAACAAGCCCTCACGCGTATCAGGCGTATCAAAGGACAGGTAGCTACTCTTGAACAAGCACTTGATGCAGGTGCTGATTGCCCTGCGATTCTTCAGCAGCTCGCGGCAGTCCGCGGAGCGGTTAACGGCTTGATGGCCACGGTCTTGGAAAGCTATCTGCGAGAAGAATTTCCGAATAGCGAGATCAGGAGTGATTCGCAGAACAAGTCCATTGACGAAACAATCTCTATCGTCCGGTCGTACCTGCGTTAGAGAGATGAAGTGCCCTCGATGAGAACAAATTCACCTAGATTAGAAAGAAACCACATCATGAAATCACGTGCAGCAGTTGCCTTCGGGCCTGGAAAGCCGCTGGAAATCGTTGAGATTGACGTTGAGCCGCCGCGCAAGGGCGAAGTTCTTGTCAAGATCACGAATACTGGCGTATGCCACACCGATGCCTTTACCTTGTCGGGCGATGACCCCGAAGGTCTTTTCCCGGTCGTTTTGGGCCATGAAGGAGCGGGTATCGTCATGGAGGTAGGGGAAGGGGTAACCAGTGTGAAACCTGGCGATCATGTCATTCCACTCTACACCGCTGAATGTGGCGAGTGTCTGTTCTGTAAGTCCGGCAAAACCAATCTGTGTGTCGCGGTTCGTGCGACCCAAGGCAAGGGGCTGATGCCCGATGGCACGACTCGCTTTTCTTATAACGGCCAACCGCTTTACCACTACATGGGCTGTTCGACTTTCAGCGAATATACGGTTGTTGCGGAAGTGTCACTGGCCAAGATCAACCCGGATGCTAATCCGGAGCACGTCTGCCTGCTGGGTTGTGGGGTAACAACCGGTATCGGTGCCGTCCACAACACGGCCAAGGTGCAACCGGGCGACTCGGTCGCCGTCTTCGGTCTTGGCGGCATTGGGCTCGCTGCAATCCAAGGTGCGCGCCAAGCCAAGGCGGGTCGCATAATTGCCATCGACACCAATCCAGCCAAGTTCGAGTTAGCTCGTAAGTTTGGCGCGACCGAATGTCTCAACCCTAAGGACTTCGAGAAGCCGATCCACGAGGTTCTCATCGAAATGACCGGCTGGGGCGTGGACCATACATTCGAGTGCATTGGTAATGTCAACGTAATGCGCTCTGCGCTGGAAGCAGCCCATCGCGGCTGGGGCCAGTCAATCGTCATCGGCGTCGCCGGTGCTGGCAAGGAAATCTCGACCCGTCCATTCCAGCTGGTCACTGGTCGGACTTGGAAGGGCTCGGCTTTTGGCGGAGTCAAAGGGCGCACCCAACTTCCCGGCATGGTGGAAGACGCAATGAAAGGTGAGATCGATCTCGCCCCATTCGTTACCCACACCATGGGTCTCGAGGATATCAACAAAGCCTTCGATCTGATGCACGAAGGCAAGTCGATTCGCACGGTGATCCACTATTGATTCACGAACACTAACTATTCATTTAACATCAAATATCAAGAAAAAGAACTATGTCTACTCCAGTTATTTCCGGTGACAGCATTTTCTCGCACGTCTTTATCGGCGCCGCCGACGTTCAGAAGTCGGCCGCGTTTTACGATGCGACTCTGGGGGCTCTTGGCATCAAGAACCTCGGTCCATTCGGTAACGGTTGGGTGCTCTTCGGCCGTGAAAAGCCGGCTTTTATCATTGCCCGTCCTGGCAACGGTGAAGCGCCCTCCAGCAATGGCGTGACGATCGGCTTTGCTGCTGCAACTCCCGCCGAGGTAGATGCATTCCACGCCGCCGGCCTTGCCGCAGGCGGCACCGACGAGGGGCAGCCTGGCCCGCGTGGCCACCTGCCTGGCGCCTACGCAGCTTATCTGCGTGATCCGGCGGGCAACAAGATCTGCTCGTACACCTTTGTCTAAGTAGTCATCCAAAATTTATCGTGAACTTCGTCCCGAAGCTGCTCATCAAGGATTGAATTTCGTGAAGCAGGTCTGCGCCGTTCTTGGCAACGAAGCGGCGCCAGAAATGCTTAGCGTGCTTCCACAAAATCTCGATTCGGTTGAGCTCTGGACTGTAGGGCGGCAAATAGTACAGATGCAGCCCATGTTTAGCCCACTGACGCCGCTTTTTATCCATGATGGCGCCTTTGTGTATGCCGGCGTTATCGATCAAGACGATTCGCGGAACGTTATGCGGAAGCACCGCGATCTGTTCGAAGAATGCAATGACATCGTCTCGTGTCGTCGGTCGCTGCTGAGTTATCCAGGTCAGTTGGCCATCGTGACGCAAAGCCCCAAGCACGTTCACGCGCTGCCGGTGCGCGAGAGGCTCGACGGCTCGGGTCTGGCCGATTTTTCCCCAGCCGTACTGCACCGGCGGATTCGGGCTGAAGCCTGATTCGTCGAAATACAGCAGCTCGCACCGCTGTTCCTGATCGAGCCTGACCAGAGCGTCGATCACTTTGCCGGCGTGCTCGAACGCTTCCTGAGCTCGCTTTTTTTAAACTGTACCGATAGCGCTTGTACGTGAAGTCCATCTCCTTGAGGTACCGTTTAGCCGTGCTTTCGCTGATCGAGGCGTGGTCCTGGCCTTGCTCGATCTGGCGCAGCAGTGCCCCCACGGTACCGGATTCCGAATCGGCCAACTTGCCAAGAGCTTGCTGCTGCTCGGGTGTCCATTTCCTGGGGCGCCCGGTATGACGCCCCTCGTACAGCCCCGCCAAGCCGAGCTTGCTCCAGCGTTGTCGCCACTGCTCGACGCTGTTCAAGTGCCCCCCGAACTCGTCCGCCGTTCTTTGAAGCGTCAACCCCTGGCTCAACCGCAAAACTCCTTGCGCTCGCATCCGCGTTCTCGGGTGTGGGTGGAAAACGCCCATCTCACGCAGCGTACGCCGCTCGTCTTCGGACAATTTCAGGTGCTTCATCGTTTAACCTCTGCTGCATCGTCAATTTGGCTTTGACAGCAAAAATTGCGCGACTACTTAGAAGTAGCGAAAGTGACGGCATTCGGAAAGAGCTTGCACAAGCCTCTATAGGGGCGAGCATTACTCAAACCCTTTAGATGGTGTCGGCTCAAAACGGTCGGCCCGCAGCGGTGTACATCGTGCGCCGCTGCGGGTATTTACCGTGAAGCGAGATCCTTTCAATCAATGGTAACTATGAGGGCGTGATGAAAGAACCGGCCAACATTCACATGACGAACGCACAATCTACTCCGGCCGACACCGTATATGGGATGCCAGCCTACATCGATCGAGCCGCGGCCGTGGGCGAAGTGCACGCGCGCCCTCATCTGTTGATTCAGGCCCTCGAAGCATATTGCAGCTCGCTTTTATGACAGAAGGCGATGCTGTCCAGAGATCAGGCGGCGATGAGCGAATTGTCTCATCGCTTCGGCGTAGCGGAGCCTGATCTCGCCACGCCGCTACATGGATTGACATGGGATGAGGGAGACCTGCACTGCGAAAAGCACACTGAGTTCTCAACGTATCTTTGGTGTGAATCGCTTGATCCAGTGACGGGAGAGCCATGCGGCGAAAATCCGTTTATGCATGGATTTGGCTTTGTTGCGTAAATCAGGCTCGGCCAGGGTATAAGGCGTAGGTCTGTTAGCCTGAGCAGGATGAAACCAGCTCCACAGAAGTACCGCACGAC
>NZ_JBWBRF010000045.1:0-3902 GCF_056279385.1 Massilia sp. UYP34 | reverse complement strand
GGCGCCGCCCTTGGCCTGCGCTACGACCATGTCGTCGCCAATGGCCCCTATGCCGGCGAACAGGTGCTCAGCGACATCATCAGCAAGCAGGGCGAGACCATCGTCGCCCATGCCGGCACCCAGATCGACCTTGATACAGGCCGTATCCGCGCGCTGTGGGAAATCCGGGACGGCCAACTGGTGCGCCAGCTCGCCGCCTACGACCACGACAAGCACGGCGACCTGATCCGAGCACAGGACGAAAACTGCGCCGCCTGGCACTACCAGTATGACCGCCACCTCGTCACCCGCTATACCGACCGTACCGGGCGCGGCATGAACCTCGCCTACGACACCAGCCTCGACAGCGGGCTTCATGCCAAGGCGATCCGCGAGTGGCTTGATGACGGCAGCGACGACACCCGGCTCGAGTGGGACAAGAACATTCGCCTGACCTATGTCATCGATGCGCTCGGCCACGAGACCCGCTACTACTACGACATCGCCGGCTACACCTACCGCATCGTGTATCCAGACGGGCGCGAGGAATGGCTGTTCCGCGACGACGCCAAGAACGTCGTCCGCCACATCCACACCGACGGCAGCAGCGAGCATTACCGTTACGACGACCACGGCAACCTGCTCACCCACACCCGCGCCGACGGCAGCCAGGTTCACTTCGAGTATGACGGCCAGCACCGCGTCACCGGCATCCGCGATGCCGAAGGCGGCGCGTGGCGGCGCGACTACAATGCCCAGGGCCACCTGGTCGAAGAAACCGACCCGCGCGGCAACAAGACCGAATATGCGTACGACAAGGCCGGACGGCCCGTCGAAGTCCTTGATGCCAAAGGCGGCGTCACGAAACTCGTTTACACGCCGAACGGCCAGCTCGCCGGCTACCTTGACTGTTCCGGGCACAGCAGCCAGTGGGAATACGACGACCGCAAACGCCTGGTCAAGCGGATCGATGCCGCCGGCAATGTGACCCGCTACCGCTACACGCCGGTAAATAGCGAAACGCTGGCACAGGCGCATGGCGAAGGCGCCGATCGCGGCAACCACCCCGGCCAGCTCGAAGCCGTCATCCACCCCGACGGCAGCCAGGAGCAACTGCGCCACGACGCCGAAGGCCGGCTGCTTGCGCACATCGACGCACTGCAACGCGTCACCGCCTACCGCTACACTGCGGGCGGACTGATCGCCAGCCGGACCGATGCGCTGGGACACAGTCTGCGCTACCAGTGGGATGCGCTGGGCCGCTTGACCGCACTGGAAAACGAAAACGACAGCGTCTACCGCTTTCAATACGATCCCGTCGGGCGCCTGCTGCAGGAACAGGGCTTCGATGGCAAGGCTACCCTATCCCGCTATGACGAAGCCAGCGGCGTGCTGGCGGAAACCGTCGACGCCGGGGTAACCACGCGGCTCGACTTCGACCCCATGGGCCGGCTCGTGCAACGCCGCGCCGCCGTCCCCGGCCAAACGGAACAAATCGAGACCTACGCCTACAATGCCAACGGCCAGTTGGCCGAAGCGAACAACGAACACGCCAGGTTGCAATGGTTCTACGACGATGCCGGCAACCTGGTGCGCGAACACCAGCACTACCAGGGCCCGTTCCATCCAGAGAAGCGCACCGCGGTATGGCGCCACCACTATGACGAACTCAACCAGCGCACCGGCACGGTCCGCCCCGATGGCCACCGTATCGAGTGGCTGACCTACGGCGCCGGCCACGTGCATGGCCTGCTGCTGGACGGGCAGGACCTCGTCTCCTTCGAGCGCGACGCGCTGTACCGGGAGACCGGCCGTACCCAGGCCAATGGCCTGCGGCAAACGATGCAGTACGACCCGCTTGGGCGCCTGATCGAACAGCAGCTCGGCGTCATCGCGCAGGTCGGCCGGAAGGACCGGCATGGTTATCTTGACACGTACCGTCCCGACGTCCAGGTGGGCATGCAAGCCGCCATCCTGCGGCGCTACCGCTACGATCCGTCCGGCCAGCTGACCAGCTTCGAAGACAACCGGCGCGGCCGCGTCGAATACCGCTACGACCCGGTCGGCCGGCTGCTGGTGGCGAACAGCGCATTAGGCCATGAAACCTTCGCCTTCGACCCGGCGGGCAACATCCAGGCGGCCGACACCGCGCAGCCGGAGCCCATCAGCCGCCGTGTCCCACTACCGAAACTGCTGGACAACCTGCTCAGGGAATATGCCGGCGTGCGCTACCGCTACGACGAACGCGGCAACCTCGTGGAACGCACCCAGGACGGCATTCGGTCCGAATATGCATGGGATGCGTACAACCGGATGACCCGCGCCACCACCTGGCATGGCGTCACCACCTTTGCCTATGATGCGCTGGGAAGGCGCATCGCCAAGCGCAGCGGGACGATGGATGGCGCCGCCTTTCGCGAGACGGCCCGCACCATGTACGGCTGGGATGGCGACACGCTGGCGTTGGAAAGCAGCGTGCGCCGAGGCGACGCGGCGGGCGAACGGACGGTGCATTATGTGTACGAGCGCGACAGCTTCGTGCCGCTGGTACAGGCCACCCGGAGCCGTGCGCTTCGCCTGGCGCCTACCACGGATGTGAAAGCGCTGATGGCGGGCAACGGCGGCAAGTACGACATGGCGCTCGATCCGCTGTGGAACGGCGAGGTTGAGCAGGGAGCTGAGCCGTTCGGTAAGGAAGAGATCGCCTTCTATCAATGCGATCATCTGGGGACGCCGCAAGAGTTGACGGATTACGAGGGCAAGGTTGCGTGGTCGGCGCAGTACAAGGCGTGGGGGCAAGCGAAGGAGGCGATCAGCGAGGCGGCGCGCAAGGCTGGGATACGGAATCCGATACGGTTTCAGGGGCAGTACTTTGATGATGAGACCGGTCTGCATTACAACCGGCATCGGTATTACGATCCGGATACGGCAAGGTATCTCACCCAAGACCCGGTTGGAATGAATGGCGGTGAGAATGTCTATCGGTACGCACCCAATCCAACAGGGTGGATGGACCCCTTGGGCCTTACCAAATGCGCAGGAATTCCAGTCAAAAATAACTCTGCAAGAAAACTTTTGAAGGCACGTGGACTTTCAAAACAGCAGCGGCATGAGGTAGTAAGCAGCTTCTATGGTCAAATATATGCTTCTCACGGACAAGCCGGTGAGAAATTTACAATTACTGAATCCGACATAGGTGCAGCGTCAGGAGTATTTGTCACACGATGCTCGGCTGGAGCAACGCCTGCGGAAAGACGCCAAAAGCTTGCGCTTCCACCAAGCAATACGGCAGAATTTGAAAGCCCTGTTGCGCTAACTCGGAACCAAATGTTGCTTGAAGGAAAAGTTGCTCCTCAGCTACAGTGGGGACCTGACAAAACTGGAGGAGGGTGGCAAGTCATAACCGCAGGAGGTAAATACACAGGAGCAATCAAACGATGACGACCTTTTCAGAATTAATTACCAGCATTGTCGCCGATTTAGATCAAGGAGGATTTTTTAAAGATGCTGATGAGTTGCGGCACCTAGCAAATTTGGCGTTAGACCAAACTCTTTTGGCAGGAATTCGCAGAGATGCCTTAAAGCAGATAGAAATGCGTTGCCATGTGAGGTGGTTTGGAGATTTTTACTTGCCTCATTTATCGCAAAAAGATTGGTGGGGAAGACTTGAAAAACTTGGCAAGTCAACCAAGAAGCATATGCAATCCATTTGATAGTTCCAAGGGCAACATGAGCAGTAGGAGCCAAGGTTCAACCATGGTTTGATGAAGTTGGGAAGGGGCATCCAATACAAGACAGAAAATCAGTCGAGCAGTTAATTGCTTTAGGTTGCTTAAGGCCACCTCTAAAAACCTCGGCCGAGACGCCTGCGGCTGGGTAAAATCCTGACATCGAACCAAGCCAGCGAGTGCCGTCATGATGAA
>NZ_JBWBRF010000044.1:0-4171 GCF_056279385.1 Massilia sp. UYP34 | reverse complement strand
CGGCACAGCTCCAGCAATGACTTGTCGCCGGTCGAGTATGAAAAGCAGTATTTCAAGCGGCTCGCGAGTGTCTAGGAAACTCGTGGCGATTCAATCCTCTCATTCCCTCGCATCATAGTAGGCTGGTCCGCGGCGTGCCTGTTCCTCGATTCAAGCATGCCAGGGCAGCGCTGGCCGTTGGACAATCTGTTCCATCAAGCTGATGCCGAATCACGCCGTACTTGCTACTTCATTAGTGGCAGTATTGGCTGGCCTACTTTGCGCACCCATAGCCAAAAATTTTTGACGAAGCCCGATGCGTTGCATTCCGCATTCTGGGTCGTCAAATGATCTATCGATTAATCGGAGAACCAGATGAATTCGTTCGATATCGACGCTAGCTGCAATAGCAACTGGCGCCGCCGCTTCCTGCAGGGTGCCGGTGCAGCGATCGGTCTTGCAAGCTTGAATCCCCGTTCACTCTTTGCGCAGCCTAGCGACCGGGGGACTCTGCGCGGGACCGACTTTGACCTAGTGATCGCTCCCATGCCCGTCAACTTTACGGGCGCCGCGCGGATCGCTACCGCGGTAAATGGCCAGGTTCCTGCCCCGATTTTGTGTTGGAACGAGGGCGATACCGTGACCATCCGGGTCACCAACCAACTGCAGACCGTTAGCTCCATCCATTGGCATGGAATCTTGCTTCCGGAGGAAATGGACGGCGTTCCGGGAATAAGCTTTTCAGGCATTGCGCCAGGTCAGACCTTCACCTACCGGTTCAAAGTGCAGCAAGCAGGCACATACTGGTATCACAGCCACTCAGCCTTCCAGGAGCAGACAGGATTGTACGGTCCGATCGTTGTGCTCCCAAAAAACGGTGAGCTAGTTTCGGCCGACCGTGATTACGTAGTCATGCTGTCGGACTGGACCGACGAAAAGCCTGAGCGCGTACTCGCTAATCTTAAAAAGATGAGCGACTTCTTCAATAACAAACAGCCGACGTTCGGTGAGTTTATGCAAGATGCCCAGCGCATGGGTGTTTCGGGCGCGGTTGAAAAGCGCAAGATGTGGAATCAGATGCGCATGATGCCGACTGACTTCAGCGATGTCACGGCTAGCCGGAACATCAGTAGCGCACTAAGGTACCTGATCAACGGCTCGACCTCAGAGAGCAACTGGACTGGAATATTCAGCCCTGGCGAGAAGGTTCGACTTCGGATCATCAATGGTTCGGCAACGACTATCTTCGATCTGCGCATTCCAGGTTTGAAAATGACCGTCGTTACCGCCGACGGGCAGGATGTGGAGCCGGTGACGGTCGACGAGATTCGTGTTTCGGTAGCTGAAACCTACGATGTCATCGTCGAGCCGACTGAAGAGCAGGCTTACACAATCTTCGCTCAGTCCATCGGCCGCTCCGGATCGGTACGCGCAACCCTCGCACCCCGCCAAGGGATGCAGGCACCTGTTCCGGAAATTGACGAGGCACACTGGCTCACTATGGTTGACATGATGGGAGCAATGGCCATGTCGGGCGCAAATGGCGGCCACGGCGGCCATGGAGCAATGCAAAACTCGTCCTCATCCAGTACGGCAAGTCGTGAGGCCATAGCGACGCACCAAAACCATGCACAGGATGCGCCGACAGCGGCTGACTCGCATGCAGGCCATGGCCAGTCGACGACAGCATCGACGTCCAAGCCAGCTCAAGCGCCGAAGGTACGTCATGCGCGAACTGAGTATGGCCCGGGCGTTGACATGCGTGTTGACATGCCCAGGACGAATCTGGACGACCCTGGCGTGAACCTGCGGGATAACGGCAGGCGGGTACTGACCTATGCAGACTTGCGTACGGTTGGAGGACCAGTTGATCCTCGGGAGCCCACGCGGGAGATTGAACTGCACCTGACAGGGAACATGGAGCGCTTCATGTGGTCGTTCGATGGCCAGAAATTTTCGGAGTCCCTGCCAATTCATTTCAGGTATGGCGAGCGGTTGCGCGTTGTGCTTGTCAACGACACGATGATGAATCACCCGATCCACCTGCACGGGATGTGGAGCGAGCTTGAATCTGCAACCGGACAATTCCAGGTGCGCAAGCACACCATTAACGTTCAGCCCGCGCAACGCGTCAGCTTCCGGGTGACCGCAGATGCGCCGGGCCACTGGGCTTTTCACTGTCATCTGCTTTATCACATGGAAGCCGGAATGTTCAGGGAGGTAGTAGTGTCATGAAGAATCAACTGAGGAAGCCGATTCCTTATGCCTTGGTGATCGCCTCGCTTTTTTCGCAGAATGCTGCCGCGCAAGCGACTGCGTCCGTCCAGCAGGTCCCCTCGGTGCAATCATTGACGGGGGACACTCACTCGACAATGGATCATGCGGCCATGGGTCACGTGACACCGCCGAGCTCTCCAGCTAAGCCTGTTCTGCAACCAGCAGTGCCTGCAAAACCAGATGCCAGACAAAGTTCTGGACAAGCAGCTCATTCTGTCCCAACGGAAGCAAAGACATCACGGGCGGAACAGCAGAATCAGCAACAAGGACAAGGATCTGAACATACTGGCCATCATACGACAGCTCCAGCCAATCGCTCAGGCACGCCTACGGCTCCGGAACCAGGAAACGTTGGGCAGCCGGTAAGAGAGCAGAGCCCGGCTTCAGGGCACGCAGGACACGCGATGCCAGCGCAAGCAAGTCCGACAGTGCAGGGGCAACGCAACGCGCCTCAAGCGCAGAATATGGATCACTCGGCGATGGGCCATGCACCGCCCCCCGGAGCGTCCGCCAGTAACGCCCATGCTGGGATGGATCATGCCGCCCAAGCCATAGTTTCGCCCGCCGCCGGCGGACAGGACATGCAGATGGGGCGCATGCAAGGCGGTCCACCGCCGGCCGACGCGCGCGACCCGAACGCGTATAACGAGGGCACGAAGTTCGCGCACCTCGGTAATCATGAGATGAACGACAACGCGCCATTCTGGAAAGTCCTGTTCGACAAGGCCGAGGCGGCGAAAGGCGACGGTGAGCAAGGCCAGAATGTGGAGTTCGAGGCCTGGTATGGCAACGACTACGACAAGGCCTGGGTGAAGGCGGAAGGCGAGCGCCGTGGCGAGGCACTTGAGTCGGCGCGCACTGAGCTCTTATGGGACCGGGCGTTTGCAACATTCTGGAGCACGCAAGTAGGTGTCCGGCACGATAGCGGCGAAGGCAAAAGCCGTAACTGGTTAGCCTTTGGCGTGCAGGGCCTGGCTCCCTACTGGTTCGAGACCGAGGCGACAGCGTACTGGCGTCCTGGCAGCGGCTTGGCAGCACGCCTGAGTGTCAAGTACGAGGTTCTATTCACTTCCCGACTGATCCTTGAGCCCGAGGTGGAAGCGAACCTTTACAGCCGTAGCGATCCGGAACGTGAGATAGGCAGCGGCCTGTCCGACATCAGCGCGGGCCTGCGGCTGCGTTATGAAGTCACACGCCAGTTTGCACCTTACATCGGGGTGACATGGAGTCGGCAATTCGGCGAAACCGCCGACTTCACGCGCATTCGTGGGCGGGGCCAAAGCGAGGTGCAGGCTGTTGCCGGCATCCGGTTCTGGTTCTAGTTCTGGATTGAGTAAATAAAGAAGCGAATTCGTATGAGACACGCTGAAAAGCGTGCGGGATTAATGGAAGAGGCAACCTTTCAATGAACGCTTAAGGAGAAGATCATGATCCAAAATCAGTTCCAATCGTGCATTCAGGCTTGCTACGAATGCGCTCAAGCCTGTGACACATGCGCTGCGGCCTGCCTTCAGGAACCGGATCCAAAGATGATGGCTCGCTGCATCGAACTGGACAACGAGTGCGCTGCGATCTGCCGTCTTGCTGCGCAGCTCATGAGCCGCTCGACCGAGCACGCAATTCAAGTGTGCCAGCTGTGTGCCGACATTTGCGAAGCTTGTGGGGACGAGTGCGCGCAGCACCAGGCGCAGCATTGCCAGGATTGCGCTGCCGCATGCCGCCGTTGCGCACAAGAGTGCCGAAACATGAGTCAGTCGGCCGCTGGAGCCGCATCGATGTCTGGATCGCAAATCGGATCCCACTAAGCGTATGGGCTGCAGTGGTAATCCCCCCATTTTTAGAGCACGCTAAAAGTAGAGGTTAAGCGGCGAGTGCCAATTTCTGTTTTGGCGTGATACCGCCGAGCGCCATGTTG
>NZ_JBWBRF010000043.1:0-4921 GCF_056279385.1 Massilia sp. UYP34 | reverse complement strand
TGGGCTGAACACGGACGGTGTTCGGCGACGGGGGTGTATCAGTTTTAAATCGCTGAGACGACGAAATCTGTATCAGTTTTCAATCGCCGTTGACAGGCTGTTCAGGTGCTTGTTGAAGGTTAGGATCAGGTCAATCGCCTTGGCCTTCTCCGTGGGGCTGTCTGCCAATCCGAAGGCATCCATGAGTCGCTTGCTCTGGAAGTAGTAGTGGCCGTCGACGGCGATACCGTGGGCAACCTCTCTGTTAAGGTCAGTGATGCGAAGCTGTGTGATCATGGTTAGGCGTAAAAAAACCCCTGATCGCTCAGGGGCTTGTGGTGTAGCTGGAAGGCTTAGGCTTGAGTAGCGGCTGGTGCTTTCTTCGGCTTTGAAGCGAACACTTCCGCAGCGATCTTTTTCAGTTCAGTCTTACCTTCTTCAGTTTTTCCATATGCTTCATCTACGATATGAGCCGCCAAGTTTTTTTCGGTCTCGGCCAGGGTAGCTCCCTTAGTGCGAAGCATGACGACCTTCATAGGGCCAAAAATGTTCCTGCCAGAACGCAATTCCAAAGTTCGGCCTTGGCGGATAACTTCGTTTTTAACCAGCGTGCCATCGGTTGCAGCCTTCGGAATTTCAATGAACACCGGATTGCTGTCGCTTTTGAACACCTTGCTTGCACCTGCTGCCTTGACACGTGGGGTCTTGACAACTGGGGTCTGACCAACTTGCGATTGCCCCTGATCTGCTTTGATCAGTTTAAACTCCTTGGCTACTTGACCGATCACGTCGATGCTGATCAGTTTGGAATCAATCAGTTTTTTCATGTCATTGAATCCGAACGGACGAACGGTGCCTGCCAATGCTTTCACGGCTGCTTCGATGGCACTGGTATGCTCACCGCGTGCTGCAATAGCCTTGGTGTTTTGAGCCTGAAGAATGCCAAAGAGCTTTTGTTCTTGTTCGTCGGCTTCGCCTTCCAGAACACGCAGGGCGAGAGCCGAACGTTCTTGAGCATTCAAATTTGCTGCGGTTTCTGCCAATGCGATAGCCGCAACATCTTCGTTGGCACTGTCTGCTGGCTTGGTGTTGCCGGCGCTTGCAGTGTTCTTGCTCTCGTCTTTAGCAGTCGGGGCGTTCGTTGCAGCGGTGGCGGCTTTGGCGTTCATGGTCATTCCTTTAAGTGTGAGTGTCGTTAGTCTTCTTCAACACTTACTTCATATATTGTGTTGATGTCTTCATCATAGAATACGTGAAGTATACGGTCAACAACTAAACGCATGAAAAGATGAAAGTACAGATTTATTTATGTTGATTGATCAATATGAAAAACCTTAAACACACACTGCCGAACCTCTTTTGCTTCTACTGTTCAGATCCCAAACATCGAGTTCTTCTCCCATCCTCTAGAGTCAATATCCTCTCCGTACAGAGTGCTTGTGACTTCCTTCAAGTGCTGCTCTTGCGCACGGTCAGACTTGACAACATCTGAAAACGGATAGAGTCCCCCTGTGATCGCCAATGAACAGAGGGCGTAGTAGAAGGCTAAGTTGCCCTGAGCTTGTGCATACGTGGACAGTTCTTTGAAGATTTTCGCACTCATGGTGTAACCTGTCCCTGTCTTCAGGTAGTAGCAAATCTCCCAAAGATTTTCGTCTACACAGTTACGCATGAGGGATACGAATTCGTCGGATGTTCCCTTGAACGATGATGAGGAAACGTTGTACAGCTTGTCTAATTTTTGAGCGATAGACTTCAGGCGGTTGTTGCGGGACTCGCCGTTGACTTCACTTCGGAAGGGCTGCACGGTGTCTTGAATGTTGGTGGTCATTTAGGCTTCTGCTTGTTAGTTAACGGGTTGTAGTCGCTTGTATGGTTCAGGACACTACTACTAAAGTTTGCCGCCTGTGTCGCGTCTTGGAAGGCTCTTGGTAGGTAAATTTGCATCGAGCTTCTTGTTGAGGTTACGAAGCTCCACAACTTTCTGGAAGGCTGAGCTACCTCCTTCAATCTTGGAAATATCAAGGCTATTAGCAAGAAGCATGAGCAAGGTATCTTTGTACCAGGGGTCGCTTCCTTCATGTTCTGCCATCAAATCGGCCATGCTGAACTCAATCACTTCTTGTCCAAAAATACGCTTGGCTACATGGTTGATGTCTGCGCCACCTTCAATAAATTCTTCAAGCTGAGGGTAGAGGTGAGCAAAACCTGATACGGCCAAACGGCTGTAGAGCCATGCAGGAAGGTTCTGTTCTGGCCGGTCAAAGTGCTCAACATACTCAAGAACGACAGCTTCAATCTCGTCATTGTCCAAGTGCAAAGACTGAAAGAAGGGAAGGGGGAGGCGGTCGCCAGTCGGCACAATGAAAGGCATAGGGCTAGAGAACACAGTGTCCAGTCTGTTGAGGCGAACATGACTCTCTGCTGTAGAAGACACGGTGAGGGTGTCGAGCCAGTCCTTCACATCCCCAACACGGTATCCAATGTTCTTAGGCTTCTTGATGAACTTTGGTCCCTTGCCTGACACTCGCCATTTTTGAAGTGTGCTGATCGCTTCCCCGATCCAGCTTCCTAGCTCTTCTTCTCCGATAATTTTTGAGTTCGGGTAGGTGTCAAAATTTCCGTCGACAACCTGTGCAGTCGCATTGAGAACGGTTGGCTTGAGAACTTGAAGCAATGCGACCAAGTGTGTGGCCGTCAAAACTACATCAGGCGGGAGGTTCTGTAGCTTGAACAGAAATTCGTCAGGGGTCATGCTGCCATGCCTTCAAGGTTCGTCACTGGATTGAATTTTTCTACTTGGGCCAGTAGGTAGTCTTCCACCTTCTGCAACGACTCCTTGATGAGGTCGTAGTGCTTCATCAAGTAGCTCTCGTTCACATCGTTCATGACGTGCTTGAGGCAGAAATTCATGGTTCGTTCATCAACCTTGGCAAACATAGAGGCAGTACCCCATGTGCGGCGCAAGTCGTGGTGACTGATGATTTTACCGCACGCCTCACCAATATTTTTAAAGTGAAACTTGGCATCCTGTGGGACATGTCCGGTCTTGCTGTCGCCATACCCAAACACAAAATCATTGATCGCAAACTCCTTGCGGCGCTCGAGGATTTCCAAGCCGAGTTTGGTCAGAGGGAAGGTGTAGGTGATCCCGTTCTTCGTGTCTTCATACTTAATTTCTTGAAGTTCAAAATCTACCTGCTTCCACTTGATCGAAGCAATATCAATGGAGCGGCCAGCTTGCACCAGGGAGAAGAGAATGTAATCGCTCGCTACTGCGTTGTGGTCACGGTAGGCAACCGCTGCATGCCACCAGAGAGAGAATTCTTCCTTGCGGAAGTCAAGCATGCGGTCTCGCGTCTTCGTCTTCTTCCATTTCTTGTGGCTGGTCAGCACATCGAACGGGTTGCGGAAGTTCTCTTTGATGTCCAGTTCCAAACGAGGAATGATGAAATTATAGGCAGAGTTCAGATACTTGAAGCAAAGTTGGTGCGTGCGGGTGATCGGCTGAAGTCCTGTCGCTTTCTGTACTCGGGTCGGCTTGGCGACTGCGAACATGTTGAAGCGGTCAAGAACTTCTTCACGAGTGATTTCACGGAACGGACGGTCAAGCCAGTTGCTAAGTTTGGCAGGGCGGTCAATCTTCCACTGCAAGCCATCCTTCTTAAGCAAGATGATGGTCTTCTCTCCGAAGTACTTCTTGCAGTCCTCAATCCCATCAAGAGTGCTTTGCCGTCCTCCCTTGTTGCCAATGAGGTGTTGGTTCGTGTATTCGTCAATGAGCCATTCCAGCGTTTCAGTGTTCTTCTGCTTGAACTTCTGGACGGCTTCCAACGCTGCACGGCGCTCTTCGGTTGGATCGATTCCCGTTGACAATTCAGCAAGCTTCTTCTTGGCCTCAATCTTTGCGGCCTCAAGTGTCAGTTGCCCATACTTGCCGAGAGTGATCCTTTTCGGTGCCCCTTTTGCCACACGTTTGTATACAATAAAGGTCTTGGCAGTCTTGCCTATACGCAAGGCAAAACCAGGTAGAGTGCTGTCGTAGATCGTGACCTGTTTTCCGTCTTCGCAAAGTGGAAAGCTCTCGATCTCCTTCATGGTGAGCTTGGTCTTGCTTGGGTAGTCAAACATGCTGGTAGCCCCTGTTGTGTACGTTGGTGTGTAGCCTAGAGTATAGGGAAGGCTACAGTCAGCGTCTAGGCTACGCTCTAGGCTACGCGGGGCTGGCAAACAGTGGCAACGAGTGGCAAGCAGTGACTAGGCAAAATCGTTAAAAATCAACGACTTAAAGTGAGATCCCTTGGTAATCAAGGGGTTGAAAGTAGCAAAACAAGAGACTCATAATCCGTTGGTGCCCGGTTCGACTCCGGGGAGGCCTACCAAAATATATCTGAAAAATCAGGGGTTTATGTGATGTTCCTTGTGGCCCCTGATTCCCTTCCTGTGTAACGCGCTGGGTCGTGTAACGGCTGTGTAAGTAAATTCTTTCAACTAGGCAGCTCGCGGTGTGGAAATTCGACCGGTCGACGATGCTCCTTAGGCACATCAGCCGGTGCTTACTGGCGTCGGCCGCCGCTTATCACGATCTTTAAACATTTAGCGGAAGGTGTCCGTGACCCCAACGTCTTGTCGGCCATGGCATAGCACAAGTTGGCTAACTCGACCAAGTTCCGTGCCCGGTCTTCTGGCTTAGCGTCCCGAAGCGTCGCGCTTACAAGCTCTACCAAACGTTCGTCGTTCAAGGCGTCGCCTGTGGCGTGGCCGCCTAAATCGCGCAACCAGTCATCGAAAGCGTCGTCGCTCATGTCGGTCAAATCGAGTGGCATATATCCTTCTGAAGAAAATAGTGTGAATCGCCACGACTATCGTAGACACTCCTGAGCCATAATATCGGGCACAAGGAGAAGATATGAGCGGTAAGCGGTACACAGAGGAATTCAAG
>NZ_JBWBRF010000042.1:0-5983 GCF_056279385.1 Massilia sp. UYP34 | reverse complement strand
TTCGACTTGCATGTGTAAAGCATGCCGCCAGCGTTCAATCTGAGCCAGGATCAAACTCTTCAGTTCAATCTCTGTTTGTTGACTCTTTCGAGTCACCCTACATTGCTGCAGGGGTCGCTCACTCAAAATACTGACCGTTACTTCATTGCTGAAGCAACGTATTTCTTTTTTGTGAACATTTGATAATTTAAGTAATCAAGAACCGAAGTTCTTGGCACCTTCATCAAACGCCCACACTTATCGACTGTTAATTTTTAAAGAACTTTATCCGGTGCTTCATCCCTGCTGTGTGCTTCGAATCGTTTTGTTCGTCAGCAGCAGAGAAGAGAGAGTATGAAGCGTTTTTTAAATCTCGTCAACCCTCTTTTCCTTCCGCTTCTCGCTGCCTTGAAGGCTGCGTCTGCGTCGGGAAAGCGCGACTATAGCAAATCGATGACACATCCCGCAAGCCCCCGGCTTACCGATTTTGCACCTCCAGCAATAGAACATTGCTATCAACATCTTCAATATTATTTGCTTTTAACTATGAGCGAGAATCATTATCATTTGGCTCTACAGTCGGCAAACGAAGTGAAGAGGTCAACCCATGGTCATCGCAGCGAAGAAAACCAGTCAGGTCATCACTCACATGGCGATCGCTTTCACGATCGCCTATGCGATGACGGGCTCGGTTGTGTTCAGCGGCCTGGCCATCATCATCGAACCGGTGATCAACGTCCTGCTGCTCCCCTTCCATGAAAGGGCCTGGGCCGCCGTCCGTGCCCGGGCAACGTCGGAACGTGACCGCTACATGAAGATCGCTGCGGAGAAGGTCAGCCAGACGCTGATGCACATGGGCGTCGCATTCGCAGTCATTTACTGCGCCACCGGATCGCTCGCCTTCGGCGGCCTGGTCGCCATCCTCGAGCCGGTCTGCAATGTGCTGCTGCTACCAGTCCACGACCGGTTCTGGGACAAGCTCGAATTGCGCATCAACAGTGGAATGCACGCCGCCTGAACCAATCATCCAGTCGCCAAGCCCGCCAGTCACCAACCGGCGGGCTTTTTTACATGCGCACCGATTCAGGCAACTGGCCGCTGGGCGCCGCTCTTGAGCTGGCGGAAGAGATGCCATGCCATCGCACCCAGCGCCAGGACGCCACTGACGAGCAATGCCCACAACCAGCCCCGCTTGTTTCCGGATGATCTTCCGGCGATATCGTCCGCAGCCTGGCCGGAGGACTGTTGCCGCACCAGATTTCCGGGCCTGGCCGCCGCCAGCCCGGCCAGCTCGCCCGCACTGAATCCCGGCGCCACCTGATGCAGCCCGACCCGGGCCGGGCGCACGCCGGTGCGGCCGAAAGCCAGTGTGTAAGGCGGCTTGCCGCCTGCGACGAACACCATGCTCGCGGGCGTCCAGCCCAGACGCAGGCCCGGGCGCTCGGACACATCGGTCTGCGGCCGCACGATCCACTGGGAGGCATGTGTCACAGGAATCTCGACGTCTCCAGAAGCCCGACGCCGCCCGTCCTGGACCATCTGATAGAACGTCGTGTTCACCAGTGACTGCAATTGCGGCGTGGTTCGCCCTTCCGCCTTGCGGCTGCGGATGGCTTCGTATTGTCCGACCTGTACTGGCATGACGACATTTTGCCCTGTGAATACCAGGCCGAGCGAGCGCGCAGGGATCGCGATGGGCGCCGTATAGGCCAAGTCCCGTCCGTCGCGACCGGAGGAGCCTTGCAGGACGATGGTCTCGAGATGCCGGGCAGCCTGCCGCTCGACCACATACTCGGCATGGATCGCGGAGAACGCGATCGGCTTGCCGTCCAACCAGCGGATGCGGGCATAGCGGAACGACCGCGGCGTGAACCCGATACGGTCTTTCTGCACGCTCGCGCCCTGGTCGTTGACCAGCCAGCTGAGCGCTGCCTCGGCCAGCTCATCCCAGTTTTGCAGGTCGTCACTGACATCGAGTGCCACCCAGGCGCTGTAGCTTCCCGCTCCCGGCGGCAGGGTCAATGCAAGCCCTCCCACCGGCGCCGCCGCGTCCACCTGCGCTGCGCTCGCGGCCGGTCGCAGGTCCAGGACCAGGCTCACCAGCTCATCGCTGGCAGCACGCGTCGGCGCCGTCACCGAAATGACGGCGCCGTCGGCTCCCGTTCGGATCTGCAGGCTGTCATGCACACGCCCGGCATCGCGTGCGGGGCCATGCACGGGAAAGACAGCGGCCGGGGTGGTTTGCCGGCTCACCACCGGCGGCGCAGCCAGGTCGACCAATGCGAACGGCAGCGATGCGCCGTCGGCATCGAACACGCGCAGGTCGTCCAGCTCCGGCGAGCGCGCATGCAGATAGACTTCGCGCGGCACCCGCAACTGCACGACGGCCTGATTGGCGTCGACACCGAGCGGGAGGATATGCGAATAGCTGGCCGGTCCATCTCCCGGACTGGCAATGGCGGCCGAAACAGGCAGGGCCGCCAAAACAATAGTGACAGTGCGCCGTTCGAAAAACGCGTACATGGTTATCCCCTGTTCAGTTCAAGCGGAAACGGCTGACGGCGCGGCCTGCGCTGTTTTCGGATAAGGCGCGAGGTAGCCGACCAACAGCAGCAACAGTCCGACACCGACGAAGGACACGACGCGCGCGATGCTGCCGCCGTTGGCCAGGTCGACCAGGAACAGCTTCGCTACCACGATCCCGAGCGCGAGTGCCCCGCCCCACCAGGCGCGCCGCATGGTCATGCGCGCGGAGAAACGCATGAGCACCAGTGCGCTTGCGCTCCAGACCAGGGACAGCATCGCTTGCACGGACTGCGATGCGGCGAGCGCGTCGAGACGGTAGTCGATGCCGCCGTAATGCGCCGCGCTGCGCAACAGGATGAGGTTGAACCAGATATAGGCCGCGATCGCGCCGCCGATCTTCAACTGATACATCAGCGCGTGAGGCGGCACGGGCCGGCTGGTGAGCTGGCGCAGCGCGTTCGCCCACAGCATCAACACGAAGCCGGTGGTCAGATCGAGCGGGTTCAGTAAGGGCACATAGGGCAAAGGCGACATCGCTCCGTCATGCCCCACATTCCAGAACACCGCCAGCATCGCCATCAACACGGTGCCGCTGGGGATGATGACGGTGCGATACCAATCCGCCAGCGGCGCGCTCGGCCACCTGTCCGCCTGACTGCGGCGCAGCAGGAACACCAGGGCAAGCATCATTGCCCAACTCGGCAAATAATTGCTCCAGGCGGCATCGCTGGCCCAGTCGCTGTGTGCCGCCAGGAGCGGTTCGCTTGGCCCGGCAAGCCAACGATCGATCAGGATGGCGCCGGCCGGCCAGATAGCCAGCCACGGTCCGGCGGTGCGCAGCACATGCAGCAGTCTGAGCGGGATCGGGCGGATTTCCGGACCGCTCGCGCTCCAGCGCAGCATCGCATACTCGCCGCCGGCCAGAAGAATTGCCCAGGCAAGCCAACCCGCGGCCTCCGGCAGCGTGTGGCTGGCATACAGCGTGTGCAAGGAAGCCGCCGTGACCAGGGCCAGCATGCCCCAGCAGGCACTCGCGAACCAGCGCAACTGTGGCCAGGCCAGGCGCGGGCCAAGCCGCATGCCCACCACCGCCGTGATCACGACCGCCGCTGCATACACGCAGGTCCAGCGCGCATACTGGCTACCCAGACCTGCCGGCAAATAGTCGGCGATCCTGCCTGCGGCGATATTGATGACCGGGCCGAACCACCAGATGCCCGCCCACAGTAGAAGTGCCGATGCAACCCCGCTTGTCGGGTGATTGGCGTCGCCCTGTTGGAGGTCGACACGCTGCAGCATGCGGCTGGTCGCGAATGCCGCGACGGCCAGCATGACGACGCCCAACAGCGGCTGCTCGCCGCTTGTCTCGAGCATGGAGGTGAACGACCAGCCCGGCGCGCAGATGATTCCCACGGCGGCAGCGCCCGCGACCTGGGCGGCCAGGGCGAGCCCGCGTGCCATCGGCCACGCCATGCTTACGCCAATCGCATACAACAGCACGGCCGTGAACAGCGCGCCGGCCACCATCCAGTTCGCCAAGGTACTGCCATCCGCACGGAACACCGCTTCGCTCCAGCAGGCGCCAAGCAGGGCGACGGCAGCGAGTAACAGGCCAACGCTGGCAAGCTCCGGCAGGCTGTCGTCCTTGCCGGCATGCTTGCGCAAGTTGGCCGCGATAAGAAACGCGCTGCAGCCGAGCAGCAGGAATCCCAACCACAGATTGGCTGCGAGCGCGGTGTCCACATCGAGCTTCGATGCAGCGGCAATGAAGCTCACCCAGGCGCCGACCTGTAAAAACAGTCCGAAGGACCATGCAAGCCGGCGCTGACTGCGCAGGCCGAGCCACACGAATCCAGCGCCTTCAACGGCCCACGCAGCCGAAGTCCAACGTGCATCGAGCGCAAATGGGACAGCGAGCGTGCCGAAGATGACGCCGACCACCGCGAAGGTCTCGACCATCAAACGCAAGCGCTCTTTCCCGCTGCGCCACAACAAAATGCCGAGCGCCAGATAGAACCCACCCAGGCCGAGCGCGGTAAAGGCAAGACCGAATTCCATCTCCCTGACCAGGCCGACCTGGAATCCAAAGGCGAGCAACGGCGTGCCCAGGACCAGCGTGATGTCGACGTAGTCCTTCATGCGCGTTCTCTCCCGGGTCGCGAATGCAAGAGGGATCGCGACGTAGCACAGGAAGAACAGGATCAGGAAGGCTTGCGCCGACCAGTAATGCTCCGGCGTGTAGCGGAGCCCGCCCCACGCCGCGCCGATGATGAAGGTGAAGACGAATCCCAGCAAATTGAGCGGATGCCATGAACGCATGAAGGCCAGGGCAAATACACCAGCGTTGAGCAGCGCATAGTAAGTAAAGAGTGCGATGTGGCTGCCGGCTTCCCCGCTCGCCAGCAGTACGGGAGAGGCAAAACCGCCCGTGATGCCGAATGCCGCGAGCCACGGCGCCTCCTGCAGGACCGCCAGCAGACAGGTGAAAGCCGTCAGGAACACCAGCAGCGCAAACGCCAGACCGGAAGGTATCAGCGCGTAGAGTCGGTAGGCGCTGAAGATCACCAGCATCAGGACGGCAATTGCGGTTCCCTGGATCGGCAGTGCGAGCTCCCTGCGCGCTAGGCGCAGGCGCCATCCCCAGGCCAGCAATCCAAAATCGGCCAGGACCACGGCGGCCAGGCGCAGTTCGATCGGAATGATGAGGGTCGTGGCGGCATATTTGAGCAGGAAGCCGATGCCGATAAAGAGGATCACGAGGCCGAGCTTGGCAACCAGGTTGCCGGTCAGGAGCCAGGTCCTGGCGGCGATGAGCCAGCGTGGCGGTGACTTCAGGTAGGGCTCCCGGACTGGTTCTTCATGGACTGTAGGTGCAGCCCTGGGGCGGGTAGGCTTCACCGGCTCCGGCGCCAGGATGGTGGTTGTGGTTCGCGGCGTCGAGGGGGCGATGGTATCGTCCGCCGCGGGGGCGGGGGGAGGAGTCCTGGCGAGATCGGATAGCGGCGTCGGCACCGCAGCCTCGTCGGCAGGACGCCCCGCGGGTGCGATGGGTGACGATGGCATCATGAGACGCTGTACCCGCCTGTTCAAGGCCGCCACCTGCCCTTCCAGCTCGGCGATCCTGCTCGCCTTGCTCAGTCCCATGAGCCACGCGACCAGAAACGGATAACCCAGTATTGCCAGTACCACGAAGCCGAGCTCATGCATGGTCGCCCCAAGGTCAGATGAGATTGGTGTATTGGTGGGATCAGTGACGTCCAGTCAACGCGGTGATGTAGTTGTCCTGGCTGTGGAAGAATATTAAAAGCCAGAAACAATTCAGGAAGCGAATTCTGCTTTTCGTTGCGCCTCGTCAAGTAACCAGGATGGTGAGAACCTGAAGCCGAAAAGCAAAAAACCCCACCAGGATCACCTGGTGGGGTTTTTCTATATAACTAGCCTGACGATAACCTACTTTCACACTGGTTGCAGCACTATC
>NZ_JBWBRF010000041.1:0-7302 GCF_056279385.1 Massilia sp. UYP34 | reverse complement strand
CCAACATGGCGCTCGGCGGTATCACGCCAAAACAGAAATTGGCACTCGCCGCTTAACCTCTACTTTTAGCGTGCTCTAAAAATGGGGGGATTACCTTACGATCTTACAGAACACGTGGAAGGCTGATTAAAGGGACGAACGGTGCTCGTGATTTCGCTCTAGCAGTTTCCTATGATATTACTGATGAGGCGAAGATAGCTGCTATTAGCACCTAGACCAATAGGTCGTCAACCAAAGTGGATTGCTGACGGTATCGCCGGTGGTAAGAAGCTGGAAGATCTGCGAATCAAGAAGTAAGGCTCTGCCAGGTAGGACAAGAGAAATGCCCCGTTTGGGGCATTTTTGCTATCTAGCTCATGTTTTAGGTAGGGCAGGGACTCGGCTTAAAGTCTACGAAGACCACATGGTCAACAACGTATGTAGAGAAGTTCGCTTCAGGCAGCATGGTAGTCAGCAGCTTCATGATGGCCTTAGTCGGCGCAGTCCAGCCGCTCCAAATGATGTTTGAGTCGTCGTCCAGGACTAGGTGTTGTCGCTTTTTCATCTGGCACCTCCAGCAAGCTCACACAAAACTTTGTCTACAGTGAAGTGAAGAAGCCCTTCGCTCACGTGGCCGTCTTTTGCACAGATGGATAAGTGAGTGATCATAGCGCGGGTGTCGTCGTTGATCTTCTCCCTTGTGCCTATTGCCTCAAGAATGCTTACCCCTTTAAGCAAGTCAAACTTCTCAAGTCTTCTTGAGAATTCATAGCCTATAAATCTGTGATAGTCCAGGCAATGTCTGAAAGCAGATTCATACTTTCCTCGTGCCGTTAATTTGTCAATATGTTTGAACATGTTGAGCCTCCTTTATTGTTATTATTTCCAACATGGTCTTACTTACTGTTCCAGCTTAAAACCCGCTCTTGCCACTGAAGCTTTGCGAAAGTATGCAAATCTATAAGTCTTAGTCTGTATTGTTCTTGTGCTGTCAATGTTTGTGTAACCATGCTCGTTCCTTGTTTATGTATATATTATTAATATAGTAAAAATTTGAACGAAGTCAACGGATGGATTGAAGATAACGATATCGAAAGTAGGAAATGAAAAGATCCAGAATTTCTGGATCAGTTGAGGTCAAGCTTTAGATTTGGGATTGCAGGATTTGCGTTCGTCAGTTGTGAATGTTCTCGGCAACTTGAAACGTTTGTCATTGAGGTAGGTGAGATCCAGGCGGTGTTGCTTGGACATAGTGATGGGTGAGAATCGGTCCAGTTGTCGTGCCTTACTGAACGATTGTTTGATGTAGCGGTCTGCTGTTTTGCGGTCAATCCCGTTGACCTTCATGAAGTGCCTGATCACTTCCTCGCCTTCGCCTTTATGCATAGCGAACCCTATGTGGTGGATCATGTGGCAAAGGTGGCACAGTAGCTTCAAGCCCGTAAGGGACTGTGTACGCGGCCAGGTGAAAGACCAGACTTCATGACACTCAAGAGGGCCGGCGGCGCCGCAACACTGACACTTCGGTGTTTTAATGAAGGTGTTGCCCATCATGACTTTCTTGATCTTGATCCAGTCGCTCTCAGGGACGGCGCTACGCACGTTTAACCAGTGCATAGAGCGTGGGATAGGGTCAGGTTGGACTTTGAGCCGTGGAAGCTCGTGAAGGTCGCTGTAGAGCTTTGCTGCGGTGTAGGCGGTTAGGGCGAAGCCAAGGGCAAGTAGAGAGTCAGATAACATAGCACCTCATCGTATTCGTCTATGGTGTGGTGTCTTCTGGCCTTGCTCAACCTTAGGAGCTTGCTGGTCTTTCACTATGGCTTCAACAAGGTCTTTGGGCTCCATTGGGAAGAGGTGGTTCTTGCTCTTCTCAGCCAGGTGAATGTCTATCTTGCCGTCGCTGTGGATGCCGACGAAGCCCAATACTTGAGTGCCAAGTAGCAAGCCTGCTTGAACACACTGCGGGTCATTCTGTTCAGGTAATCCGACAAGCTTGTAGCCGTCATACTGTCCAAGCACGGATGGGGATTTTTTGATCATGGTTATTCCTTTGCGCTGATTTGGGTTACAAGCTCATATGAGAAGACTGCGAACAGAGTAGAGAAGGGCGCTTCTGGATTGCCGTCTAAATGTTCTTTGACCTTCTCGTGTGCTTCGTGTGCGTGCTGCCTCACTACCTCGTTGTAGCCAGATGCAAATGTCTTCTCAAACTTGCCTCTACCAGGTAGTGAAAGGCTGCGTAAGATGGTCGCGTCGTAGTCCTGTGCGAATCGTGCCAAAGCGCTCAAGCCAAGATCTAAATGGGTAAGCTCGCGGGTGGTCGGCAAGATTGCCATGATTGCGCTCGTGCCTCGTCCGTTCGTCTTCACTTCAACACTGTAGATACCCTTCTTTGTGTTGCTGTCCACTAAAGTTAAAGTGCCTGTATTTTTAGCATAGGTCTTTACTCTCACCTCAAAGCCAAGATCTCGTATTACTTTGTAATGCTCATTTAATTCATAGTCAGTAAGTTGTTTCATAAGTCTCCTTTTTATTTTTTCTTTACTGTGTCAATCACAACATAGACTAAGAAGGCAAGGATAAGCAAAGCAGAGAGTGTAGAACTCATGTCACTGCTTTGAATGTTGTAGATACTTGAAATTGATTCTAAATAATCGTTCATGGTGTCTCCTTGCTTGTCCGTTTAATCTGTGTGTTATATAGTACTTATAGTGGAAATATTCCCGAAGTCAACTAATTGGATATCAGGATGGTCGTAGTTTTTTGTATTTAATCTTGTTGTAGCTCAAGAAGCTTCTGAACGATTGAACGGACTTGCTGTAGCAAGAAATCTGGCGAAGCTCTTCAATCGTGTGATTCTCTGTCGGTAAAGTCCTCAAGAATTCTCTAGTGCTTGTTCTTCCATGAGAACGCTTGCATTTGATATCAAGAAGATGAAGGACATGGCGAAGTGTGCTGATTGCCTTGGTGTATTCAAGTAGATCAGCAATTTGATTGATAGTGAGAGATTCCGTATCTACGTCTTTTAGCTTCTCTATATAGATGTGTTTGGAATCATGCGTGCGGCCAGTGTTCATTTCGTTCATCTTCATGACTTGATGAACTCTTTGCTTGCTCATGCCGCAAATTTCGCCCACTGCACTATATGTAATAGAGCGGTCTTCGGATTCAAGTTTAGCTATTGCACTCTTTATTTTGTCTATGCTTTTTTCATTTTTCATATATTAGAAATAGTTGTTGTCGTACTAATATATGAAAATGCTCGGCAAAGTCAACGATGTAGAAATAAGAAAACCCCTTTCGGGGCTCAATTAACAAAACGGATTTGGTAGCCACTCAGGTTTACTCTCATACCAGGTCTTCACGCTGCATAAGTTCTGGTGTCTTATTTGGAATGCTCTGAAGGAGTACTTGAAAGCACTGGCAAGACAGAAGGAAGCGATTGATAGCCCTGCTAGTCCTTGTAGTAAGCTGCCCTGTACAACACAGTAGATAGATAAGGAAATCAAGAAGACAGCGAACCCAAGTGAGATCCAACATAACCAGGCGAAGTTGCGATAGTTCATCTTCAAGTCATCTTCGTTCACCCCTAATCTGATCATGGCGTCTTTGAAGCTCTCTTTGCGTGCATTGGCTATTGTCTTCTTTGGACTAAGCAATGTGCTCGCAATCTCCTTTGTCTCTGTCGAGAACTTCTTTGTATCTTCATATCCAGTCAACTTCTTTGCTGTCCCTGTAATTGAGCTACTTCGTTTTCCAAACCACTGCTTTAATTTCTCCATACTTATTCTCCTGTTTCTTCTTAATATAATAGAAACAAAATCAAAGTCAACGGGTTCAATCAGTTAGGATATCGCTTAGCCGCCTCCGACATTTCGTTAGCTTCTCTTGCAAGTTCTTCAACCCCATACTTGTCGTCGGTGATGCGAGCATAATTCTGGCCGATTTCAAAACAGTGAAAATTCTCTATAAGAATTTGGTTAAGCTTTCTATCTTCCGATAATTCGGCTTTGAACAACGTGTTGTATATATATGCTTTTATCTTTTCCATAGATCATCTCTCCTGTTCATATTAATCTAGTTAAAACGAAAGCAAAGTCAACAGTAACAACTTAGCCGAAGGCCGGATGTCCTGAAGGACCAAAACCATCTAGACTCCTTATTTAAAAACATGCCGAAGGCAATGAGTCCTGAAAGGACAATGTGAGGGCAAAGCCCTCAAGGTGATTTTGATTTTGTTTTTATTGTCCCCCCCCGTTCCCCTTATCTTTAAAGAAAGAATATATAGGGGGGAGCACCTAAACCCGCATGAATACTATGCTTCAAACGAAAATCCCCCCGTACCCCCCGTTCCCCCTATGTAAATTTTAGGCAATTATAATTGTTGTAAAAAGAACACATTAAATTAATCGAAATATATAGTTGTTTTTTCTGGCTTAAATTTAATTCGATGGGGGGATCATTAAAAACCACGTCCAAACCCGCATGCCTACTAGCTTTGAGTGATCCCCCCAAATTTTCAATGTTCGGGGGGATCAATAAGTACACACCATATTTCTTTATTTTCATAACTACTGAATTAGCTATGTTATTAAATATTGTTATTACAAGTTGACAAATATTAATATGTCATTACAATATCAAATACAACGACAATAGGTAATATATGAGAAATAAAAAAGACAATTCAAGAAATAAAAACTTCAACTGTAGAATTGAAGCTCAACTTCAATTTGAACTAGATGAAATAAAGAAGGTGGCTGGCAAAAACTGGTCTGACGACGTAAGGCTTTTTTTATGGGGAAAGGTGGAAGAGTACAAGCAGCAGAATCAAGTGAAATTTCTACATTGAAGCACAAAAGAAAAAAGCGATTGTTGTAGCAATCGCCTTTATTAAAACTAGTTCATAACCACCGAAAGGAATGAACAACAATTAAGGATAAAATTATGGTAACAGAAAATTCTAAAAAGTCAAATATAGATTTTGACGATCTTAATCAATTCGGTTGCGAGTTCGCAAGCAAAGAAGATTTGGCAAAGTTCCTACAGTACAAAGAGCAGTTCAAAGAATACTACTTCTTGAACTTAAGCGGTAAGCCTGCGATTTTGAAAATGTACACAGGGGAAGAGGGCTTAAAATATGAATACTCATCTATATATGACTTCAAACAATTTCATGTAGAAGAGCATTTCATGGTTGAAGGTCGCAAATATCCAGAGAAGCGCTATTTTTCTGATCAGTGGTTGGAAGATCCAGCATTAAGAACACGCTATGAGAAGTGTGTGTTTGATCCATCAGGCAAGGACTTAGGCGACAAGATATTCAATTTTTGGACTGGATTCGTTGAGCCTATTAAGGGCGACGTGTCCGTGTTCTTAAATCATATTGATATGTTGATTGACGGCACATCAGAACAGAAGGAGCACTTGGTAAAGCTTATTGCTCACCAGATTCGTTTCCCTCATGTTCAGTCAGGTACTAGTGTCGCTCTTCGTGGGCCTCAAGGCGCAGGTAAGACAACTATATCAATGTGTATCGCTGCCATGTGTCCGAATCACTGCAAGGTTGTAGACGATACTGAAGACCTTTTTGGCTTCAACAGTGAGACTCTTCACACAAAGTATTTCTTCATGGAAGAAGCTGTGTGGGGTGGTAACAAGAGTTCTGAAGGTAAATTAAAGAATGCTATCACTGCTGATACTCGTGCAATCAAGATCAAAAATCTAACTGGTACAACAATCAAGAACTATGCTTTCTATATCTTTACTAGTAACGAAGATTGGATGGTGCCAGTAGGGCCAGGTGATCGCCGCTTCAATGTGTTTGACTGCACCACAAAGCTTGAGTCAACACCAGGATACTTTGAGAAATTCTACGAATGGCTTCATGGGGAAGGTAAGCATGCATTACTTCACTATTTCCTATACGAGATAGACCTTGAAGGATTCAATCCGAAGAAGGCAATCGATACCAAAGCGAAAACAGATTTGAAGACTTTAAGCTTAAAGCCGGTTGAGAAGTTCTTGTACAATTTATTAAGCAGTGAGATTGACTATCAGCCATTGCTAACAGGTGGGTGGGAAGAGGAAGTGCGCCTAACTCGTGCGGATCTATACAGTTTTTTCTTAGAAAATACTTCCACAAACAGAGTGGAGCAGGGTGAATTTTCAAGGAAGCTCGCTTCAATATTTGACTTCATTCCAAACTGGAAGGACAACTGGAAGGATCGTAAGCACGGTGGATACTACAAATTGCCAAGTAAGGCAGAATGCCGCACTATGTTTGCCAAGTTCTTAAAAGAAGATCCAGCTATGTTGTTCCCTGTGGAAGAGGTTGCAGTAGCCTCAGAAACGTCCTCTGGAAGCGATAGCAAGCCAGCAGAGAAGAAGCTATGTCCAGCAGTCGTTGCGGCGCCTGTAGAGCCTGTGAAAGCTGTTGTAGCTGACGAGGTAGAAGCGAAGCCTCAAGAAGTCATCAAGAACATCAAGGCTGAACTACAGAAGGCGAAAGAGAAAGAGTGGGTTGCAACAGTTGCGAAGCCAAAGCCTGAAAAAGTGAAGTACTCATCGAAGCTTGCATTCGTAAAAGACCAAGTTGGTGAAGTAGGCCAGGGTAGCACGGTATAAGGGAGAGCCCTTCGGGGCTTCTCTTGTGATCAAAGGAACGCATGGTAGAAAAGCAAAAGCCCCTCATGGGGCAATTGTGGTGTTACTCAACGGTAGTAGTGCAGCTTAGTTAAAGAATCCAGTAAGGACGCCTTGGTCGTCTTTTAAAGGTTGTTCACTGTACTGTAGCTCTCCAAATGTCCTCGTGTTTTTCTTGGATGAAAGCGACTTGACTAATGCACAACCTTGAATCGTCTTCTCTGCTGAGTAAAGGATAACGTTCACTGAGTCCTTCTTTTCAGGGTGATTGTTCAATGAGCCGTATTTCTTGTACAAATCTTTCCAATCCTGCTCACTTCGCTTTACACCATCAACAAGCATGGAGCCTTCAGCAGTGAGAATAACATATTCAATATCAAGATTTTGAACTAATGGCTTGATAATCGAAACATGGTGTGAGGTCGGAATCTCGCCTAAGTTTGGCACAACAGTCACATTTCTGTCCTTGTCAATTAGCATATAGACTGGTGGAACTACGTCTGCATGTTTGATAGTCTTGCGAAGAGCATAAACACTTCTCTCAACGATTCGTTCCATGTACGAAGGTAGGTTAAGCTCCTTTGGTAATCCCCCCATTTTTAGAGCACGCTAAAAGTAGAGGTTAAGCGGCGAGTGCCAATTTCTGTTTTGGCGTGATACCGCCGAGCGCCATGTTGG
>NZ_JBWBRF010000040.1:0-7676 GCF_056279385.1 Massilia sp. UYP34 | reverse complement strand
ATCTCTCCGGCCTTCCGTACATGTCAAGGGTAGGTAAGGTTTTTCGCGTTGCATCGAATTAATCCACATCATCCACCGCTTGTGCGGGTCCCCGTCAATTCCTTTGAGTTTTAATCTTGCGACCGTACTCCCCAGGCGGTCTACTTCACGCGTTAGCTGCGTTACCAAGTTAATTAAAACCCGACAACTAGTAGACATCGTTTAGGGCGTGGACTACCAGGGTATCTAATCCTGTTTGCTCCCCACGCTTTCGTGCATGAGCGTCAATCTTGACCCAGGGGGCTGCCTTCGCCATCGGTGTTCCTCCACATCTCTACGCATTTCACTGCTACACGTGGAATTCTACCCCCCTCTGCCAGATTCTAGCCTTGCAGTCTCCAACGCAATTCCCAGGTTGAGCCCGGGGATTTCACGTCAGACTTACAAAACCGCCTGCGCACGCTTTACGCCCAGTAATTCCGATTAACGCTTGCACCCTACGTATTACCGCGGCTGCTGGCACGTAGTTAGCCGGTGCTTATTCTTCAGGTACCGTCATTAGTGGAGGATATTAGCCCCCACCGTTTCTTCCCTGACAAAAGAGCTTTACAACCCGAAGGCCTTCTTCACTCACGCGGCATTGCTGGATCAGGCTTGCGCCCATTGTCCAAAATTCCCCACTGCTGCCTCCCGTAGGAGTCTGGACCGTGTCTCAGTTCCAGTGTGGCTGGTCGTCCTCTCAGACCAGCTACTGATCGTCGCCTTGGTGAGCCTTTACCTCACCAACTAGCTAATCAGATATCGGCCGCTCCAGGAGCACAAGGCCCGAAGGTCCCCTGCTTTCATCCATAGATCGTATGCGGTATTAGCGTAACTTTCGCTACGTTATCCCCCACTCTTGGGTACGTTCCGATATATTACTCACCCGTTCGCCACTCGTCAGCGGAGCAAGCTCCCTGTTACCGTTCGACTTGCATGTGTAAAGCATGCCGCCAGCGTTCAATCTGAGCCAGGATCAAACTCTTCAGTTCAATCTCTGTTTGTTGACTCTTTCGAGTCATCGGCTATTGCTAGCCGAGTCGCTCACTCAAAATACTGACCGTCACTTCATTGCTGAAGCAACGTTTAATACTTTGTGCGAACATTTGATAATTTAAGTATGCAAGAACCGAAGTTCTTGGCACCTTCATCAAACGCCCACACTTATCGACTGTTAATTTTTAAAGAACTTTATCCGGTACTGCATCTGCCGTTTGCTTCGAAGCGTTGTGTTCGTCAGCAGCAGAGGAAAGAGAGTATGAAGTGTTTTTCGTTTTTCGTCAACCCCTCATTTCGCTTCGCCTCAGATTTCTCTGCAACCTTGCCAACGTAACCACTTGATTACGTTAACATTTTTCGGCCAGTGCCGAAGCGGAGGCGAACTATAGCAAACCCGGACAGGGTTGCGCAAGGGGCCCCGAACGAGACATGCCTCAGCCATTCACCCGTCCATCAGGTTGCTGGATTTTTTCCGTGCGCACGTAAGACTCCCTTGCAAGGTATATTCCTTGGCTGATTGGCAAGGCGCCTACCGTCCCGCGCTTGCTACGCACTCATGGAGAAAAAATGAAGCACACCGTCTTGCGCCGTACTGCGATCGCCGCCGTTTGCGCCTGCTGGCCCCTGGCAGCCCTCGCCGAAGAGATTCGCGACCCGATGAACGTGGTCGTGGTCAGCGGCACCCGCGCCGAACACACGAGTTTCGACCTGCCAGCCGCAATCGACGTGGTCGATGCCGCGCAGATCGGCGACACCCAGATGCGCGTCAATGCGTCCGAAGCACTGGTCGCCGTGCCGGGGATCGTGGTGCGCAATCGCGAGAACTATGCGCAAGACCTGCAGATCTCCTCGCGCGGCTTCGGCACCCGCTCCGCCTTCGGCGTGCGCGGCGTGCGCCTGGTGGCGGACGGCATCCCCGCCACCATGCCCGACGGCCAGGGTCAGGCCGCGACCTTCAACCTGGATCTGGCCGAGCGCATCGAAGTGCTGCGCGGCCCCATGTCCGCCCTGTATGGCAACCACTCCGGCGGCGTGGTCCAGCTCTTCACGCGCGAACCGACCGATACGCCCACGGTCGAAGCCAGCTTCACCGGCGGCAGCTATGGCCAGCGCAAGTTCGACACCAATGCTTCCGGCCGCAGCGGCGGCATCGGCTACCTGCTCGACGCCTCGCGTTTCGAGACCGACGGCTACCGCGATCACAGCGCGGCGACGCGCAAGCAGGCCTATGCCAAGCTGGTGGTCGAACCCTCGTCGACCAGCCGCCTGGTGCTGACCGCGAGCGGCCTGCGCCAGGACGATACGCAAGACCCGCTCGGCGTCACCTGGGCCACCTATCAGCGCGACCCGCGCGCGGGCGAGATCGACACGACCGATACCCAGACGCCCCAGCGCACGCTGGCCGATCGCTACGACACGCGCAAGAGCATCGACCACCAGCAGTTCGGCGCGACGTATGAACAGAGGTTCGGCGCCGACCGCCTGCAGGTGACCGCCTACGGCGGCAACCGCCGCGTCGTCCAGTACCAGTCGTTCTCGCGCGGCTTCCAGGCGCCGAGCAGCCACTCCGGCGGGGTGATCGACTTCGATCGCGATTTCTACGGCATCGACGCCAACTGGCGCGCGGTGCGCCAGCTCGCCGGCGGCACCATGCGCGCCACGGCCGGCCTGGAACTGGCGCGCTCGAAGGATGCGCGCCAGGGCTTCGAGAACTTCGTCGGCAATACCTTCGGCGTGAAGGGCAACCTGCGGCGCGACGAACAGAACGAGGTGACCAGCGTCGATCCGTACGTGCAGGTCGAGTGGGAGCGCGACCGCTGGGTGCTGAGCGGCGGCGTGCGCCACAGCCGCGTGGACTTCGACGTGAACGACCGCTACCTGTCCAATGGCGACGATAGCGGCGGCGCCGACTTCCGCCACACGACGCCGCTGGTGGGCGTGCTGTACAAGGTGTCGCCGACCCTGAACGTGTATGCCAGCGCGGCGCGCGGCTTCGAGACGCCGACGATGAACGAATCGTTTTACTCGGGCACGGGCGGCGGCTTCAACTTCGCCCTCGAACCGGCGATCGGCACCCATCTCGAAGCCGGCGTGAAGGCCATGGTGGCGAGCGGCGTGCGCGTGAACGCCGCGGTGTTCCAGGTGAAGACGAAGGACGAACTGGTGGTCGACGCCTCGTCGGGTGGACGCACCAGCTACCGCAATGCCAGCGCCACCTTGCGCCAGGGCGGCGAGTTGTCGGTGGACGCCGAACTCGGCGCCGGCTGGAACGCGCGCCTGGCCCTGAGCATGCTGCACGCGGTCTACGACGAAGCCTTTGGCGCGGTACCGAAAGGCAGCCGCCTGCCCGGCCTGCCGAAGACCAGCTTCTATGGTGAATTCGGCTGGAAGGAAGCGGCCGGCCGCTATGGCGCGGCGCTCGAGACCATCGCCAACAGCAAGGTGTACGCGGAAGACACCAACAGCGCCACGCCGGCGCCGGGCTATGCGATCGTCAACGCCCGCGTGCAGGCGAGCCAGCAGCTGGGCGGTTGGAAGCTGCGCCAGTTCGCGCGCCTGAACAACCTGTTCGACCGCGACTACGTGGGGTCCGTCATCGTGGGCGACACCAATCGCCGCTATTACGAAGCGGCGCCGGGCCGCAACTGGATCCTGGGCGTCAGCGCGCAGTACCAGTTCCGGTAACCGCGTCCTTGTCCGATGTCGGCGCTGCCGGCGCTGCCTGCGCCGGCGCGCCCGGCAGCGCGACGTCGGGATACAGGCGCTCGAGCGTCGCCGTCACCGCCGGCGCCAGCACCGCTTCGACCAGCCTGGTGGCGGCGCCCAGGTCCGGCGCTTCGCGCACCGCCTGCCACAGGCGATCCCCATCGATGCCGACCGCGCTCAGCGCCTGCTCGGCCTCGGCCTGCCAGAACGGCGGCGCCTCGCTCTCCACATAATTTCCCCTCCCCCTTCCGAAGTGCGCCACCGCCAGGTAGCGCAGCATGGCGCCCGTCAGCAGCGTCTGCAGGAAAGGATTGGCGAACTTCACATTGGCCTGGTTGCGGTCCGTGCCCTGGTTGAAACCCCAGGCCGCGCCGGCCGCGGTGATGCCGCCGGCGATCGCGCCCAACAGCGCGCCGGCGCCCAGGGTCAGGCCACCCGCCATCGCATCGGCCGACAGGCCGGTCGCCGCGCCCGACACCACCGCGCCGAGCAGCCCGGCCTGCGCCTTGTCCACCGGCGCGCGCACCGCGAAGTTCTCGCGCACGCGGGCGTTCACGTTCACCGCTTGCCCCGGATCGATGCGATACAGCGACAGCATGCGCGCGGTCGCGTGGTTGATGCCGTCGTTCAGGCGCTGCACCAGCGCCGCCATCGCGAGATCCTGGCGCCGCTGCTCGTCCTTGCCGATGCCGACCGCCTTCAGCGCCGTGCGCAGCATGCCGGTGCGTTCTTCGCCCAGCGGCTCGCTGTCGCGCGCCGCCGCCGCGATCTGCTCGGCGCTCATGTTGATGGCGCTCGCATAGCGCACGCGGTTGCGCTCGGCCCAGGCTGCCAGCAGGCGCGCGTAGGCGGGGCGCTTCTCCTCGTCGATCAGGCCCGCCACCGATTCATAGAACACGTGTTCATGCATCCAGCAGCGGGCAAAGGCGTCCAGCGGCAGCACTTCCTTCACCACCTGGTACTGCGCCAGGTGCTGCTTCCAGCGCTTGGGTTCGGCCAGCTCCTCCTGGGCCGGACGCGGCGGGCCGACCTGGTTGAGTAGCACGACCACCGGCTTGCCGAGCCATTCGAGGATCTTCATCTCGGGCGGCAGGTAACCGGCGTCCTGCGGCGATTCGGACGAGTTGACCAGATACAGCACAACGTCCGCCTCTTCCCTGGCCGCGCGCAGCGCCTGCTGGCTGAGCCAGAACGGGCGGTCGCGGTAACGGTCGAACACCTCGCGCAGGAACCAGCCGATCGGATTGCCGGCCAGCGCGAGCCGCTTGTGCAGGCGCACCGAATCGCCGAAGCCCGGCGTGTCCCACAACACCAGCGAATCACCCTCCTCAGTGCTCAGGAGCGGATAGCCTTCCGAGATCTGGGTGACGTGGGCGGCGTCGCGGATCTCGCCGACGTCCATCCCAACGAGGGTGCGCGCCAGCGTGGTCTTGCCGTTATTGGTGTGCGAAACCAGCGCGAACTGGATTTTTGCGGGCGCGATCATCGCAGCTCCAGGGCGAGGCCCGCGCCCAGTTCAAGCGGGTGCTTGTCGGGCTGGAGCAGGTTGACCACATGGGCCGAGGCGCCGTGGAAGCTGCAGAACTGGCGCCACAGCGCGTGGCGTTCGGCGACGCGCTCGCCGCCGACCTGTTCGCCGATGCGCTCGAGCAGCGGCGACTCGTCGAGCAGCACGGCCACGCCGCGCGGCACCCGCTTGACCAGATAGTCGAGCAGCGCGCCATGGTTTTCCTTCTCGGGCGTGGCGGCAAGGCTGAACAGCACCGTGGTCGCGGTGATGCCGGCCTCCTTCAGGGTCGTGTCGCGCAAGGCGTCCTTGAGCTCGACGCCATACCCTACCGGGGGCAGCAACTGCACCCGCGCCTGTCCGCCCAGGGCTGCGGCGGCAATCGCCCACAGGCCGCGGTCGCGCGGTTCGTCGAGCGTGTAGCTGTAGGGAATCACGCGCAGCACGGCCGGGGCGCCGGCGCCGATGCTGTCGGCCAGCTTGCGGTAATAAGGCTGGTCGAGATCGATCGGGAAGTGGCGTTTCAGATGGCGCGCACGCATGCCCGCGACCAGTGCCAGCACCAGGCGCGGCAGGATCACCAGTAGCAGCAGGGTCGCGCCATACAGGTGGACCCAACGGTCGCCGACCGGCAAGCCGGCGCCGCCGCCAAAGCGCAGCTGCTCGATCTCGGCCAACGTAAAGCCCTGCAGGAACGGGAACACGGTCAGCGAGGGTGTGAACAGCCATGACAGCAGCGTGTGCACCTGCTGCGCATCGAGGAAGGTGCTCTCCCATCCGGTGACGTATTCGGTGAGCAGGCCGCGCGCATACAGCGAGGCGACGGCGCCGAGCGCGAAGCCGGCGGCCGCCAGGTGGAAGGTACGGGCCAGGCGCGCGCGCGTGAGCGGCTCGCTCAGCACGGCCCAATCGGCCAGGTAGTGGGCGACGCCTTCGGCCAGCGCGGTCGGCAGCTTGCGCGGCGCGACCGCCTTGCCCACGCTCAGGCGGCGCAGCAGCGGCGTACCGCTCTTGCGCCGGCGCGCGGCGGGTACGATGGCCCAGACCAGCAGGCCAAGATAGACGAGCAGGTTCCAGGCGACGATCGCCAGCAGCGGCGCCGACAGCAGGTCGACGCGGTGCGGATCGGCGATGCGGTCGAGCGCGGCGCCAAGCACAAAGGCCAGGAATGGCAACGCGATCCAGATACCGCCCATGCCGGGAGCGCGCCGGGCGAAGGCGCCGAAGGCCGGCGTGCGTTCGCCCAGGCGCTTGAGGATCTGTTCCGCGCGTTGCTGCAGGAAGTGATGCTGGTTCACCGCCATATGGCTGTCCGCCGCCTGCCAGGCGGCGAGCTCGCGCGCACTGCGGGTGGCGAACATGCGATCGTCGTCGCTCAGAACCGTGTGGGCAACGTCGGCGTATTCAATCGAGCGCACCAGCACGACGTTGCGTGCGACCTGTTCGTTCATGCTTCTCCTATGGATGAAATGACAATGTCGTTAATGGCATTGTGCACCAGATTTACGTGGGCTGGCAGTGGGATGGCTCACCGTGTGTCCTGCTCCGATAACAAAAAACCCGGGCCAGGCCCGGGTCAGTTGTATTCGTGAACGCTCAAAGTCCTGGTTTTGTCAGCCCTTGCGCTTGCTGCCGGCATCCGACGCCGGTTCGTCAGGGCGCCCCTGCCGTTGCTGGTTGGCGGCGCCGTTGCCGGTTTGTCGCGATTTATCGGGACCGACCGGAGACTCCTGGGACCCGGCCTGCTGGTACTGCTCCATGCCGTGACCGGATTGCCGCGACTCGCCGAGGCGGTCCTGCTCGCCGCGCGCCTGCATACGCTGCGCCTGCTGGCGCGCGCTCCAGCCGCCGCTCTGCGAACCGGCGCCGGCGCGTTGGCCACGTCCAGACGAGTCCGCTTGCATGGATCCGGTGTTCCCCTTCGGGAAAGGCGTGTCGAGCCCGCCCGGCATGACGTAACCGGGCGCCCTCGACTGCAGGCTGCCCTCGGCAACCATCAACGTTTTTGGTTTTGCGATACCGCGTGCACGGTTGTCTCCGCCCTTGATCTTCTCTTTCGACTTCATTGCGATCCTCCGCTTACTGAACAAGAGCTTCGATCATGCGCGTGGGAGGACGGAGGAAGTATCAGAGAACGTTTCGGTGGACTGTGGGATTCGCCCTACGCAGCGCGTGCAACTGTTGTTGCGCAGTGCCCTGACCTGTGCTTCGCAAGGATATCCCTGATCGCGTTCACCACTTCGGCAGGGTTCTGGCGCTGCACCTGACGATCGGAATCGACGATGATCCTATTTGCTTTCGGATACATCCCACTGGCGAATTTCCTTGTCTTCAAGAGCGCGATCTAGACTGAAAAGCAAAAAACCCCACCAGGATCACCTGGTGGGGTTTTTCTATATAACTAGCCTGACGATAACCTACTTTCACACTGGTTGCAGCACTATCA
>NZ_JBWBRF010000039.1:0-8046 GCF_056279385.1 Massilia sp. UYP34 | reverse complement strand
TTAGCTCGGCCTTCGCTCGATTTACGCAACAAAGCCGGCCCAGGCGTAAATCTTTGCAGCGTTCAACAGTGCGCCTTTGTGAAGAATTTCGTTATATTCTTTCTCCTCCTAACGTCGCTGCTCGCGATGAATTTACCCTCGTTCTGAAAGGAAAATCATGAAGGCACTCGTTTATAATGGCCCGTGCGACGTCCAGGTCAAAGACATGCCGGACGCCAAGATTGAAAAGCCGACTGACGTCTTGGTCCGTATCACGACAACCAACATCTGCGGGTCCGACCTACACATGTACGAAGGCCGTACCAACCTGGAAACGGGCCGTATCTTGGGCCACGAAAACATGGGTGAAGTCATCGAGGTCGGCAACGCCGTCGAGCGCGTTAAGGTCGGCGACGTTGTCTGTCTGCCGTTCAACATCGGCTGCGGCTTTTGCGAAAATTGCGAACGGGGCTTGTCCGGCGCTTGCCTCACGGCAAACCCAGGCACGGCCGGGGCTGCCTACGGTTTTGCCGGCATGGGTCCGTACAGTGGCGGCCAGGCCGAACTGCTACGGGTGCCGTTCGGCGATTACAACTGCTTGGTACTGCCGGAAGACGCTAAGGAAAAGGAAAATGACTACGTGATGTTGTCGGACATTTTCCCGACCGGCTACCACGCTACCGAATTGGCTGGCCTTAAGCCGGGTGAATCGGTCGTGATCTACGGCGCCGGCCCGGTCGGCCTAATGGCGGCCATGTCTGCGTTCATTAAAGGCGCAAGCGAAGTTTTCGTCGTGGACACGCACAAGGATCGTTTGGCTCTGGCCGAAAAGATGGGCGCGGTGGCGATCGACGACACCGGAGGCGCCGGCGTCGAGAAAATCTTGAACCTTACCAACGGCAAGGGCGCCGACTGCGGCTGCGAATGCGTTGGTTACCAGTGTTGCGACAAGCACGGTAAGGAAGTGCCAAATCTGACAATGAATAACTTGGTGCAGACGGTCAAGGCCACTGGCGGCATCGGCGTGGTTGGTGTATTCCTCCCGCAGGATCCAAAGAGTCCAGACGCGTTAGGAAAGGAAGGTAAAATTGCCTTCGATTTCGGCAATTTTTGGTTCAAGGGTCAGAAGATTGGCACCGGCCAAGCCAACGTCAAGCATTACAACCGTTATTTGGCAAAATTAATTCATAAAGGTAAAGCGGCGCCCTCGCAGATCATTTCACACGAGCTTGCATTGGAGGATGCACCGACTGGCTATCGGAATTTTGATAAACGTGCCGAAGGGTGGACCAAAGTCGTGCTGAAACCTAATAAATAAAGAAAATATTATTTATTGGCGCATGCTAAAAGACGATTCACAAAATTAAAGCAGGCGATAGGTTTTACAATAAATGGTTAGTTCGCGCAATTTTCTTTCATTTCGGGAAGTTAAGGAAAGAAGATTGCGCGGAAGCACTTTGCTACTTTCTAAATCGTCTCAAAGCTCGACTTTTTCCAATGATCCCGCGTAGCAGACGACTTCAATAAGTCAATCTAACAAGGCACGCGGTATTTTTACCATATCAGGTCAGTTACCCGACCCGCTGTAAATTCCATCACTCCATAGCTTTCAATGAATCCGTGAAGGATTCCACCGCCAGGGCGGAAGAAATATCGATCCGGAGACGCCCGCGCACGATGTCGCCCGGCGCGCCGAACATGGTCACCGCTTCATCGACCCCGCCCAGAATCCCTGCGACCCTGACCAGAAACGCCTCACCCTCCGCGGTGAGGCTCACCTTGCGCGTCGTGCGCTGGAACAGACGCACGCCGAGCGATGCTTCCAATTGATTAATGGCCAGCGTCACTTGGGGGCGGCCCATCTGCAGCGCTTCAGCGACCTTCGTAAAACTCTGGAGTTCAGCAAGCCTGGAAAACAGGCGCATCGATTGAAGCAGCTCCATCGACACATCTTTCTTGGTAGTGGGTACGGCCTGGCCGCGTGCGGCCAGGCGCCGGCAAAAGCCGATTATAGAGTCCGAATTGTTATCGTCGAATACAACAATCAGCTCGGCGATTCAGGAAAGCGGCAAGGCTTCGCTTTCATCTTCGACGATCTCAGCTTGGCCGGAAGCTGCTCTGTTGCGTTCTACCTTATCGAGCAGTACGAAATTGGCTTCGGCCCAATCGTAAAGTGCCAGCAAAGGCTCGACGAACTTCTGTCCAAGCTCCGTCAGCGAATATTCGACTGCGGGTGGAACCACCTGGTGCACCTTCCTCGACAACAGCTGGTCGGCTTCGAGCTCGCGCAAGGTCTGGGTGAGCATCTTCTTCGAAATTCCCGGCATGCTGCGCTGTAACTGGCCAGTCCGTAGCGGACCGAAACTAAGGACGTAGATCACCATGGACGTCCATTTGGGCGTCAATAGCATGTGGATACGCCGCGGTGGACAGGTTTCACTGATGACCAGTGGATCGGGGGGATGACGAACGGTGGAAGCCATGGTTACCTATAGGTGCCTATGATCCTAAAAAGTGCCTAATTTACAGGCGGGACCTTATGGATCAATATTACCCCACATTCAGTTTGCCCCCAAGGGCCACATTCACAAGGAACCAATACATGACTACCCAAGCCACCATGCGCGCACTCGTCCTGAACGACTACGCCGACGGCAAATTCATCGATACCCAGGCGACCCGGCCAGCACCGAAAGCGGGCGAAGTGCTGGTACAGATCGCTGCCAGCGGCGTCAATCCGATCGACTACAAGATCCGCACCGGTGCAGCGCCGTATGCCATGCCCGAACTGCCTGCGATTCTCGGCACCGATCTGGCGGGCACGGTCGTCGAGGTCGGTGAGGACGTGAGCGACTTCAAGCTCGGCGACGAGGTGTACGGATTGGCTGGCGGCGTGCGTGGCATTCCGGGAACGCTCGCCGAATATGCGGCCGTCGACGCTCGCCTGTTGGCACCGAAGCCAAAGAACCTTAGTATGCGCGAAGCGGCTGCGTTGCCGCTGGTGTTTCTGACCGCTTGGGAAGGTCTGGTCGACCGTGCCGGCGTACATGCTGGCCAGCGCGTGCTGATCCAGGGCGGCGCGGGTGGTGTTGGTCACATGGCAGTGCAGATCGCCCGTGCGCTCGGCGCCGACGTGTATGCGACTGCCTCGGCGGCTAAGCACGCCGTCATCAAAGGCTACGGCGCTACGCCCATCGATTATCGCGACGCCAAGGTCGTGGACTACGTCGCGAAGTATGCAAATGGCGTTGGCTTCGACGTGGTCTATGACACCGTCGGCGGACAGACGCTGGACGACTCACTTGTTGCGGCCAGGCCTTATGGACACGTTCTCAGCTGCTACGCTTTCGCGGAGCACAATCTGGCGCCAGGCTCTCTGCGCTGCGTGACATTGTCCGGTATCTTCGTGCTGCTCCCCATGTTGAGCGGTGAAGGACGAGCCCACCATGGCGACATCCTGCGCGAGGCGACCCGCCTGGCGGAGCAGGGCAAACTGAAACCCTTGGTCGACGAACGGCGCTACACTTTGGCCGACGCGCATGCCGCGCATGACGCTCAGGAGGCCGGCAAGGCCCTTGGCAAGATCGTGATCGACGTCGCTTCCTGAAGGATGGGTATGACCATGTCGCAGGTGGTTCGATTTCATGAACTTGGCGGCCCGGGTGTATTGCGGTTGGAGCAGCGCAGTGTCCCTGAGGCCGCAGATGGCGAAGTACTCATCGAGGTGCAGGCGATCGGCTTGAATCGGGCGGACAAGATGTTCCGCATGGGCCAGTATCTCGAGAAGGCGCAACTGCCATCCATGCTGGGCTTCGAGGCGGTTGGCATGATCGCTGCACTTGGCCCGTCGGTGCAAGGATTCGCGGTCGGCGACATGGTCGGCGTCCTGCCCGGGTTCGAGCTCGGCAGATATGGCACCTATGCCGAGCATGCGTTGATTCCCGCTACCCACCTTGTCCCGCAACCGGCCGGCTTGTCCGCGGTGGAGGGAGCTGGCCTGTGGATGGCCTATCTGACCGCATACGGCGGTCTCGTGGAGGCCGGAGGACTTGGCAAAGGAGACTGGATTGCCATCACCGCTGCATCAAGCAGCGTAGGCTTGGCTGCGATACAGGTTGCACGCCAGGTGGGTGCGCGGCCCATCGCGGTGACACTGACCAGCACAAAGCGCGATGCACTGTTGGCTGCTGGAGCCGAAGCCGTCATCAGCACGTCAGACGAGCCGTTGGAGAGCCGCCTGCGCGAACTGGCGCCGTACGGGATCCAGTGCGCGTTCGACGCGGTCGGCGGTCCGCAAGTGAACCAGCTCGCAGGGGCCATGGCCAAGCGCGGAACGATTGTCGTGCACGGCGCACTCAGTCCCGATGCGACGCCGTTTCCGCTGAAGCTGGCTTTGAAGCGCAGTCTTTCTGTGCGTGGTTTCGTGTACACGGAAGTGACCGAGGATGCAGCAGCGCTGCAGCGCGTCCGGACTTTTATCTCGGCAGCAATTGAAGCCGGTATCCTCCGGCCGCTCGTGGACAGGGTCTTCTCGCTGAGTGACGTCGTGGCAGCGCACGAATACCTCGAATCGAACCAGCAGTTCGGCAAGATCGTGATGACAGTTTGAGAGCGCTGCAACGTATTTGCTCAGCGTGGAAGCGCGGCAAGACTTCGCCCCGTCCGACAGCATTACTGGACGGGGCGATCGCTGTTGATGATCAAGTTCGACGGAAACGCCGGCAGGACGAATTCGGCAAGCTCCTGCAGCACCTCGGTAGCCGGCCGGCGCGATGCTTTCAGGTTGAAGGCGACATGGTTCACGCCCAGCTGCTGCAAGCCGCCGAGGTAGTCGATCAGCCTGTTGCGCCCGACCCGCAGGCCGGAATGGATGCGCATCAAGGGGTGATTTGCGTCGTCAGCCAGGTCGAAGAACAGGCCTTGGGCAAACGGCTTGAAGATGCCCGACTGCGTCTCCCGCTGCACAACGTCGCGCCATGTCGACACGATCGGTGCCAGGTGTTCGGGATTGACGAAGTAGTAAAGCCAGCCATCCGCATGCCGCGCAATCCACTCCAGATCCTGGCGGCTGCGTCCAGTGACGATGGCCGGAATTCGTCCGTGGGGCGGCTTTGGGAGCAAGTCCAGACTCCCATCCAACCTGCCAAAACGTTCGGAGTCGTGCACGGCGAACGCTTCCTGCAAACTGGCCCGGAACATCCCGAACGCATCGCGGAATCGCTCGCCGCGCGTCTCGAAATCGCCTTCTATGCCAAATGCGGGGTACTCGCTCGGGCGATCGCCTGACGAAATGCCAAGTACCATGCGGCCGCCGGAAAGCTGGTCGACCGATGCAGTCTGTTTCGCCAGCAGCAGCGGATGGCGCAGGGTGATTACCGCGCTGCCTGTGGCCAGTGCGATGCTCTGGGTGCTGGCGGCGAGGAAGCCTAAATAGGTGAACGGTTCGTACAGCTGTCCGGTGTCACCGAACATCGGATCGAATAGTGGGACGTCACGCGCCCATACACCTGCAAAGCCTGCCTGGTCGGCGTAGCGCATGACGGTGACATGATCGCGCATCGTCGGCGCCGGCATATCGGGGTATGCCTCCAGTGGCAAGATGAATCCGAGTGTCAGCCGGCCGGGCGCGAACATTCGCCGGAAACCAGCATGATGCTCGACGTGCTCGGAAAAGGGCCACTCGCGCGGTACTGTAGTGTCGTCCATTGTTTGCTCCTTGTGCGTGGATTTGGCCGTATCGCCGGCCGGGGCTTCCGGCCGGCTGGGGGCCAAAATCAGTCGGCTACCTTGATCACGACCTTGCCAAACGCACCGCGCGCCAGGTGCTCGTAGGCCTGCACCGTGTCCTGGAAGGCGTAGACCTTGTCGATCACTGGCTTGATGGTAATCTCCCCATTTTTAGAGCGAGCTAAAAGTAGAGGTTAAGCGGCAAGAGCAAGTTTCTGTTGTAGTGTAATGCCGCCGAGTGCCATGTTGGGCCGGTCGTGATTGTAGGTCCACAGCCAGCGAGTGGCAAATTCCTGGATCTCGTCGAGCGTTTCAAAGAGGTGATGAACCAGCCAATCGTACCGCACGGTCCTGTTGTAACGCTCCACGTAAGCGTTTTGCTGAGGCTGGCCGGGCTGAATAAAATCGATGCGGATTCCACGTCTGGCTGCCCAAGCCAAGGTCACGGCGCTGATGTACTCTGGACCGTTGTCACAACGGATCGCATCCGGTGTGCCGCGCATTCGATAATTCGGTCCAGCGACCTGATGACGCGTTCGGATGGCAGCGAGAAGTCGACCTCGATACTCAAGCCTTCGCGGTTGAAGTCATCGATGACGTTGAACAGGCGGATGCTGCGTCCGTCGGCAAGCTGGTCATGCATGAAGTCCATGGACCAGCTCTGGTTGATCGCGGTCGGCACGGCCAGGGGCAGCGGCTTCTCGCGCACCAGGCGGTGGCGCGGCTTGATCCGGAGGTTCAGCTCGAGCTCACGGTAAATGCGGTAGACCCTTTTGTGGTTCCATTTAAATTTTTTGACGTTGCGCAGGTACAGAAAGCACAGCCCAAAACCCCAGTTGCGCTGGTTGTTCGTCAATCGCACCAGCCAATCAGCGATGACGCTGTTTTCCGCGTCCAGCTTGGCCTTGTATCGGTAGCAGGTCTGGCTGATGCCAAACGCCCGGCACGCCAGGTTAATCGTGGCTGACCGCTGTGTCACGGCCCACTGCGCCATCTCTCGCCGCAGAGATGGCGCTACCACTTTTTTGTCAACGCCTCCGCGACAATCTCGGCCTTTAGGCGCTCCTCGGCATACATCTTCTTCAGGCGCCGATTCTCGTCCTCGAGTTCCTTCATGCGTGCCATCAGCGACGCATCCATACCGCCGTACTTGGCGCGCCACTTGTAGAACGTGGCGTTGCTGATGCCGTGCTCGCGGCACAGTTCCGGGATAGGGCTGCCGGCTTCGGCTTGCTTGAGGATGGCGATGATCTGGCTGTCGGTAAAGCGGAACGTCTTCATGTAGAGCTTTCTGTTAAGTAGAAAATTCTACTTCTAAACGCGCTTTTTTGTGGGGGGATTACCGTGGATGCGCACGCGCGTGTAATCGATGACGTCGCGGAACAGCAGCGATGCCATGGCGATTTCGCCTGCGGTAAGGGGGCGCCAGCGCTGCGCATGCAGGCGGCAAACAGGTACGGCATCCATCGGTTCTTTTGCAAACTTAAGAGGCTTGGCAAGCTTAACTTAGATTGCTCGGATACCGTTTTGAACAGCTCCTTCGAGAGCGTGACCGCGTCAAAGACGCCTTTCATCAAAAATGTTGCGGCCGACCACTATCGACCCGTAAGCAGGCCTTGTCGATTCCATGAAGCGGTCGTTCAACGCCCGCGCCAAGCTACGACTCGCTGGCGCCGCCAGTGAGCCGTCGACTTGAGCGACTTGTCGGGCTTGCTCAGCCCGGCAGCTTTGCCGCAAGAACGTCAACCTTTTCGATTGACGGCGGCTGGGCGAATAACTCACCCGCTTTTTCCATGAGCGCGGCCGCGACTTCGCCGGAAAGATGAGCTTGCCGCCCAGCCTCATCTGGAAACGCGTCAAAGATGCCAAAGGTTGACGGCCCCAGGCGGATGCCGAACCAAGCTGTAGTAGCTGGCTCTGCCTGAACGAGGGGAAGACCACTTAACAGAAAGCTTTCTACGTCTTTCTCCTTACCTGGCTTGGCTTCAAGACGAACGAACAACGCGAGTTTGACCATGACATATCTCCTGTTATTAAACAGACAGCAATTCACGCATTTTCCAGCGAGCCGAATGCAATGATGACCGAACCGCCACCACTTGCGGCGAAGCGGCTTTCTTCACGTGCCCGAAAGCAGTTCGCTAGCGAAGGACCGATACCGATTGAATGCGCAGCCAATACCGGATGGTAAAAGCGTTTCAATATAGTATATGGCGATGTTGCTCACAGGGCAAGCAAGAAATATTGGTAGAGACAGCAGCAGTTCGTTGCGGTTGCTTGCAGTTGGATCGCAGATGTGCAGACGGCTTTGTTGAGCAAATCGAGCACAGGCCGAGCTGG
>NZ_JBWBRF010000038.1:0-8323 GCF_056279385.1 Massilia sp. UYP34 | reverse complement strand
TGGGCTGAACACGGACGGTGTTCGGCGACGGGGGTGTATCAGTTTTAAATCGCTGAGACGACGAAATCTGTATCAGTTTTCAATCGCCGTTGACACGGCCAGAGCCTATGGACTTTTCTGATCTGTCAAAGCAGTTGCAGGACATGAAGACTGAAGACCTACCAGGCGTGCCAAGTGTAGATCCTCGGGTGAGGGTAGATGACGCTCGGTTGAAGAGGGAAGACGCTTACTATGGTGAGCTACAGACTGGAAGCAACCCATATGTGAATTAGCATGAAAAAGGCGCCGTTTCTGGTGCCTTGTTTTTTTTGTGTCTTAAAGAGCGGCCAGAGCCATAGAGTTGCGGTAGTTGCCCTTGCGTGCCATGCTCATCGCGTACTTGGCTTGCGGTGTTCGTAACTCCGTGTGGCCGTAGTCCTTGAAGGTCCAGTTGCCTCCCCAAACCAAACCAACGGATTTCGCTACCTCTCCCATAAGCTTGTAGCCCTTCATAGTCCACGGATCGCTCGGGTCAGTCATGAGCTTTCCGTTCTTCATAAACGCACAGTCTGCGGCAAGACCATACTGGTGGTAGCTCTGATACCCCTTCGCCTGTGTGACGCCACTGCTCAACGAATCCTGACGCTCAGCGGTTCTGTGTCCTTCGATCATGGTCATGTCGTAGCCGTGTTGTTGCTTCATGACGATGAACATACTAGCCAGGCGGTTTGCATAATCTTTGTTCAATTTAGAAAATGTTCGGCTGATACCTTTGATCTTAGGAAGAATTTTAATATTCAACTCAGCAAGTTCTGGCGGTAAATCTTCATGCTTGTGTTTTATGGAGCCTCCTGCTAAGGAAGTTCCGAATGTGACTGCTGCAATTAAAGTGATTGCTAAATTTTTGTATATTCCTTTCATATGTTAACCTTTTGTAGTGAGTAATTTAATAATAGCAAAGATATATCAAAATGCAAGGTTAAACATGGTTGATTGGATATCCGCATATATGAAAAAACCCCTTTCGGGGCTTTGTTTATTGTTCACCAGCTTTCCTACGCATAGCTGTGATTGCATTTCCATTTTTGAATTTACTTACTTTGCTACTCACTTTTAACATGGTCTCAAGTTCGTTCGCATCTCTATGCTTCACTTGAGGTGCTTGTCTTTCAACTTGAGGTCTGAACTGTGGTGTAGCAAGAGGCTTACGCTCACGCTTAGGAGCAGGCTTGCTAGACTCATATTCGCTATAAGCTTGTTCAACTTCACTCTCATCAGGCTCTTGGCCCTTCAGCTTGGCAAGTTCTACGTCAAACAACTTCATTTCGCAGTCATGTTTCTTCTGGATGTGACCGATGTCTTCAACTGAAGGATCAGCTAGTTCTTTTTTATGAACGTCCAACATATTCCTAAAGGCGCAAGATTCAGCTTGTCCAGCATGATAAGAGTCGTTAAGACCAAGGCTACCAAACTTCTTGTAATAGTCTTGAGCGTTCAAATCGCTGTGTCGTCCGAAATGGGTAATAGTCTCGCCATTTCTAGTGAACCAAAAGTTGCGAACCTTAGAAGGATCTAACCCCTTGTTTTCTTCAGCCTCCATCACGGCTGTCATTTTTACCTCTGGCAAAGGCTCTTGTGCTTTTTGTGAAAAGAAGCTTGAACTACCAATTGCTTCTTGCATTAACATTTCTTCTTCAGTCATATAGTCTCCTTAGTTATTTCTTCTAATACATACGTTTTTTCTTGGGACTGTGCTTCATCGAAGGGTCCCAACACTTCTTTCAATACTCGCTCACGCTTCTGATCTACCATTTCTTCTCTAATGTTTGTCGTGAGGATTTCGGCTTGATGAACACATCCAAAAACGAGTGTGATCAAAACCAAGTTGCCTGTCGTCTTGTTCATTAATTCTCCATTTGTTATAAGAATATATATAACAGAAAAATTCTGAAAGTCAAAAAAAGGACTCCGAAGAGTCCTTGTGGTGTTTGACCAGGTTATCTAGCCATTTCAGCGTCTTTGTTTTTTGCTTTTGATTTAGATGGAGCTTTTTTCTTCTCTTCTTGCACAGGCTCTTGCTTCTGTTCTTCCACCTTAGGCTGCGCAACTTCTTCTTTTTTGTTAGCGACCTCAAAAGGAACTTTTACGGAAGTAGGATCTGCGGTAGCAGCGTACTTTATGCGCTCTTGCTCTTTCTTCGCTTTGTTTTCTTGAGACTTCTCAGGGTTATAGTCACTCACTCGTATCTTGCTATTCTGGCTCCAATTGAAAGACTTAAATTCACCTTCAGGGCAAAGCTCACGTACTGCTTTCTCTCTGTTCTGTAATAGCCAGTCGTTACCTTTTAGTAGGTCGGCTGTGTTTACAGCATGAATATGAACGGTGACAATTTTCCCTTCTTCAGGATCTTTTCTCTCAGAATTTCCGGTGTGGACAAAAGTATAGAATTTTCCAGCCTGAAGAACTTCGCCACCTACCCAATTTTTTTCCGGCTTACCTAACGATACCTTCAATCTACGTGAACCTATTTCAAATGCATCGTCGGGTGCAAGAGCTTGAATCTGGTCAGTTGGCTCGCCGTCCCTCCCGTTCTTGAACTTGAATCTTCCCATCTCTTGTAATCGTTCTTGATTTACGCTTCTAGCATGATTGATAGCAAAATTGAAGCTCGTGATTTCTTCAGGGGTAGATAGCTTTTCTACATTAACTAAGATATGAACAGAACGCTCTTCTTTGAACTGCACTTTTCCATGCTCATCTTTCTTTATAAGATTAAGCATTCCCCAGTTTTCCTTTTGGCCGGGTGTGATCGTGCCATCTTTTACCAATCCTTCCATGACTTCAGGGCTGAAGAAACCGGTTATATCTTCGGGCTTTAACTTAACCCCTAGTACTTCGTCTTTATCTTTCATCTTGCCAGTCAACTTCCAGTAGCAATCGTAGAAGTTTGGACACTCTACTATATAGACTCCGTTTTCAGGAATTGCATATACCTTGATGCCGTCTTGTTCGCCTGTGTTTACTCTTGCTGCTGATACGTGATTTTCTCTATCCATAATCTTACTCCTTATAGTTTTTATTATGTCTTACTAAGATAGCGCTAAAAAAATCAGTGTCAACTATTCACATCTTGCTATTGACTTAACAATGTAAAATGATATAACACATATATAACTAATTACATAAGGAGAAGTTATGCAGAAATTTATAAAAGGTGTTGTGACGTTTGCTTTCGCTTTGTCTTTTGGATCAGCAGTAGCTGAAACTAACGAAGTTCGTTTGGGGTATCAAAATGGTTTAACCTATGCTCCATTCTTGTTCATGGAAAAAAATAAGACTATTGAGAAGCATGCAGAAAAGTTAGGTATCAAAGACTTAAAGGTAACATTCACAAAAATGAGCGGTCCGGGTCCAATCAACGATGCATTAATTTCAGGTGCGGTAGATGCTGGTGCGGTTGGCAATCCAAGCTTGTCTTTATTACATAGCAAAACCAACGGCAAAGTTAAAGCCATTGCGAGCTTGAGCTACATGCCAATGCTATTAAACACAAGTAATCCAAACGTGAAGACGATTGCTGACTTCACAGAGAAGGACAAAATAGCTCTTCCTACAGTAAAGCAGTCAGTCCAGGCAGTGACATTGCAAATGGCTGCGGCACAAAAATTCGGTCAAGCTAACTATGCAAAATTGGACGCCTACACAGTATCCATGAGCCATCCTGAAGCTGCTATTCAGTTGTTAGGGGGTAAGTCTGAAATCAACAGTCACTTCACCGCCTTACCATTCCAAAATCAAGAGCTAAGAGAAGGAAAAGGTAAGATCCATACTGTTGTGAATTCCTATGACGTTTTAGGCGGAAAGACTACTTTCGTTTTAGTAGCAGGTACAACCAAATTCGCTACTGAGAATCCTAAGGCATACCAAGCATTATCTGCTTCTATTGAAGAGACTTTGAAGTGGATAAACGAGAACAAGACTGAAGCGGCAAAACAGTATATTGAGCTTTCAAAATCAAAAGAGTCATTGAAGGAAGTGCTAGACCAGATGATGAGTCCAGATGTTGAGTTCAACAGCACTCCACGCGGAATCATGAAGTACAACGAATTCATGGCAAAGGTAGGCACTATCAAAGAGCCAGCGAAATCATGGAAAGATCTAACCTTCCCAAATTTACACAACAAAGCAGGTAACTAATCAACACTACATAGGGGCGACCATTTCAAAGGTGGTTGCCCTTTTTTACAGGAGAACATATGAACGAAGGAAAAATATTAGAAATAAAGAACTTAACGGTGCAATTTAAGACTTCCAATACATTGGTGACAGCCTTGTACGACGTATCAATTGATGTGCATAAAGGTGATAGGTACGTGATTGTCGGGCCTTCCGGTTGCGGTAAGTCTTCATTATTGAAAACTATAGGCGGCAACATCAAGCCAACAAACGGGACAGTGAAATTGGACGGCAAAGAAATTCATGAGCCTTCAATGGACGTAATGAATGTGTTCCAGGGCTTCGACCAGCTTATGCCTTGGAAGACAGTTTTTGAGAACGTAATGTTCCCGTTAGTTGTAGGTTCAAATATGAATTTCAACCAAGCCAAAGAAGTAGCTCTTCACTTCATCAACAAGGTCAAGCTTTCAAAATTTGCAGACTCTTATCCTCATCAATTATCAGGTGGGATGTACACCAGGGTAGCTATCGCACGAGGTCTTGCGGTTGAGTCCAAAGTGTTATTGATGGATGAGCCATTCGCGCCATTGGATGCACTTACCAGGTCGCACTTGCAGGACGAACTAAGAGCCTTGCTTGCAGAGAGCGGAAAGACTTTGTTGTTCATCACTCATGACATACCTGAAGCGGTCAAGCTCGGCACAAGAATAGCTGTGTTGTCAGCGAATCCAGGACAGTTGGTTGAAGAGATTAGAGGGGTAGAGTCAGGTTCAAGCAAAGAGTTAGAACAAAGAATCAGCAGTTTGATACAACACTAAAAACAATAATAAAGGAAAAATTATGGAAGAAAATCTAGTTAGACCAGACATCAAAGGCAACCCAAAACCAGCGGAAGAGATTGGCTGTGTGGCGAAGCCACTATCAAAATTGGAGAGGCTATTCAACACTGCATGGTTTTGTAAGGCTGTGCTTCTAATATTGGTTCTTGGAGGGTGGGAGTGGTACGCAGTGTTCTTGGATAATGCGTTAATGTTCCCAACGTTCACAGATACAGTCAAAGCATTCGGTAGCCTTATCATGTCCGGTGAAATGTTCGTCAAGGCAGGCTACACATTAAAAATTCTTGGAATAGGGTATTTAGCGGGACTAGCATTGGCTACTCTTATCACTGTCTTGGCAACATTCAATCGCTTCGGACAGTATGTAATGGAATTGCTTACCTCAATCGTTGCGCCACTTCCTGCGGTTGCTCTTTTGCCATTGGCTTTCATTTGGTTCGGTCTTGGAAATGGCTCATTGCTTTTCGTGTTGATCATATCTGTTTGGTGTCCAATCGCTCAAGCAATGCACAGTGGCTTCAAGTCAGTGCCAACTACACTTCGCATGGTTGGTCGTAACTACGAATTGAAGGGCTTCAGATATGCTCAAAAGATTTTGTTTCCTGCGGCGTTTCCAGCAATTTTGACTGGTGCAAAGATAGGTTGGGCGTTTGGTTGGAGAACATTGATTGCTGCGGAACTCGTAGCGGGTGTCTCATCTGGTAAGGGCGGTATCGGCTGGATGATCAATGAAGCGAAGCAGAACTTAGATATTCCTGTAGTGTTTGCTGGTCTTGTGTCAGTGATTGTTATCGGTCTAATCGTTGAGAACTTTGTTTTCAAGCCAATCGAGAACAGAACAGTGAAGAAGTGGGGCATGCAGTCATAAACTGAAATTCATAAATTAGGATGCCCCTTTAGTGGGGCATTTTCTATTGTTGTCAATGCTCAAAGTATTGCTATTGTCATAAAAAAATATATACTTGATATATATAACAATAAGGATAGAAAAATGGAAGACGAATACGAATTAGAAAGGATGATGGCAGACTTTGAGTTTCCTGCTGAGGAAGCGGACGGTGACAAACTAGAAGCAATGAAGGCCGAAGGCAATGAGGTTGTAGAGTTTAAACGATGGTTTAAGAGCAAAGCTTCACCAACATTCAAGAACCTAAATGGAATCAGTAGGTTTATTGACTTCATTTCTAATCTACCATCTGAAGAGCGAAGTGCAATACGCGAAATGTTGGAAGACAGAATTCTAGGCAATCCTTCCCTTGAAATCACGTTTATGCTGAGCTACGGCATGCCTTTTGCTCTTAGTGAATATTGGGACGGTATGAGTCTAATGACCGAAGAATTGAACGAGATCAACAACTCTGTGAGTGAGGAAGCTCTTAGAAATATCATGTTGCTTCGTAGTGAATTAAAGACGTTTGTGTCTGCTATCAATAAGGGCTCACAAGTCGCAATCCAAGAGATTGAAGAAGCTGGACGGCGCCAGGTGGTTGATAATGAATTACAGTTGAAGAAGCATGAGAAGTCACTAGATGCGTTTGCAAGCAAGGTTCAATCCGATATTGAAGCTATTGCCAAGAATTTTGAACAAGGGATCGCAAGTAGGAAGTTGAACATTGACGCTGAGATTGAAGCCGAAAAGACAAAAGCTAGAAACATGGTCTACAAGGAGATCTCAAGCAAGGTTGAGAGTGTTGCGGATAAGGCTTTTGGGAAGGTGCATGACAAATACACTTTAAGGCACGCTTTCTACAATGCTGGAGCAGTAATCGTCGGCATGGCTGTGTTCACGATATTGACTAAGCTATTTAGCTAAGATAAAGCCCCTAACGGGGCTTTACTCTTACTTCTTGGTTCATCAGAATTATCGCTGTGTCTCACGATCTACAGTATCCCAACCTTCCTTCTTCTTTTTCAACATGGCAGCTAACCATGCCTTCTTGTCGGTTGTCTTCGCTGAGGAAGCATTCTTAGCTACTTCACTTCCATGTTTGAGATGTGATAATAAATGACTGTCCAAGACGGTTTCTATCGCTATATCTTCAAGAACCGATCCTCCTAGAGAGTCCTTTTCCTCTGGAAGCAGAAAGATTTCTTTACGTTCCTCTTTTGCTGTCGCCTCATCAAGTAATTTTTGTCCGTAGTCAGAATCTATTTCAACTTCTTCTTCTTCCTCAAAATCGTCAGCCCATTCTAGTTCATCAACATTAGAAGCTGATGCTTCTTGTGAAAGCTGAAACTGAACAATAGGTGCAGATTTCTCTAAACTCGCTTTTGGCACGCTGCTCAACATCTTCACTATGTCTTCTTCAGGTACAAACAAAGGTCTCTCAACGGTGCCTCCCAACATCCATTCAGGCTTTTCAGGCTTGTATAGGGTAGGGTAGCTTGAGATTTCTGCTTCAAGAATATACGCATTACTCATGTTGCCAGGAATGTATAAGTAACGAACATAGTTGCGGCGTGTTTCAAACTTACTTCCAAGTTCATTAATTTCATCTGGTGTGATCACTACACCTTCATGTTCTTGATAGTTTACGGATGTGGACTTACCATTGTCCTGGTAAGTGGTAGATTCATGACGTTTTAAGATAGTCTTCTTGCCCAACTGATTAGAAATCATCTCAGCAGAGTCACCCATATTGACGCCCATTATAAAAACATTTCCAGTATTGGCTTGTAAAAATTTTAAAAAATCGTCTCCGTACAACTCTCGTAACTGAGATAGATCTTGGCAAGCCAAATAAATTGTAACGCCTTTGGATGCAAACATTTCCATTCCGGGACCGATGAATTCCTTAAGATTTCCAAGAGCTTGGAACTCGTCACATACAATGTGGAATCTTCGTATGCTTGGGTAGTCCTTTGATTTGTCTTCAGGGAAGTACTTATCATTGATGAGACCTGCCATGTAGAAAAGCATACCTCGTATCAATGCAACTGTCTGATCTTTGAAACGTCCTGATGGTTTGATAAGTAAAATCTTTGTTTTTGGATTTTCATCTAGAACCCACTCTCTCAACGAGAATTTAGGCTTAGCTTCATACTTGTCCCATATCGCAGCTTTGGTAATTATTGGCTTGGCAAACTTCGCATAGATAGCAAGTTTAGGATCTACAAAATACTTGTGCATGTCGTCGCTAACAAATTGCTTGGCTATCTTTATTTGCTCACCAATAGGTTGAGATACCAAATTTTTAAGGTCGCCCCATGTCCAGCTACCTTTACTGTTCAAATGCTTAAGGCCACCTCGAATAACCCGCTCTCGGCGTGAGCAGAGCCAGGCGAAACGTGAGTCCGCGCTCCAGCATCGCTCAGTAGCGTGATTTTCA
>NZ_JBWBRF010000037.1:0-10057 GCF_056279385.1 Massilia sp. UYP34 | reverse complement strand
CTGTCGGTAAAACGGGAGGTCTTCATGTAGAGCTTTCTGTATCTTAAGTAGAAAATTCTACTTCTGATCGCGCTCTTTTTGCGGGGGGATTACCCTTTAAGGTTTTGTTTCCTAGAATTTGTTCCATATTTTCTCCTTATTTATCGTAAATTACATTCCAACCCCAACGGTTATGTATTTCGCTCCACTTTGGAACTAAGTTTTTTATTTTGAGCAAATCACGTTGTTCGCAATGAACAGAAAGCATGTGATGGGCATAACGGCAAAATCCAGCCATCGTTGCATTCTCTTGTGCGTGCCATTCCATCTCGTCCTCAAGGTACTTAACATCAGCTAAGTTTAAAACTCGATGCCAAAATAAATTACCGTAAAAAGCGGATTGTTCTCGCATCGCTTCTTTAATCCCATTAATATCATTGACGACAGCCTTGCATACACCCATCATAAAGCGATGATCGACATAAAAATCGGTCGGGTCATATACTTCAATTGTTTTTTCGTCTTTCATATGATTTCCTTTATACGTGATAGCTTGCAGTTGTTCTCATCTCCTTTAAGAATTCGTCCATCTCTCTTGCAGAAAACAAAATGTCTTTGTATTCGTCGCCGTACTCAAAAATGAAGTGTGTTTCGCCATCATAAATTTCTAACTGACAGATATTCGCTTGGGCAAGCTCTGTGTATTCAAGCCTATCCATGAGTTTCTGATAGATATAACAGGCTCCAAGTTTCGCGCTCAATAGTGCCTCTGCCTGTTTGCCATAGAGCTTAAAGCCAGTCGCCTCTACTTCCTTCACTTCTGCATTCCACACCGTAGAGCACTTCATAGCAGCATCCAAAGTCTTGCACCAGGTGGAGGTGTCCTCTGTTTTGGTCAGATTGAAAGTCGGCTCAACATCAAACCCATTTTTATTTGACCAGGTGAACTTGAGTTCAAAATTAGTCATTCGTCCGATTGCGCTCAGAACCTTCAAGTAGTGATAGGTTGAGTCAGAAAAGTAATCCGAAAAGGTCTGTTTGTTCGTGTTCTTCATTGTTGCTCCTCAAGTTGTTTATAAATTATTTTCCATCCCCATGCCTCGTTGGTTGAAAAGTAATGAGGACATACGCTCTTGATATTCAAAATATCCCTTTTGTCGCATAGTTCTAATAGAATGTCTCGCGCAAGTCTCATAAGTTCAATTCCGTCTTCGCAACCTAACCCGTTTTCGCACCGTTCAAGTACCGCGTACTTGAAGTCCACATAACATTTGAAGGTTTCGTATTCATCCTTCATCCTGCCGCTCAATGTATTAAGTTCTAAACATTCTTTAAAATCCTGAATATCTTCAGATACCATTTCGCATGCGTTAGCATAAAATGCGTTCGTTGCCGCTTCTTGCATAAATTTACTGCCTTCCATATTTTCTCCTTGTGGTTAAAAATCTTTCTTCCAGGTGATACCTATTGCAGACTCAGCTTCACCATGTTCATATTCACTGTTTAAAATCTCTTCAAGGAGCTTATTAACTTTCTCCTTGAGTAGTCCCTTCACCTTGTTGGGGTCTTCGCTAGAAACATCCACCCTGATACTCAAGGTGGTGTCAAAGCATTCACTGTATGTCGTTTCCTTATTCATAAAGACTGCCTCCATCGTCATGGTTAGGGTTGTAGCTACTTCCATGTATTCTTTGCATATGTCTTTCCTATTACTTAGTTGGTTGAGAGAGTCGCTGTATTTCTCTAAACGCATATTCTGCAAAAATTGCACGAACTGTGACCGTTGCCCAATCATCTGCTTCCAGGTAGCTGTTAGCGATAACCCCAACTCCGAAGAACAATTCGTTGTTTTTCTTTAGGTACGCCTTCGATTGAATCGCTGCATTTTTCTTAACTTCGCAAAGCTGCTGTTCAGATAGATAAGAAATCTTAATTTCAGTGAAGATATGCTCAAACTCCACCTCCCAATATGATTCGACCATTGAGCAGACGATGTCTGACGGAAGTTTTTTTGCATGTCCTTGAACTATTTCAGAGGCATATATATAAGCGCCTTTGACCACTGTATCTAACCACAATTTACTTTTGGATGGTTCGACAACATCCGTCACAAAATCAGTCAGCTCCATGATTACTGGAATGCACGAAATAGTCTTATCTAGGATTTTTTTGCCAAGTTTGCTGCCAATTTTGTTTTCTCTTGTGTGGGCTTTATGCAGTTCATTAAATCCCATTGCCAATTTTTTTGCAGCGATTTTGTATGCAATATCAGTTAGTGTTGTGTTGTTCATTTTCATGCTCCTTTAGTTAGTGTGATTTGTTCTACAAATTCATGAAAGACTTCTATTGAGCGAATGCTTTGCTCATCAGTGATTTCTTCGTATTCTTCTTCGTCGTCTTCATCTTCATCGTCCTCAATTGGGTTGTTGTCTGCGTCAGTGACATCGCCAATTTCAGGTTGTGCGATTCCGTAAATCATGTCCTCTTCATCGTTACCACATCCAACAAGTTCTTCAGACTTCGCATACACACGGTCCCATGCAATGCTTTTTGCTTCTTCAATATCTGCGCACTCCACGTCAACATAAAAGCAAAAGTTGGTATTCACCTCCACGCGGTATAGTTTGATTTCGTCGTTCATTTCTTCTCCTTAGTTAAATATTGTCTGCTTCTGCATCCTCTTCGGCTCTGCTAACTTCTACTACTTCAGTTCGGTAACATGATTGGTCGCAATCTTCCCAATCGATATCTCCTTCCTTAGCCATTATCCAATCAATCTCTTCAGCTTCAATTTCATCCTTGGCCTCAATAATTACAGTTGCTGTTTGCGGAAGGTAGCCCTCCATATAAAGCTGAAATTTCATAGTTGCCTCCTTGGTTACATTAAGCCGCTTGCTCGTACTGGTCATCGTTCTGTGCAGGTTCATTGGCCTGCGGCTCATAAATCACTTCGTATTTCGCTGTCTCTGCCTGGTGCTTAGCCATCTCATGGAAGGTGGCATTCATTTCAAAGCCAATCGCGTTGCGTCCCATCTTGATAGCGTTCATCAAGGTGGCTCCTGAGCCTGAGAAGGGGTCCAGAATCACGTCACCAGGATTGCTATGATTCTTGATAAGAGGTTCGATCATCCAGGTGTACTTCTCGGTAGGGTGCTTGGTCTTCTTCTTGCCAATTGGCCCTTCATACACTTGAGTCATTTCTGACTGCTCACCGAAGTTGAACGTGTTCGGCTTACCTTTGCTGAACCAAATTGCCTCTTCGATTTTTGACCTATAGTTCACCTTACGCATTGAAGGGACAGGGTTCTTTTTAGAGAAATACACTTTGTTCTTAAAGGTCAGTCCGAATTCCTTCTCAATCATGTAGACGATGTATCCTGTGTATTTGCGGTCCAGGAAGAGAATCATGCTCGCGCCGTCTTTCATGACTCGGTTCATCTCTGCAACAAACGGCTTAAACCAGTTCCAATAATCTTCAACATTTGCCCATGCGTCTTGGAAGTCGTTACCCCATGCTTCGTTGGTTGATACAAACTTCCCGTTTGATTTGGTGAGCTTTGAAGCATCTGCGATACCGTACGGAGGATCGGTCAGTAGAAGATCAACCGAAGCCTCTGGCATATCTTTCATACCGATCAGTGAGTTCATATTCAGCAGGTGGTTTTTATTCATGTTCAGGTTCATGTTCATTCCTTATAAAGTTTAGGTTTCATTTTTCTGCAAACTCATTTATGTGTTTCGTTTGCATGGACTGAACTTTACGCTTCGGGATGATCGTAAAAATTTGAGATAGACGGCATCTCAAATCGATTTGAGTTAGCGAAAATCTCAAATCAACATGAACATTGGTCGCTGATTCAGGGGGTGATAAAATCCTTACCAGGTCATCAATGGAGTCCGCGGTGAAGAAACCGGAAAAGAAGAACGGCAAGCTGGCAGGACTAGCGAAAGCTCGCACAAAGGCGTGGTTTGACCATGTGTACAAGCGGGTAGGGGCGTCCTCCGTGCGTGACCTGTCCGCAAACCTAGAGAGCAAGGGTGTCAAGGCGACATGGCTCAACTACAGCAGTCTCACCGTGGCGCCGAAGGAAAAGACGCTGATGGACGTGGAGAGGGTGCTTAGCGGAAGTAGCTGGGAATTCTTGGACGGTCCTGATGGGATACCGCTCTGGCCGGTCCTCGAGGGCGACAAGACCAGGGCGAAGCTGTTCTTGACTCGGGTGTTCGCTCTCTACGACTTCTACAGTCCGAAGCGGACTCTCATTGAGAAGTGGGAAGCTCTGGCCGACCTACTCATGAAGGAATGTGTAGGCCAGGTGTGGGCCGGCGTTCATCACGAGTTCGCACAACTTGTCCAAGATCCAACTCGCAACGACATGCGGGACGCGATAGGGAAGGTGACACTCAAGCCCAAGTTCCTCATGGCCATCATTGCGCTCGCCGTCCAGAGCTACACCAGCGAAGACAAGGCTTCATGGGACTATGCGAACTATTTCATGTCCGCGATTGATGGCGAGCCTATACGGGTGGTGTGGGGTGAAGCTGTCGCTGACTATCTTACCGAATGGACGAAAGAGCGAAGCTAAAAACAGGAAGTTGACAATCTTGAAAAATCTGCTAGATGTAGATGACTTTTCATTAAAGCGGCTAAGCATTTGAAATGTTATATATGGTATACAAACTAAAAAAGCCCTCATATTGAGGGCTTCTTTCTGTTTTGCTAAGAGGATAGTTGACTTCTTTGTAGAATCTGCTAAATGTAGATGTAATATCTGGCGGCATTTATTTTCTATTCTCTTCAACTTACTTTTCATAGCTTGGTCGCGTATATGAAAAGCCCTCCAAAAAAAAGCCCTCAACTTGAGGGCTTCTTCTTTATGGTAGGTGACGAATAATCCTATCGTAGAGCAAAGTCTGAAAGTCTTGAGCACTACCGTAGACCATGTGAACAGTGACAAGTTGTTTGCTGTCGTCAATGTCATACAGAGCTTTAGTGTGGTTCGCATGAAGCATGATCCGGTAGTTCATGATTCCGAGATCTTCCAGTTCCTGAACTCTGATACCTTTACTGCGGGGATTGTCTTTGAGGCCAGTGAGCTTGGTAGTGATCGTGTCGTATGACTGCCTAGCTTTGTCGGCTCCGAACTTTTCCCTGACATAACGGGTCTGCTGGATGATCTGTGCTTGTGCTGACTTCAGAATTTGAACTTTGTAGGTCATTCAAGTACCTGCTTTCAGTTCAACTTCTTCTTCACCGAAGATAGCCGCCTCCATGTCAAGCATAGCGTCTTCCAGTGAGGATACCTTACCTTCGGCCTTCTCCATCTGGCCTAAGCTCAACAGTTTGATGAGGGCATTTGTCTCTCTGGCGCGGTAGTGCTCTTCAAAGCTCACACACACAAAGGAAGGAACACCGTTCTGTGTGATCACAACGGTACCGGACTCTTCTTGAAGCTCTTTGGCAACATCTGCCGTGTTCGTCTTCAGGTAGGAGATGGGGCGGAAACGCTTAGCAAGTTCCATGATCGGCTCCAGGTTGATTGGTGGTACTAAATTAGGACAGAATTTAGTATATCCCTGTCCTCCTACTGCGTCAACCGAAACATCGCCATGTATGTTGACATATGAATAAATCCTGCTATCTTTAGTATTGGCTGTTTCTTGTTTTGATAGCTAGATTAAAATTCCTTTGTTATAAAAGAAGGCTCCTATCCACATAGGGGCTTTTTTTTTGCTTATAAAAATATATTACACACTCCTTGCCAAACCGTATTTTAGATTTTCCTTTCTTCATCTTTTCCGTTATTTCATGTATAGAAATTTGCATGTGTAGACTTGTGTCTTCATTTTAATTTGATATAACTCATATATATAACAAAAACAATAAGGAGTTTTATCTATGAAGAGTTTTATCTTTCTGCTGATGCTAATGTTAATGCCTCAGCTTGCTATCGCCGTAGGGTTTGAGCCATCTTCCGACGACATATCTATCAAAATTCTAGCTCAAATGTTCGGAAGTCTACTTAGTGATGTAAGCGGTGGGAAAGATGCCTTCGGCTCTGCTATCTCAACCTTCAATAGCGGTGTGCTTATGATAGGTGGGGTTCTAGCTCTATATACAATTCTAGCTGGTACTTTAGGTACAGCGCACGATGGTGAAATGTTAGGCAAGAAGTTCTCTTCTGTATGGCTTCCCATTCGTTACTCAATTGGCACTGCCATAGTTCTTCCAATTCTTCCAGGCGGTTACTGTGTCATGCAAATGTTGGTAATGAGCTTAATAACTCAAGGTGTCGGCATGGCTGATGCAGTTTGGGCTTCATACATGACTAAACCATCTGTCGGTGCAAACACAACTCCCCTAATTACAACCAAGCTTCAGCTTATGAAAGCGGTTGAAGATACTTTTGTGGCAGGAGTTTGTGTGGAAGCACACAAAGCGCAAATGGAAGCAAGCCCTCCAATCTTAGGTTTTGCTCTTAAGTACGATTGGAATGTAGCTCTAGACGGTGACACATATTTCTTTGGTGATCAGAAAGGACTTACTTCTTACTTCAGTAAGAGAGCATGTGGTTGGGTCAAATATCCAAAGAAAATTGAGAATGCGCAGACTGCTCAAGGTGCAACTACAACTAACACAGGATTGTTAGGACCATTAGACAATCTATTCAAAGCTCCTGACGTTTCAGTTCTTAACGATGCTCACAGAATAGCAACTGCAACTATGATCACTTCTGTTCGTGCTGTAGCTGCTGAAGCTGTTGCGAACAAAGAAAAAGTTCCACAAGATGCAAAGAAATATTATGCAAAGCTAGGTTTAATCGCTGACAAATATTTAGCTTCAATTCAGTCCGTTGGAAAGACATTGGCTAGTAAAGACAATGACTCAACCTCTGCTGCAAAGAAATATGGCTGGTTCTTGGCTGGTGCATATCATAACAACATAATTCTCACAAACGGCCAGATCACTTCTGCAATGTCTGCATTTCCTGCGACTTCTGCAAACATATCTACAAATGATGATAACGGTGCTGTTGATGAGGACGTAAAACCATATCTTATCGCTGACCAGGTGTTAGCTGCTCGTGGTGCTGAGTACGGTTCACCAAGCTCAATCAGTGACGTCAATAAGGCTGAGGACGGCAAGAGACATCAAGAAATAGGTACAGGAGGTCGCTTCGCTGCTGCAATTACTGAAGCATTCACAGGTTTGAATATCTATGAGTTGAAAAACGAGACAAGAGGTATTGAAATAACATTAGAAGCAATGGGCACAAAGTTACTTATGGCTTATGGGACATTGACACTTTTAATGACTGCATTCTCTGCTCTTGCTCTTGTTCCAGGGACGGCCGGGGCTATCGGTGCGGCGTTACAAGTCACCACAAGTATGTTGGACTTACCTGTGAAAGCATTGGCAGCAACCGGGTTCGCCTGTGCCTACATTCTTCCTAATCTTCCATTCATTATTTGGCTAGGTTGTATTGGTGGCTGGTTGATCCAGTGCGTGATCGCCATTTGTGTTGCACCTTTATGGGCCGTTATGCATTTACATCCAAACGGTGATGATTTAGTAGGTAAAGGTGCCAACGGTTACATGATGGTTTTAGGCTTATTGCTTCGTCCAACATTCTTAATATTTGGCTTCATCGCAACTATCGTTTTAAGTCAGGTAGTTGGAGAATTCATCAACAAAGTGTTCTTCCAAGTTTTCAGCTTCAGTCAAGTTGACGGCACACTAGGGTTCTTCAAAATCTTAGGTGGGACAATTCTTTATGCAATCATTAGCTTTGCATTCTTAAAGAAGATCTTGAGCCTAATGCACGTAATTCCAGATGAAATCATGCGTTGGATTGGTGGCGGTGTTGACCAGTTAGGTAACTATGCAAAAACTATGGGTGACAGTTCTCACAGTGGAATGACTGCTGCTGCTGCTGGTATTTCTGCTGCAAGAAATAATATTCAAATCGGTGAGCGAAACGGTAAGCAAATTTCCGACACATTAGGAAAGCTATTCGGTAAAGGAAAAGGCGACGATGGCGGTGGCGGCTCTGGTGGTGGTAGTCCAATGCCAGGCGGCGGTAAGGTTGCTGCTATAACAAAGGAAGGTGGCAAAGGCGCTTCACCAGGTAGCGAAGAGAGAAGTGAGTCTAAGGGTTTCCTTGGACTTCAGGCCAATAATCCGGTCAACATTGCTAAGAACAATCTCATGGAGAAGATTGATCAAAGAAGTGAGACAGACGAGGACAAGAAGGCGGCTAAAGAAGGTATAGCCAGTTCATTTAAGAACTTGAGTCCAGCAGAAGCACAATATTTTATGGAAGGCGTAGAGTCTCGTTTTGAGACTGATCCAGGTCAGCCAGCGAAGAAATCCGTGAACTCTGCTTACAACGACACATTGAACAAGAAGTTCGGTAATGGGACAGGTTCAATTGCCGCAATCGTAGGTGGCGGTTATCACACTGAAGGTGCGAAGTCTATGATTGCTGAATATCAGGGTGTTCATTCTAAGTTGAGCCAGAAATTCGGTGCGGATGGTGCAAATCAAAAAATTGAAGAAGGAAACAAGCAAGCATTTAACGCTTACAAGAACGATCCTAATTCCATAAAGCAGGGTGGCAACGTTCAATTAAAGGAATTCATCCAACTTAGATTGAGTGAGTTGTCAGCAAAAGCGGACGAATAAGTGTAATCAGATATCAGAGCCTCGTTATGGGGCTCTTTTTCTCGCTTGACTCTGAAAAAAATCGACGCTATAGTAGGTTGACAATATGACAAGGAGTCTTAAATGAAAGCTGCGCAAATGGAACAAAATTACTGGAAGGGTTGGGATGTAATCGGATCGATCCTCGGTTGGTCCATTGGCACGGCTGTCTTTGCACTCGCTTGCTTTGTCTATTACATGTATTGCACCGATATTTCTTCAGGCCATACGAGGCTGGATTTCGGCATGTACGTGACGCTCATAGGGTGGTCAATCCCAACCATGATTTATTTAGCTTGCTTCTGTGCGAAGATGAGAAGAGTCTTCGGTAAATGAGAAAAGCCCCTTACGGGGCTTTTTTTACGACTGTGAGATTAGAAATTCTTTATTTTCCAAAATTTTGAATCAGTGTCAGACCAAACTGATGCAACTCTATCATTGATGTGCCAAGTGCTTCATGGGCTGATTCTGTGGCTTCATCTTCAGAAATGCCTTGCTGATGCTGAATAAGCTTTGCAATTGTCATAGTCGCATAGATCGGTGCATGTGTCAGCGCTGGTATCAGGTAGAGGTGTGCTTGGTAATTTCTTGCTACATAATTCTTCAACAGATCAGAGTCTTCCTTTGCATCCTGTAGCGAATATTCAGGCGTGAAGATAGTATGCAAGGCAATTTTATAACACTGCGCGACGGCCGTTAATAGTTCCTTGCTTGGTGTCTCCCCACTGAATGCACTCTTCATTACTGGGGTGAACGGACCTTCTTCCATATCAACGAAGACATAACGTACAATTTCCGTTCTAGCTATATTAATGGCTTCCTCATCAATACCCTCCAAAACCAGTGGAGTAGATGCCTGTTGATTACGGGCTTGCTGACTGACTTGGGCGGGTTCGGCTTTTTGTGGTTCCTGAGACGCCAAAAACTTACGGTTGTATTCTTCAACCTTCTTAGCCAGATCGTCAGAGTCAATCGGCTCGTTGGTTTTTTTGCTAAAAATTCCCATATGGTTCCTTAGTTACCCTGCGAAATATTGTAAATCTCATCCTGTGGTCTGTTCTGGTAAGCCTGAATCCACATAGTAGCGGTCATGTTCGCCAGAGCTAGAAGAGGGAAGTCCATACAGAACGACTCGGTGACTAGCAAGGGTTCGTTCATGTGACGCCTAGACTGCACAGTGTAAGTGAACCCATGCCATACGCCAACTTCTTCCTTCGCACCAGGTGGCGGCTCATCCAGGCGAACGAAACCAACACGCATGAGGTCACACTGTAGGCTGTGTCAGCAGCGGTTGTAAACTGATACAGGCAGCGATTGAAAACTGATACACCATTTTGAGAAGATGGCCGCTTTGCGGAGCGGCCTTGAAACCCA
>NZ_JBWBRF010000036.1:0-11539 GCF_056279385.1 Massilia sp. UYP34 | reverse complement strand
GGGGTTTCATCATGACGGCACTCGCTGGCTTGGTTCGATGTCAGGATTTTACCCAGCCGCAGGCGTCTCGGCCGAGGTTTTTAGAGGTGGCCTTATCGGAAAGCTGCAACGACGGGCTGATGCAGCGGTAGTGATGCACGTCTGCATAAGGGCGCGGGAACTGCTCGCTATCTTCGTCAAGTGGTCCGAACAGCAGAGCGCTGGTCACACCGTTGCCATGATTGAGATAGGCCGCCGAGGTCGTCTCTGCACCTGGCAAGATTGTCTCTTGTACCCACCGGCCCAGGTCGGTGTGACCGATGCCGCCGTCGAACACTGCAACCTTCAGCTTGGTGTCGATCGCCGGCTGCTCAGTTAAAGCAGGCGCGACGACGCTCGAGCTACGCATGTCCCTGCCGCCGATACGTAATGACGGCATCACCCGCACCGCCCGCACAAATTGGAACGCTGCCAGATCCTGCGCTTTAGCGGCCGCCAGGCGCACTGGAATGAATGTCAGGGCAGATACGCTCAGCGCACGTGATACTTCAGCTGTTCCACCTAGCGAGGCGACGTAGGATGCGAACGCTTTGATGATGTCGGCATCTTCGACAGCGGCATGCAGGACAACCTCAAGAGAGGCCAGCGCTTGATCCGAATTCCTGGCGAAGTTCTTGTCCGCAGCGCTGAACTCCTCCAGGAGTTCGAATCGACAGAGTGCCTTCTGCTGCGTTTCGGAAATCTCTTCCGAAAAAAGCATTCTCTTCAACTTACTGAATGCTACCTCGGTACCTGCGACATACAAAGCTGCGGTGAAGGTCGCTTCACCTGCACGTTGGCGGCTGCTTGCGACGTCGCGCGGCACTACGCGAGCTGAGCGACTTCCCACGCAACGCAAGCCGCTTGCCTTGAGCAGGTTATTGGGATGATGTGTTTTAGCGAGGAAGGCAGGATGTAACGTAAACCTGGCAACGGACTCGCCGCGAGGCTTGAGCGCCGGCGGCTGTGCATGATGGGTGTGCAATAACAGATCAAGTTGCTTGCCCAAGAATTCTCGCTGCTGCGCGATGTTATACGGGTACTTTTTAAGTCCCGATCCGCGCTTGAGCGTGAAAGGCTGCGTGAGCGTCTCGCCGTATCCCAAAATGATGTTCGTTGCCGCCATTCCTGATTACTCCCCGAGGTAACGTTTGATGACACTGCTCACTGTAGGATGGGTTTTCCCCAGCCGAGATGCGATTTCCCGTCGCGATAGGCCTTCCAGATGCAACAGAAGCATCTCGCCTTCATGCGGTTTAACCATGTCGCCTTTTCTCATCCTGAGCTGCAAGGCATTCTTGACCAGAATCGGTACGAGCGCCGATTGCTCGAGGAGGGCGGTTTTACGAGACGAATGGATGAGGTGGCCGATCGAGCTGAACGATTCCCCGTGCAGCAGGGCAGCCAGATTCCGGCGGATGTTCTCGCCCATCGGCAGATCCTGCAAATACTCCACAATCAACTCCGGTGAAGGGGGCTCGAACTGGACGACGTGATCGAACCGGCGCCACACTGCAGGGTCGAGGAGTTCACCGTGATTCGTTGCCGCAATTAACAGCGAGTTCGCTGGCCAGTCGTCGAGGGCCTGCAAGAGCACGTTGACCAAGCGCTTGAGTTCGCCGACATCGCTGTCGTCATCGCGCCGCTTTGCGATCGCGTCGAACTCATCGAGTAGCAAGACGCATGGTCGAGAGATTGCATGATCGAACACAGCGCGTACATTGTTGCCAGTTTTCCCAAGATAGCTGCTCATGACCGTCGCCAGATTCAACGTCAGCAGAGGCAACTTGAGTTCTTGTGCCAACCAGTGCGCAGCAAGCGTCTTGCCGACGCCAGGCTTGCCGCAAAATAGCAACATCCTTGCCGGCGCCAAGCCTTCCTGCATTAGCAGTTCGAGGCTGCGCCATTCTTTCATCACGCCTGACAGCACGCCGTCAACCGTGTTGCTAAAGACAGGCCGTTTTGGCAAAACCACTGGGAAGATGGTTTCTACAAGCTCCATTCGCGAATCGGCATCTACTGGCGTCGGGACGAAGTCCCCGGCGCCGCGCATGACATTGTCAACAGAGAGGAACTGCGCAAGCTCTTGGGCTAGCGCCAAGTCGGTTTGTTTAAGCTTTGAAGCAAACCGGCCAACTGCGAGCGCGAACGCGCTACGCGAACCGGTCATTCCCGATTGAACCACCTTCACCAACTCTTTTCTCGGGAAACTTTCCATGACAATCCTTATCAATCAACTAGTTACGACACTTGGAAAATCTCTATGCGTCGATTTTATACGAATCTTTCCACCAAAGCCATAATTTTTACCGTACCTGGGACGGGACGGTGTGGCGGGCGAACTAGTGCGGGAGCCGTGATGGAATCAGCCGACATAATGATAATAATGTCTGATGCGTGTCAGCACGTGAGCAGGTAAAGAAGGCCATCGAAGGCTGCTAGAACAAATGATGAATCGCCACCGCTTGGACGGTGGCGCAATGAAATCAGAATGTGGCAGGCACATGCACGGGCAGGTACACATCGGGCATATCGCGCGTTACCCCGACGCGTACCGATACGCTGAGGTTGCGATTGTCGCGCAGTCCATACACCAACGGCTGCCGATCGGACGTTTGTGCTTGCGAGCCATTTTCTCGATGAGTAGGAGGAAGGGAATCGCCCACCGATTGATGATTGAATGGTCAACCCATACGCCGCGCTCTTCCATCACTTCTCCAATGTGCAGGTAGCTCAGCGGGTAAGCCGCATATTAACGGATGCGCACCAGGATGACGCCGATCAGGAAACGCATTCCTTCGAAGTGGAGCCTGGTCATCGTTCACAGGCTTGGGCGTAAAAGTCTACCCGATCCCAGTGGCGGTTCCGTTAATTCGACAGAACCGTATATAACCCCCGAGTTCCTGCTCACACGAACTCTCTCTCCTTAACGATCTGCGTAGTAAACTTTCCGAACGATGATGTAATCGCGTTCTTCGACCAGGTTGTGGCGCAGCTGCACGAGGTCCCACGAATCGTCTTGATTGACAACGCCAGCATCCACAAGGGCGACCATATAAACAAGAAGCGGAGCCAGTGGGCCAAGGATGGCTTGTATCTGCCCTATAGCCCTGAACTCAATTGAATCGAGATTTTGTGGAAGCGCGCCAACCATTACTGGCGCCGCTTCGTTGCCAAGAACGGCACAGATCTGCTTGATGAGGTTCAGTCCTTGATGAGCGGCTTCGGGAGCAAACTCACGATGAATTTTGGGTGACTACTTAGCGTTAACTACCAGACAGGCGCCCTTAGCGTTCGTAGTGCTTCGGAAACAGTTTGTGGACGCTACAGCAACGTGGGTAGTGCATGCCACGGAAGAGGTCAGTGGCTTCAAGAATCGGCGGCACTTCTCGGAACAGCACGATGCCATGGCAAGCAAAACTATTGAAGCCAATATCCGTTTCGCTTCACATTGAACTGGTAGAGGTCGATCTCTTGCCGGGTAATAGCTGAGTCCGATGTGACGGACAGTGTCGAGTCGTAGCCGATCGCCCCCGCCGCGGGGCTAGGGACGCCGTCTTTTGGAACCTCTACGCCGAAGAAATTGAGCGAGAAGCCCTGATTGTCTCTGCGGCACGCTATCGTAAAGCGCCCGAGGTAGCTGCCTGAGAGGTAGCTTTTCGCAAAGGTGCTGCCGCTGATGTCGCGCGTTTCGCCGTCGACCGCCAAAGTCATCTTGCCGCGCTGCTCGGTGAGCTTGAGTTCACGGTCTTGGCACTTACCCTCAAGTATCGAACGCTCGATCTGCGGGACGTGGTAACTGTCGTCCGAGCTTACGATAACGGTAGTAGTCAAGGCGGCGGCAAACAACAAGGCTGTAAGCATGAACGGAGTCCCAGGGTTGTGCGTGATCGATTATTGCATCACCGAGAGGCGTCGACAATCACAGATGTTTCATTCGGAACCAGTATACCGGTTGCGTTGACCAAATAGCAAATCCGTGCTTTCCAGGACGCCAGCGGACGACGGGATCTTGCAGTGATTCAGCCCGGTACGCGTCCCATGCACAGGGCCGCGCACCGGCACTACCTACAGTTTCATATCCTTAGTTGTGATCTCCCGATGAGGCACCAACATTGCGCGCTTCATGCAGGGAGCGTTCGTGTAACAGACGCCACGCTGCCGGGATGACGAACAAGGACAGCAGCGGTGCAGTGACCATTCCGCCGATCATCGGCGCCGCAATGCGCTGCATGACTTCTGAGCCGGCCGCGCTTCCGAACATGATGGGAAGCAGCCCGGCCACGATGACTGCAACCGTCATCGCCTTGGGACGTACCCGCAGGAGCGCACCTTCCGTGATCGCTTCCATCACCAGTTCGCTGGTCAAAGCACGCCCGGCATCGAGCCGGCTCTGGAGCGCATTGCGCAGATAGACCTGCATGACGACACCAAACTCTGCCGCGAGCCCTGCGAGCGCGATAAACCCGACCGCAGTTGCAACGGACACGGCGTGGCCAAGCAGCCAGACCAGCCAGAACCCGCCGACGAGTGCGAACGGCACGGTCGCCATCAGAAGGAGCGCTTCCGCCGTGGAGCGGAAGGCCAGGTATAGCAATAGGAAGATGACCAGCAAGGTAAGCGGGACGACGGTCTTCAAGCGCTCGGAAGCGCGCTCGAGATATTCGAACTGTCCCGACCAGCCGACGGAATAACCCGGCGGCAGCGTGACCTTTTCCCGGACGCGCTCCTGCATTGCGCGAACGGCAGTCAAAAGGTCGACACCGCGGACATCGACATACACCCAACCGGACAGGCGCGCGTTTTCGCTGCGGATCATCGGAGGCCCGTCCATCACGACAATCGTCGTCACGTCGCCTAGGCGGATCTGCGCGCCCCGCGCGGTGACGACCGGCAGTTCGCGCAAGGCCTGAACCGAATCGCGGTAGTCCTGCGGATAGCGCACGTTGATCGGGAAGCGCTGCCGCCCGTCGACGACTTCGCCCACGTTGTCGCCACCGATCGCCGTCGATACGACCGTCTGGATGTCGGCCACGCTCATGCCATAGCGCGCGGCGCGCAGCCGGTCGATGGTCACGTCGATATAGCGGCCGCCGCTGAGCCGTTCGGCAAGCGCGGAGCTGACGCCGGGGACCGTCTTGACGGCGGCTTCGATGGCCGTCGTCACCTTATCGATCTGGCCCAGGTCCGGCCCGGAAACCTTGATGCCTACCGGCGTCTTGATACCGGTGGAGAGCATGTCGATGCGGTTGCGGATCGGCGGCACCCACACGTTCGATAGCCCAGGCACCTTCACGATGCGGTCAAGCTCCTCCACCAGCTTTTCGGTGGTCATACCCGGCCGCCACTGGTCCTTCGGCTTGAACTGGATCGTCGTTTCGAACATTTCCATCGGCGCCGGGTCGGTCGCGGTCTCCGCGCGACCCGCCTTGCCGAAAACGGTCGCCACCTCGGGCACTGTCTTGATCAAGCGGTCGGTCTGCTGCAACAATTCGCTTGCCTTTGCGGCGGACAGGCCTGGCAGGGCCGAGGGCATGTAGAGGAGGTCGCCCTCGTTCAGGGGCGGCAGGAACTCGCCGCCCAGCCGCGAGATAGGGATGGCCGTCAGCAGAAGCGCGATCATGGCGATACCCAGCGTGGTTTTCGGGTGCCGGAGACTGGCGTCGAGCAGCGGGCGGTAACCCTTGATGAGCAGGCGATTGATCGGGTTGGCGGACTCCTTCGGGATCCGGCCCCGGATGAGATAGCCCATCAGTACAGGAACCAGGGTAATGGCCAGTCCGGCGGCCGCCGCAAGCGTGTACGTCTTGGTGTAGGCAAGTGGCGAGAACAGCTTGCCCTCCTGGGCTTCGAGCGCGAACACGGGGATGAAGGAGAGGGTCACGATCAGGAGCGAAAAGAACAGTGCCGGCCCGACTTCGACCGATGCCTGGGCAATGATTTCCCAGCGGGTCCTGGCGTCGGGCGCGCTGGCCGCGTTGGTTTCCGCATAGCTCTCGAGGTGCTTGTGGACGTTCTCGACCAGGACGAGCGCGGCATCGGTAGCGGCGCCTACGGCGATCGCGATGCCCCCAAGTGACATGATGTTCGCATTGACACCCTGGTAGCGCATGACGATGAATGCCGCCAGCACGCACAAGGGCAGGGTGAGCACGGCCACGAGCGCGCTACGCACATGGAACAGGAAGACCGCGCACACGATCGCGACTACGATGAACTCTTCAACGAGCTTGCTCCCCAGGTTCGCCACCGATGCCGAGATCAGCGTCGACCGGTCATAGGTCGTGACGATCTCCACACCTTCCGGGAGCGAATGCTTGAGCGTTTCGAGCCTGGCCTTGACGGCGTCGATGGTGTCGAGTGCGTTCTTCCCGGACCGCATGATCACGACGCCGCCGGCGACCTCGCCCTGGCCATTGAGCTCGGCGATACCGCGCCGCATCTCGGGCCCCAGGCGCACCGAGGCGACGTCCCCCAGTAGGACCGGCGTGCCGGCTTCGTTCGCGTTCAAGACGATGTTGCGGAAGTCCTCCAGAGAACGTAGGTAGCCGTGCGAGCGGACCATGTACTCGGTTTCCGCGATTTCGACGACGGAGCCTCCGGATTCCTGGTTGGCCTGAGCGACCGCATCGAGCACCCAGGTGTGTGACATGCCGAACGCGCGCAAGCGGTCCGGGTCGAGGACGATCTGGTATTGCCGGACCATGCCGCCGATGCTGGCGACTTCCGCGACGTCGCGCACCGTCCTGAGCTCGAACTTCACGAACCAGTCGTTGAGGGCGCGCAGCTGGCTGAGGTCGTGCCGGCCGGTCCTGTCGACCAGCGCATACTCGAATACCCAGCCGACGCCGGTACCGTCGGGTCCCAGTTCGGCCCGCACGCCGGCGGGAAGGCGGTTCTGTACCTGGTTGACGTATTCCGTCACACGCGAGCGCGCCCAGTACAGGTCGGTCGCGTCATCGAACAGCACGTAGACGAACGAGTCGCCGAAGAAGGAGTACCCCCGCACCGAGGTCGCTCCGGGCACGGACAGCAGGGCAGTGGTCAATGGATACGTCACCTGGTCTTCGACCAGCTGCGGCGCTTTGCCGGGAAACTGGGCGCGAATGATGACCTGGGTGTCGGAAAGGTCGGGCAGGGCGTCGAGCGAGGTCGTGCGCAGCGAGTGGACGCCCCATGCCGCTAGCAGGGCGGCGGCAAGGAGAACCCAGACCCGGGCGGCGATCGACGCGCGGATGATGCGCGCGATCATTGCTTGCCGTCCTTCGCTACCACGACCCGCTTGAGCAGGTAGCCATCGGCACCCTCGACAAAGTCGAATTCGACGGTCTGGCCAGCCTGGATGTCCTTGAATGCATCAGGCGCAGGCTTCATGAAATCCATCGTCATGGGCGGCCATTGCAGTGTCGGGACGGGCCCGTGCGACAGCGTGATGGCATCTTCCGAGACCTGCTCCACCTTGCCGACCGCCGTATGTACCATTGCCGCTTTGCCTGGCTTGTCTGGCTGTGCAGCGGCGTTCGGCGACTTCTTCATGGCGTCCATACGGTTGGGTGCAGGCGTCTGGGCCCCGCCGCCATTGGTGGGTGCCGCCGGCATTTCACTTTCGAACTTGGGGAGGACCGATTTCAGGTTCGCTTCGGAATCGATCAGGAACTGCCCCGAGATGACGACTTTCTGGCCTTCGTCCACGCCGCTCAGGATCTCGGTGTCATTCCCGATCTCGCGGCCGGTTGTCACGACCACAGGACGCAGGCTGTCGCCCTGAGCGACCAGTACGATGGAACGTGTACCCGATGCGATCACGGCCTCGGTCGGAACCATCAGGCGCGGCTGTGCTGCAGCAGCGCTCAGCCGGACGCGCATCAGCATGCCAGGCATCAGTGATGCGTCGCGGTTGTCCAGTTCGATGCGGGCCTGGGCAGTCCGGGTAGCGGCGTTCACGCCTGGCAGGATTTCACGCACCTTGCCTTCATAGGTTTGCCGGGCATTGCCTTCCGCCGTCGCGCTCACCCGCATGCCGGCTCGAGCGGAGCCGATCAGGGCTTCCGGCACCTCGGCAAGCAGCCAGACGGTTTGCATGCCGACTACCTTGGCGATGGTCATGCCCGGTGTTACCTGGGCGCCTTCACGCACCCCGAGTTCGCTGACGACCCCGGAAACGGGGGAGGTGAGCAGCTGGTGCGTCTGCACACGCCCGGTACGCTCCAGCTCCGCGACAAGAGAGTCGGGGATCGAGAGTGCGCGCATGCGCTGGCGAGCGGCGGAGGCAAGCGCTGTGTCGCCGCCCCGTCTGAGCGCAAGATACTCCTCCTGGGGGGCGATCCATTCCGGGACGAATACCGAAGCGACGGACTGACCGCGCTTGATCTGCTGGAGTGGCGTGCGAACGTGAAGCCTGTCGATGTAGCCGGCGGTACGACTCTGGATGACCTCCTCGCGGCTGGCATCGAACTGGGTCGTGCCGACCAGATCGAGCGACTCGGTGACTACCTCGCGCCGCACGGTCGCGAACCGGATACCGAGATTCTGCTGGAGGGTCGGCGAGATCCTGACCCCGGTCGTTTCACCGCCGTCGGCGTACACCGGGACCAGCTGCATGTCCATGAACGGGCTTTTCCCGGGCTTGTCGAAGCGTTTTCCGGGAACCATCGGATCGTGCCAATACAGGACGCGCCTGCCCGGATCCGATGGGGAGGCGGTGGCCGGCGCGCTCCTGTCGCCGTGTCCGCCGGAGCCGCCTGGAGACCTGTTCGCGCCCAGCCAGTAGCCCCCATACCCGATCAGGGCACCCGCAGCAGTAAGGATCAGAGTCTTCGTTGCAAGGGAGCGCTTCATTTGCCAGTCCTCCCGGCACTTGCCAAGTCCTGCGGAAGCAGGCGCAGTTCCAGTCCCGCCCACACCAGTGCGGCCTCCAGCTCGAGCGCATTAACCTGCAGCCTGCGCGCGAGAGCGGCACGCCGGGCTTTGAATACCGAGGTCAGCGTTCCCATCCCGCCGCGATAGTCGGCCAGCGCGGTCTCGACCTGCCGTGCCGCCGTCGGCAGCAGTTCCTTCTCGAGCCGGGCGATGCGGCGCTTCAGGCTCTCGAGCTGCCCCAACTGGGCCTCGATAGCCGACCGTGTCTCGAGCAAAGCCTCCTCGTACTCCAGCCTTGCCCGTGTGCCCAGTTCGGCTTTCTCCGCGATCTCGCGGTCCTGGCGCTGCGCCCGGTGGATGGTCAAGGGGATGCTGACGCCAAACGAAACCATGTTTGAAAACTGTCCGCCGCGCTGGGCGAAGCCGGCTTCGAATGACCAGTCGGGCCGGCTTTCTTGTACGGCCGCGCCCGCGTCGGCGTCGGCCAGGTCGACGGCGCGGCGTGCGCCGAGGATGGCCGGATGCATGCTTTCCAGGTTCGACATCGCCAAGCGGGTTGCCGCAGTGTCCAGATTCGGCCCCTCATCAGACACGGCCCTGGAGTCGGTGCGGGTCCAGCGGCGCAGCTGGAGGAGCGCGGTCTGCAGGTCCTGCTCGGCCGCATCGACGTCGTCGCCGCTGAGCACGAGCTCGGCTCTTGCCTGAAGGACGTCGCTGGCCGAGGCCTTGGCCCCGCGATGCGATGCCTGGAGGGCCGAAAGTTCGCTTTCCATTTCGTGCGCAATCGACCTGGACAGGCCGACCGCTCGCTGCTTGTACAGCACGGTCAGCCACGCTTTTCCGGTCTCGACACGGATATTCGCGACCTTGTCGAGATGCGCCGCCTCGGCGGCCTCGACCGTGCGGCGTGCCACCTGCGTCCGGGCCTCCCGCTTGCCGCGGGAAACCCATTGCTGTTCGATGCCGATCCGGCGCATTGTCATGAAATCGGCTTTGGGGCGGAAGCGGTCCGGGCCCGTTACGGGCAGGTTATCGATGCCCAGTTTCAGGGTAGGGTCGGGCAACTGGTCCGCGCGCGCGGCAGCATGCTCGCTTGAGGCGACCGAGGCCTGTGCCGCCTTTGCTGAGGACGAAACGGACGTTGCAAGTGCCAGGGCTTCGTTCAGGGAAAGCCCAACGGGGGCAGCAGATGCGCCCCTCGGAACAAGTAGGAACAAGGCCACGACCAGAGCGTGGCCAAGGCGTGCGGGCTTGGCCGGCACGCCATGACGTGACATGAGATAAGAATACATACATCCTCCGCGAATGAAAACGAGCGCCGGCAACTGGCCGGGCACATGCCAGACGGGAGGTGGTCAGACTCGGATACGCAGAGTTCGCAGGTAGGGCGGGTCAGCGTCCGGCGCGGGGAGGTCGCCGAGCCAGGGCAGGGAGACCGCAAGCGTCGAGACGGGTGCGACGATCCGAACGAGGCCGGCGGGAGACAGCAGGCTCAGCGCAGGAGCCGGGTTATGGTGGTCGACGGACGCCTTGGTGTCAGCCGAGAACTCGGCACAATGGACGGGGCGCTCCATGTCCATGCCGGCGCAGAGCTCCCCATCCATCATCTGCATGGGCGCCTGCTTGCCGACTATCTCCGGGCACACGTACGATGCCATCGCCATGCCCGACGTCATGAAGGTCATGACGAGGAGAAGTGCAATGCATCTGAACAGTGCGGGGAAGGAGCGTCGCATCGGGTTTGGAAAGGTAACGGCGGTCCGTGACATTCTAGCCGTATTTCACAGCTTGATACGTGAGACGGATGAAGAAAAGTCTCACTTCTTAACTAGGCAGCCGACTAGTCGTGATCTTCGCTTAACACGGATGTGGCCTTCCCCCACCTCGCTCGAATGTTACCTATGCGGCCCTCCAGCAATGCTCAACGCTACATGCAGAATGCCGCGCGAAGGGAATAGACGACCGCAACGTCTCGTTCGACGATTTCAAGGTGTAACGCGACCGCAGTAGGGAACGTTGTGTTTACCTTGCGTGTTCGCTTAGGCAAGTACCGATTGACTCAAAGCAGCTTTACATCGCATTCGAACAAGTGGCCCGTCGAGTGTGGCGTGCTTGGTGCCCGTGCGAAACGTGTGGAATGGTGTTCGATGACCATGCTAAGGTTGCCATATGCACCACCGGTTAAAAACCTTCTTGCTTTGCCTATTGTTCGTGACCCTGCCGATACAGAGTATCGCCGGGGTCGCGCAGTTCGCTTGTAGCATGGCGCATCATCAAGTTGACCCCGACAGCGCTCAACAAGTTGTATATCCCACGCCTGAAATCTCGGCGAACCTTAGTGATATCGTCACCTCTGGAGACGACGCTGCGTCTGGCGATTGTGAGCGCATGCGTAGTCACAAGGGCGCGAATTGCGGAACATGTTCCGGGTGCTGTATTGGTAGCTATGCGCCTCCACCAGTTTTCAGCCTCGCTGCTGTGCAAGATTCGGCTGTAACTGCCAAGCCAAAAGCCACTTTCTCCTTCACTGGTCATTTCCCGCCACGGCTGGAGCGACCGCCACGATGTGAATCGCCACGACTATCGTAGACACTCCTGAGCCATAATATCGGGCACAAGGAGAAGATATGAGCGGTAAGCGGTACACAGAGGAATTCAAGAT
>NZ_JBWBRF010000035.1:0-13767 GCF_056279385.1 Massilia sp. UYP34 | reverse complement strand
GCCAGGATCAAACTCTTCAGTTCAATCTCTGTTTGTTGACTCTTTCGAGTCATCGGCTATTGCTAGCCGAGTCGCTCACTCAAAATACTGACCGTTACTTCATTGCTGAAGCAACGTATTTCTTTTTTGTGAACATTTGATAATTTAAGTATGCAAGAACCGAAGTTCCTGGCACCTTCATCAAACGCCCACACTTATCGACTGTTAATTTTTAAAGAACTTTATTCGGTACTGCATCTGCAGTTTGCTTCGAAGCGTTGTGTTCGTCAGCAGCAGAGAGGCGAGAGTATGAAGTGTTTCTCATCGTTCGTCAACCTCTTTTTTCTCTTCGCTTTCGCTACCGTGAGGCGGCGTCTGCGTCGAGGAGCGAGACTATAGCAAGCCGAAGGCCGTCTTGCAAGGTTTACGACTGTGATATCGTAGCCGCCGCATTCTGCGACCTACCCTTTTATATACGTCCATATGATTCCCACGATCGTCCCGACCGCCGACGCCGCCCTCGCCCAGTCCCTGGCGGACGCCATCAACAACAAGACGAAGCCGCTCGGCAGCCTCGGACGACTGGAATCGCTCGCCGCCCAGCTGGGCATGATCCAGCGCTCGACCAGGGTCAGCATCGACCGGCCGGCGATCCTGGTGTTCGCCGCCGACCACGGCGTCGTGGCCGAAGGCATCTCCGCCTTCCCGCAAGACGTCACCTGGCAGATGGTCGAGAACTTCCTGGGCAACGGCGCCGCCATCAATGTGTTCGCGCGCCAGAACGGCTGCGCGCTGCACGTGGTCGACGCCGGCGTGAACCACGATTTCGGCGAACGCGCGGGACTCGTGCACCGCAAGGTTGCCAACGGCACCCGCAACTTCGCGCTCGAACCGGCCATGACGGCGCAGGAATGCGCGACCGTGCTCGAACACGGCATGGCCCTGGCGCGCGACCTGCCCGGCACCGTGATCGGCTTCGGCGAGATGGGCATCGGTAACACGACGTCCGCCGCGGCCCTGATGCACAAGCTGACCGGCCAGCCGCTCGCGCGCTGCGTCGGCGCCGGCACCGGCCTCACGCCACAGGGAGTCCGCCACAAGGCCGACGTCGTCGCGGCCAGCGTGGCCCGTCACGCGCACGCCGTGCAGCCGCTCGAGGTGCTGGCCACTTTCGGGGGCTTCGAGATCGCGATGATGGCCGGCGCCATGCTCAAGGCGGCCGAACTGCGCAAGGTGCTGCTGATCGATGGCTTCATCGTCACCAGCGCGCTGCTGGTGGCCGCGCGCCTGCAGCCGAACATCCTCGATTACTGCGTGTTCTCGCACTGCTCGGGCGAGCATGGCCACGCCCTGCTGCTCGAGGAGCTCGGCGCCCGTCCGCTGCTCGACCTTGGCCTGCGCCTGGGCGAAGGCACCGGCAGCGCGCTCGCCCTGCCCCTGCTGCACGCCGCCGCCAACTTCCTCAACGAGATGACCACCTTCGCCTCGGCGCAGGTCAGCGAACGCTCGGCATGACGCACCAGCTGCGCCTGTTCTTCATTGCGCTGCAGTTCTTCACGCGGCTGCCGATTCCGCGCTGGGTCGGTTTCGAACCAGGCTGGCTGAACCACGCGTCGCGCTACTTCCCGCTGGTGGGCGTCGTGGTCGGCGGCATCGGCGCGCTCGTCTACCTGGTGGCCGCGCACTGGCTGCCCGCGCCGGTGGCGGCCGTGCTGTCCACCGCGGCCACCATCTACCTCACCGGCGCCTTCCATGAAGACGGCTTCGCCGACACCTGCGATGGCCTGGGCGGCGGCATGACGAAGGAACGCGCGCTCGAGATAATGAAGGATTCGCGCGTCGGCGCCTATGGCGCGATCGGCATCGTGTGCATGCTCGGTGCGAAGCTGGCCCTGCTTGCCAGCCTGCCGCCAGCCAGCGCCATCGGCGCCCTGCTGCTGGCTCATCCCCTCTCACGTCTGGCCGCCACCTCCCTGATCTGGCAGATGGAGTACGCCCGCGCCGAGGGCAAGGCCAAGCCGCTGGCGGTGCGCATGAGCGATCGGGAGTTCGGCATCGCCGCCGTCACCGCACTGCTGCCCGCGCTTGGCTTGCTGGCCTTCGGCCTGCTCGACCTGGCCGCGATCGCCGCCGCCGTGGTCGCTGCCATGGTGGTCACCTGCTGGCTGGCCCGCAAGCTCACGCGCCGGCTGGGCGGCTATACCGGCGACTGCCTCGGCGCCGTGCAGCAGCTGGCAGAGGTGGCGATCTATCTCGCGGTGCTGGCCACGCTCGGCCGCGGCGCGCTGGGCTGATGCGCCTCTACCTGGTGCGCCACCCACGGCCCGAGGTGCCGGCCGGGCACTGCTACGGTCGCAGCGACCTGGCGGCGAACCAGGCCGACGTCGAACGGGTGCTGGCCGCACTGGCGGGCCAGGGACTGCCCGGCGCGATGCCGGTCTACGCCAGCCCGCTGATCCGCAGCGCGGTCCTGGCGCAGCGGCTTTCGCCGGCGCCGGTATTCGACGCCCGCCTGGCCGAGATCGACTTCGGCGCCTGGGAAATGCGCAGCTGGGACGACATCCCCCGCGCCGAGATCGACGCCTGGAGCGCCGACCTGCTGCATTACCGCCCCGGCGGTGGCGAAAGCGTGATGGACGTGGCCGCGCGCGTGGCGGCCTTCGATGCCGATATCCGGCGCGCTGAACACCCACAGGCCCTGATCGTCTGCCACGCCGGCACCATGCGCCTCCTGCATTCCCTGTACCTCGGCGGCACGCTACTCGATGCCGCGCTACGTGCGGCCCAGGCGCCACACCGGATCGACTATGGCGAAGTGATGATGCTGGAAACCTGACGACGCCTTATAATGGGCGCGTTTTGGTGCTCGCGCCTGCGTTCGCAGTCGCAGTTAAACGGGAAACACGAAGCTCCTTTCAAGGGCCAACGTGTGCTGCCCCCGCAACGGTAAGCAAGTGCCGCATGCTCTCCCCGAGCCATGCGGCAAACCGCCCCCTCATACCACTGTGCGCGAGCATGGGAAGGTCGGACGGCCATACTTGTCAGCCCGGATACCGGCCAAAAGGTGGCGTCGCCTCGCGCGATGCCGTTCAATCTGGCCTACGGGGACGTCGGCTGGTTGCCCTTGATAAGAAACAATTCATGAATTTTCCAGTAACCCGGCAAGCCGCCGCGGTCTCGCTTGCCCTCGCCGTCATCTCGTCCGCCGCCGTCGCCGACGCTCCTTTACCGGCTCCTTCGCCTGCTCCTGCGCCTGACGCCACGCCCACCGCCGACACCGTGGTCGTCACCGCGACCCGCACCGCGCAGCGCGCCGCCGACGTCATCGCCGACACCACCGTCATCGGCGCCGAAGAAATCGCGCGCTCCGGCGCCGGTTCGGTGGCCGACATCCTGCGCCGCCAGCGCGGCATCGAAATCTCGCGCAACGGCGCGGCCGGCGCCGCCACCAGCGTCTTCATCCGCGGCGCCAACGCCAACCAGTCCGTGGTCCTGATCGACGGCGTGCGCTTCGGTTCGGCGACCACCGGCACCGCCAGCTGGAACGCAATCCCGCTGGGCGCCATCGACCGCATCGAGATCGTCTACGGCCCGCTCAGCACCCTGTACGGCGCCGACGCCATCGGCGGCGTGATCCAGATCTTCACCCGCAAGGGCGAGGGCGCGCCGGTGGTCACGGGCTCGGTCGGCGTGGGCAGCAACGCCACCCGCCAGCTGGATGCCGGCATCTACGGCAGCAGCGGCGGCCCGAACGCCGTCAGCTACGCGTTCGGCGCCGGCTACGAGGACTCGGACGGTTTCTCGTCGACCCGCCCGGGCGCCTTTGGCTACAACCCGGACGAAGACGGCTACCGTCGCCGCAACGCCAACGGTCGCGTGACGATGGCGCTCGCGCCGGGCCACGAGATCGGGGCCCAGTTCCTGGCCAGCCGCCTGTACAGCCAGTACGACAGCGGCGCCGCCAGCTACGACGTCCACAGCGACAACGACCTGAATACCGCCGCGGTCTTCATGCGCAACCAGATCCTGCCAAACTGGCACAGCACGGTGCAGTACGCGCGCTCGGAAGACAAGTCGGGCAACTTCACCAATGCGACGCCGTCCGGCGCCAGCCGGATCGACACCCGGCAGGACGAATTGAGCTGGCAGAACGACATCGCCATCGGCCAGGACACCCTGCAACTGCTGTACACGCACCGCAAGGAAGAAGTCGACTCGATGCGCCGGTCGCGCATCACCAATTCGTATGCGGCCGCCTACTCGGCCAGGCGCGGCCCTCACCTGGCCGACGTCAGTGCGCGCCACGACCGCTCGGTCTACGGCAGCAAGAACACCGGCGCCGCCGGCTATGGCTATGACTTCGGCAACGGCCTTCGCGCCACCGCCAGCGTCGGCACGAGCTTTCGCGCCCCGACCTTCAACGAGCTGTACTTCCCCGGCTACGGCCTGGAAACCAACAAGCCCGAGAAAGGCCGCAACCGCGAAGTGGGCCTGCGCTACGACGGCAACGGCTACCGGCTGGATGCGACCTACTTCCACAACCGCCTGACCGACATGATCGTGTCGAGCACCCCGTGCCCGGACGGCGTCAACCGCAGCTGCGCCTACAACGTCAACGAAGGGCTGCTCGAAGGCTTCTCGCTGGCAGGCAGCACCCGCCTGATGGGCGTCGACCTGCGCGCCAGCCTCGACTGGCAGGATCCGCGCGACGAGACCACCGGCAAGCAACTGGCGCGCCGTGCGAAGAAGCACGCCAGCTTCGGCGCCGACTACACGATGGGCACGCTCAAGACCGGCCTTGAACTGACGGTGTCGGGCGAGCGTTTCGACGACGCCGCCAACAACCGTCGCCTTGGCGGCTACGGTTTGCTGAACCTGCACACGACCTGGCAATTCACGCCCGACTGGTCGCTGCTGATGCGCCTGGACAACGTCGCCGACAAGCAGTACGAGATCGCGCGCAACTACGGCACCAGCGGCCGCACCTGGTTCGCGGCCCTGCGCTACGGCATCCGTTAAGCTATAACCCCTGCCCGCGGCAACCAGGCCGCGGGTGTCCGACACCGACAGGCCAGCATGCAAGCATCCGTCCCGCCGCTACGCCAGCGCGCCACGCTCATCGTCGGCGCCATGCTGGCGTTTTCCATTGCCACCCTGCTGTTCGCGGGCATGACCGGTTCGATCCGGGTGCCGCTGGACGAGATTCCCGGCGCGCTGCGCCAGCTCGCCAGCGGCCATCCCGATTCGCTCTCCGCTTCCCTGCTCGAGCTGCGCGCCAGCCGCGCGCTGGTGGCGTTCGCGACCGGCGGCGCGCTGGCCCTGGCCGGCCTCATGATGCAGGCGCTGCTGAGGAACCCCCTGGCCGATCCGTACGTGCTGGGCGTGTCGTCGGGCGCCTCGGTGGGCGCCCTGCTGGCGCTGCTCCTGATGGCCTCCACGCTGATGGTCGACGCCGCCGCGCTGGTGGGGGCCATCGGCGTGGCCATGCTGCTCTACCTGCTGGCCCGGCGCGGCTTGCGCGGCGACCAGGCGCTTGACTCCGGCGCCTCGATGCTGCTCCTGACCGGCGTGATCATCTCGGCCCTGTGCGGCTCGATCGTGACCCTGATGCTGTCGATCGCGCCCGAGGGGCGCCTGCGCAGCATGATCTTCTGGCTGATCGGCGACCTGGCTGGCGCACCGCTGCGCCTGGCGCCCTGGCTGGTGCTGGCGGGCTGCCTCCTGTATGCCATGCGCAATGCGCGCGCCATGAACATGGTCGCGCTGCATGCCGAGAATGCGGTGACGCTGGGCGTGCGCGTGGGCGCGCTGCGCAAGGGCCTGTTCTTCGTCTCGGCCCTGCTCACCGCCAGCGCGGTCACCAGCGCCGGCTCGATCGGCTTCGTCGGCCTGATCGTGCCGCACGCCTGCCGCTTCGCCTTCGGGCCCGACCACCGGGTCTTGATCCCGGCCGTCGTGCTGGCCGGCGGCGCCTTCCTGGTGCTGTGCGATACGCTGGCGCGCACCATCGTCGCGCCGCAGCAACTGCCGGCCGGCGCCATCACGGCGATGATCGGCGCACCGGTCTTCCTCTACCAGTTGCACCGCCTGCGCAAATGAGCACGAAATGAGCACAATCTCCACCCTCGACCTGCTGCTGTCCGTCGGCGAGCGCACCCTGGTGCGGGGCCTCGACTGGACCGCCCGCGCCGGCGAATGCTGGAGCGTCATCGGCCGCAACGGCGCCGGAAAAAGCACCTTGCTGCGCACCCTGGCCGGCCTGCAGCCGCCCAACGCCGGATCGGTCCAGGTGAACGGCCGGGCGCTGAGAGACTGGCCGCTGACCGAGCTGGCGCGCGAGCGCGCCTTCCTGGCCCAGTCGCGCCACGACGCTTTTGCCTACACGGTGCTGGAGAGTGTGCTGTCGGCGCGCCACCCTTACCACGCCGACCGCTACTGGGAGGGCAGCGACGACCACCAGGCCGCCCTGCAGGCCCTGGCCTCGATGGAAGTGGACGACCTGGCCGCGCGCGACGTGCGCACCCTGTCCGGCGGCGAGCGCCAGCGGGTGGCGATCGCCGCCCTGCTGGCCCAGCAAACGCCGCTGCTGCTGCTGGACGAACCGGCCAATGCGCTCGACCTGGCGCACCAGGTGAGCGTGATGGGGCTCCTGGCCCGCCTGTGCCGCGAGCAGAACCGGACCGTGGTCATGATCGGCCACGACCTGAACCTGGCTGCGCGCATCTCGACCCACGTGCTGCTGCTCATGGGCGATGGCCGCTGGACCGCCGGCCCCACCGACCAGATCATGCGCCCGGCGCTGCTGGGCGACTACCTCGGCCATCCGATCGACATGATCGAACACGGAGGCCGCCGCATCTTCATCCCCAAGGAGGGTTCCGCATGACCGACATGACGCCAGACCAGACCGCTGCCCTGAACGAACGCCACCGCGCCCGCATGGAGCGCAAGAAGGCGGTCATCGATGCAAAAATCGCTGCGGCCGACAAGGAAATCGGCATCGTCATCGTCAACACCGGCAACGGCAAGGGCAAGAGCTCGAGCGCGTTCGGGATGGTGGCGCGCGCGCTCGGCCACGGCATGCAGGTGGGCGTAATCCAGTTCATCAAGGGCGCCATGTCGACCGGAGAAGAAACCTTCCTGCGGCGCTTTCCCGACGAGGTGCGCTTCCATGCGATGGGCGAAGGCTATACCTGGGAAACGCAGAGCCGCGAGCGCGACATCGCCAAGGCTGAGGAAGCCTGGGCGCTGGCCCGGCAGTTCCTGTCCGATCCCGCGATCGGGATGGTGGTGCTCGACGAACTGAATATCGCCCTAAAGTACAAATACCTCGACGTGCACACCGTGATCGCCGACCTGCTCGATCGTCCGGTGATGCAGCACGTGGTGATCACCGGCCGCGCCGCGCCGCCGGAACTGATCGCGGTGGCCGATACCGTCACCGAAATGAACGTGGTCAAGCATGCGTTCAAGGCGGGCATCGCGGCCCAGGCGGGGACCGAATGGTGACCGGCGCCCGTATCGTCCTGGTGGCGGCGATGTCGTCCGGCCAGGGCAAGACGACGGTGACTGCCGCGCTGGCGCGGCGTCTCGTGCGCATGGGCAAGCGCGTGCGGGTGTTCAAGTGCGGCCCCGACTTCATCGACCCGATGCTGCTCGAACGCGCCAGCGGCGCGCCGGTCCACAATCTCGACCTGTGGATGGTCGGCGTCGACGCCTGCCGCCAGCGCCTGCACGACGCCGCGCGCGAGGCGGATGCGATCCTGGTCGAGGGTGTGATGGGCCTGTACGACGGCTCACCGTCGGCGGCGGACCTGTCGCGCGAATTCGGCATCCCCGTGCTGGCGGTGCTGGACGCCTCGGCGATGGCGCAGACCGCCGGCGCGGTGGCGCAGGGCCTGCGCGACTATGGCCCCGTCGAGATGGCCGGCGTGATCGCCAACCGCGTCGCCAGCAGCGGCCACGCGGCGATGGTGAAGGAGTCGCTGCGCGACATCGCGCTGATCGGCACCCTGGCGCGCCAGGACGATCAGCTGCCCGAGCGCCACCTGGGCCTGGTGCTGCCGGGCGAGGTCGAAGAGCTGGACCGCATCCTGGATGCGCTGGCCGACGACATCGATGTCGATGGGGCGGCGTGGGATGCGCTGCCCGTCATCACGCCCGCATCCACGGCCACGGCCACGGCCCTGTCGCCAATAGAGCCGCTGCTGGCGGGACGCACGATCGCGATCGCGCGCGATCCGGCCTTCGTCTTCGTCTACCCGGCGAATATCGACCTGCTCGGGCAACTGGGCGCGCGCATCAGGTATTTCGCGCCGCTGTCCGACGAAGCGGTGCCGGAAGACGCCGATGCCGTCTACCTGCCGGGAGGCTATCCCGAGCTGCACGGCGCGCAGCTGCAAGCCGCCCAGCGCTGGCGCGACTCCATTCGCGCGGCGCACGCGCGTGGCGTGCCGATCGTCGCCGAGTGCGGCGGCATGATGGCGCTCGCCGATGGCCTGACCGATGGCGAGGGACGCCGCTTCGAGATGGCCGGGCTGCTCGCCGGCGAAGTCAGGATGCAGAAGCGCCTGGGGGGACTGGGCATGCATGCGATGCCGACGCCGCAGGGCGAGATCCGCGGCCATACCTTCCATTATTCCGTGCTCGACTCGCAGGTGGCGCCGCAAGCGCATACCGTGAAGCAGCGGACCGGCGCCCAGGGCGAAGCCGCCTACCGGGTCGGCTCGCTGTTCGCGTCCTACTTCCACGGCTACTTCCCTTCCAATCCGCGCGCGGTGGCCGCCCTGTTCGGAGCGCGGCCGTGAGCGTGACCCTGGTCTTCGGCGGCGCGCGCTCGGGCAAGAGCGCCTGGGCCGAGCGCATCGCGCGCGAATCGGGCAAGGAGGTCGTCTATGTCGCCACCTCGTGCGCCGGCGACGGCGAGATGGCCACGCGCATCGCCCATCACCGCGAGCGGCGCCCACCCGAGTGGCGCACGGTCGAAGAAGAACTGGCGCTGGCGCCCACGCTGCGCGACTGGTGCGCGCCGCAGCGCCTGGTGCTGGTCGACTGCCTGACGCTGTGGCTCAGCAACCTGATGTTCTGCGACGGGCGCGACTATCCCGAGGTCGGCGCGATCGAGTTGCCGCCACGCTTTCATCAGGAGCGCGCGGCGCTGCTGGCCCTGCTGGACGCCGGTCCTGCGGGCGACGTGATCTTCGTTTCGAACGAAGTCGGCATGGGCATCGTGCCCTGGGGCGCGATCTCGCGCAGCTTCGCCGATGAAGCCGGCCGCCTGAACCAGGCGGTGGCGGCGCGCGCCGACCGCGCGGTGCTGGTGGCGGCCGGCCTGCCGCTGGTATTGAAGGGAGCGCCGTGCTGACCGGCCTGTCGCTGTCCACGATCGCGCTGCTGCTCGTCGCCGGCGTCGCGCTCGACCTGCTGCTGGGCGAGACGCGGCGCTGGCATCCATTGGTCGGCTTCGGCAAGCTGGCCGGCTTCATCGAGCGGCGACTCAACCATGGGCAGTCGCGCCTGGCGCGTGGAAGCCTGGCCTGGGCGCTCGCCGTCCTGCCATTGAGCCTGCTGTGCCTGGCGCTGACCGACCTTGCCGGCGCATGGCTGCATGCGGTGCTGCTCTATGTCTGCGTTGGCCTACGCAGCCTGCGCGACCATACGTTGCCGATTCACGCGGCGCTGTGCGCCGGCGAGCTGGCGCAGGCGCGCACGCTCACGGCGCGCATCGTCAGCCGCGACACGGCGCACGCCGACGAATCCGACCTGGCCAAGGCCAGCGCCGAATCGCTGCTCGAGAACGGCAACGACGCCGTGTTCGGCACGCTGTTCTGGTTCATCCTGCTGGGCGGACCAGGCGCGGTGCTGTTCCGGCTGGCGAACACGCTCGATGCGATGTGGGGTTATCGCAGCGAGCGCTTCAACCTGTTCGGCCGCTGCGCGGCGCGTATCGACGACGCATTGAACTACCTGCCCGCGCGCCTGACCGCACTGTCGTACGTGCTGCTGGCGGGCAGCGGTCGCGCGCGCGCCTGGCGGTGCTGGCGCGCCCAGGCCCCGGCCTGGAGCAGCCCGAACGCCGGGCCGGTGATGGCCAGCGGCGCCGGCGCCCTGGGCGTGTCGCTGGGCGGCGCCGCCGTCTACGATGGCGAAGTGGAACAGCGTCCGCCGCTGGGCCTCGGGCCTGCCGCCTGCGCCGGCGACATCCTGCGCGCCTGGCGGCTGGTGCTGCGCACGACGTGGCTGTGGGCCGGCGTGGTCTGCCTGCTGGCGGCCGGAGTGTCATATGCTTGAACACGGCGGCAACCTGCGCGACGCCGCGCGTCGCTTTGGCCGCGACGACTGGGTCGATCTGTCGACCGGGATCAATCCGCATGGCTATCCGGCGCCGGCGCCGTCGAGCGCGGCGTGGCGCCGCCTGCCCGAGTCCGACCCGGCCCTGCTCGCGGCGGCGTGCGCGTTCTATCGCGCGCCGCAACTGCTGCCGGTGGCCGGGACCCAGGCGGCGATCCAGGCCCTGCCGCGCTTGCGCGCGCCATCGCGTGTCACGGTCTCGAGCCCTTCGTACGCCGAACACGCGCACCATTGGAACCTGCACGGCCACACACGGCGGCTGGCGCCATATGCGAAGCTGGATGCCGCGGTCGGCGACAGCGACGTCGTCGTGGTCGTCAATCCGAACAACCCGACCGGCGAGACCATCGCGCCCGAACGCCTGCTCGACTGGGCGGCGCGGCTGCATGCGCGCGACGGCTGGCTGGTGGTCGACGAAGCCTTCGGCGATACCATGCCCGCGCTGAGCGTGGCGCAGTACGCGGCGCAGCCGGGATTGATCGTGCTGCGCTCGATCGGCAAGTTCTTCGGGCTGGCCGGACTGCGCCTGGGCTTCGTCGCGGCGCACGACCGCGTGCTGGCGGATCTGGCCGACCTGCTCGGGCCCTGGGCGGTCAGCGGTCCGGCGCAGGAGATCGCGCTGCAGGCGCTGGCCGACACGGACTGGCAACAGGATACGCAAGCCCGTCTGGCGCAGGCCGGTGAACGGATGACGCGACTGCTGCAGGGGCACGGCATCGCCAGCACCGGCACGCCGCTGTTTCGCTGGTGGCCCGAGGCGCGGCCCGAAGCCTTTCATGAACACATGGCGGCGCGCGGCATCTGGTGCCGGCTGTTCCGCGATGCGGCGCGCGGCATCCGGGTCGGCCTGCCCGCCGGCGAAGATGACTGGCGGCGTCTTGAACGAGTACTTCACGAATGGAGCAAGCAATGAAGAAAACGATGCTGCTGGCCGGCCTGGCCGCGGCGGCCCTGGCGGCCCACGCCCAGGCCGCGATCACGGTCAAGGATGACGCGGGATTGACGGTCACCGTCGCCAAGCCGGCGCTGCGGGTGGTGTCGATGGCGCCCAGCGTCACCGAGCTGCTGTTCGCCGCGGGCGGCGGCAGCCAGATCGTCGGCGCCGTGAACTACAGCGATTATCCGGAAGCGGCCAAGCGCATACCGCGCATCGGCTCGAACCGCGAAATCGACATGGAACTCCTGGTTTCGCTGAAGCCCGACCTGATCGTGGCCTGGCGCCATAACAGTTCGGAGCGGCAAATCGAGATGGTGCGCCAACTGGGCATCCCGGTATTCCAGAGCGACCCGCAAACCCTGGACGGTATTCCCGACGCCGTGCAGCGCCTGGGCCAGTTGTTGGGCACCGACGCCGCGGCCAGGACGAGCGCGACGCAGTTGCGCGAACAGCTGGCCGGCCTGCGCGCGAAGTATGCGAACCGTTCTCCGGTGCGCACCTTTTACCAGGTATGGGACAAGCCGCTGTATACGCTGAGCGGAAAGCACATTCTCACCGATGCGATGAAGCTGTGCGGCGGCGAGAACATCTTCGCCAAGCTGACCGTTACCGCGCCGGTCGTCTCGATCGAGAGCGTGTTGCAGGCCAACCCGGAGGCGATCATCGCCACCGCCGAGAAGAACTATGGCGGCGTCGAGCTGTGGAAAGCCTACGGCACCCTGGCCGCGGTGCGCAGCAATAACCTGTTCACGCTGGATGGCAACCTGCTCAATCGCGCGGGACCGCGCATGGTCCAGGGCACGGCCGCGATGTGCGAAGTGCTCGAGCAGGCGCGTCAGCGTCGATCGACATGAGCGGCTTTCCCTACCGGACGCTGATGGTGCAGGGCACGACGTCGGACGCCGGCAAGAGCACGGTGGTCGCGGCGCTGTGCCGGCTGCTCAAGCGGCGCGGCATCCGGGTCGCGCCATTCAAGCCGCAGAATATGGCGCTCAACAGCGCCGTCACGCGCGATGGCGGCGAAATTGGCCGCGCGCAGGCGCTGCAGGCGATCGCCGCCGGCATCGAGCCGCACACCGACATGAATCCGGTGCTGCTCAAGCCGTCGAGCGACATCGGCGCCCAGATCATCATCCACGGCCAGGTGCGCGCCGACATGAATGCGCGCGACTATCACCAGTACAAGCCGGTGGCGATGGGCGCGGTGCTCGCATCGCATGCGCGCCTGCTGGCGCAATATGAGACGGTGATCGTCGAAGGCGCGGGCAGCCCGGCCGAGATCAATCTGCGCGATCGCGACATCGCCAACATGGGCTTTGCCGAGGCGGTCGACTGCCCGGTGATCCTGGTGGCCGACATCGATCGCGGCGGCGTGTTCGCGCACCTGGTCGGCACGCTGTCCTGCCTGTCGCAATCGGAACGCGATCGCGTCATCGGCTTCGTCATCAACCGCTTCCGTGGCGACATCAAGCTGCTCGAACCGGGGCTCGAGTGGCTCGAACAACAGACCGGCAAACCGGTGCTGGCGGTACTGCCCTATCTGCACGGGCTGTTCCTTGATGCCGAGGATGCGGTGCAGGCGGCGCAGGCCGACAAGGGCGCGTTTCGGGTCGTCGTGCCCAGCCTGCCGCGCATGAGCAATCACACCGATTTCGATGCGCTGCGCGCGCATCCGGACGTCGACCTGCGCTTCGTGCGGCAGGGAGAGGCGATTCCGGGCGCCGATCTGATCGTTCTCCCGGGAAGCAAGAATACGCGTGGCGACCTGGCCTGGCTGGAGGCGAATGGATGGCCTGAACGGATTGCGCGCCACCTGCGCTATGGGGGCAAGGTGATCGGCGTGTGTGGCGGGTTCCAGATGCTGGGCCGGTCGGTGAACGATCCACATGGGGTCGAGGGCGCGCCTGGCGTATCGGCAGGACTGGGCCTGCTGGAGGTCGAGACCGAGCTGACGCGCGAGAAACGGCTGACCCGGGTCGAGGGCGTGTGTGCCTTCGGTGTGGATGACGCCAGGCGCCGGGTCAGCGGATACGAGATCCATATGGGCGTATCGCATGGGGCGGCCATGCATACACCCGCGTTTTCGATCGACGGTCGTGGCGAGGGCGCGGTATCGGCGGATGGCCAGATCCTGGGGACCTACCTGCACGGGTTGTTCGATCATCCGGAAGCCTGCAGCGCGCTGCTCCAGTGGGCGGGTTCGCGCAGCGATCATGTGGTCGACACGGCGCAGTTGCGCGAAGCAAGTCTCGACCGGATCGCGGATTCGGTGGAAGGCCTGCTGGACAACCTGATAACACTAGGGAACTAAAACAGCGCAGCGTTGGCGGCTTTGCCGCCGACGCGTTCGATCACCGTTGGAGAATCAGATGTGCAGGCAGATCGCCATCGAAGAATATCGGCGCCGAAAGCAAAAAACCCCACCAGGATCACCTGGTGGGGTTTTTCTATATAACTAGCCTGACGATAACCTACTTTCACACTGGTTGCAGCACTATCAT
>NZ_JBWBRF010000034.1:0-15580 GCF_056279385.1 Massilia sp. UYP34 | reverse complement strand
TGAAAATCACGCTACTGAGCGATGCTGGAGCGCGGACTCACGTTTCGCCTGGCTCTGCTCACGCCGAGAGCGGGTTATTCGAGGTGGCCTTAAGGCGAGCAAGCTCCGCCTTTATCCAGTTTCGGTAGGCAATGATGGTGGACCGTAGCTTATTGAAATCGAAAGCGATACTATCCACCTCGTCAGAACAAGGAAATCTTCCGCGCGCTGCGTTTTCCGAAAAGACAAGCGCACGCTTGAGGTGCCGACTTGTGACGATCACCATCAGATCACGCCTATTGTCTTTTGGTGCCTTCGCGCCCTCTTCCGTGATATACGCAGCCGCGATCCCTACTCGATTTCCTATCACATACAGGGGCTGCTTCGGCGCAGCCGCTCTGGCCCACGCAACCCGTCGCGCCTCATCGAGTGTCTGCCGACGAATTTTGTTCACTAGAAATTTGAACTGCCCAGAATCCGCATCCGGTCCCGCTTCATGCTCAGCCTCGTCCATCAGCTTCGACACTTCGCGCAAGATTGTCGCGCGATCAGCATGTAAGGGAACTGCAACCACAAGACTGCCCGGCTTCCCTTCCGCAAGTCGATCGGCAGAGAAGTACTGATCAAGGCAAGCTTGCGCCTCGTATAAGCTCTGCTGATTCGCCTCAGCACCGGGCTGTAGTGTTGCAAACCTATGAACTCTCGGCGGGCACCGCAGACCAAACTGATACTGGGCACGCTTCACCCACCAATTCCAGAAATCAGTCTGCCAAACGTCCCCAAAGGCCTCGTAAGTCTTTACCACGTCAAGAAAGTCGCGCGGAACGTGCCCGACATTTGCCAAATCCTGGACTCCCCCCGTTGCTACTTGGTGCGCGAGATGATAGCTGGGACTTATCTGTAAAAACCGAAAAAAGCTCTCGTGACGCCAGTCCTCCTGAACAGAAATCCCGTATTTCTGTTGGCTTAACAACATCAAACGAGCCAGTCGGTCGCTTTCTCGGTCTTTATTCATGTCTAAAAAACACTAACCAGAATCGTGGTCTGAATTGTAGTTAGAGATTATATCAGCTAGCGAACCTAAGATAGCACTGTCGTTGAGCAGCACACGCACAGAACGCTAGCGTGAACGACATTACGTAAACCAACCCAACGACATAAAGGATTTCATGATGACAACAACCACCAGAATCAATGCGTCTTATATTGACAATAACGCATCCATAGCTAAATTGAATCAGTTCAATAAATGGAATGTTATTAAATTCCGCGAAATGGATCAATCAGGTTCGATTGCTTCGAACGAAATCGCCCATATTGATGCGACGACCACGGTAGATGTCGATGCATTTTCTGAATCCAATAGCGGCATAAAATCCGCGCAGCAATCCGAACAACAAGCTCAACCGAAACACCAAACGAACCTAACCCAATCTACCACTTCAACGTTTACCCGCCCAGTTTTTGATAAAGAAAAAGTCCTCCCCTTTTTTCGAGAACAGCTTAGCGAAATTTATAGCTCAGGAAAAAACCTTGATGAGACAATAGACAAATATCACGGGAAGGTCCAAGAAAAAGCTATTAACGGGTTGGCAAAAATCCTCGGCGTTCGGCGAGCGTACTTTGACGACACGACACCAGAAGTAAGCAGCATACTTATGGATGAACTGTATGAGCAATGTAAAGCTAATGGCTTGAAAGGTCGCAACAAACAAACCACTGAGTTCCACCTACTCTCGAAGCTTTTTCGCCAGTCAGACCGGAGACAAGCCTCAGCCGACGCAAAGGTTCTTATCCGTGCACATAACGAAGACCAAACAGAGAAGACGTTCGGGGATTGGGTGAGAGAGCTTGGCGGTCTTAACAAAATCAAAACCGAAATCGATAATTTTGAGTGCGAGCAGGAACAAAAAAATTCAGAGCAACAGCGCGCTCAAAATAGGCACAAAGGCAACCTGAAGACCTTGTTTGATACTTCGCTGGCCGCGTCATGGACGCCCCTAACGTCTTTTCTCTTTGAGCATTCACCGGACGAATTGAAGGAATTGATTCCAAGCGAAGGTACCTGGCTACCAATTGCAATCGCTCGCAGGAATGGAAAAGTAACGTTCTATATACCGCAGAAAGATTCTTGCCCTACCGAGTTGCACCCTGATCTGCTCGAAGATAAATCCGTGGTGAATTCCGCTGTGACGAGCTAACCGGGCGACGGTCAGGAGCCGGCGGCAGAACAATAGAAAATGTTGGGTTGTCGGTTCAGACGACAACCCAATAGCCGCGCTTCCGACTACCTCAGCGACGCAGCGCGCCTTTGCACAGCACCCTACACCAATTCGGCAGCTAGCTATCCAAAATAAATATAGATGCAATCAAATGGAGAGAAACGGAATGAGATTTATTAGAGAATATCGGAGAACATGTAATGGCGAATACGTCTATGAATTCATGGTTAACGGAATTTGTACGGAGCCTGATCCCATTGCATTTAATTTGATTTCCACTATTGATGGACCCACTTGCATCGGAGAAACACATTTTCTCGAATTATGGAAGTATGGAAGTATGCAGATAATTGCGAAATGGAGATAAAAGTTACAACCGAATTCGAGTATCGGCAAATGGTGCGTTCGCCGAAAGGAATTTTCGTTTTCGTAATTTCAGAAGTTGTCGCGTCCGACGCCGCGATATTTACCCTGAAATTTGGCGACTACATTATTCAGAGCCACTAGAAACCCAAGTGCAATCGCGACCATTTTCACGTCATTCGCTTGGAAATTTTGACGGCGCGTCCGAAGCGAGCATAGAAACTGTGAAGTGTCGGTTAAAGTGACACTCGCAGTTAGACTAAATCGACAGCAGCACGTTGCATTTCGTCGTTAACGTCAATATACACCTGGGTGGTCGATATGTTCCGGTGCCCAGCCAATGCCATCAGCACGCGCACCCCGACGCCCTTATTAGCAAGATTGGTAATGAACGTGCGCCGTCCGGAATGACTGCTGGCTCCATCAATATTGGCTTGTTTGTACAGCCAATGGAAGTGTTGGCACATTGTGTTCGCCGTGAAACCAAGCCGCTTCTGGGTGTAAAACAGTGGCTTCTCTGGTGTTGGATTCTTCAGCGTGGCGATGTACACGGTCAGCTCCTTGCGAAGACGCTCCCCAACAAATACCGTGCGCGCATGGCGTCCCTTCGTTTGTTCAGGCAACAATCGAATTTCCGACTTGATCGACCCATCAGTTGCAAGCACGTCGCCAATCAACAGCGCAGCTACCTCCCCTACTCGCAAACCTGCCCAATGTGTAATCAGCAACATCGCCCTGTTACGTGCAGCATGCTTACCGATGGCGATGTGCGCAAGCACGCGCTTCAACTCTTTTTCCGATAAGGTTTTTGCTTGCGCCATCATCAACTCCTGAAAATATAAGAAAACCACGGAGCGGAGGATGCATTCTTTGGTTTGGGAAATCAACGCAAGACTAATCGGGAGAAGAATCTAGAAGATTCAGGGACTTAGCCAATAAACAAAGATAATTGCTATTTCCTTTGGTTCCTGTATCCTCACATGGAGCTAAATATAGTTACAAGAGCAAGATTACAATCAGCCACAAACCACCGATCTCCACAAGGCTCACACGTTAGAAAAGCCGGCTGCCCTTAGATAAGGCACTGATACTGATAACGCAATAGCGCCACAGTCGCAACGACTGAAAGCTGCCAGGACAACTTAGCGGTACTGGGACCACAGCAGCAACGACCACTCACGTAAAAACCGGGTGCATAGACTAAGCGGAGCCAACAGCGAGGCATACGATAAGCGAGGGTGTTGCATGATGCGGAAAATGATCTTAACCACAGCGAGGGTTAAGAATAATCTTGAGTAAATTTTTTTCCTGCTAAACCACGTCATATGCAATACGCAGAAACAAGCAAGCCATCTGTCGCGAAGCAAAGACGGTATGCGCTGTTGATGCTCTGGTGCTTCAAGCAACAGATGTTTGTCCTGAACATATGCGCATTCAAATTCCAGTACCCATTGAATTGGGTAGCCACTTCTCTGACTAAATTCGTTAGTCATCTTTGCCGACTTCGTCTTTTTGCCTATCGGCACCTTGCCTCTTCGCTATTCGCTCCGATGCAAGGGAATGCTGACGCTGGTCTTCGCTGCTCGCTCAGCCCTTCGCGTTGCATTCAGATATGAAGAAAGATATCTGAATCAGAAGTGAATTTACCCAGATATAGAGTATAAGAAATGACCGCGAAATTTGGCGGTCGTGCGAGGTCACTGCGATACGGCGTGACTTTTTGTCTTATGACAAAATTGCGCAAGCAAACCGATATATCGCAGGTAGGGCACCGTATGTCACAGGGCGAAAACACCACTAAACATGAGCAATTCGAAAGCTATGAAAAATAGTTGATTAGGTGATAACGCGACTGCATCATTGGTGTACTAATTAACTGATGAGGCAAACAAATGAACACACTGACTTCGCTGAAACTGGTATCTGCAAAACGTCCTTCTGATATCCCTCCTGTTGTTAAACGTCGTAATCGTCTGATTGCGAAAATTTGGGAACAAACAGAGCTGGCGAAGGGCGCACAGGAAGGTAAGACTTATGCGCCCATGCACACCCGGAAAGTGAAAGACCGCGAGACTGGCGACGTGCGCCGCGTGGAGGCTCCTAAACGTATCAAGGCATGGTGGTTTACCGCAGACAGCGGCAAGGTCTGCCTGATCGTAAAGTATGGGGCGAAGGTTCTTGAGCTTGCGAAGGGCAAGAGCGCAATCGAAGTCGGCACCATGGCCGAACTGATCCCTACGCTCGATATGCTCAAGGCGGCAGTAGCCGCCGGTGAGTTGGACTCCCAGATTGACACTGCAAGCGGCTGCTTGCGCGCCAGCTTCGCCAATAAGTGAAATTCAGTACTTACGTAACGGACGACTAGGTATGTCACTGGGTAGAGCAACACTACACTACCTACATGCTGATGCGTTTCGACTCAACGGCAACCCGTGTATGTTAGTTCCGCCTGATGACGGCTGAACCGAGGCTCGCCCTTCATGTTGAGCGCTTGCTCAACCCTACAGCAGGCTCGGGCCAACTGATGAAGTCCAGAGAGGCGTCCCTGACTGCCTCTGGAAGCCGTTCTAAGGACTGGCCCGCCTGGCCTTTTGTCAAGCCGCACTCCCATATTAAGAATACCCGCCACCCGCCTTGACGCAACGCTGTAATATGCTGAGCGTCTCGTGCCAGGGTCCCTGCAAATTTCGCCTGCCACTCCTCACGCCGCTCGTCTGGAGTCGTGGCAAAACGGCATCCGGCATGTTGATGCCAGAAACAGCCGTGTACAAAAATCACTAAGTTGTACTTTGCCAACACTAAATCGGGTGAACCTGGTAAGCTGCGAACGTGGATTCTGTAGCGAAAGCCCTTCCCATGTAAGAACCGTCTGAGCAACAATTCCGGCTTAGTGTTTTTAGCTTTATTTGCCGCCATCATTCGTGATCGTACCAATTTATCTACAATATCTATCATTTGTTCCCAATTTGCTTCAACAGGCCACTCGGTGAGTGCGCCTAACTGTATTCGTGATGACTATACCAATTATTGATTTATTTGCAGGACCTGGCGGCCTAGGTGAGGGCTTCTCATCTCTAGACGACGGTCGGGCTTTCAAGATTATCGTATCAGCTGAGATGGAAACCTCCGCTCATAAGACCCTGTCGCTCCGCAGCTACTTTCGGCGTGTAAGGCACAACCCACGCGATGCCCGTCGCTACTATCGCTTTTGCAATGGCGATGCGCCTTCCCCATACGACAGCGTGACGGAGGCTGCTTGGGAGGAGGCGCAACGTGAGGCCCGCCAGTTCGAGCTTGGCAAGCCGTCAGACAATGATGAGCTAGACGCCATACTAGACAGTCTCCTAAGTGCAGACGAAGAATGTGTTCTCATCGGTGGCCCACCTTGTCAAGCGTATTCGCTGGTAGGCCGTTCACGAAATCTCGGCAAGGCTGGCTACAAGGCCGAAGAAGATCATCGTCACTTCCTCTACAAAGAGTACCTGAGAATCATCCGAAGCCGTCGCCCCGCTGTTTTCGTGATGGAAAACGTTAAAGGAATTCTTTCCGCAAAAGTTGATGGTGAAAAAATCTTTCATCACATCCTCAAGGACCTATGTGATCCAGGAGCAGCGCTTGGGGAGGCGCCATCAAACTTCGGATATAAAATCTGTTCGTTAGTGACTGATACGACGTTCGAAAAGGGAATGGACGTAAGCTCGATTGACCCAAGGGACTTCATAATCAAAGCAGAAGAGCACGGGCTGCCCCAAGCTAGGCATAGGGTAATCCTTTTAGGAATTCGATCCGACATCAATGTGCGGGCAGGTCGACTTAGCAAGAATGTCCCATCTCACCTTGTGGAAGACGTGCTAAGTGGCCTTCCAGCCCTCAGGAGTAGTCTAACCCGCGAACAAGACTCAAGCTCCGTATGGGCAAATACTGTGATCGATCATCTCCGCTCACTGGCGGCTGAAGCAAACGCAAAGGGTGACGCAGACTTAAGTTGTGCGCTGCTGTCGTCTGCGTTTGGAGTTAAATATAACTTAGAAACCGGCAGCAATCGATTTTCTGGTGCCGGCGACAGCGTCTTACCGCTTGAACTCAGGGAGTGGTATTTGGACCCGAATCTGAATAAATGGCTAAATCATGAGGCACGTGCCCATATGACAGGCGATCTTCGAAGATACGCATACGCCGCAACGTTTGCAGAGCTGCGAGGCTTTTCACCAAAAGGGCATCAACAGTTTGACCTATCTGGCTTGCGCCCCGATCACGATAACTGGGAAACAGGCAAGTTCGCTGACAGGTTCAAGGTACAACGATATGGGGCCCACTCTACAACTATCACTAGCCATATCGCTAAAGACGGTCACTATTTTATCCACCCCGATGCGACGCAATGCCGTAGCTTGACTGTTCGCGAGGCCGCCCGGTTGCAAACTTTTCCTGACAACTACTTCTTTATGGGCAACCGAACTGAGCAGTTTCATCAGGTCGGAAATGCCGTCCCCCCACTACTAGCGAATCGAATAGCCAGCTTAGTGAAGAACGTCCTTGTCTGACTGTCCTCCACTTACCGAGCGGCTCACTCTGGCAACCTGCCGCAGAGCCGCTCGACCATACGATGCAACACAAGTAGATCCAGCTCTGCCGCTCCGGCCGCTCTACAAGTCACCCATTCAAATCGCTCACCGTGACATGTAAGTGATGCTGCCGGACAGGCTGCATGCCGGGTATAATTGCTTGGTAACACTATTGGGGCCGAATCCCCAAACAGTCATCGAAGTGCACAGTCAACAAGGAGCGGCAACAAATGGCTCGCGATCATCACCTCCCACCGAGCGCTGCCTGCCTCTCCGCGTCCATGCGAGACCTAGGGTACTCGCTCGAAACAGCTGTCGCCGACTTGGTCGACAATAGCATTTCTGCTAACGCAACCGATATTTCCATAGTCTGCGACGTTACAGGAGCTTCGCCAACACTCGCGGTTGTAGACAACGGTTGGGGTATGAACGAAGACGAGATCGTGGACGCAATGCGACATGGCACCGCAAATCCGAAACAGAAACGATCACCACGCGACTTGGGCAGATTTGGTCTCGGTCTAAAAACTGCTTCGTTCTCACAGTGCCGTTCCTTAACCGTAATCAGTGCGAAGAACGCGTGCCTCAGCGGCGCCACGTGGAGCTTGGATAAAATCGATGCTCGAGATGACTGGATTCTTTCCATCCTCGACGATACAGAAACATCAGATTTTCCTCAAAGTAGAATGCTATCGGGGGATGGGACTGTAATAATCTGGGCAGAATTAGATCGCATGCTTGAAGATCAAATTGGCGGTCGCCGTGACGAAATAGTCAACGAAAAACTCGACGTACTAGAAAAGCATCTTTCACTAGTATTTCATCGATATCTATCCGGTGAACTAAAAGGCCGAAAGAAGATCTCCATTTCCATTAACGGCCATTCAATACAGCCTTTCGACCCATTTTGTCGGAATAACGCTGCAACTCAAATTTTGCCCCAAGAAGTAGTTTATATCGGAGAAGTTGCGGTTCAATTGCAGCCATATATTCTTCCCCACCACAGCCGGCTATCAACACGCGAATACGACTTCTATCAAAACCGAAGTGATTTTATCTCCAACCAGGGCGCCTATATCTATCGAAACGGCCGCCTGATGGCTTGGGGAGATTGGTTCAGATTGATACCTAAGGGAGAGTCGACCAAACTGGCTCGGGTGCAAATAGACTTCCCAAACAGCCTTGACGAATCATGGACCATCGATATAAAGAAGTCGCGTGCACGCCCTCCCCATCCTGTCCGCGAACGACTACGCCAAATAATTTCCCAAGTATCTACCCGGAGCACGAGAGTACATCGCGGTAGAGGGCAGAAGCTCTTTGAAGAAAATACTGCACCGATTTGGGAACGCTACGCGGACCACGGCTATGTCCGCTACGTAGTTAACTCTGAGCATCCTGTTCTACAGGGTCTAGGCGAGCGCCTAGACAGCGACGGAAAACAACAGTTGAGGCTTCTTATGGAAATGGTAGCAACGGCCTTGCCGATTGAGATGATTTATTCTGACTACTCAACTAACCCTCGCGAAATAAGGCAGCTCCTACCTGACGATAATCTATTCATGGACAGGCTGTTAGCTCTAAGGCAAGTGATTACTGGCAGTACCGCAGCGGACAAGCGAACATTCCGTGAAATTTTGAAATCCACGAAACTTTTCGAGAACAATATGGAACTGGCAGAACAATTCATTCGCGAGAGCTTTGCATGAATACGATAAACCATATGGAGATGGACAAAGGCTTTGTGAGTTCGCTGATCGCTGCGCTTCTCCGAAAGTCAGATCCGCCCACGAAAGAAGAAGTCGAGGCCAAAGCAAAGCAATTAGCAGTCGTATTCGATTATGAAGGCGACTTGCGGAGCGCTATCGAAGAAGCAATGGTAGCGATAGACACACGTATGGGCGCAGGAGTGTCGCTAGTTAATATCGAAGCGAATCATGACGACGAGTGGGTCTATAAACGCACAGAAATTGAATGGACGTATTCCGACGCATATGAAAAATATCTTATTTCGGAAAAATGGCAACCGACGCTTGTCCGCTCTTTGAGCGACGTTGGCCTGAAGATACTTTCGCATCTTCAAGACCCAACGAGCGATGGATCTTGGAATCGTAGAGGTCTAGTGATCGGCCACGTCCAATCAGGTAAGACAGCGAACTACATGGGTGTTATTGGGAAGGCTGCTGATGCCGGATACAAATTCATTATTGTAATTGCAGGCATTCACAATAACCTCCGAAAGCAAACGCAAGAAAGAGTCGATGAAGGCTTTATCGGCAGGTCTAGCGACCCTGAAAACCGGGTTCCGATCGGAGTAGGGACATATGGAAAATTTCCGCATCCAGCAACCCTTACCAACATAAACGAGGACTTCAACAAGAATACAGCCGCAAAAAGCGGCTGGAAAATTAATGATTTTAGCAAACCAATAATATTGGTAATCAAGAAAAATGTCACGACGCTTGACGCACTGCATAAGTGGTTAAAAGAATTGAACGCGAAAGGTGATGGCCGAATATCAGACGTACCAATGCTCCTCATCGACGATGAAGCTGATAACGCCTCCATTAATACGAATAAGGAAGACGTCAGTCCGACACGTACGAATTCCATGATACGACGCATCCTCGGCCTGTTCGAAAAGTCGTGCTATGTCGGATACACCGCCACCCCATTCGCGAACATCTTCATTAACCCTGAAGCCTACGATGAAGACGTTCGAGAAGAGCTCTTCCCTAGAGATTTCATCTACTCGCTTGACGCGCCAAACACTTACTTCGGGCCTGAAAAAGTATTCTTGGAAGAAAAGTCAAGTGCGAGAATTCTCTGCCCGATAAATGATTGCGAGAAATACCTTCCTTTTTCACATAAAAAGGACGACGCTCTGCTAGAGCTTCCCCCAAGCCTCTACGCCGCCTTCGATCAATTCATAGTAGCGCGGGCGATCCGAAATCTGCGTGGGCAGGAAAAAAAACACTGCTCCATGCTGATTAACATATCGCGTTTTATGGCGACACAAAAGGTCGTTAGGGATTTTGTAAGCTTGCGCGAGAAAAGAATTCGCGAGGCCGTCAAGGCTAACTATATGATGCCCGAGGAGGTGTCGAACAAAAACGAATACATGACCGGGCTTAAAAGCGCATTCGATAAGGAATTCTCAGACTGCGGCTTTGAATGGCACACTGTAAAGAAAGCGCTGAACAGCGTATTTGATCACCTCCGCATATACGTCATAAACAGTAAAAGCGACGAGGTGCTTGATTACAAAAAATATGAAAGAGATGGCATCGGTCTTACAGCGGTTGCCATTGGCGGGCTCAGCCTTTCCCGAGGCCTAACGATTGAGGGCCTCACCATAAGCTACATGTATCGAAATACAAAGATGTACGATACTCTCATGCAAATGGGCCGATGGTTTGGGTACCGTCTTGGATTTGAAGATCTTTGCCGAGTGCATTTACCGCAGGAATCTATTGATTGGTATTCATACATTGCGAACGCATCCGATGAGCTGAGGCTGCAAATCACGCGAATGCGCCGGGATAAGATGAGCCCGAAAGATTTCGGTCTTTATGTTCAGGCTCATCCGGATAGCCTCCTGATCACTGCGGCCAATAAAATGCGTAGTGGCAAAAAAATTATAGTAAAACAAAATCTTACTGGGAAGCTTGTCGAGAGTACGCTTCTGCCAACTAAGTCGCCAGTTAACCAATTCAATGATGAGCTTATTGAAGAGTTTTGGCGGCGAGGCTTCGGCGGCAAAGTTGTTGCAACGGATAAAGGTTGGTTTATTCAAGACGTCGCCACGTCAGAAATTGAAAAATTTATTACTCGTTTCAAAGTTCACAAGGGTTTCGAACTACAAAAGGCATTGTTGCTTCAGTACCTTGCCGCAATTACTGACAGATTTGGTTTAAGTGATGTCTTGCTGATTTCGATTGGTGACACGACCTCGGCCGCAAGCACCTATAGGCTCGGAACGCAGCAACGGAAATTTGAGAATTTCACGACGGATAGCTGGCGTTTAAATGGCTACAGGGTTGCAAGTCGAGGGGACGAAGCACTTGGCTTGGGCGAGACTGAGCTCGCACAAGCCGTAAATGAGGCGTCGAAAGATACGAGTAACACAAGCGCAAACCCTGCAGATTATCATTTCCGCATTGCTAGGAACAAACCATTGCTGATGTTGCACGCTCTCTGTCCCAAGGGGAACGAGTCAATTGATCAGCGTATTCCAGCGTTTGGCGTAAGCTTCCCTGGCGGTCTTTTTGGCACTGAAGTTGAGATCGTAGCCAATAAGGTATGGCTGGAACAAATGGCTGGATCGCTCAACGACGACCCAGATGATGAAGACGACTATGACGAGTAGCGAAACGCCATGGGACGATATTGGCAGCCCCAAAGCAGACTTTAATGTGCGGAAAGTAGCTGGAACAGCCGCCATTCCTATTTTTTGGGGTAAGAACGTGCAGGGTAACTGCCTTCTAATTATCGAGCTAGATGGGGATCACAGCACACAGTTTCGTAATGACGTGATAACTCTGCATGGAATTACCGTGGACCTCCGAAATGGTGAGGTTCCATTCAAACAGCGTCTTATTCTAACGTTAGAGAAGCACGTAGATCGAGACTTGTTCTTCGGGCTTTGCAAGACACTCATCGCCAGTCTTGTTCCGGTCTCCGATGCCTCCGTTGCGCTATCAGTCGTCCTTGTTCATATTAAGCGCTGGAAAGCGTTTCTCGCTGGGCGGAAACTAAGGCTATTGTCGGCTGAAGAGATACAAGGCTTGTTTGCAGAGCTTCAGTTCCTGCGTTCACTCTATACCCGGCGCCTATCAGAAATTGCGGCGTTGGACGCTTGGTGCGGAATTGACAGTGTTCATCAAGACTTTATTTTTGGTGATACCGCTGTTGAGATAAAGTCAGTTAGTGGGAGGGAACGCAACAGCGTAAGGATTTCGTCTGAAGATCAGCTTGAGACACTGTCCAGCAATCTTTTTTTGATGATATATAAACTCAGCGACATGCCTGATTCCGATCATGCAAACTCTTTGAACGACATAATCCGGATAATTGAGTTGGAGTTAACAGACGATAAAGCGCTTGAAGCATTTTCAGAAAAACTATCTTCCTTTGGCTACATTCCACTGCCTGAATATGACACCCCCAGATTTGTCGTGAGCAACTCTCAGTGTTATCAAGTGTTGGAAGGCTTTCCGAAGCTTGTGCGATCTGGCCTACCCCAAGGTATCACCCGGCTTTCTTATGAAATTAAACTTGAATCTATTAAGGCGTACATGTGTTCAGATTCGCTGATCTTGGAGAGGTCATAAGTGGAGATTTCAAAAGAGGAATTTTTCGAGGAATTTCGCCGAGAAATATTGATTGATGCTGAAGCAAAGAGCACTTTCCAACTTGCAGCTTTCATGGACGCCGTTACATCGGAGTTTATTGAAACTGGATTTGTAGACGGTTTTGAGTTTTGCCACTATCGAGCCCAGCGTGGAATGCGTGTAGACGGCTATTGGTTCAACGACGAAGGAACTCTCGATCTGTTCGTAGCGGATTTCGACTGTCGAAACGAACTGCAGACCCTTACAAAGACCGACTTAGAGGCTGCATTTAAACGTGTAGCCAATTTCTTTGAAGCTAGCGTGAATAAGAACCTAGCGAGCGAGCTTGAAGTCACGTCACCAGAATACGGCCTAGCTAGGCAAATCGTTGATCGAAAAGATTTAATTCGCAAAATCAATGTGATACTTGTTTCCGAGCGGACGATTAGCGACAAGGTTCAAGATTTGCCCGACGGCGAAACGACAGGCATCTTGACAAGTTTTCATATATGGGACATCTCGCGCCTCTACCGGCAACGAACCTCTCGCGGACATAAAGAAGCTCTGAATTTAGATTTCATCGAAATGTTCGGTGCCGGCATTTCTTGTTTGCCCGCTCATTTAGGATTGAACGCTTACCAGTCTTACCTGATCGTTATGCCAGCAGAAATTCTTTCCGATTTATACGAAAGATTTGGGGCACGGCTTCTCGAACAGAATGTAAGGACATTTCTCCAGGCACGAGGCTCCGTTAATCAAGGCATACGAAGTACGATATTGAACGAGCCAAGCATGTTTTTTGCGTACAACAACGGTATTACTGCCACTGCCCAAAGTGTCGAGACGATTAGCGCAGATACGGGGATGCAGATCAAAAGAATTGTTGATCTTCAGATTGTGAACGGTGGGCAAACGACTGCATCGCTTTTCCATACACGCCGCCGGGATAAGGCTGCGCTTGGTCAAATTTTTGTTCAGATGAAATTGTCTGTTATCGACAGTAATGACAGCGAAATTATAGTGCCCAAGATTTCGGAATATGCCAATACCCAGAACAAGGTTAATGCTGCCGACTTCTTCTCGAATCATCCCTTTCACATACGAATCGAGGAATACTCGAGGCGCATATGGGCCCCAGCGCTGCCAGGCGCAATTCGGGAAACGAAATGGTTTTATGAGCGTGCTAGAGGACAGTATGCCGATGCGCAAAACAACCTTACTGCGGCCGATCAAAAACGTTTTAAGACGGCACATCCAAAATTTCAGATGTTCACCAAAACCGATTTAGCAAAATTCGAGAACGTGTGGGACGAGCATCCGAAATGGGTCAATCTCGGCGCACAAAAGAATTTTGCGAAGTATGCGCAGAGGATTGGCAAGGAATGGGAAAAATCTTCGGACGACTTTAATGAGTTTTACTATAGACGTGCCATTGCGCGGGGGTTGATATTCCGCGCAACCGAGAAACTAGTTTCTGAACAGCCTTGGTATAACGGGGGTTATCGCGCAAACGTTGTTGCTTACTCGATTGCCGTGCTGAGCGAGATTAGCAGGCGTCGAGATAGCGCATTGGACTTTCTGCGCATTTGGAATAATCAAGGGATTAATAAGGTTTTGGAAAGTACCTTGGGCGCAATCTCGAAGGTTGTGAACGATGACATCACACAACCTACAGCTGGCGTATCCAATATATCAGAGTGGTGCAAAAAGGACGCTTGCTGGTCAAGAATTCAGACGCGGATTCCTGAAATTGAAGCGAGCCTGCCAGCTGAGTTCTGGGGGGAACTCATCTCTGCAGATGAGGTCGCCGTTGACGCTCAATCGGCAAAAAGAACCCAAAAGATTGATAACGGCATTGATGCTCAGAAGCAGGTACTTAATATTCCTGCGTTGCAATGGGCGCATCTATCCAGTGTACTTTCAAGAAAGCAGCTTGTGACCCCCAAAGAGGCAGGCGTTCTTAGCATTGCGACGCAAATTCCGAAGAAGATTCCTACGGAAAAACAGAGCTTGGTCTTGTTAGAGATATTAAGTAAGGCACGTGCAGAAGGAATTGAAGTCGCGTGATTCGCGTTGTTCAGTGTCTAGCACGGACTCGCAATATGGTTGAATGCCCGCTCCTTTTATTCGTATGAGCTTTGGCTTGATTTTTGTTTGAAAGGGGCTTAGTCTGCGGACCTCACTAAAGGAAATGCCTAACTAAGCAGAGGAGATATGGACACGAATTATGTCTTACGAGCGTCAGATGGAAGACTGGTAACGAACGATACTAGGACAGGAGCCTCGTTAACCCGAAATGCAGCTCTTTGCTACGTCTGGAGATCTCACGATCGGGCTGAAATTGAACGTACGGTGTACCAAGCGATTTTAGGGACAAGCCTATCGGTAGAGGTTCTTGCACCGACGTCTTTTCTTCGCTAGTCACGTCGCCGCGGCCGAGTTGCGAAATTGCATTAGGTTTCGACTAAATACCACTTTAGGAGAAGACCTTATGGCAGATCGATATCGAACCGGCAGCGATCATAAAAAAGTAAAAGTACCCTCTGGCTACACGTCTCGTGAGGGACGCGATGGACGCGTGGTGGCGGTTCCGCCTGGTGGCACATCGAGGGAAGGAAGCGACGGTCGAGTTGTGGCGATCAAGCATGGCGGTACCTCTCGGGAGGGTCGGGATGGACGCGTCGTGTGCGTTCCGAAGGGCGCAACTTCACGTGAAGGCCGAGATGGCCGAGTTGTCGCCATACCGCACGGACGAAGGGCCGCAGAGGGAAAAGACGGTCGGGTAAAGTTACTTCCCAAGTAAATTGTCCTAGCGCTTAGATTTTATCAGAGACGCACGGATTCCTTCGCCGTTGAGTAGTAGTCAACGAGTGTCGCTTGAAGCGACATTTCAGGTATGTGCGTTCAGTTCATAATAAGAGCAACGCTAGGTTCGACAAGGCAATCTTCCTGTTCACCTCGGACAGCACTCACGATAGCTGATGTGGAGCTTCTAACCTTCGCCTTGTTCGGCTAGGATTGACTGAATCGCCACGACTATCGTAGACACTCCTGAGCCATAATATCGGGCACAAGGAGAAGATATGAGCGGTAAGCGGTACACAGAGGAATTCAAGAT
>NZ_JBWBRF010000033.1:0-18923 GCF_056279385.1 Massilia sp. UYP34 | reverse complement strand
GCAAAGACGCCCATCCTCGCACTCAAGGAATGGCAACAAAGACGGCCGGAATTATTCGTTAAGCGGGTTTATGAACAGGCGGGACTTGACACCTAATAACCCGTCATGATAGCGCTGAAACTGCCGATAAATTCATCACTGGAAATAATGCATACAAGAAATTTCCTAGTAGTTGAAGATTTTGGATAGAACGCAACACTTTAATGCAGTGAACTCACTCTAGCATTTCTTTGAGCAAAGATTGTATTCATTTTTGGCGCCATGCTAGGACAAGCATTTTCAGAAAAATCGCGAATGGGGAACAAGACATTCGGTCATGTCACGATCCGGTTTTGCCGATTGGCGCGAGGAAATTAGCAATGAGCACGCATATGGACCGCTTCCAGGAGATGCAAATCTTCACCCGCATCGTGGAGCGGCGCAGCTTTACGCTGGCGGCCGAGGAGCTGTCGCTGCCGCGCGCCACCGTGACGAACGCGATCAAGCGCCTGGAAGCGCGGCTCGCCACCCGCCTGCTGGAACGCACCACGCGGGTGGTCGCGCCCACGCTCGACGGCGAGGCGTATTACGAGCGCTGTGTGCGCCTGCTGGCCGACCTCGGCGAAATGGAAAGCGTCTTCACCCGCTCGACCCCGACTGGCTTGCTGCGCGTGAACCTGCAGGCCGCGCTGGCGCGCCGCGTCGTGGCACCGCGCCTGCCGGACTTCCTGGCGCGCTATCCGGACATCGAACTGCAGATCGGCGAAGGCGACCGCCTGGTCGACCTGGTGCGCGAAGGCATCGATTGCGTGCTGCGCGTCGGCAATCTGCAAGACTCGTCGATGGTGGCCCAGAAAATCACGCAGCTGGCGCAGGTGACCTGCGCCAGCCCGGCTTACCTGGCGCGCCATGGCCGGCCCGCCACGCTCGCGACGCTCGACCAGCACCAGGCCGTCAACTTCATCTCGTCCGCCACCGGCCGGCCCTATCCGCTCGAATTCCTGGTCGCCGGCGCGCTACGGCAGCTGACCCTGCCCGGCCCGGTGTCGGTCACCGGCGCCGACATGTACACGGCCGGCGCGCTCGCCGGCCTGGGGCTGGTGCAGGTGCCGCGCTATCGCGTCGAGCACGAGCTGGCCAGGGGCGAACTCGAGGTCGTGCTGCCCGACCTCGCGCCGCCGGCCCTGCCCGTGTACGTGCTGTATCCGCAGAACCGCCAGCTGTCACCGCGGGTGCGGGTGTTCGTCGACTTCCTCAAGGAAGCGTTCGCCGGTTTCGGCTGAGCGCTTCGGTTACCATGGCACTGTTATATTTTTACTATTCCAAGGAGACTCCCATGCCGCGCATCCCCTTCCCCGCCCTGCTCGCCGCCGCACTGGCCATGACCACGTCCCATGCGCTCGCGGCGCCCGGGCCGGTCGTGGCGACCGACAGCGGCAGGGTGGCGGGGACGATCGAGGCCGGCATCGCGAGCTGGAAAGGCATCCCGTTCGCCGCCCCGCCCGTGGGCGAGCTGCGCTGGCGCGCGCCGCAGCCCGTGCAGCCGTGGAGCGAGGTGCGCCAGGCGGCCAGCTATGCGGCGGACTGCATGCAACTGCCCTTCCCCAGCGACGCCGCGCCGCTCGGCACCCAACCCGCTGAAGACTGCCTGTACCTGAACGTCTGGAAACCGGCCAGCGCCAAGGCCAGGCTCCCGGTGCTGGTCTGGATCTATGGCGGCGGCTTCGTCAACGGCGGCTCGTCGCCGCCGACCTATTCCGGCGCGGAGCTGGCGAAACAGGGGGTGGTGGTCATCAGCTTCAACTACCGCATCGGCCGCTTCGGCTTCTTCGCCCATCCGCAACTGACCCGGGAAGCCGGTCACGAAGCCCCTCTCGGCAACTATGGCTTCATGGACCAGGTCGCGGCGCTGCAGTGGATCAAGCGCAATGCCGCGGCCTTCGGCGGCGACCCTGGCAACGTCACCATCACCGGCGAATCGGCGGGCGGCATGTCGGTCAATTTCTTGCTGACGTCGCCGCACAGCCGGGGACTGTTCGCCAAGGCGGTGCTGATGTCGGGCGGCGATGGCGGCATCGCGCCGACGCCGCTGGCCGAGGCCGAAAAAACGGGCGTGCATTTTGCCGCCGGCAAGGGCATCGGCGCCGACGATCCGAAAGCGCTCGCCAGGCTGCGCGCGCTGCCGGCCGACAGCGTCGTCGACGGGATGAACCTGGCCAACTTCCGGATGCAGGGCATGCCGACCTACCACGGGCCGTTCGCCGACGGCCGCCTGGCGATCGATTCCGGCGCCGCCTTCGGCGCCGGCCGCATGCACAAGGTGCCGGTGATGATCGGCGCCACCAGCGCCGACATCGGCGGCAAGACCGGCTATATGGTCGCCGGCGCGCGCAGCCTGGCGGCGACCCTGGCCGACCATGGCCTGCCGGTCTGGGCCTACCGCTTCTCGTACGTGGCCGACTCGCTGGCCAAGCCGGGCGCCGGCGCCGGCCATGCGACCGACATCCCCTTCTTCTTCGATACGGTGGCCGTCAAGTACGGCGAGCAGGCAACGCGCAAGGACGTTGCCGTCGGCAAGGCGATGAGCACGTACATGGTGAACTTCGCCAAGCGCGGCGATCCGAACGGCGCGGTCTTGCCGGCATGGCCGCGCTATGCGCGCTCCGAAGACCGGATCATGGACTTCGCGGCATCGGGCAAGCCGGTGGCCCTCAAGGACCCCTGGGGCGCCGAGATCGACGCGGCGGGCGCGTCCCGCCGTTGAACCTGGGCAGGCGGATAAAACCGTCTCCAAAGCGCGCCACCTGCGGCGCCATCGTCTATAATATTGCCTGGGTGATCATACTGCTCAGGTATGACAGGATTTGCGCTGGTCGGGCCGCCACGCGGCCCGGCTACGCACGTTATCATGTCACTCGACCATCACGCTCGCACTACCTCGGCCCTGCGGCGCCGACCGTATCGCTCCCTGCCTTCGCTCACCTCGACATGGACCATCCCGGGCCATGCCGGACCGTGGGTTTCCTATTCATGAGACATCCCGGACGGCAAGCCAGCCGTCGCGGCTGGAAGATATTTATGCGCATCGAACGACGACTCTCGAGAACATTCCAAGAATTCATTGCATCGGGCAAGGCCGGCGGCGCCATCCTGATCCTGTGCACCCTCGTTTCCCTGGCCATCGCCAATTCGGCCTGGAGCGCCTCGTACCTGGGCTTATGGCACATCCCGCTGGCCGGTCTCACGGTCGAACTGTGGATCAACGACGCCCTGATGGCGATCTTCTTCCTGCTGGTGGGCCTGGAACTCAAGCGCGAGCTGTATAACGGCGAACTGTCCGACCTGCGCAATGCCATGCTGCCGATCCTGGCGGCGGCCGGCGGCATCGCGGTGCCGGCCGGGATCCACTTCGCCCTGAACGGCGGCACGCCGACCCAAGCCGGCGTGGGCATCCCGATGGCCACCGACATCGCCTTCGCCCTCGGCGTGCTGGCGCTGCTGGGCAACCGGGTGCCGGCTTCGCTCAAGGTGTTCCTGACCGCGCTGGCCGTGATGGACGACCTGGGCGCGATCATCGTCATCGCCCTGTTCTATACCGCGCAGCTGTCGGTGCCCTACCTGCTCGGGGCGCTCGCGGTCTTCGTGGTGCTGCGCCTGATGAGCAGCCGCCTGCGCGTGCTGGCAATGTGGCCCTACCTGCTGGGCGGCGCGCTGATGTGGTTCCTGATGCTCAAGTCGGGCGTGCACGCCACCATCGCCGGCGTGCTGCTGGCCTTCACCATCCCCTATTCCGCACAGGAAGACGACGCCGCTTCGCCGTCGCACCGCCTGGAGCATGTGCTGCACAAGCCGGTGGCCTTCCTGATCCTGCCGATCTTCGCGCTGGCCAATACCGGCATCGTGATCGGCGCCGACTGGGCCGCCGAGCTGACTTCGCTCAACAGCCTGGGCATCCTGCTCGGCCTGGTGCTCGGCAAGCCGGTCGGCATCCTGCTGTTCTGCTTTGCCGCGGTCGCGCTCGGCGTGTGCCGCCTGCCGCTCGACCTGGCCTGGCGCCACGTGCTCGGCGCCGGCATGCTGGGCGGCATCGGCTTCACGATGTCGATCTTCATCACGAACCTCGCCTTCGTCGGACAAGCGGATATCATCAATGCCTCGAAGATGTCGATCCTGGCTGCGTCGGTGATCGCGGGCGTGATCGGCTTTACCTGGCTCAAGCTCATGGGCGCGCCGCTGGCCTCCGACCGCGACCTGGACACCATGGACTTCGACGTCGATCCGCCAACGCAAGCGAAATAGACCAGGCCGCCGATGAACAAGGTCATCCACCCCGCGCGTGCGGTCGCCCTGGGCTTCCTGCTGGCGATCCTCGCGGGCACCGTCATGCTGATGCTGCCGCTGGCGCGCGCCGACGGCGGCGCCGCGCCGCTGATGGTGGCCTTCTTCACCTCGGTGTCGGCGGTGTGCGTGACCGGACTGGTGCTGGTCGATACCGGCACCTACTGGTCCGGCTTCGGCCAGTCGACCATCATGGTGCTGTTCCAGCTCGGCGGCCTGGGCATGATGACCGCCGCCACCCTGCTCGGCCTGATGGTGAACCGCTCGCCCAAGCTGCGCACGCGCCTGATGACCCAGACCGAGACGCGCTCGATCGGCATGGGCGACATCTCGAGCGTGGCGCGGGTGGTGCTGGTGGTGTCGGTGCTGTTCCAGCTGGCGATCGCCGCAATCCTGACGCTCAGGCTGCGGTCCGACTATGGCATGGCCTGGGGCGAGGCCGGCTGGGTGGGGCTGTTCCACGCGGTGTCGGCCTTCAACAACGCCGGCTTCTCGATCCACCCGGACAGCATGATCCGCTACGCGGGCGACGCCGGCATCCTGGTGCCGGTGATGCTGGCCGCCATCATCGGCGGCGTGGGCTTCCCGGTGCTGCACGACCTGCGCCACCGCTTTCGCGATCCGCGCCACTGGTCGCTGCACACCAAGCTGACCCTGTCCGGCACCCTGATCCTGCTGATCCTGGGCTACGTCGCCATCCTGCTGTTCGAATGGCGCAATCCGCAGACCCTGGGCGCCTTCGGCCTGTTCGACAAGCTCATGAACGGGATGTTCATGTCGGCGGCGGCCCGCACGTCGGGCTTCAACACCGTCGACGTGGCGGCGCTGACCCGCGAAACCTGGGCCCTGCATTATTTTTTGATGTTCATCGGCGGCGGCAGCGCGGGCACCGCGGGCGGGGTCAAGGTGGGCACCGTGGCGGTGCTGGTGCTCCTGGTGATCGCCGAGGCGAAGGGGCATACCGATACCGAAGCCTTCGGGCGCCGGGTCGGCGCGTCCGCCCAGCGCCAGGCGATCACGGTGCTGGTGCTGGGCAGCGTCGTCGTGGCCTTCGGCACCATGGCCCTGCTGCGGATTTCGCATTTCCCGACCGACCAGGTCATCTTCGAGGTCATCGCCGCCTTCGGCAGCGCGGGCCTCTCGACCGGCATCACCGCCGACCTTCCCGTGTCCGGCCAGCTGGTGCTGGCCCTGCTCATGTTCGTGGGCCGGGTGGGCACGATCACTTTCGCGACCTCGCTGGTGCTGGGCGAGCGGCGCATGCCTTACCGTTATCCCGAGGAGCATCCAATTGTTGGGTAGAATTTTCACAGAGCAGTTCGCGTTTTCCTCCGGCGACAGCGTGGTCGTCATCGGCCTGGGCCGCTTCGGCGGCGCGGTGGCCCAATCGCTGATGCGCCTGGGCCACGACGTGATGGGCATCGACACGCGCGAAGACCTGGTGCAGATGTGGGGCGACCGCCTGACCCATGCCGTGCAGGCCGACTCGACCAACGAGAACGTGATGCTGCAGCTGGGCGTGGCCGATTTCTCGCACGCGATCGTCGGCATCGGCTCGGACCTGGCGGCCAGCCTGATGACCCTGATGGTCTTGACCGAGCTGGGGATCAAGGATATCTGGGTCAAGGCGATGACGCCGGAGCACGGCCAGATCGCCCAGCGCATCGGCGCCCACCACGTGATCTACCCCGAGGCCGACATGGGCGCGCGCGTGGCGCACCTGATCACGGGGCGCATGATGGACTTCATCGAGTTCGAGGACGGGTTTGCGATCGCCAAGATCCATGCGCCTGCAGAGACCCATAACCGGACGCTGTCGGAGTCGCACGTGCGCACGCGCTTCGGCGTGACCGTGGTGGGCGTCAAGCGCGCCAACGAGGACTTCCAGCATGCGCTGCCGGCGACGACGATCCGCTCGGCCGACCTGTTGATCGTGTCGGGGCCGACCAAGAAGATCGAGATGTTCGCGGCCGGGGGCAAGAAGCGCAAGTCGGCGTAGGGCCGCTGCGCCCCCGCCCCGCGGGCGAGGACGCAACAGTGCACCCGCAATCGGCCGCGGATGGGATCATGCTGCACACAATCAACCGGGACTCTCCCGGACATCCCATGAGGAACCAGCCATGTCGACACCATCGCGCATTGCCGCCGCAATCGCGGCCATCCTGTGCACCGCCTGCAGCACAGCCACGGCGCCAGCGGGCGATCCGGCCGGACACAACGCCGAAGCCAGCCTGACCGGCACCACCTGGCGCCTGCACGAGATCCACTCCATGGACGACGCGCAAGGCATCACGCGAGTCCAGCCGGACCGGGTCTATGCCATGCGCTTGACGCCCGAGGGCCGCGCCGAGTTCCAGCTGGACTGCAACCGGGGCACGACCTCCTACACCGTCGAGGCGGGCAAGGCGGGCCGGGGCGCGATCACGTTCGGCAAGCTGGCGCTGACGCGGGCGATGTGTCCGCCAGGGTCGCTCGACACCCGCATCGCCAGGGACATGGCGTATGTCCGCTCATACACGATGCAGGGCGGGACGCTGTCCATGAGCCTGATGGCCGATGGCGGCATCTATGTCTGGAAGCCGGGAACAGCCGCCGCCCGATAGTCATATCGCCGGGACTGCAGTGCTGGCGGAGCGATGGCGCTGGCAGCACCGACCGCCATGCTTTCAACTCACCGAGGCGCAGGCGCTTTGGCGGCCAGGACTGCACGGACCAGCGCGGTGAAGTCGGCGGCATCGGCGCTGGCCGCGCTACCCGTCTGTCCGGCCTGGTTCCTCGCGAGACCTTGCAGGATCGTATTCTGGTCAAGCAGCAGTGCGATCTGCATGGCCATCAGACGCTCGGCCCCGCTGGGCGCGTGGATGCCGGCAGCGGCACAGAGCGCGTCGATTCGGCGGCGGAGCTGGTCTGCCACGTCCGCTTGCGCGAGGCCGTATGGCGGGATGTCGCGCTCCCCGGCGCCACCGGTGTTCTCCTCCTTCGGTTGAGCAGTCTCGTGGGACACCCCTTGCATCATCGGCGCGGCGACCGGCTGCCGTGCGACGTCACCTTCCCGTGGGGCTGTCAGCTCGCGCGCTGCCCGTTCCATTGCACGCAAGGTGTCGCGCAGGGTCGACATGTCTGGCGCATCGTCGCCGAGACGGGCCACGGTCAACCTTTCGATCGACGCCATGACGGCCAGGCAAGCACGGACCAGCTGCGCGCTACGGTCAGCGTCGGCGCCCCGGTTCGCTGTGGCGTAGTCGACGACGCCGGCGCGCGTGTGCAGCGCTTCGCCGCTTTCCTCCCCCGGGCCTCGCCGATCGTCCTTTCTTGCCGGCGATGCCTCATCGCCTGACAGGCGCTCCCAGTCCGCGAGCGTGAGCCTGTCGAGCGGCCCGCCCGTACGACCGAGTAATGGAATCTTCATTCTGGTTGTCGTCGACAACGAACGATTCATCCACTCCAGCGGCGCCACCCGCAACGCAGGGTCGCCATCCTCGTCCACCTGCGGATGCACCGTTTCCCAGTAGTGCGCGAGCAGGCCATCGACCAGCAGCAGGCCACGTAAGAGCCCTTCCATCCCCTGCTGGTGGGTGCATGCCTCGGTCATCCAGGCGGCGATTTGCAGATCCTTGGCGTGCTCGCGCAACGTGACCTTGCAACGCGCCTCGATCCGGGCCCAGTCGGCGCGCTTCAGGAGACGCTCCGATCCCCCCATCGGCAAGATCGGATCGTCTTCTTCGCGCGCGAGGCGGATTTCCGTATAGATGGGATCGAAGCGGATCGGCGGTCCGGACGGGTAGTACTCGCTGATCGGCTGGAGAAGCGACTCGAGCTCGTCGCGCTGTTCGGCGCTGAGCAGCGCGAGTGGAGGTGAAACGTCGGTGTCGGTCATGAGGGCATGGGCATTGGAGCGTCGGACTCGATTATTGCGCTCGCGGGTGGAACAGTCCATGCGTTTTTCAGGCGGGGCCATAGGGCAGCCACTCGATGACAGACTGTCATCAAATGCGTCACAGCCACGTTAGTCGGAGCCAGCGTACCAGTCCGAAACCACGCGAGGTGCCTCGATACCTGAGCGAGTCGGCTAGTGGGGCCGCAGAACATCGTCGTTCACATTCATCCTGGAGGCATCCATGGATCACCAAGCGACTAACGTGCCTGTAGAACGCCGCGCATCGAGCAGTTGTGGGGGAGGTGCGGTTCATCAGACTGAAGGAGGTACTGGCCAAATGCGACAAGTCGCGCAGCAGCGTGTATGACGCGGTCAAGAAAGGAGATTTTCCGAAACCCGTGAAGCTCCAAGGTAGATCATCGGCCTGGATCAAAAGCGAAGTCGAACAGTGGGCCGTCGAGTGCATTCGCGCTAGCGGGCCCGTCCCGAAGCCGTAGCCCGCTTGCAAAAGTTCGTCATGACGAACACATCAATTTCCTCATGACGAAATCCGTACAGTCGGTGGCATCGAGTCAAGGCTGAGGATCTACTGGTTTTCGTACCATCTCATAGCTGGTACTGCGCCCCCCAGCGCCGGAGCGCTGCAGGATACCCAGTTCGACGAGTTCATTAATATCTCGTAGCGCGGTATCTGTCGACGACTTTGCAATTGCCGCCCACTTGCTGCTGGTGAGCTTCCCCTCGAAACCATCGAGCAGGCGGTTAAGGATCTTGACTTGCCGCTCGTTGAGCGCAATGCCCGCGACGCGCTGCCAGAAATGTGCCTTCTCCAGCACTGTATCCAGTGCATGATGGGCCAGATCCACCGCCTCGCCAAGCATCTGCAGGAACCACAGAAGCCACTCGGTCACGTCCAAACTACCCTTCTGCGTTCGCTCCAGAATGTCGTAATACGCTTTGCGCTCACGCTGGATCTGCGCCGACAGGCTGTAGAAGCGCTGCGAACTACCGTCGGCGCGCGCCAGCAGAAGATCGCCAATGGCACGCGCGATGCGGCCATTACCGTCGTCGAACGGGTGCAAGGTGACAAACCACAGATGCCCTAGCCCTGCGCGGACCAACGCCGGCTCCGCATGAACTGGCGCGTTGATCCACTCCAGTAAGCGCTCCATCTCGCCAGGTAGACGCTCCGCAGGCGGGGCTTCGTAATGTACGCGTTGTCGGCCAATCGGTCCGGAAACCACTTGCATGGGGCCATGAGCATCGTCTCGCCAGGTACCAGTGCAAATCCTGCTCATGCCGGAATAGCCAGTCGGGAAGAGTGCCGCATGCCAGCCAAATAAACGCTCCCGCGTCAACGGCAATGCATTATTGATAGTGGCATCAAGCACCATCTCGACCACGCCTTCCACGTGCCGGTCCACCGGTGCCAGCGATCCGATGTCGACGCCGAGGCGCCGCGCAATGGATGAGCGCACCGAGGCGACGTTCAGATGTTCGCCCTCGATTTCGCTGGTCTTGAGAACGTCGTCGGTCAGTGCGTCGAGACTGGCTTGGTCGCGCAGCCCAAGACCGATATCGACGAGCCGGCCCAGCAGCAGCCCCTGCTTCTGACTGACTTGCGCGAGCGGCGACACCAGCGCCTCGAGGTCATACCGCCAGTCCGGCCAGTCAGGGGCCTGCCAGATAAACTTGTAATCGCCGCAGTTCATGCGGTGATTGTACGGATTAATCGCCGCGTTGCCAATCCGGGAATCACGCTAAAGGCCCAGTTCTGGCATGGAACATCGCTTCGAAGTTAGACCGACAACGTGCCTGCAGCGCACAAGTCGATGCCCCAACCAGAATATTACTGCGAGCGAGCCTGCTCGATGCTAGTCATTGAGCCCGGGGTTCCTGACTGCAGCGTCAAGCAAAGGAAGCACTTCATGCACCTTGCTGATTGTTGTTCGGCATACGAACTGCATCTGCACGCGCATGTTGATGAGCATTTTCTCCTTGTGGCGGAGGTGCGCCGCGATGTAAGCTGAGGCACATTCGTCGAAAGTCACGCGCTTGGCCTGCTGGTGCACATACTCCGCCCTGGCCTTGTCACGCTCCTCGATCGGATCGCGCTTCTCCAGCAGCACGAGACGGCATTGCTTCGCCTTTTCGCGCGCCAGCACCAGGTCGACGGTGTGACAGGAACCGAGCCCCATCTCGCGGCGCCGGCCACAAAAGGCGTAGCGGAAGATCCAGCTTTTGGCGCCGCTTTTCGACACCTGCAGCCAAAGCCCGGCGCCATCGCCATACATGCCGGGCCGAGTCACAGAACGAACCTTGACCGCGGAAAGCTTGTTGATCGTGTAGCTCATCAGTGTCTACCCACCTTTCGGCATGGTCTCCGCCAAGGTTTTTACTCTTGAAACGACCCATATTCCTACCCACCCCTCGCGCGTGGATGTGGGTAGGTTCTAGTGGGCGTCGGTGGACACTGATTTTGACTTTTCTCCTATGAGGAGACGAAAAAAAGCCCCGATTTCGGGGCTCTTGTTCAGTATGCTTGGCGGAAGCGGTGAGATTCGAACTCACGAACGGGTTCCCCCGTCGGCAGTTTTCAAGACTGCTGCCTTCAACCACTCGGCCACGCTTCCTATGAGGAACCGGCATTATACATAAATCATCTGGGCTGGTCAGGGTTGTTCGCGCGTTGCGGTGAGGCATGGAGCTTGGGTTCCCGCCTTCGCGGGAACGACGTGCAGAGGCTGGCGCGCGTGAACGAAGCGCTGCTGTGCTTGCCGGCAGGTTGCACCGTCCACCTCACCCAATCAACAACCAGTTATCCCGCAAACACCGCTCGAACTCATACGCCGGCAACGGCGCCGCATACAGATACCCCTGCACCTCGTCACACCCCGCGTCGCGCAGGAACTCCAGCTGATCCAGCGTCTCCACCCCTTCCGCGATCACGCGCAGGCACAGCTGCCGCGCCATGCTGACGATGGTCCCCGCGATCGCGCAATCGCTGGCATCGGTCGGAATCCCGGTCGTGAACGACCGGTCGATCTTGAGGGTGTGGATCGGGAAGCGCTTCAGATACGACAAGCTCGAATACCCGGTCCCGAAATCATCCAGCGACAACGACACCCCCAGCGCGGTGATCCGGTCCATGATCGTCGTCACGCGCTCGAAGTCGTGCATCAGCGTGCTCTCGGTGATCTCCAGCTCCAGCCACGACGGATCGAGCTGATAGCGCATCAACGTGTCGGCCAGCCGCGACGGCAAGGACGGCGTGAACTCGCGCGCCGACACGTTCACCGCCAGCCTGAACGGAGCGATTCCCGACCTCTGCCAGATCGCCGCCTGCGCGCAGGCCTGTTCCAGCACCCACTCGCCCACCTGAACGATCAGGCCCGTGGTTTCGGCCAGCGGAATGAATTCGGACGGCGGCACGATGCCGCGCTGCGGATGCACCCAGCGCACCAGGGCCTCGGCGCCGACGATGCGCCCGCTGGCGATCTCGAACTTGGGCTGGTAGTACAGGATCAGTTCACCATTGCCCAGCGCATGGCGCAGGCCCGATTCGATGCGCATGCGCTCCTGCATGCCCTTGTTCATGTCCTGGCTGTAGAACGCCACGCTACGGTCCGGATTGGCGTCGGCGCGCTTGGCGCGCTCCATCGCGATGTCGGCCAGCCCGAGCAGGGTTTCGGCGTCGTTGCCGTCCTGCGGATACACGCTGATGCCGATGCTGGCGCCCACGCGCAGGTCGTGCCCGCCGATGAAGAACGGCGCGTCGAGCGCGGCCTGGAGCTTTTGCGCCACCGTGGTCGCCTCGAAGTGCTGGCGGATGTCCGACAGGCCCACGGCGAATTCGTCGCCCGAGAGGCGCGCCACCACGTCTTCGTCGCGCAGGGCTTCCTTGAAGCGCTGCGCCACCTGGCGCAGCAGCTCGTCGCCGATGCGGCGCCCGAGCGTGTCGTTGATGCGCTTGAAGCGGTTCAGGTCCACGAACAGCACGCTGCCCGCCGTCTCGTTGCGCTGCGAGACCGCCAGCGCCTGGTCGACCAGGCGCGCGAACAGCGTGCGGTTCGGCAGGCCGGTCAGCTCATCGTAGTAGGCCAGGTGGTGGAGCTGTTCCTCGGCCTGCTTGCGTTCGGTAATGTCGGTGAGATAGGCGATCAGGCCCGCCGGCCGGTCGGCCAGGTCGCGTAGCGGAGACAGCGACAGGCTGGCCCAGAACACCTCGCCCGACTTTTTCCGGCGCCGCACCTCCATCATGCGCCCGCCCTGCTCCGCGAACAGGTCGGGCTGCAGGTCGCCGCCGTCGCCTTCGTCGGCGTACAGGAACAGGATGTTGCGCCCGATCGCTTCCAGGGCAGTGTAGCCGAACAGCTGCTCGGCGCCGCGGTTCCAGCTGGTGATGTAGCCCATCTGGTCCATCGTCAGCACCGACTCGTGGATCTGGTCCAGGATCTGCGACTGGTGCGCCAGCTGCGCTTCCATCTGCGCATAGGCGTGGGTGGAGCGCTGCGCCAGCGCGTGCGTCTGCATCAGGCTCGCGGTCAGGTGCGCCAGCGCCACCAGCTTGCGCCCGGTCTCGGGACAATATCCTGCGCCGCCGCTGACCTCGTACCAGCCGAACTGCTCGATGCCGGCCGCCACCGCATGGCGCAGGATGCGCGCGCCCGCGTCATTCGGCTCGACCAGGCCGGCGCCCGGCACGAAGCGCCCCTCGGGACTGCCCGTCAGCAGCGCCGCCAGGCGGCCCAGCTCCAGGTGCAGGGCTTCGCCGCGCAGGCGCAGGATGGCGTCGCAGACGGCGGTCGTGCCGCCAACGAAGTCGAAGGAGTCCAGTTCGCGCAGGTCAGACATTGCGGCTCACCTGGACCGCCCAGTGATAGGCGTGCAACTGGCTGGTCCACCAGGCGGCCGGGCTCACGCGCGCCTCTTCCAGCATCGCCGGCCCCGGATGCGTCTCGGTCAGCCGCAGCCAGGCGCCCAGGCGGCCGCGCCGTTCGACCAGGGCGCCGGCCACCTCGTCCGGCAGGTGCAGGTCGGCCGCGATCGCCGCCATCGGCATGTGCAGCAGGCGGTCGAGCAGCGAGAACACGCCGGTCATGAAGGCCAGGTCTTGCGCGGCGCGATCGCCACCGGCCTGGCGGCTCAAGTCTTCCAGCTGCGCGCCGCGGCGCGCCGCCAGCAGCAGCAGCAGGTTCGGCAAGCCGTCCGGCTGCTGGCGCGCGTACAGCAGCAGCTGCAGCCAGCGCTGCAGCTGGCGCCGGCCGAGCACCGTGATCGCCTGGGCGAAGTTCGTGATCTCGGTACTCACCGTGAAGGCCGCCGAGTTCACCAGCTTGAGCAGGTGATAAGCCAGCGCCGGGTCTTGCCGGATCTGGTCTTCCAATTCGCGCGATTCGGCGTCGCGCGCCAGCAGGCCCAGCAAGGTCAACAGGCGGCGGCGCGAGCTGCCGTCGTCGTCCGGCGCCGGCGCGGCATCGGGGTCGATGGCGTAGTCGCCGCTGAACCAGTCGAAGCCCGCGTTCTCGCATTCTGACAAGCAGCGCGCGTCGTCGACGCCGTACGCCAGGTGGGGGCCGAACAGCGAGACCAGGCGGCCCGGCGCCAGCGCGGCGTCACGCTGCGCGCGGCAGTCGCGCGCCGCGAGCCGCAGCACCGCCGGCCCCTTGGCGCCCTCGGGGACGTCGCCGTCGAGCCAGATGCGGTAACCGCCAGCGTGCAGCTCGGCCAGCTGGCGCGCGACGCTGCCGGACGCCAGCGCCCGGGCCTCTATCACCAGGCCGACACGGTTGGCCGGCAACAGCGCCAGCACCGGCGCCGTCAGGGCCTCCGCGCCATCCAGGTGCAGCAGGCAGTCGAGCGGCGCGATCGCCGCGAGCAGCTCCGCGCCTGCGAACACCGCTTGCAGCCGTTGCGGCAGGTCGGTCCCCGGCGTCAACCGCAGGCGCAGCGCCACCCATTCGTTCTGGGCATTGGCGACAGGATCGATTGCTACCAGCGGAAAATGTCCCTGCTCGGCCATATGATATTTCTCAATATTATTCAGGCAATCTTATTGCACCGAATACTATAAAGCAACCGCGATGTTTCCCGGTGGATATCGAAAAGGTACTCTCAGTTACGCGATCAGTTGTTGCCGGCGCGCTGCACCGCGAAACGGATCAGTTCCGCCTGGCCTTCGATGCCGAGCTTGCGCTTGATGTTCAGGCGGTGGGTCTCCACCGTGCGCACGGACAGATCGAGGTCGCGCGCGATCTGCTTGTTCGACTGGCCGGCCGCGATATGCTTGAGCACTTCGTGCTCGCGCACCGTCAGCTGGTCGCCCGGCCCGGCCGGGTTGGCCAGCTGGCGCGCCAGCGCGGCGCTGTAATAAATGCCGCCGCCCATCACGGTCTCGATGGCCAGCACGATGTCCTTGCCCGGCGCGTCCTTCAGCACATAGCCCCGGGCGCCGGCCGCCATGGCCTGGCTCACATATTCGGGCTTGTCGTGCATCGACAACATGAGCACCGCAATGCCGGGATAGCGCGCGGTGAGCTGGTACGTTGCCTCGATGCCGCTCCCGCCGCGCATGTTCACGTCCATCAGCACCAGGTCGGGGTGGAACTCGCCGGCGCGCGCCAGGGCTTCCTCGCCCGAGCCGGCTTCGGCCACCACCACCAGGCGCGGCGCGGATTCGAGCCGCGCGCGCAGGCCGTCGCGCACCAGCGGGTGGTCGTCGACCAACAGGATCTTGACTTCCTTTGCTTCACCGCTCACGTCACCAATCACTGCGTTGCTCCTTCAAATCGATGCTGGCCACCACCCGGGTGCCGGTGGGGGACGACACGATCGCGAACTGCCCGCCGATCGCCTCCATGCGCTCCATCATATTCCTCAGCCCGATGCCACGCTTGGGATGCACCGCCACGCCGTCCGTATCGAAACCCACGCCGTCGTCGGCGATGCTCAGGCTGATCAGGTCGCCCACGCGCTCGAGCACCATGTCGATGTGCCGCGCCTGGGCGTGGCGCTCGACGTTGGTCAGCGCTTCCTGCGCGATCCTGAACAGGACCGTGCCCACGATCTCGGGCAGCGCGTCCAGCGCGCCGGCCGCGCGAAAGCGCACCGGCGCGCCCGCGTGCGCGCAGAATTCGCTCGCCAGATGGTCCAGCGCCGGCGCCAGGCCCATATCGTCCAACAAGGTCGGCCGCAGGTCGTGCGAGATGCGGCGCACCTCGCCCAGCAGCGTCTTGACTTGCTCGACGGTGCGCTCCAGCCCCGCACGCGCCTGCTCGCGGCGCGCGGCGTCGCCGTCGAGGCGGATGATGCCGGCCTCCAGCTGCAGCTTGACCGAGACCAGCGCCTGGCTGATCCCGTCGTGCAGGTCGCGCGACAGGCGCGCGCGTTCTTCTTCCTGCGACTCCACCACGCGCTGGGCCAGCGCCTTCAGTTTCGCATCCGCCACCCTGCCCTCGCTGATGTTCAGGGCCAGGCCGCCGCCGGCCACGCCTACCGCCGCCACCGTGGCCAGCACCGCCATCCACAAGAGCGTCTCTTCGATATTGCGCGACTGCTGGGCGTCGACCAGCGCCAGCGCCGATTCGACGTCGTCAAGGTAAATGCCGGTGCCCATCACCCAGTTCCAGTGCGCGACCGGCACGACGTAGCCCAGCTTGGGCGCCGGCCGGTTGCTCGAGGGCTTGGCCCAGGTATAGCGCAGGAAGCCGCCGCCCCCGCCCGCCAGCGCGATCAGGCGCTGGATGGTCGGCGCGCCGGTCGAGTCGCGCCACTCCCACATATCGGTGCCGACCAGCTCCGGCTGGCGCGGGTGCATCAGGTTGCGGCCCCGGGTGTCGTAGACGAAGAAGTAACCGTCCTCGCCGTAGCTCAGGCTCGACAGGATGCGGATCGCCTCCTGCTGGGTCGCCGGGCCACGGTCCCCGGTGCGCGTCAGGTGCGCGATCGAGCGCGCCGCCAGCTCGACGTAGTGGCGCAGCTCGGCCTCCTTGCTCGCCAGGTAGGCGTGCTGGATGGTGGCGCGCTGCTCGGCCGCCAGGGTCACCCCCTGCTGGCGCACGTAGAGGGCGATCGCGCACAGCGCCACCACCAGTGGCACGACCGCCAGCACGATCACTTTTTGCCTTAGCCGCATATCCCGTTTGCATGATCGGATTCGAAGGCCTGCATTCTACGTCCGACGTCACAAATGGGACTACGTAGTATTACGCAGCGACTGCGTAATTATGCGCTTGCGGTACTGACAATAGTGCAAGATACTCGACGGCATGCTGTAAATAATCGCGTCGGCACGTACTGGCGCAAAAGCATCAATCCACTTCGGAGGAGTCACCCCATGAAACGTATCACGAGCATGCTCGGATGGATTATCTTGTCCATCGTGGGCGCGTTTGCGCTCGGCTACATCGCGCTCAAGCGCGGTGAAACCATCAACGCCATCTGGATCGTCGCGGCCGCTGGCTGCGTCTACCTGATCGCCTACCGCTTCTATTCGCTGTTCATCGCCACCAAGGTGATGGGGCTCGACCCCACGCGCCAGACACCGGCCTACAAGTACAACGACGGCCTCGACTATGTGCCGACCAACAAGAACGTGTTGTTCGGCCACCATTTCGCCGCGATCGCCGGCGCCGGCCCCCTGGTCGGCCCCGTGCTGGCGGCGCAGATGGGCTACCTGCCCGGCATGATGTGGATCCTGGCCGGCGTCGTGTTCGCCGGCGCGGTGCAGGACTTCATGGTGCTGTTCATGTCCACCCGCCGCGACGGCCGCTCGCTCGGCGACCTGATCAAGTCCGAAATGGGAGAAATCCCCGGCATGATCGCGCTGCTGGGCACCTTCATGATCATGGTGATCATCCTGGCGGTGCTGGCGCTGATCGTCGTGAAGGCCCTCACCGGCTCGCCGTGGGGCACCTTCACCGTGATGGCCACCGTCCCGATCGCGCTGTTCATGGGGATCTACTCGCGCTACGTGCGCGTGGGCCGCATCGGCGAGATCTCGGGCATCGGCTTCGTGCTGCTGATGCTGGCCATCATCGGCGGCCAGTGGGTGCACGAGTCGCCGACCTGGGGCCCGATGTTCACCTTCACCGGCACCGAACTGACCTGGATGCTGATCGGCTACGGCTTCGTCGCCGCCGTGATTCCCGTGTGGCTGCTGCTGGCGCCGCGCGATTATCTGTCCACCTTCCTCAAGATCGGCACCATCCTGGCGCTGGCGATCGGCATCATCGTGGTCGCGCCCGACCTGCGGATGCCGGCCGTGACCAAGTTCATCGACGGCACCGGCCCGGTGTGGTCGGGCAATATCTTCCCCTTCTTGTTCATCACCATCGCCTGCGGCGCCGTCTCGGGCTTCCACGCGCTGATCTCGTCGGGCACCACGCCCAAGATGATCGAGAACGAGTCGCACGCCCGCTTCATCGGCTACGGCGGCATGCTGATGGAATCGTTCGTGGCCATCATGGCGCTGATCGCCGCGTCGACCATCGACCCCGGCATCTACTTCGCCATGAACAGCCCGGCCGCGCTGCTCGGCACCACCGCGCAATCGGCGGCGCAAGCCGTGTCGCAGATGGGCTTCGTGATCACGCCGGAAGCGCTCGAGCAGATGGCCAAGGACGTCGGCGAGCACACCATCATCTCGCGCGCCGGCGGCGCGCCGACCCTGGCGGTCGGCATGGCGCACATCCTGTCCAACGTCGTGGGCGGACCGGGCATGATGGCCTTCTGGTACCACTTCGCGATCCTGTTCGAGGCGCTGTTCATCCTGACCGCGGTGGACGCGGGCACCCGCGCCGGCCGCTTCATGCTGCAAGACCTGCTGGGCGCCTTCGCCCCGTCGCTCAAGAAAACCGACTCGCTGCCGGCCAACCTGCTGGCCACCGGACTGTGCGTCGCGGCCTGGGGCTACTTCCTGTACCAGGGCGTGGTCGATCCGCTGGGCGGCATCAACACCCTGTGGCCGCTGTTCGGCATCGCCAACCAGATGCTGGCCGGTATCGCGCTGATGCTCGGCACCTGCGTGCTGTTCAAGATGAAGCGCGCCAAGTACGCCTGGGTCACCGCGCTGCCGACCCTGTGGCTGCTGGCCTGCACCCTCACCGCCGGCTGGCAGAAGATCTTCCATGCCGATCCGCGCATCGGCTTCGTCGCGCACGCCAACAAGTACCAGGCAGCGCATGACGCCGGCGAGATCCTGGCGCCGGCCAAGTCGATCCTCGACATGGAGCGCATCATTTTCAACGACTACGTCAACGCCAGCCTGGCCGGCTTCTTCATCTTCGTCGTGCTGGCGGTGCTGTTCTACGGCGTGCGCACGGTGATGGCGGCGCGCGCAACGCATGCGCCGACCGCGAAGGAGTCGCCGTACGTCGCCATGCCGGCCGCGCAGGTGCAGTGATGTTCGGCACCCTGAAACAGGCCGGCAACTACCTCGGGCAGAGCCTGCGGCTGATGGTCGGCCTGCCCGAATACGACACCTACCTGGCGCATATGGAGCGTACCCATCCGGACCAGGCGCCGATGACGTACGAGGAGTTCTTCCGCGAGCGCCAGGAGGCGCGGTATGGGGGAAGCCGGGCGTCGTGCTGCTGAACGGCGGCGTGACGATGTGATCCGAAAAAAGGGGCGCTGTGAACTGACCCCGTAAAGTTGGACGGTTGGTCTCAGTGAAGTGCCGAGGGCTGGGTTCTGTATTGAACAGGACTCAGCCCTTTTAGCTTCATCT
>NZ_JBWBRF010000032.1:0-25422 GCF_056279385.1 Massilia sp. UYP34 | reverse complement strand
AGATGAAGCTAAAAGGGCTGAGTCCTGTTCAATACAGAACCCAGCCCTCGGCACTTCACTGAGACCAACCGTCCAACTTTACGGGGTCAGTTCACGATGGTCCCGTTTTTCATTGTCCGGCGCCGGTTCTGCCAGAACTGCGAGTCCGATTGTTCCGTCAACTGCCGCCGCGGCGTGCGGATCGGACGTTCGCCATGCGGCAAGAACATGCGGGCCTGCTTGTCGTTACTCCGGTAATGGATCGCTTGCTCTACCGCGTTCGGCCGCGTTCGGCCGCGATCGGCCGCGTGACGGCGCCACCTTGACTCCGCCGCCGGCGCCACGTGCGCTGCTTGCCAGCGCCTGTCAAAAGCCTATCATGAGGGAATACGGCGGCAAGCCGACTTGCCGCGCCCGCGTTCAGCTCAGGAGGGCAAGATGGACGAGCACAGCAACGAGTACGTCGGGACCGTCTACGTGTTGCCGGAAACCCGCTGTTTCGAACTCCACACCATGGTCCACGGCGCGCCGGCGACCATTACCGGCACGGTGTCCCAGCTGCTGGCCTCGCAGTTCAGCCAATACGTGCCGGGCGCCATCGGCACCGTCGATCCGCAGCAGGTGGCGCTGCGGCCGCGCCGGGTCGAGGTGCTGACCCGCGAACTGCACGAGCGCCACCGGGCGCCGCGCAAGGTGCACCTGCTCACGCGTGTGTACGACGTGGAAGAGCAGGCCAGGCCCGTGCCGGTGTCGGCCGTCTGAAGGGCGTCACCAATGAAAAATGCCGCCCGGCTCGCACCGGACGGCATTACGATGAACGCGACCTCGCTTTTAGCCGAAGCTGACGAAGCGTTCCGGAATATCGATCGTGCCGGCCTTGGCGGCGGCGGCATAGGTACGCATTTCAGCGATGACCGCTTCCATCTGGTCGGCGCCAGGATTTTCAATGAAGTTCTTCATGCGTTCTTGCAGCGATGCCTGTTGGTCACGCCATTCGTATCTGGACGACTTGCTCATGCTTTCTCCTCGCGGTCTCGCCGCTGTTATTGATATTCACGACATCCTCTGTGAAGACTGACAGAGTGCCATAAAACTGCCCGTTGTGTTCGTGCGATGCCGCACTTAGCCTCGCAATTTAACAATTATTTAACATTTTTTCAGGACGCTGGCGTAGAACAGCTCGAGGCGCGCCGCCAGCTCGCATTGCGCTTGCTCGCGCGTGGGTGTGGTCTCGGGAAACAGGAAGCGCCCGATCGGATCGCCGCTGATGCAGCCGATCAGGTGGATCGGCAGCAAATCCAGCGGCACGTCGTCGCGCAGCTGGCTGCGGATGTCCGGGCGCGAAAAAAAGCGCTGCAGCATCTCGCGCGTCAGGCGCGGCCCGCCTTCATAGAAAGCCTCGGCCAGTTCCGGATTGCTGGCGGCTTCGGCGATCACCACGCGCTGCATGGCCATCGTATCGGGGTCGACCAGCAAATCGTAAAAGTGACGCGCGAAATCGTCGACGATCTCGCGCAGCGGCCGGGTGTCGGCGTCCATGCTGTGCCCGGCAAACATGCGTTCGCGCCGTGAGGCGAGCACGGCCCTGAGCAGGCCGGCCTTGCCGCCGAATTTCACATAGATCGTGCGCACCGCCACCCGCGCCTCGCGGGCGATGGCTTCCAGGCTGACCTTGGTATAGCCATGGCGCAAGAAGAGGCAGCCCGCGGCCTCGATCAATTGCTGGGTACGGGCCTCGACTTCCGACGCCTTCGGGCGTCCGGCGGATTTGACGACCGCTGGTGCGTCACTCTGTGCTTTGCTCATGGCAAAGACTCTAGTGTAAATGTAAATGAAACGCAACCGTTTCATTTCTTGACTTCCGCCTATTGCTGGCAAATAATGCGATGACCTCATTTCATTTTATTTGCGGAGCTTTTCCATGGCAGAGATGCACAGCACGGCAGGGCAGGCGCCCGCGGCGCCATCCCCGGCGGTCGGGGCGCCGGGCAGCGGGCCCGGCAAGAGCGGGCCCAACAAGCGCGTGCTGGTCGTGGTCGGCCTGATCGCGCTGGCGGCGATCGGCGCCGGCGCACGCATGTGGTATCGCAGCCATCACTTCGTCGAGACCGAAAATGCCTACGTCACCGGGCGCGTACACCAGGTGTCGTCGCGGGTGGCCGGCGTGGTGACCAGGGTCCTGGTGGACGACAACCAGCTGGTGAAGGCGGGCGACGTGATCGCCGAGCTGGATCCGGCGGACCATGCCGTGCGTGTCGAGCAGATCGACGCCCAGATCGCCAGCATGCAGCAGCAGGTCAAGCAGGCCGGGGCCCAGATCGAGCAGGTGCGCGCGCAGGCCGCCGCCGCCGCCGCCCAGGTCAAGCAGTCCCAGGCCCAGTTGCTGCGGGCGCGCCAGGATGCCGAACGCTTCGGCCAGCTGTACAACGAGACCATGAAGGCGGTCTCGAAGGCCGAGGTGGATGCCTCGAACGCCGCGCGCGACGCCGCCGTGGCCGACCTGGCCGCACGCCGCGATAACGCCGCCGCGGCGCAAGCCCAGATCGGCGCTGCCGAGGCGGGCCGCGACGTGCTCGAGGCGCAGGTGAAGGTATTGCAGGCGCAGTCGAAGGAAGCGCTGCAGCAGCTGGCCTACAACCGCATCGTCGCGCCGGTGGACGGCCGCGTCGGCCGCCGCAGCGTCGAAGCCGGCGCCCGCGTGCAGCCGGGCCAGGCGATGCTGGCGGTGGTCGAGGACAACGTCTGGGTGGTCGCCAACTTCAAGGAAACCCAGCTCGCCGGCCTGGCGCCGGGACAGCTGGTCGATATCGCCGTCGACGCGCTGCCCGAGCATCACCTGGTGGGCCGCGTGGACAGCTTCGCCCCGGCCTCGGGCAACCAGTTCGCGCTGCTGCCGGCCGATAACGCGACCGGCAACTTCACCAAGATCGTGCAGCGCGTGCCGGTCAAGATCACGCTCGACCCGCGTGACGTGAAAAAATACGCCGGCCGCCTGGTGCCCGGCATGTCGGTGGTGGCCGAGGTCGAACTCGGCCAGGACGTCAAACCGACCCGAACCGCGGCCGTTCACTAAGCGCTTGCCATGACGACGCTGAGCAAACCCGCCGGCCCTGGCGCCATGCCGGGCGCACCAGGCAATGGGGCCGCCGTGGACCTGCGCACCTGGATCGCGATCGCCGCCGGCATGCTGGGCGCCTTCATGGCGGTGCTCGACATCCAGATCACGAATTCCTCGCTGCGCGACATCCTCGGCACCCTGTCGGCCACGCAGGAAGAAGGCTCGTGGATCTCGACCGCCTACCTGTGCGCCGAGATCGTCGTGATCCCGCTGACGGCGCTGTTCACGCGCGCCTTTGGCGTACGCAACTACATGATCGGCACCACCGCGCTGTTCCTGGTGTTCTCGACCCTGTGCGGCGCGGCCTGGAGCCTGGAGAGCATGATCGTGTTTCGCATGCTGCAGGGCTTCACCGGCGGCGCGCTGATCCCGATGGCGATGACCCTCGTGATGACCCTGCTGCCGCCGTCGAAGCGCGCTACCGGCATGGCCATCTTCGGCCTGACCGCGACCCTGGCGCCGGCCATGGGCCCGACCCTGGGCGGCTACTTGTCCGAGCTGTATGGCTGGCCGTCGATCTTCTACATCAACTGGGCGCCGGGCGTGCTGCTCATCGCCGGCATAGCCTGGGGCCTGAATCCCGAGAAGGCCAACCTCAGGACGCTGGTAAAGGCCGACTGGCTGGGCATCGCGCTGATGGCGATGGGCCTGGCCTGCCTGACGATCTTCCTGGAAGAGGGCAATTCGAAGGACTGGTTCGATTCGAGTTTCATCGTGACCTTCGCCGCGCTCTCGCTCACGGGCCTCCTGGGCTGGGTGGCGCTCTGCTTCTCGAAGCCGGAACCGTTCGTCAACCTGCGCCTCTACGGCCAGCGTAACTTCCTGGTGGCGACCACGCTGTCGGCGGTGATCGGCATGGGCCTGTATGGATCCTCTTACCTGTTGCCGCTGTACCTAGGCCAGATCGCCGGCTATACGCCGATGCAGATCGGCGAAGTGATCGCCTGGGTCGGCCTGCCGCAGTTGCTGGTGATGCCGTTCGCGGCCAAATTGTCCTCAAAAGTGGACAACCGCATCCTGTGCAGCTTCGGCCTGTTCATGTTCGGCATCTCGTGCATCATGAATTCCTTCATGGACGCCACCACCGGCTACGACCAGCTGATGTGGACGCAGGTCGTGCGCGCCATCGGCCAGCCGTTCGTGATGCTGACGCTGTCGAACTTCGCGATGTCCGGCCTGCCGCCGCGCGACATGGGGTCGGCCTCGAGCCTGTTCAACATGACACGCAACCTGGGCGGCTCGATCGGCATCGCGCTGCTGGCGACGTCGCTCACCAACCGCGAACACTTCCACTCGGCGCGCCTGGGCGAAGCGGTCTCCAGCTATGCGCCTGCGACCCAGGAACGCCTGGACGCGCTGACCCAGGGCTTCATCGCCAGGGGCATCGATCCGGCCCGGGCAGCGAACCAGGCGCTGGCCGTGGTCGACCGCCTGGTGCGGCGCGAAGCCTATGTGATGGCCTATAACGACGGCTTCTGGATCATCGGCATGATCCTGCTCGCCTGCATCGCGGCGATCTGGATGGCCGACAAGGTCAAGTCGCCGGGCGGCTCGGGCGCCCACTGAATTCGAATGGAGAGAAAAACCATGTTCAAACCTCTCGCCGGCGTCCTTGCGATTGCCGCCCTGACCGCCGGCTGCAGCACGCTCGGCCCCGATTTCCGGGCGCCCGACGCGCCGGCGCAAACCGCGTACCGTCATGCCGACCCGGCCAGCGACGCCGCGCGTTTGCCGGCCGCCTGGTGGACCGTGTTCCATGACGCCACCCTCGACCGCCTCGAGGCGCGCGCGCTGCGCGACAATCCGGGCGTGCAGGCCGCGGCCCAGCGCCTGCTGCAGGCGCAGGCGCAGCTCGGCGTGGTGCGCGCCGGCCAGCTGCCGGGCGTCGCGGTCGGCGCCGGCGTGTCGAATGCCCGCACCTCGGCCGAGACGTCGCAGGGCCTGGCCCTGGGCGGCCGCTCGATCGAGGGCAACAACTACAGCGTCGGCGCCTCGCTGTCGTATGAGCTCGACCTGTGGGGCCGCGTGCGCCGCCTCGTCGAGGCCAGCGATGCGCAGGCGCTGGCGGCGCAGATTGACCGCGACGGCGTGATCCTGCTGCTGTCGAGCCAGGTCGCGTCGGCGTACTGGCAGCTGCGCGGCCTGGACGCCGAGCGCGCGATCCTGGAGGACGCGCTGGCCACGCGGCGCGAGGCGCAGGAACTGGTCGAGGCGCGTTTCCATGCCGGCCTGTCGAACGAGCTGGACGTGTCGCGCGCGCGCATCGAGCGCGCCAACGCCGAAGCCGACCTGCACGAGGTGCAGCGCCAGCGCAACCTGGTCGAACATGCGCTGGCCACGCTGGTGGGCAGCACGCCCAGCGCGCCGTTGCCGGCCCCCAGCCAGACGGAAACCGCGGCCGCGCAACTGCCGCAGCCGCCCGCGATTCCCGTCGGCCTGCCGGCCAGCCTGGTGGGCCAGCGGCCCGACCTGGCGGCCAGCAGCGCGCAGCTGAAGGCCGCCAATGCGCAGATCGGCGTGGCCGAAGGCGCGTTCTATCCGGCGCTGTCGCTGACCGGGAATGTCGGCTATGCCTCGCAAAGCCTGAACGACCTGACGAAAGGCGGGGCGCGCCAGTTCTCGGTCGGCCCGCTGGCGCTGTCGCTGCCGATCTTCGACGGCGGCCGCAATCGCGCCAACCTGGCGCTGGCCAGGGCGCGCTACGACGAGGCCGTGGCCAACCACCAGACGACGTTGTTGACGGCGCTGCGCGAAGTCGAAGACGCGCTGTCCGACCTGCAGCAGCGCCAGAAACAGGGCGAAGTGCAGGCCCGTTCGCAAGAGGCCGCGGCGCGCGCGCTGCTGGTGGCGCAGGCGCGCTACGAGCGCGGCCTGTCGACCTATCTCGACGTGACCGACGCCCAGCGCAGCGCATTGGCGGCGGACCGCGCCGCGGCCGGGATCCGCACCCAGCGCCTGCTGGCGACGGTGGCGGTGGCGCGCGCCCTGGGCGGCGGCTGGCATCAGGGCGAGGCGCTGGCGACCGTGCGTTGAACGCGGGGAAGGCGACGCCTTTCACGCTGCGGTTCGCCATGCTGGTGCAATCATGGCATCGTTGACCTGTGCGACGCGGGAGGCCGCCATTGCGGTCCTTGATTTTTTTAAACATACAGAAATATTTTCCTGAAAGTAGTGTGCGATCCGGAGATAGAATTTCCGATAGGAATTTCTTTCATCGTGGAGAAGCACTATGTCCAAGCCCTTCCTGGTCGCGGCGATCTGCGCCGCGGCATCCGCTGTGCTCCCCTTGCAGGCCGCCCAACTGACCGCCCAGGAATCGCGCTGGCTACGCGCGGCCGCCCCGGTGCTGGACTACTCGAAGTCGATATCCCTGCCGGTGGACGTCATCGTCCAGCCGCAGGCCTCCGCCGGCGCCGTGCCGCTGGCGATGGGCTTCGCCGGGGGGCGCTGCAAGCTGGTGTTGTCGATGCGCGGCAATCCCGACGCCGAGAAGGTGCTGGCAGGCGTTCCCGCCGCCGAGCAGGCACTCTTGATCGAGGCCATGGCCGCGCATGAACTGGCCCATTGCTGGCGCTATGCCCAGGGCGAGTGGCACCTGCTGCCGGCCGGCTTTGTCGAGACCGGCCGCGAAACCTCGCACGACAGCGCGCTGCTGGCCGCGGCGAAGGCGATGCGCGACACCCGGCGCGAGGAAGGTTTCGCCGACCTGGTGGCGCTGGCCTGGGTCCAGCGCACCAATCCCGGCGAATATGCGCGGGTGCACGATTGGCTGAGCGGCGTGCGCGCCGGCGTGGCGGTGCCGCGCAGCGGCCACGACACGCGCGCCTGGGTAAGGCTGGCCGGTAATGGCGCGCAGTTCGACAGCCGCATGACGCCATTCGCGGCCGCCGATGCGCTATGGCGCGAAGGCTTGCTGCTGAGCGAGTGACGGCGCTGTGCGCGGCGAGCACTCGTCCCTGTGCGAGCAATTGAATTTTTTATAAGTGTTCGGTGACGCACAGAGAGCTCGTCAGTACAGGCGTTTAATGAGTCCCACCAATAACTCAATAGAGGGACTCAACATGAAATCGTTCATCGCCACGCTGATCGCTACCGCCGCCGTCGCCGCCATCGGCATCGCCCCTGCCGCCGCCCAGACCAACAAGGATGCCCACAAGACGGCCATGGACAAGGTGAAGGCCGACTACCGTGTGGCCAAGGACAAGTGCGACGCCATGAGCGGCAACGCCGAAGACATCTGCGAAGATGAAGCCAAGCTGGCGCGCGCGAAGGCGGAACTCGATGCGACCACGAAGCACGACAACACCGGCAACAACGTGCGCAAGGCACGCGACAAGGTCATCGATGCAGAGTACGACCTGGCTGACGAGAAATGCGATGCGCTGAAAGGCGATGCCGAGGACAAATGCGAAGACCAGGCCAAGGCCACCCGCGACGCCGCGCGTGACGCCAACAAGGCCAAGTAATCCCTGCTGATCCTGGCGCCGCATCCCTGCGGTAACCGGAGCAACCCCTGAACGTCGTTTTTCGCGCAAAGCGGAAACGACGTTCTTGCGTTTGGAGGGTGAGTGTCTTGAGGGTGAGTAGCTTGGGGCTGTGTCCTGCAATCTGGTTTGTCCAGGCAAGGTACGCTGTCGCACAGATATCGAAGCGGGCGGGGCGTTTAATGGATGTCATTCCAACCATGCATGCAAGGGAATCCAATCATGAAAACCCTCATCGCCACGCTGATCGCCAGCGCCGTAGCCGCCGTCGCCGTGGCTCCTGCCCATGCTGCCCCTGTCGACCGGGACGCCCACCGCGCCGCGATGGACAAGGCGGCCGCGGACTACCGAAGCGCCAAGGCCAGGTGCGACGCCAGGAGCGGCAATGCCGGGCAGGTGTGCGACGACGAAGCAAAGCTGGCCCAGGCGCGCGCGGAACTCGATGCCTACACCAGGCACGACAGCACCGGCGCCAACCTGCGCGATGCACGCGCCAAGGTGATCCGCGCCGAGCACGCGCTGGCCGATACCCAGTGCGACGCCAGCGCGGCCGGCGACAAGGACCGCTGCCAGGCCACGGCCGGCTCGATCCGTGATGCCGCGCTGGCGCGCCTGGACGATCGCGATGGCGCCACCGCTGTCGGCGGCAGCGGCGGGGCCGGCCTGGTGGCACGCACCGATACCCTCGACCCCAGGAAGGCAGCCGCCGTGCAGAAGTGTCAGGAGGCCAGCGGCAATGCGCATACCGCCTGCGTGATCGACGAGCGCGGCAACGTGACCACGGCCGCCGGCGTGACCGCAACCACCGGCGCGGCGGTCGCCGCCAGCACCCGCGAAGCGGCGGCGAACGCGGCCGAGAACACCCGCGAAGCGGCGCGCAATGCGGCGGACAAGACCCGCGAGGTGGCGTCGAACGTGGCCGAGAAGACCGGTATGGCCGGCGCCGGCGAACGCACCCGCGAAGCGCTCGCCACCGTGAAGGAAAAGACCGCGGTCGCCGTCGACCGCACCAAAGAAATGGCCTCGAACGCCGTCCGCAAGACGGAAAACGCCACCGAGCGCGCCGCCGAGAAGACGGTCCGCGTGGCCGCGGACAGCACCATCACCACCAAGGTCAAGGCGGGCCTGGTGGCCGACCCTGACCTGAAGGGCATGGAAATCAGCGTCGACACCGAAGGCGGTGTCGTGATGCTGAGCGGCTTCGTCGCATCGAAGGCCGAAGCCGACAAGGCCATGCAGCTGGCCAGGGATGTCGACGGCGTGACCAGCGTCAGGAGCGCCATCAAGGTCAAGTAATGCCAGCCTGACCGGCTTGCAGCCCGCAGCCTACCGGCGCGCGGGCTGTTTTGCTTTCCGGGTTTGCGCTCATGCGGTGTGGATGACGCGCCACAGTTTGGGCGGCCGGTGGATGTGGGGCGGGCATGGTGTCCGGCCCGGCATCCGGCGGAGGCTATAATGACCGACGTGAATAAACTCGAAGCATTCGGATACATCGCGGCGCAGGCCGTTCGCGGTGAGATCACTTTCCCCACCAGCGTCAATGCCGTGTTGCGCCTGCAGCTCGCCCTGGACGACCCGGATTGTCATATCGACGAGGCGATCCGCCTGGTGCTGGCCGAACCACAACTGGCCGCACGCACGGTCGCCATCGCCAATACGGCCGCCTTCGGCGGCGGCAGTGCGATACCGGTGACCAACGTTCGCGCCGCGCTGTCGCGCATCGGCTACCGGCGCCTGCAGGCCCTGGTGGCCAGCCTGGTAGTGCGGCAATTCGGCAACCGCATCAACGATCCCGGCCTGCGCGCCAAGGCCGAGCAATTGTGGGCGCACACGACCCAGGTCGCCTCGATCGCCCATTCGCTGGCGCGCCGCGTCACTGGCGTCGATCCCGATACCGCCCTGTTCGCCGGCATCGTGCACGAGGTCGGCGCCTTCTACCTGCTGGCACGGGCCGACGAATTTCCCGGCCTGCTGGACGACGATCCGGAGAACTGGGGCGCCCTGTGCGAAGACGTGGTCAGCGCCGAAGTGATGAAAAAGCTGTCGATTCCGCCCGCGGTGTCGGAGTCGATCGCCGACATGCGCGGCGGCTGGATGAACATGCCGCCGGGCACCTTGCTCGATACGCTGCTGCTCGCGAACCAGTATGCGCCGGTGGCCTCGCCCCTCGACGGCCGCCGCGCCCAGTTGCCGGAACATGGCGAGAGCGCACTCGACTTCGTGTTCGACGAGGTCACCCTGCAAGATATCCTGGATGAGTCTGCCGAGACCGCGAAGGCCATGGGCGACATCGCTCTGGTGTAACGGACATCGGCGCAAGCGTATTGCGTTTACAGCCCGGCACGCCGCCACGTTCGACGCTCAAGCCGCCGTCGCCAGGGCGACGGCGTAGCAGGGATATCGCGCCAGCCTGCGCCGGGTCAGGCGCAGCCGGCCAGCACCCGCATCTGCATGCGGTGGCGCGCCAGCATGAACGCCGACAAGCCCACGCCGCACAGCGCCAGGGCCGCCGCCACCCACTGCGGCGCCGTGAACGCATAGCCCAGCGTCAGCGGCACACCGCCGAGGAAGGCGCCCAGCGCATTGCCGATATTGAAGCCGGACTGGCCCAGCGAGGAGCCGAGCATCTCGGCTTCGCGCGAGTGCTCCATCAGCAGCAGCTGGATCGGGGGGCCGATCGCCAGCGCATTGGCGCCCGTCAGGAAGGCCAGCACGACCATCGCCGGCTTCGACTCCGCCAGGAAGCCGTTGCACAGCAGGAGAACGGTCATCGACATCATGAGGATCAAGAGGGCGGGCAGCGGGTGCACGCGGTCGGCCAGGCGGCCGCCGAACTGCACGCCGACCGTCATGCCGACGCCGACCGCGGTCATGATCAGGGGAATCGTGGTCGAATCGAAGCGCGTGACGTCGGTCAGCAGCGGCGCGATATAGCTGAACCAGGCGAAGAAGCCGCCGGTGCCGATCGAGACGATGCCCAGCGCCAGCCACAGGTCGAGATGGCGGAAGATGCGCAGGTCTTGCATGATGCCGGTGCGCTTGCCCGGTTCGATGTGCGGCACCCACTGGCGCAGGCTCAGCATGGTGAAGAGGCCGATCACGGCCACGATCAGGAACACCAGGCGCCAGTCGATGGTGTGGCCGATCCAGGTGCCCAGCGGCACACCCAGCACATTGGCCAGGGTCAGGCCGGTAAACATCGTGGCGACGGCGGCGGCGGTGCGGCCCTCGTCGGCCAGGCGGCTGGCCACGACGGCGCCGACGCCGAAGAAGGCGCCATGCGGCAGGCCGGCCAGGAAGCGCGAGACCATCATGATCTCGAAGTTCGGCGCGAAGGCCGACATCGCATTGAAGATGGCGAACATCAGCATGAACCAGATCAGCACGCTGCGCGGCGGGCGGCCGGCCACCAGGCTGACCAGGGTCGGTGCGCCGACCACGACGCCCAGTGCGTAGGCGGTGATCAGGTAGCCGGCTTGCGGAATGGTGATGTGCAGGCCGCTGGCGATGTCGGGCAGGATGCCCATCATGACGAATTCGGTCATGCCGATGCCGAAGCCGCCGAGGGCGAGAGGAAGTAGGCTTTTCTTGATCACGGGATTGTTGTTGTTCGGGGTGGAAAGAGGAAAGCCGGCCGAAGCGTATGCGCGGCCGGGTCTGGCACTATACCGGGCACGAGCGGATGCGTCCGCTTTCGTGTCGTGATGACGGGTATAGGGCGCGGGAATGGCGTCAAGCCGGTTCGCGGTCCCCGTCGTCCGCGTCGGAAGGCCATTGCAGGCGGCCGTGGCCGGCTTCGTCGAGGCGCGCGCGCAGCGCGTCGGCGGCGCCCGCCGGCAGGCTGAAGGTGAAGCGCACGTCGTCGCCGTGCTCCACCGCGTCGAGGCTGGCGCCGGCGGCCTCGAGTTCGCGCCGCAGCATGCCTTCCATGGCATAGGGAACGCTGCAGCGTAACTGGCGCAGCTTGACGATCGGGACCTTGGTTGCCGTCAGCAGGGCCTGGGCCACGCTGTCGGTATAGGCGCGCACCAGTCCGCCCGCGCCGAGCTTGACGCCGCCAAAGTAGCGCACCACGGTGGCCAGCACGCCTTCCAGGTCCTGGTGGCGCAATACGTCGAGCATGGGACGGCCCGCGGTGCCGCTGGGTTCGCCGTCATCGACCGCCGCCGACTGGCCGCCGGCCAGCAGGGCCCAGCACACATGGGCCGCACCCGGATGCCGGGCACGCAGTTCGGCCACGATCTTGACCGCCCCGGCGCGGTCCGGCATCGGCTGCACGCAGGCGATGAAGCGGCTTTTCTTGATGACCAGTTCGTGGTGAACGGCGCTGGCGATCGTCTGGGGCATGGCGTTCGGAAAGTGAAAACAACAACGCCAACCCGAAGGCTGGCGCTGTTGTCTGAATCTCTGGTAGGCCGTGCGTGGCTCGAACACGCGACCAACGGATTAAAAGTCCGCTGCTCTACCAACTGAGCTAACGACCCGAAGAAGACAAGATTATAGCGTTACTTGACCGATTTACCAAGTGCTTTGAGTCACTTTTTATGGACGCCGGCTGGGTCATCGCCGTTTTTGGGCGCCCGGTCCTGCGCTTTTTTCGGCGCTTCTTCCTGCGCTTCCTGCTGCGCGTCGGGTGCGTGTTCATGCCCTGGCGGCAATTCGCTCTGCTCGACGGGCGCGTATTTCGTCTTCGGATCCCCTTCGACGTCGCGTTCGATTTCGTCGTCTTCGGCCTTCACTTCGCGCATGGCTTCCGGCTCGAGTTTCTCGGCCTCGGTATTCATGCGGATGAACAGGCCCCAGGTCGCGAGGATCGCGGCGGCAGCCAGGCCGACCGAGGCGGCGTGCGGGAGGAATTGCGGCGCACCGTTCACGAATTTGAAGACGCCGATCAAGGCTTCGACCGACAGGGCGACCACGACCACGATCAGGAAGCGCGACAGGAAACGGCGCACGCGGGTCGGCGCGCTGATATTGGCCGAGCGCTGGACTTCTTCTTCGAGCACGGTCTGCCCCAGCTCCAGCGACGCGACCGCGATGGTCAGCAGGCCAATACATTCGAGCAGCACGTCGAACCGCTCACTGGCGGGCTCGGAATTGAAGGGGCTGATCGCATGCCAGGTTTCGATCCCGGCCAATACGATCAAACCCATTCCGCAAGTAAAGAAGAGGGCAACGATCAGCAGGTAGCCGACCAGGAAAATTCGTTCTATCAGGTGCATATCGAGAGACTCCGGAAGTTGCAATTATTTTAACACCAACTATCGCAGGTCCTGCGTCTGGATGAAAGCGCCTGCTTGTTTGCGTTGACCAGAACCGGTGAGTTTCTCGTGGATTTCCTGGAGACGGATGTCACACAACCCGGCAGTCAACGCTGCAGCCCCGGGCGCGAAACCCAGGCTATTCGCACGCGCGCTGGTTGAACCGCTGCTTCCTGCGAGCTGTCAAACATTGGGTCACGCAAAACCGGCGGCCGGGGGTAAATGGTGTCAGCCGGGCATTGCCGGCAAGCGTACGAAGCGAATTCTTTCGCCGGGAACGTGATTCTGGAAGGACCTCACATGGCTAAGTATCTGGTTGAAGCGAGCTATCTCAGCGAGGGGATCAACGGCCTGCTGAAGGAAGGCGGAACGCGGCGGCGCGAGGCTGTCGATCAATTATTCCACTCGCTAGGCGGGAAGGTCGAAGCCTTTTATTTCGCGTTCGGCGACAGGGATGTCGTCATTATCGGCGAGCTTCCCGACAACGCCACCGCCGCGGCGCTGGCGCTCAGGGTCGATGCCTCCGGCGTCACGACGTGCAAGACGACGGTGCTGATGACACCCCAGGAAATCGATGCGGCCGTGACCAAGACCGTGACCTATCGTCCACCGGGCTCTGACATACCCGCCGAGGTCGCCAACTGGGAAGGCGAGGGCGGCCATCTTGCGTCAGGTGCGCAAGGTGGAAATGAATGAACGGGGATATTGCAGAAACAAAAACGCCAGGCTGTGCCTGGCGTTTTTTGTTCGCATCTTTACTGAATTCTTTGGTAGGCCATGCGGGATTCGAACCTGCGACCAACGGATTAAAATCAATGCGCGCTCAGTCCCTTGGCCTCGCTATACGAAGCAAAGACCTGCTGCAGCGACTTCGTCTCAGGCAGCACGTACACGATGCCATTATTTTTAAAGGCAGGCATCACGATCTTGTCGAAAAACGTCGCTGCCACGTTAATGCATCCGTAGGAGATACGATTGTCCTGCGTCGTGGCACTGGCCAGGCGTTCGGCACGGCGCTCGGCGCGATTGCCGGTCGCCACGCGATGGAGCGAGATCGCAGCCGCATAGTCGACCCACAGGATTTCCTTGCCATGGATATTGCGCGCCAATGCGGCCACGAAGCGGCCGGCCGGCGTGGTCCGCTCCTCGGGCAGAATGCTCGAGATTTTTCGCTCGCCAATGCCGGGAACGGAATCGTCACCGACGGCCGCGCCCAGCAGCGCGGCGGCACTTCCGCGTAATTGCCCTTTGCCGTCGAAAACGTAGACCATGGCGGCCTTCTTGTCGACGATCATGAAGGGCAGGTCACGATGATTGTTGGACCCGATAACCCAGTCGGCAACTTTCACCGCATCCGGCGATGCGTGCGCGTGCTGGAAGCTGGCGCGCACGGCCGTGTCAGCCGCACGCGCCGGCGCCGTGCCAAGGCTGGAGGCGGCGCACGCCGCCAGCACGAGCAGTTGCTTGCAGGACTTCATACCGTCCTTAGTTGCGATCCGGCTTGACGGGACGATTCGGCGGCACGTGGGTGTCGGGCAGCTCGGCTACCGGCGGCGCGACGACCGGCGGTTGGGCTGGCACTGGCGGACGTGGCAACACAAACACGGGCGGCAACTCCTCCGTTGCCGCAAGCACCTGGATTGGCGGCACGACAACCGGTTGCGGCACCACGAGGACGCGCGGGCCGACGACCGGCGGCGCTGCGACAAGCGACGCAGCTTCGACCAGCGCCGCGATGACAACTGGCGGTGGCACGACAATCGGCGGCGCGACCACGACCGGGGGGGGCACTACCACCGGAGGGGCCACCGGCGGCGGCACGACCACCGGCGGCGGCACGACCACTGGCGGCGGCACGACCACCACCGGTGGCGGCACGACGACGGGCGGCGGCACCACCACTGGCGGCTGAACCACCGGCGGCGGGACGACCACTACCGGCGGCGGTACGACGACCGGCGGCGGCACAACCACCGGCGGCGGCACGACCACCGGTGGCGGCACGACTGCCGCCGTAATATTCGCCTGCGTCTTGCCAGTGATCACGCCGCAGCACGACACGGGCAGCGCATAGCTCGCAGCCTGCGGGCCGCCAAGGCTGTAGCCGGTGAAGCTGACGGTCTTGCCGGTTGCGACGTCGGCGCTGTCGAAACTCGCCGTGGCGCCCGCGTCTGCGATCAGGGTCACGCCGCTTGGGGCGCCGAGTAGGGACGTCAGGGTGGCCGAGGTCGAACCGTCGAAGATCTTGTCGGCACCGGTTGGCGATACCAGCATTTTCTGGGTGAGCGTGGAACCACCCGACAGCGTGAATTGCGGCAGGTAGTCGGTTGGTGCGGTGTACGAAACGGGATTGTAGATCACCAGCGCCGGCGCGTCCGGTCCGGTCACGGTGACGGGAGGCGCGACGGGCGAGAAGTTCACCGTTCCCTCGCCGCTGCCATCGGTGCCGGCGCTTAGCACAAGGCCGAGCGGCAGGCCGAGGCTCTGGTCCGGAATGCTACTGCCCCTGGTCAGCGTGATCTGTCCGTCGATGTTCACGTCATTGCCGGCGCACATCATCAGGTTGCCGTCAGTGGTGGTCAATGCGGCCAACAGGTTCAGATTGCGCCCGGCGCCCAGCAGCACGCTGCCGTTGACAGTGGTAACGGCGGCGTTGACGTTGATGTCACGGCCGCAGCATGCCACCAGATTGCCATTGGTGGCGCTGATCGGCTGGTTGATATTGATGTCGCGCACTGCTTCCAGCGTCAGCGTGGTCGGGCTCGAACTCGCCGTCCAACTCACCGCCTGATTGACGTGGATATCGCCATTGCCTTCGCTTGCCGTGCCGATGTTGGTCAGCGGCGGGGTGCCGGCTGTGGTGACCTGCGGATCAGGGGCCGTCACGATCGTGACGCTGTTGGTAACAAGCAGGGCCGACAGCGTTGCGCCAGAAATGTTGTCGGTTGCGTCGCCGCCGATGACGAAGTCCTGCGGATCGATCAGCCAGGTGCCGGTCAGCCCCTGTTGCGCGCTGGTGCTGATCTGGGCGTCGGCGGCCACCTTCACCGTGGCGGCCGAGGTTTCGATGAAACCGCCGTCGCCGCCGGCGCGCGCGCTGGCGTCGAGCGTGCCGCCCACACTGGCGGTGCCCGACTGCATGTCGCCCAGCAGTTTGATGACGCCGCCCTGATTTTCAAGGCGCTGGGCGCGGATCACGCCGGTATTGTTCACCGCCGTGTGCAGCAGGCTGCCGGCGCCCTGGGTGGTCAGCAGCACCTGGCCGCCATCTGCCTGGATCAGGCCGCCGTTTCTGGCCAGTGCGTTGAGCGCACCCTGGTCGACGCTGACGCCGAGCAGGCTGTCGCCGAGCATATCCATGGTGAAGGCGCTGCCGCCGGCCATTGCAACCGTGCCCAGCGGAGCCGAGATACTGCCGTCATTGCTGACGTCCTTGGCCAGCAGGGCGATATAGCCGCCGTCGGCCGCCTGCAGCGCGCCTTCATTGCGCACGACGGCGTCGCCGCTGCCAGAAAACGTGTAGCGGCCCGCCATGAAGTCGGCGTCGCTGATGTTGCCGGTGGATGCGACCAGCGCGCCCACGTTGACCGATGCGCCTTTGCCGAACAGGACGCCGTTGGGGTTCACCAGGAACACCTTGCCGTTGGACGACAGTGTGCCCAGGATGCGCGATGGGTCGGGGCCGACCACCCGGTTGAGCGCGACGGCGCTGCTGTCCGGCTGCACGAAGCGCACGCTGTCGCCGGCGCCGATCGAAAAGCCCTGCCAGTTGATCGCCACGTTCTGGCTCGTTTGCGTGATGGTCATGCCGTTGGCGCCGATGTTAATGGTGGCGCCGCCGGCCGTGACGACGCCGCCGGTGGGTTGCTGGGCCTGTACTGCCGGCGTAAAGGCGAGCGCCAGCGCGCTGACCAGCGCGCCCAGTGCAAAGCGCGCGCCGGCGCCGGTGGTGCTCGAGGACGCGGCCTTGCCGGCGCCCTTGGCGTTTTCGGAGACGGCGACAAAGGTGCCGGCCTGCGCGTTCCATATTGATCTGTAGATGGTATTCATGGTGAGTCCTTGTTCTGTCAATCAGTGGGAACGGCGCTTAGAAGAATTTCACGGCCTGGAGCCAGAAGCGTCCCGACTTGTCGGGCGCCGACGTGGCTGTTTCGCTGCCGAGCTTGCGGGCGTAGTAGGCACGCACCATGAAGTCGTTGCTGTCGGCCCAGACCAGGCCGAGGCCGGCGCCGCTCAAGGTCCGGCTGTTGGGTCCGGCCAACCACGGGGTGCGCTCGCTCGTCACCCGCCCGGTATCGACAAAGCCCACCAGGTGCAGCTGGCCGGGCTGCTGCGCCGACAGCTTCGGCAACAGCGCGCGTGCTTCCAGGCTCAGGACGAAGCCCTGGTCGGCATAGGCTTCGCCCTCGGGATAGGCGCGCACCGCGTTCATGCCGCCCAGTTCCATTTTCTCGGACACATCCAGGTTTTTCGAGGCGAACTGGCCGTTGATCGCGGCCGACAGCGACACCGCATCGGTGATGCGCTGCACCCGCGAGGCGCTGTAGGACAGCTTGTTGAAGCTTCCGTTGCTGCGCGCCGTGGCGGCATCGATCGCCAGCACGCCGGGCGTGCGGATATCGAGCTCGCCGCTTGACCAGGTCAGCGAGAAGGCGTTCGCCCCGCCGCCGCCGAACTTGTCGCGACGGTCGCCAAGCAGGCTGGCCATCAGCACATCGGTTTTCTTGTCGCTGAGCGCGCCGGTCAGGTCGACCTCGTCGTGGAAGCTCCTGGCGTCGTAGGCAATCTGCGTAGACAAGTTGGCGTTGCGCGAGCGAATCAGCGGGTAGCTGGCAAAGATGCTGGCAACCTCGGCCGTGCCATGGGCGTGCAGCGGCGCGAATTCCTTGCCCAGCTTATAGCGCAGCTTGCTGTAGCCGAGGCCTGCCTGGACCTTCCCAAAGTGCATCTGATACGAGGCGCGGGCATAGTTCAGGCCCTCGCCCGAGCTGATCATGCGCACGGTGGCGACGTCGCCCAGACCCAGGACCTGGTTGACGTTGACGGTTGCGCCCAGCCGGTATTGGCCGGTATAGCGGTTGCCGGCATTGTCGGCGTCAACGCTGCCGGACACGCGCCGGCCGGGTACGACGTCGACGATCAGGTCTGCACTGCCGACCGACGCACCCGGCGCCAGCGTGGAGGTGACCACGACGCCCGGCAGATCGGAGAGCAGCAGCAGGCCGCTTTCCAGCGGCCCATTGGTGACCGCGTCGCCAGCATGCAGGCCGTCGATCTGGCTTGCCAGCAGCCGATCGGACATATTGCTCTGGTTACGGAAGCTGATCTTGCCGTAGTGACCTTCGAGCACGGCGATGGTGACCACGCCATCCTTGATGTCCTGCGCCGGCAGATACGCCTGGGCCAGCAGGTAGCCATCGCGGCGGTAGTGCGCCACCAGCCGCGCCGCCATGCGCAGCAGGTCGGCCATGGACAGCTCGCTGCCCGGCACGAAGCCCGTCAGCGCCAGCAGCTTGGGTTCCGGGTAGGCCTGTGCGCCCGCGACGCGCACCCGGTTGACGACGATCTTGACGCTGTCCGATGGTGCCGCAGGCAGGGCGTTGCCGGCCTCGATGCGCACGTCCGGCGCGGCTTTCAGCGGCACCGGAGAAGCGGGAATCTGCTGGATTTGACTACCAGCGGTAGGAGTCTGAGCGAATGCGGCTGCGTGGCCCAAGGCCATCAGTGCTAATGGCAGTAATTTTTTGCGTAACATCTGTTGCTCCTGTCGATTGCACCCAATGTGCATATCATTTCTTCGGAGCAATTCTACGTTTGCGGCAAAGCGCGTCAGTACGCTAGCCCACACAGACTTTCTTAACGAAAATTTTGTCGCGGAATGACACAATTGGCCGGGAGGCGAGGGCGCTTGCGCAAGGAACAGCGAGGGAACAGAACGCGAAAAAGCCCACGAACGCTAATTCGTGGGCTTCTTCCAAATTCTGGTAGGCCGTGCGTGGCTCGAACCCGCGACCAACGGATTAAAAGTCGCCGGGTCGAAATGAGCATTCTTTATTAATCAATGACTTGCAGCGCTTGCCAAGCACCTCAGTCAACGTCACCCAAGGGCGTCGATCAGAAGTTGCGGGATTTTGCGTCACAAATGCGTCACACCTGCTTGAGCCGACGGGATGGGGCAGAGATGCACGGGGCGCTGACTAAACTGCGGCAGCGGTCCGCACCGCATAGTCAACGTAGTAGTCCTCGTCGTATCGAATTTAATGTGTCTGCGTCATCACTCGCTGCTTGCCACAAGGGCAATGTCACCCATTCTACCTTGTAACGAAGTTTGCGCGTAGGTGATAGGAGCGACCAAGCGCTCTCGCTCAGGTGCACGAATACCTGTGATCAGTTGAATATCGTGAGTGGGCTGTACCGCTCATGCTGCTCTGATCGGTTTTATCAACCGCCTACATTTACCTGTGTAGCGGATGCAAGCGCGGTACAGGAGCGACATCGTTGACGCTGCAACAAGATTAGTCGAGAGAGCTGATCAGGCGGGCGCCACACTCGGTCACATCGCCATCGTAGGCGTACGGCTTGCCTTTGTGCTTCGCGCCGGCACCATCTGGTTTGATCGCGAATTTTCCTTTGCATGCCGGACAGTAGGTCATGTCGTCCTGGATTGCTGCTGCTTTGCCCATGGCGATCGTCTCCGACGAGGCGCTGATGACCTTGCCGCCATGGTCGGTCTTGTCGTCCAGGCGAATCACGCCTCGGCCCTGATGTTTCATCATCGCTCCTGATAATAGTTTCACCGCATTATCACTTGGCGGCGGCCGCCTCCGGTTTATTTTTAGGTAAGTAGTAGGAGCCTTCGGGGGCGCCAGGTACTTTGACCCTGAACTTCAGGCCAGAGAGAAGTTTGTCCCACAGCGCGACTGCCTCTTCGTCGCTGACCGATGCCTTATTAGCGGCCCCGACCAGATTGTCCTTGACCTTGGTGAACATGGCAGCGCCAAACGAGGGCGGGTTAGCCACGTCTGTCGGCGTACCAACAAAGGCCCACTCGAAATCGTGGGTGCCGTCGGGCCTTCGAATGAGCGATTCTTCGCCCTTCCAATGCTGTACGTCCCGCTTTCCTTCGCGCAGAACGTCCCGCTTGGGGTAAAGAATGCCTTGCATATCTTGGGCACCCTTGATACGGCCAAGCAGGGACAACTCGTCGCGCTTCATTTGATCGAACTCAGCCTTGTCGTAATCGGCGTAAGCATTCTTGTTAGAACTGACGGAGAACGTAACGTCCGGGAAGCTAGGCAAATAGATTCCTGCATATACCTTCTCTGAATCACCGTACCGATCACCTGTCATGAACCCGTGTTCGATACAGAAGCCCGGTTCGGTCGGCACCTCTTCCGCTGCGCGCAGCCGCAAGCTCTTGGCTTGCGCGAGCTGTCTAGTAACTACTGTGCTTTCGGTCTCGCCTTGTGTGATGGAGTCGCCCAGCACGAAAGTGATCTCGCCTTTGCTGATGTATGTGTCGAAGAACAGCGCGTTGCGCTCTTTTTTGTACTTATCTTCGAAATAGCGCGTCTGCCAGCTATCCTCGATCGGCCCTACGTCGTTGTAAGTAATTTCGGAAGTGCGTTTCTCTCTTTTTAATTTCGCAATTTTTCCTTCCGCCCTGCGTTTTGCCTTCTCGATACCTCCCGAAATAATATCTATATCTGAAGGAAACGAGGCGCTCCCCCACACAAGCTGGGCTTCCTGCGGCACTTCGATCGCATAGCGGCCGAAACAAAGGATTTTTGTTTTCTCGAACAGCGCGCGCAGACGCGGACTGAGCTTGACTGGTTCGGGCACGGCGGTCTCCTTGTAGGCATAGGTACGAGAATTTCCAGCTAATGACACCAAGGCAATCAGCAAGGCAGCGAATATGGCACCACGTTGCAGGGTCGGAGTGATCTTCACGCTGCCTCCCATTTCGCCGTCTTGGCAATTTGTACGACCGAATACAGCAGCGAGGCCAGCACATCCTGGTCTGCATAGCTGTTCTGGTGTTCGTAGCTCTTGCCCTTGGTCTCGCCATGCACGAATAGCTTGCCCGCGATCTGTTTGGCGGAGCGGGCGGCGGGGACGGTTTCGTCGCCGGGGGCGGCTGGCGGTTGCAGGACGAGCGTCAGTACGCGGCTGGCGGTCTGGACTTTCAATGTGCCTTGGGCGTCGTCGCTCAGTAGCTTCCAGGTCTCCACTGGGGACAACCTGATGTTCCGGGAGTCCCATACGTCGCGGTCGGTCACCTTGAACACGACCTCGCCATAGCTGAGGCGTTCCTGCGAAGAACAGTAGCTGCCGTAGCAACTGGTCGGGTGAAAGGTGGTTTTGATGTCTTCAATGAATTCACTGGCCATTGTCAAGCGATCGATAACGGCAGCGATACCACCTCCTGCTGATTCTTTCACGTCGCCCGGATTGACCCACTTCGGATTGATCAGCCGCCACCATCGATAGGCGGGTTGCAGGTAAATGCTCTCCAAGGCGCTCGCTTTGTCGCGGGGCCAGCTCCACATCTCGCGCCCGGACCCGTCCACGACCTTCAGCCACGATTTGCCGTAAGCGGATCCGGGAAATAGTTCCAGTGCGGCAGGCGCGTTGGCGAGAATGGCAGTGGCATGTTCACCATTAATGCCCAAAACCTTTGCCCCAGTTTCGGCTTTTATCCCCGATCCTTCCAGAAAGCCGAAACGCATGCGCTTATAGGATGCGGCGGCGCCCATGGTCGGCATCACGTTATGGTAGATGCCGAGCACCTTGACAGCGGGGTCGTTCAGCAGATTCCCATACTTCGGATGGATGAGCGCACGAGCGAGCAGACCGCCCATGCTGTGCGTGACGATGATTACCTCGTCGCATTTGAAGCCCCGCTTCTGGTAGCCCTTGGCAAGCCCACGTATGCGCTCCGCAATCACCGTCGCGGTCTCGCCATTGCTCTTCAAAAAGTTGTATCCCATGGCATGGACGGGATACCAGCACGCGGCGATTTTCTTCAGGTCCTGCTCCGTCAGTGCCGCGCCTGCATTTACGCCGCCAAAAGTGCGGGGATCGGCGAAGAGGGGTTTCCACATTGGGTTGGCCGCATCTCCTACCACCATATTGTTGAGGTGGCTTTCAGCCGTTTTCAACATTTTCCCGTAAGCGCCGGCGAACAGGACCTCGCTCCAGCCACGCCACCTTGCGACTTGTGCTGGCGTTTCCCGTTTCTTCATCAGTGGACTGTACTTGAAGCTCCGTTTCGTTACCGCACGCGTTCCTATCAGGGGCGGAATGGGTTCGAGGATGTCGGGCACGTTTTGATGCAGCCTGTCCGCAGCCAGCGTTTCAGCGCCTTCGGGATCGAAGCGATCTTCGCTTTCCGTATAGTGGTAGTACTCGACCTCTGTCTCGTTCGGGTCGAGCATGAGTTGCCGCTGTTCCGGCGAGGCATTTTTGTACCAGCCAACCAATCCAGCGCTAACAAGGGCGGCCGCACCATTGATGCCGACCATATCATCCGGCCGCCATGAACGGTTATCAGGCCGCTCCAGCTTTTTCTGTCGTTCCTTGCTCAGCCGAAGATTACTGCCCATCACGCCGGGCAGGAAGATCACGGGAATCACTTTTTTGGGCGGGAGCTTGACGTCGTGGCGGACCTTGTCGTCCGTCTTCGTCATATAGACCGTATACTCAGCCCACCCTCCGACGCCTTGCGTGAATTCGCCCTGATAATTGCCGCGCTCGTTCAGTCCGGATTGATCGCTCATGGTAGTTCACCCTTGTAGCGGATGGTGTAGGAGTCGAAACCGCCAGATTTCTGTACCTCGGTGCTACCGCTGGCCGCCGTTTTTCCGTCCATGACCGTCCCGTCGCCGCGCACGAGTTCGTAGGCGATGTCCTTCTCGGGCTTCAGTTTCGCGTCGACGAAGTTGACCTCCTGGTCGAACTGGTAATCCCGGGAGCGTTCGTTGAAAGCCTGCGACACGCTTTTTGGCGGCAGCGTCTCGAGATTGCCGTGAAATAGAACTGGCGACGCCGTGAAAAACTGGACTTGCTCGCCGATCTCGACCATGTTCTTCTCACCGCCGTGTATGCGAACCCCTTTCTTGCCGCGGATGTTCACCCACTCGGTGTCGCTGATCATGTCGAGCACCTTGTTGGCGATGATTTCCACGTCGTCGCTCTGCGCCTGCACCGACACCTTGCCGGCGGCCGCAATCAGCTTCAACCCCGCCTTATGCACGAACAACCTGAAGGTCTTGCCCACGCTGGCGAACAGGCCGTCGACGCTTGCGATCGAGACGCTCTTGCCGCTTGTGATCGCGGTGTGGCGTTCGCTGGCGATGTGGGTCGACTGGGCGCTCGTGAGCTCGATGCCGGCGGGGCTCGCCACAACAAGGTGCGGTTCAGAAAGCTCGGGGGACGACCCCTTGGCCGCCCCGCGGATAGCCGCGTTCTGGGCTTTGACGTCCTCGACGGCCTCATCCTGTTGACCGCTTTCCTGCGCGTCGTGATCGAGCGCCATCGAGGCCAGCTGCTCCTGGATCTGTGCCGCCGACGCCAGCCGCTGAGCGGTCTCGCCCAGGTCCTTCGTATGGGACGCTGCGTTCAGTCGCGCTTCGGTGGTAATGAGCATCCCCTGGGCGGCGCGTGCAACGCCCCAGGCATTGGTCGTCAGCTCCCAGCCTTCCCCCCGCGCGTCCTTGCGCCCGCTGGTATCTTCGATGCGCGTGATGTGTCCCAACGAGAGCTGGCTGCATTGATGATCGCTTTTCAGCTGCGCCTGGATCTGTTCCTTCGTGTCATCCAGGATCAGGTGATTGCCGCGCGCGCCGCCGCCGAGTTCCCTGCTGCGCAGGCCAGCCAGGGCACTTTGCTCCGGAAGCTTCCAGGGCGGCATGTGTTTGCCGTTGTAAACTGCGCCCAGGATCAGGGGGTGGTCGATATTTCCATTGGAATAGACGACGCCCACTTCCTCGCCCACGCGCGGCAGGCGGACTTGTCCGAACTCGTTGCCGGCGGCGGGGGTCATCACCCGGATCCAGGGCGAGCTGTTCTCGTCGTACTTGCCCAGCCGGTCCCAGGGAAACTGCAGCTTGACCCTTCCATAGCCGTCCGTATGGATCTCGGCGCCGGCGGGGCCGACCACGGTCGCGGTATGCAGCCCCATGTAGGTGCCGGGCTCGCTGTTGAAGCCGGGGCCTGGGCGCCAGCGGATGTCCTTGCGGATGCAGGTAAAGCGGTTCTCGTATTGCGAGGGCGCTCCAGGCCCGGCCTGGTAGTTGTTGGTCGCTTCGTGATCGACCGCCAGGATCAGGTAGCGGCGGTCGCCGATACTGCGGCGTGGTTCGGGATCGTATTCGGGCGAACGCGGCTCGGCGCTGAAATGACCGCCGAGCTTGAACGTGCGGCCTGGCAGCACACTCCTGTCATTGCCCTTCGCCTCGAAATACTGCCTGTTCTTGTCCTGCTCGACCATGCGTTGCGCCGCCAGTTGTTCACCGTCGCTGCGCATGCGAAAGCCGTACGCCCCGGTGTCCTCGTAAATCTCGTAGGGGAAGACGTCGCCTTGCTGGTTGCCCGAATCGACGCTGACACGCTGCGCCCCCGGATTCTTGTAATCCGTGCTCGCCAGCGTGACCTGGCCCGGACCGAGGCACCGGACTGCCGTCCACTCGTGGATGCCGTCGTCTTCGCGCGAGCCGCCCTTGTCGTGGAACGGGATCACGTAGGCTTCCTCGTCGATCGGCTCGGCCAGGAAGCTGTTGTCCGAGATCATGAGTTTGTGGCGGCCAAATTCGTGCTCGTACCAGTAGTGCAGGCCGAGCGCTTCCCAGCGGCGGTGCAGGTGGTTGTAGTCGGTCTCGTTGTACTGGTTGGCGACCGTCAGCTTCGATTCGTCGACCGGGTACATGTGCCAGTCGGCCGCGCGGTAGTGCTTCAGGGTTTCCTCGGTGATCTCGCGCACGCTCTTGTTGTGGAACGACATGCTGTTCTTGCGCAGCCGCGTGAACGCGAGCCAGGGTTCGAGCACCATCTGGTAGAAGGCGAAACCGCCATCGCTGCGCAGGAAACGGAACTCGGTGATGTAACCGTTGAAATAGCGCAGCGACCCGTCTTCCCGCACCAGGGAGATCGTCACCATTTTGCCCATCACTATCTTGAGGGGGATGCGCGGGTCGTCCGACAGCGCATCGACCACGATGCGAAAGCACCGCGACACTGCCTCGGAAACCTGTAGTTTGTTCGGAAGCAGGATGGCGGGAGGGCCGTCCTCGAACGGAAAATCGAGCCGCATGATGCGCTTGTGTTGCGATTGTCCGCTGAACGCCGACAGCGCGGCGCCGACCGCGATCATCTGGCTTTCGACCATTCACTGCCTCCAGTGGCTGCTGAAATTAAGGAAAGTCCAACGGGTAAGTTACCTTGATGCCGCTAGGCTGAAATTGACCAGAGTCAATGTGTTTCCTTAGGGCCACCTCGAATAACCCGCTCTCGGCGTGAGCAGAGCCAGGCGAAACGTGAGTCCGCGCTCCAGCATCGCTCAGTAGCGTGATTTTCAAAGCGC
>NZ_JBWBRF010000031.1:0-29274 GCF_056279385.1 Massilia sp. UYP34 | reverse complement strand
GGCGCAACCCTCGGCCCACTTCATTTGCGCAGCGCCTTTGCGCCTGTCGCGCCGTCCAGCTTGGCCGCGATCGCACGTTGGTTCTCGATCAGCTCCGTCAAGTCAGCCTTCGTCAAGAAGACACCCAGCGATCGACCTAGAACGATCGTCAACACAGCACCGATCACCAAGCAGCCGAGCGCGATCCCGACCGTGGGCAGCAGCGGTTTTTTCTTGGCAGCGTTTGCCTTTCTGATGGCCTCGATCCCGTCGCCCGTCATACGCTCGATGACCGCCTTTCCCTGTTTGAACTCTGCTTCGTAGTCCTTGTGTGCCTGGGCGATCGTCGCCGCCGCCGTATTCAGGTTGTTTGCAGCAGCGCGCAAATCCGATGCGGCTTTATCGAGAATTTGATTGATCGCCGGTACAACGGCATTTTTCGCGCCTTCTTCTACAGTCGCCGCGATTTTTCCGGACAATTCGAATACCAAGCGGCGAAGCTCATCCGACCGAATATCTGCAACTTGGGTGACTTGCTGCTTTGCACGTTGAATCGTGCGGTCCTTCTCATCGCTCAACGTACCAATTGCCACCGCAATTTCATCCAGCAAAGGGCGAAGCTGAGCATTAACGCCCTCCGTGACGCCGGGAAGCACGTCGAACAATTCTTGTACGCGCTGCGACACTTTATCAATGTCGTCCAGCACATTAAGCATGAATTCCTCGCGCAGGCCTTCAAGGCGTTTTTTACGGTCGATGGTATCCATCCCTGCCCCGCTTATTTCGTAACGGCTTTAAATGCCACGTCGAGGTTTTCGTTGACACTGGCCGCGCGGCGCTTCTCCAGGTGGAGAGCCATATACTCGGCGCGCTTTTCTTCGTCCGTAGTATTACGGCGCAGTTCTGCATAATCTGTTTTGTCCGCAGCCAAGGCCGGCACGGTCAATAGCTTGCCATCGGCATCCGTCATTGCCTTGAGGTTTTCGAAAACATCATTGTGATAAACCACCGCACCAGGGCGAACGAGGCATTTCTTTTCTGCTTCCGCGTAGCTGAACAGAACAGCAAACACGTCCTCGATATTTTCGCTCTTGTCGTGGTCGTTGAAAATAACGCGAATCTTCTTCGCCGGCACACCGATTGAATGCAGTGCATCAATAGTGGCGATAGTGTCTTTCTGCTGTTTGACAGCTGGAACGACCGGCACCACAAACAAATCGAAATCTTCGTGCGAAGCATCGTATTCGGTCATTTGCTGGATAAAGCCGGCGATGTTGGAAGATCCAACATCAACCACCGCAGCATCGTTATCCAACAGATGTTCCTGAACAAAATCAAAATCTTTACTGGTGATTCGGACGCCGCCTTCATCTGCATTGTGCGTTTCCATGCTGATGAGATTTACACCCAGGCGAGGCGCGAAAAGATGACGGCCCAGCGTGCTTTTGCCGACGTTACCCGAAAAGTTGATGAGAGCGATTTTCATATAATTTCTTCCTTATTTCAGTGGATTAACACGTTTGGCTTTAGTGGAGTAAGTCTCGAATTTCTTCTCGACCGCTTCCGGGTTTGTTGCTTGGCGATACTTTTCCATTGCCGGCAGGTCGTCCAGCTCATCGCTTTTCTTCCCTTCGTCTTGCGCGTTTTGGATTGCACAATCCAAAGTTTGCTGCGCTGCCGGCGCTGCACCTGATGATGCTGACCGGGCTACTGGCGGCGGCGTGGAGGACGCTACCGTCTCTCGACGATCGCGCCACTTTCTTGCGCGCCACAGCTCGTTACGGAAGTTGGCCAGCGACGTTTCGTAGCCTTCCTCCTTCAACTCCCCAATGATGACTTCCTGCCTGATGCCGACCTCAAGACGTGCCTCGATGTCTGCCAGGCGCTGGCGAATCACGCCAGCAAAGCTCTGTTGCTTCTTCACCTTTGCCCCTCTTTCCCTAACATTGGTCGCTTTGCGGATGTTTTGCTGATGTTCTGCTGATCTTTCCGCAGTTTCGGCGGTTATTGCTGACTTTATAGTGATGTTTTGCTGATGTCAATAGGCAACATTAAGATTCTTTGCTGATCTTATGCTGATGTTGCGCAGATGCGGAATATGCTATAGTGTTGCTGTGTGCTAACACAGGCACGTGAGATATGTTTGCAAAAACCCTCCGGGTTTCCGCAAAATATCCGTGCCAAAGGGCGCTGCCCTTTGAAACCCGGCGCCGCTACGCGGCCCGGAAATTCACCAGCTCCGCAGGAAGATAGACAACATGGCTCGACCTACCAAACCCGACAGCGAGAAGCTCACACGCACCGTCGCCTGGCGTGTGAACGACGCGACCAAGACCGAACTCGACCGGCAGTATGTCGAGTCGGGTATGAGCCAATCCGAATTCTTGCGGGAGCTGCTGCAACGTCGTAAGCCGACGATCATCGCCAAGGCCCGCCCTTCCCTCGATTTGAAGCAGTTGCTTTTTCTGTACAGCAAAGCAAGTAACAACATCAACCAGTTGGCCCATCGCGTGAATGCAGCACACCTGGACGGGACACTAGACGAGCGGACCTATAAAGGAATCCTTGCATCCCTTGAGCGCATCGCGGTTGAAATGAAGCGAGGTATTGACAATGCTAATTAGGGTTGATGGCGGGAAATCAGGAATTGTTGATTACCTGATTAACGGTAAAAAGGCAGGCCGTAACTATCATCGCGACGAGTTAGACGAGCGTGTTTTCTTATCCGGTAATCTCGATGTGGCTGACTTCCTTATCAATAATATGGAAGGTCAGGGGGAAAGATACAAACATATTACTTTGGCTTTCAAAGAAGATGATCTAAGCATTGAAACGCTCCAGGCGATCAATGACGAGGTAAAGGCGTATATTTGCGCAGCTTACAAGGATGACGAAATTTGCTATTACGCAGAAGCGCATCTTCCAAAGATCAAATCTTTGATTGACGAGAAAACCGGCAAGCCTTACCCCCGCATGCCGCATATCCATATTGTCATACCGACTGAAAACTTATTTGATAACCAAGTGGCAAATCCATTTGGCTACTACCCGCATTCACAGAAATTTGCTAAAGCGTTGCAAGAGCACATCAACGCGAAATTTAATCTTGCCGACCCTGCGGATAATAGGCGTACCGACTTTTCTAGTAAGGCCGACATTATTAGTCGCATCAACAGCGACGAGTTTTCCGGCGCGGGCAAGGAATTGAAAACCGAGATTCGCGCGGCGATGATCGAGCAAGATATAACATCGTATGAAAGCTTTAAGAATCTATTGCAGAGGTATGGCACAGTAAAGGAAGTGCAAGGGAAGTACGGCGAACATTTGAACTTGGTTCCACACGGACAAAGCAAAGGGATCAACTTCAATCGCAAGAACGGTGAGCATGTTTTTAGCCGAGCATTTATTGAACTTCCAACGTTGGAAAAAATACAGCAGCTTACGAAGGTTGCGAAGTTCACGGCGGAGGAACGCAGTAAGCTAATGCAAGAATGGGTCAATGTACGATCGAAGGAAATAAAGTATCTCAATTCCGGAGATAAGAAATACAAGCTGTACCAGAAAATGAGCGAAGCCGACAAGCTCAAGGAATTAAAGCGGCAAGAAACTGAATTCTATAAAGAGCAAGGAGTAGAGCATGAGCCAACAAACGAACGCACCGACAGACGAGCAGCGGCTTTTGAACGTATTGGAGACAATCTCAGATCATCAAGCGCAGATCTCGCAGCAGCTCGCGGAGCTGCTGGAAATCTTGACCGCGCAGCCGGAAACATCGCTGATCGAGCAGCTATCCGAGCTGTTGCAGCCGCTCTTGACGGACGTACAGGAAATCAAAGGCAAAGTCGCCCACCTGCCGAGCGGGACACCCAGCGCACAGCCAGCGTAGTAGGGCGCTACCGGCGCGAACTGGACGAGCGCGGCGCCGTTGCGAAGGCAAGCAAGGGCGGGGAGTTCGGAGAGATTAAACAGAACCTTGAGGCGGGCCGGCTGTTGGCCCACCTGTCGAAGACGCACGGCGTTCTGGCCGATAAATACGTGGTCACTCGCGGGAGGGACGGCAGCGAACGGATCAAGTGCGGCAACCAAAATTTGAACGTCTCTGACTTCCTCACAAAGCATATGAACCTACCGTGGAAGGATGCCGCGCCGATCCTGCGCGAGGTGTACGCCGCGCAGCGTGGCAACGTGCATCACCAGGCGAAGCCGGCGCCATCACGCGAGCTGTGGGACAAGTACCAAAGCTGGAAGCAGCATGAGGCACCGAAGGAGCGAAGCCAGGCCGCAGCAGCGATTACGCGCACCCATGCCGATGCGATCGACCAGGCTACAAAGGATTTCAACGCGGCGAAGTCGCGTATCCAGGGCGACCGCTCGATAACGCGAGCCGAAGCCAAGCGCCTGATCGACATTGCGAAGGCGACACGCGAGCATGCAAAGAAGGAAGCGCGCGATTCACGCAACGCCGCGCGCGCAGCCGAGCGGGCCAAGTGGAGCGCGAAGGGCGACAACCTGCTAAAGCGCTTCCTTGCCGAAGCTGCACAGACCAACGAGTCGCACGCCGAGGCGGCGCTGGCCGAGCTGCGCAAACGCGCGCCGGACATTGCCGAGAAAGAGGACGCCGCGAATTACATCAAGGCGGCGGACCAGCAGGCCAAGGAGCAGGGCGCACCGATCAAGCGGGACTTGCGCTACACGGTCGACCTCAAGGGACACATCACCTACAGGATCGACGGCCAGGAGGCATTGAAAGACGAAGGCAAGCGCGTGAACATTTTGCGCGCCAGTGACGGCGATGTGATCGAGGAAGGGCTGTACCTGGCTAAGTCGAAGTTCGGCAAGACGTTGACGCTGCACGGCTCTGACCAGTTCAAGGCCGAGGCGGTGCGGATCGCGGTCGAAAAGAATATTCCGGTCGACTTCAGCGACCCGCATTTGCAGCGCATGAAACACCAGCTCGAACAACAGAAGATCGACCGCCAGCGCTTGCGAGAGCAGGGCAGGAAGGCGATCGAGGTCGAGCGCGCACGCAAGGAGAAGGAGAAGGCCGACGCCGCCCTACAAGCCCGCGAGAAGGCCAAGCCGAAGGCGAAGGACGCCGAGGCCAAGAAGCCGGCCGCTGTTGTCAAGGAGCAGGCCGCGGCGCCGGCACCGGAGCCGGTTCTTGCTGTGCCAGGCGCGCAGGCGCCGCACAAGCAGCACGGCACCTACAAGGGCGAGATCCTCGCCGTCGATAACACGTATGTCTACCAGCAGACGGAGAAGGCCGTTATTCACCATCTGCGCACCCAATTTAACGAGCTGCCCAAGCCCGGCGATGAAGTCGCAATCCGCTACAGCGCTGGCCAGGTCACGCACGTTAAAGACCTCGATCGCGGCCACGGCCACGGGCGATAACACCAACCGCTAAGGAGTTCACATGAAAGAAGAAGTCACCAACCGCTATGCGAATGCGACGGCCAGCCGCGAGGCATTGGAGCGCGAGCGCGAGAGCGCAGATCCGGACCGCCGCGCCGCGATCGACGCGCAGCTTGTCACCACCCGCGACACCGAGCACGCGGCCCGCCGCGAACTGGACGAGCTGAACGGCTTTTCTGGCGTGCCGGCCGTGGAGCCAGCCGCCGAGATCCAACAGGCGCAGGAACAGCAGGCGCAGCAGGCCCAAGCACCGGAGACGGTGCGGCAGAAGGAATACACGTCAGGGAACCGCTTTACCGGCGCGCTGGGCGCCTTGAAAAGCGAGCGGATGGTAGAGACCCACACCCACATCGACATCGTAGAGGCGCGCATTGCCAACGCGCGCACCGAGCAAGTACGCGAACAGCTCGCGGGCGAGAAGGCGCAGGCCGACGCGGCAAAGGAACGTGCAGCCGAAGCAAAGGAAGTGGACCGCGTGCGCGCCGAGCGCGTGTTCGAAGGCGGGCACGCTCCGGGTGAACTCGGCACGCAAGACTATCTGCGCATGGAGAGCGACCACCGCAAGGCGACCGTCGATTACGCGCAGCGCGCGGCCGACCAGGAGAAGCGCGAAGAAGCCGAAGCCGAAGCCGTGGCGGCGCTGTCGGAAGAAACCGGCATCGAGCATGTGATTCTAGCCGCTGATGCCATGATCGAGGGCGAGATTGTCGCGGAAGCCGTGGTAAGGGACGAAAGCTATTTCGCCGTGGAGTTCTCCGACGAGAGCGGCAAGCCGGTACGCGCGCTGGTGCCGGCAGCGGGCCACAGCTTTTCGATCGGCGACGAAATCCAGGTAGAGCGCAAGCTTGGCTATCACATCGACGCTTCGTATGGTTACGGCCGCTAACCGTCCCATGCGCTACAGGGTCGTTTTACCGGCCCGTAGCAAGGCGCTGCAAGCAGGGAAGGGCGGTTTCAAGTGGGCGATGTTTTTCGCGCTCCAAGCCGCGATTCTGCTGCTGCTGTTGCAGGCGCAGCAGGAAGCCGCCAATCATCGGATGCCGCTCCTGATCCGTGCCGGCCATCCATCAGACAATGAATGCAACTGCGGCCAGTGCCGGCAATGCCGGCTGGCCGAAGAAAGGGAATGCGATTATGAGCATGGACGATAAGACGACGGCGGCGCCGATCGGGAGGCGCTGATGGCCTACGACACCAAGCCGTTATGGGATGCCGCCTTGCAGCGAGAGCCAGAGGCCAAAGTGATGCCGTGCCGTTGCGGCTCGATGCCGGCGCCACTGACGAACATATCAGGCGACGAGCGGCGCCGCTGCTGGCCCTGCTATGAGACGCAATTCCGTGTCGCGATGGATCACTGGTCCAACTGACCGGCCCAAAGAAAAAGCCCTGCGATCGCAGGGCTTTTTTGTTGAGCTGGTGCGGTTACGTCGGCAGCTTATTCCCCAACGTGAGCCGTGATATTCGCAGCCAGGCCGACCGTATGACCATCCTGCGGCAGCGAGTCGCCAGCAGATCGAATGCGATCTTGCAGGCGCGGGCCTTGGCCTTGTCGCATTGCTTCGCGTGGCCCTGCGGCGTCATTGGCCGGGCCGGAACCGCCCGAGATCGAGGCCGTTGAAGCGTCACCCAAGCCACCGGCCGGCGCGAAGTCGTTAGGAACGAAGCCGCCCAGGTCACGCGCTGTCGCTCCCGGCGCCGGCGCCGGCTGCGCGCTTTGCGCCCCCGAATTGCCCTGCGTGCTTTGGCCGGAAGATCCGGCGCTTTGCCCTGCGCTGGTAGCCGATGCGTTTTGACCGCTTGCACCTGATTGCGACGAAGGCGCGGGCGCGCTTGAAGAAGCCGAGGACGTCGACGGAGAGGACGCGCTAGGGCCACGTGCGGCGCCGCCGTTGGCAACCGAACTACCGATGCCGCTCCCCGACAGACCCGGCATACTCGCTGCACTGGAGGACGCGCCGGCTGCACCGCTCACGGCCGAGGCTGCACCCGCAGCGTTCGAGATCGTGCCTTGCCCCATGGTCGAACCGAGAAGGGAGGACAGAGCTTGTGCGCCCGTCATGGCGGCGCCTGCGCCGGCTTTGCCAGCGGCGGCGGTAGCTGCCATCACGCCACCAGCAGCCACGCCGGCACCGACCGCACCAGCCGCCAGCATAGCGACATTGGAACCAGCATCGCCGGCAGAGAGGGACGCCGTACCGTTCATCAAGTCGGCCGCGACCTTCGGCAATTGAAAGCTCAGATAGGCCAGGATCGCGGACACGGCCAGCGACCAATACATAGGCGACCAGTCCGTAAGAGTTACGTCCTTCATGGACTCACCCATGATCGGCGCCAGTGTGCCGGCCACGCCGACAATCAAGTACACCACCAGGATTTTCATGCCGATCGCGATGCCGCCCTTGAGGGAGTTGATCGCAATATCGCGCGTGAACTGCAAGCCGCCAAAGCCCATGAGCAAGGGAGTAACACACATCCACATCCACCCGGAAATCAGCGTCAGGGCCATTTGCGCCGCCAGGATGACGAAGCTAAGCAGGATGACGATACAGATAATCACCATCGTCATACCCGGCACGAAATTCTGGATCGCAGCGAACAAGCCTTGATTTGCGCCAGTCGAGTCGTTGAAGGTGGCAACCATGAGATTTTGCAGGTCGATCCCTTGCGTGATGATGGCCGATGGCGACAGGTGCGACAGGCCGCTACCCTGTTGCCCGATCAGGTCGAAACTGTTGATGATGGCCGGCAGCCAGGTAGAACCAAAGAGCATGATGCTGTAGAAAAAGCCGGTAGTCATCATCACGCGCACCACAGAACCGACTACCGCTTCAAGGCTGATCTCTTTGAGCAGCAGCATAATCATGTTGACGGATACTTGAATGCCCGTCAGTAGGAACAACAGGCGCACGCCGACCGACTGAATCCTTTCTCCGAAAAGCTTTGTCGCCGCCTCGAACTTATCGACGGCAGTATCGAGGACAGGCGCCGCGCTGGCCGTTTCGGTGACGGCGAACGCGAGCAGCAACACCAGGGCAGGGAAAATCCAATGGCTATTTTTGCGCTGCATTTTTAGCCTCCTTGGCCGCTTTTTCCTCAGCTTGAATCTCGGCCAAGGTGCGGATCTTGGCGGGCTTGCGGTCCGTGAACTGGCGGAGTGCTTCGGCCTTTTGGCTTTCGCTGACCGTGGGCGCGGCCGGGGCGGCGGGCTGGCTCGGCGCCTCCGATTTGCCGCAGGCAGCGAGAGTGCAGGAGAGGGCCAGAGCGATAGCGAATTTGTACATGATGCGTCCTTTCAGGTTATTTGGATGACTTGCTGATTTCATCCAGGGTACGCACGCGCGTAGTTCCCCGGTTGAAGTAGCCGCGCAACGATGCGTCGCTACTGTCTTGCTTGGCCTGCTGGCCGCTCATGTAGGCCATTTGGGCATTCGCTTGTGCCATTTGGAGTTGGCGAAGCTGTTGCATCTGGCCGACCATGGCGACACTGATCTGATTGCCGGCTTGCAGAGCCTGCAACTGCCCGCCTGCCGTTTGAGACTTCGCCACCAGTTCATTAACCATGCCCTGTTCGGTGGTGAAGTTCTCGGAGTGCGCCGAAATCAGGGATAGGGCATTTTTAACGCTGTTCAGCGTATTGCCCGACCAATCGCGGTATGCACGGCTGTAGTCGGCGCTCGTCGCCCCATAGCCCGGATACAGCTGCTTGAACTTGCCGTCGACCGTGGACAGGCTATAGCTGATTTCCTGCCCGCCTACGACGATCTTTTGCAGGTTGCGGAAAGCCTGCGTCATGTTCTGGTCCTGCCACAGCTTTTGCGCCGCTTGGTCAAGCAGGGCGCTCGGCGTCATCTGCTTGAGGTTTTGGAGCATCGTCTGATACTGGTTGAACTGGTGAATCGTCTGTTGGGCCTGCTCGACGTACTGCGCGCCGAGCTGGAGATTGTTGAGGATCTGTGTCGGCTCCGTGGCACCGATGACGGCGCCGGCACCGGCCACCCCATGAAAAGCGAGGGAGAGAAGCGCGATTGCAACGGCAGACTTACGCATGTTCCCACCCCCGGAGTTCGATTTTCGACAGGCCCAGGCGGGCGATGCCGGCGACAACGGCGCCGATCACCGGCAGCACGACACCGCCGCACAGGACAGCCAACGCGACACCGGCCAAGCCGGCCAGGGCGAAGACAGCGAAAATATCGCTGATGCGCTTGCCCGTTGCGAGCGTTACGCCCCGCCACACGGCCACAGCACCGAGGACCAGCAGCCAGGCCATTGCCACATCACCGGACCACAGACCGAAGCCGGCGCCGCCAGCAGCAGCGGCAGCAGCGAAGGGCAACAGCAGGACAAGGCCGGCCGTACTTTTGCGAGCTGCGGCCGGCACTTCGCGGGACGCAGCGTTGATGATTACTTGGTTGGTATACATGGAAAACTCCCCTTTAAAAAGTACAACAATTATTCCACATTTCCGGGCGGTAACTGTTGTAAATGTCCTTTGAAATCAATCGCTTAACGCTATCAAGATAGCTTGATAGCGTTATAGCCCGATAGCTGTTAGGCGAACTCGGCCAGCGCTGCCGGCGTACCAGGCGTCACCAGCTCGTCATCGGCAAACATCGCCATTGCCTTGGCGTGCTGCTGGTCGAGGTAGCGGGCCGCACTGGCGACCGAGACGGCGCCGGAGCGATCGGCACGCAGAGGACGGGGGAGGACCGGGCCGAACATCGCGGCAAGCGTGCGCGGACCGAATTTTTCGCAGGCGCTAAACGGTACGCCGGCAATAACGATAGAATTGGACTTAGCCATGATTTCACTCCTGATTAGTGAGGTTTTGGTCAGGCGCTTTTCGGTGTTCCCGCACCGTCTAGCGCCGCTTTACTTCTGCTGCTACTCCTGCTTTCCGCCGTTGCCGGCGTCCTTCTTTTTCCCTTGCTTCTCCAGGTAGTCATCGATCGCGCGGCGCACATGCTCTGCAACTGGCGCCCCCGTTTCCTTGTTCAGCTCGGACAGTTTTTCATGCTGCCAGGCATCAAGGTAAATATTGGTTCGTATCTTCGTGTTCATGTACATCATTATACACCAACATACACCACATACAAGAAGTTTCTTGCAGACTATAGTAGGCAAGGCGAGCAGCTACGGCCGGCGCAGTTACAGGAACTACGCCAGCCGCAGCTACGCGCAAGGCACGTGCTTTCACCCACGCTCGGCCGGCTCAGGCTCAGGCTTGCGGCGTCGTGCGAGCGCGACGGCCGCGCCGCTGGCCAGCAGCACGGCCACCAGGCAGGCGGCGCCGACCGGGTGACTGTCGAGCGTCACCACCAGGGCGGCAAGGGCGGTAATGACGGCAGGGGAAAACTTAATCAGCATCGTGGCTCCATAGGGGCAAAAACACGTATAGCAACTATGTTGCCGGCGACCGCTCGGCGTGGTTGCAAGTGCATGCCCCGATTGTGCGAGCCTTCGCCCGATCGTTCCTCTGGTGGGTTTTCCGGCTGGCGCCGGCATCGAGGCGCGGTTACTCAATTTGACTAACCGGGCCGCGTGGGTGAAAACACGAGCCTTATTGATATACTGTACAAACATACAGTATTTGTAGGGGGCAATATGTGGGTGAGCGTGGTCTTGGGATTCGACCCGGACGGCCAGCTAATACCAAAATGGCGTGAAGCCTTCCAGCGGCACGGCGTGCTGGTCGGGGAGCTGACCCACGGCGAGGAATTCGTAAAGGAGCTGCGCCGGCATACGATGGTTTCCCGCCTGCGCGCGAATGGCCAGGAGGTGTTGCCGCCGCTGGCCGATTCCGTCGTGCGCGTGGCCCTGGGGAAGAACCTCAATGCGTCAGGGATCACCACGGACGGCCTTTTCAACAAGTGGCGCCCGCAGGCCTGGCGAATGGAGATCCTTTCCCTTGATGGCCCACCCAAGCCCGCTGCAACGGCGCCGGCCCGCGCCGTGCTGTCGGAGGGAGGAAAGGAATTACCGTGACGGGTTACTCAAATTGAGCAACCGCACCGGGCGCCGCGATCGGCGCCGGCAGGACGCCCAGCCAGCCAGCAGCAAGGCGCTCAGGCCCGGGCTGACGTTGAGCACGTCGACGAGGAAGCCGAACGCGGGTTCGGCTTCCCAGGTGGCGATGCCGTGCCCATCGGCGCACGTGGCCCAGATCCGGCCATGCTCGAAAGTCCAAGTCGTTTGCACTGTGTTGCTCCTGTAAGAACGGGGACGACCCCCGGCCTTACTGTTGCATCACGACAGCCGGCGCGGCGTGCCGGCGTCAAGATTTTTCGCACTGCCAGTTCGGGTGTGAGTGTTTCAGCGTGCCGACGCAGGCACGTGCTTTCACTCGCAACCTTTGCTTAGGTGCACAGCAAGATGCACAATAGTTGTTTCGATAATCCAAGGATATGACCCGGTGACGCAACCCTATTACGACACGCTCACCCTAGGAGGGGAGGTCTTTGAATTTTCGCACCTGGAGCCATTCACGATGGAGTTTGAAAGCAAGATGGCCAAAAAGTGGCTCCGTCTGCATGTGACGTTCAAAAACCATTGTTTCACGAAAGCCTACAAGCCTGAGGACCATATTGACGGCGAGCCAATTATTGACGAGTTCACATCAAGTCCACGCTCGTTTTGCCGGATTCGGTATCGCCTGTCTAAGGCGCTGCCTGCATTGATCCACGGCATGAATCATCCTAAGGTAAAGGTGATCCAAACAGCCGCCAGGCGTAACTGGTGTTATTCGCTGACGATTGAAGACCCAGCCGGACCGTATCACATCTTTTTAGAGGTGCGTCGAGCAGCAGGACACCAGAAGCACCTGCAAGACTTGAACATCGTGATCGAGAGCGCCTATTACGAAATCCCTGAAGAAGGGCCACCTAATTTGCTTGGCCCCATGAACTTTTACTTGCTTTGTGGCAAGATTTTTATGAACCAGCCGGTTGCTACGAAACGTTAAGGAAGAAACGAAAAAAGGCACCCGGAGGTGCCTATTTCGTGTTCGGTACAGCAGATCCAGACACCACTTACGACCCGCCTTGCGCGAGTACGGCTTTCGCCGCTGGGAAGCGCTCAATCTCATCTGGTCAGTCGCTTCGATGAACATATAGTAGCACAACCTTTTGGTTGTGGTATAGGAGTCGTGACAAAAGGAGACGAAGCCAAAGAGGCACAATAGTCAGAAAACACTGTATAAATTGACAGTGACTGGCGGGCATGCTACCCTCAGAGCGTTCTTCAAACTATGCAGCAAAGGGAACGCTCTGAGGGTAGCATGCCCGCCATCAGTAGCTCGGTTTTTCCGGATTTTTGCTCGCTTCGTCAAGCCGTTTTTGCGCTTCATTCTGGGTCTCCTACAGAGGTTGGTAATAGCCTCTATTATACAGGAATTGCCCTTTAAAATCAGTGACTTATGGAAGTAGCGCGAGTTTTTAAGTGCACTACTGGCGTCAAAAATCGTGATTAGCTAAGGTTGTTTTCAGCCGGTGCAATACCATGCCAAAAGGACATCATGGGCGAACTTCCTAAGGACCATCAACGTGCAAACCGCCTGCACCTGGCTATGCTGGATATGCAGGACGCTCGTCGATACCTTGATGCTTATGCCGAGCTGGACAGCCAAAGCGATGGATTGAAAGCGGAGCTGTCGCACACGTTGCGCGAGACGCTGATAGTTGCTGCCATCGTGGCGTACTGTCGGCCGTTCAGCAGAAACCAGTCACCAGGGCAGGCTGTCAAAAAGCTGTCGATTGATGAATTCTGGTGGATCACCAACAACTCTACACAAAGAGCGTTGCACGTCCTTATCATTACCAAAAGGGATACATTCGTTGCTCATGCTGATTGGGACGCGCGGTCTACAGAGATTGTCGAGCTTACGCGTACAGGTGTGAAACGAACCTTTTCCGTCCCTGATGTGATGGAAGGTCTAGACCCCAAAGAGTTTAGCGCTCTAGCTTTGGAGGTGGAAAAGGATTGTTTTTACCAAGCCATGGCGTTGCAACACCGAATCCATACGGAACAGGGCCAAGCAGGCTAAACCGTCACCGGCAGTGCGAGTGTGAGTGTTTCAGCATGCCAACGCCGGCACGCGCTTTCAGCCACGCATTCGTAAATCGTATTGTGCTTGCATCCTTACCCACAACTCGGGACTGGTGTTCAAGGCCATACCCAAGCGGGAAGCTAGTTCAGGTGATACAGCAGTGGCGCCGGCAATGATGCGTTCAAGCTGCTCAGAGTCAATCCCGAGCCGAGCAGCGGCGACGTCGATAGTGGAATCCCCTAAGTATTCTCTCAACACTTCCCCCGGGTGAGGCGGATTGTGCATGCTGGTCATCGCGTGTCCCTCGATCCATGATCCATGTAGGCATGATACTAGTTCGGTCGCACTTGTAACGCAGGGTGAATGTCAACGCCGGCACCGACACGTGCTTTCACTCGGCCGGCAGTTCCAACGTCGGAAACCGTGACCAGGTGCAGCGGCGCGGGCAAGAGTGTTTCAGCGTGCGCCGGCCGGCGACAAGTCACGTTTTCGCAACCGGCTGCGAAAATATCAGCATGGTATTGACCGCGTGGAACGGGTTTTATGTCAAACGGCGAAAATGTTCTTGTGACCGGTCACATACACCGCTAAAGTTTCCGCAGTTGGACTCATCAAGGACAGGCATCATGGAAGAACAGAAACGCCGTGCCGGTGGCCGACCGGCCGGATCGGGCGAGCAGTTGCCGGCGCGCGATCGCGCCCGCCAAAGCCGGCAGAGCCGCGCGGCGCAAGGCTCCACCAGGTTAGATTTTTTCCTCGACCCGGCGCAGGCTGGCCAGCTCGCGGAATTGATGGAACAGTGGGGAATGAGCACGCGCAAGGAAGCAGTACAGCACGCCCTCAGCATCGTGCACCAGACCATATCGAAAACACGAAAGGCCACGGCATGAGCTACAGCTACGAGATTACCCCGCGCCCGGTCGAGCTGGGCGGCGGCTGGCGTCTGCGACTTCTCGAGACCGAGGAAGAAATGGGCGGCGGCGTGTTCCCCGTCGACGACAGCGACGCCGACGCCGGCATGCGCTGGTGGAACGAGTGCAGCGAGCAGGAGCGCGCGCACTGGCTGACCATGGCCGCATCAGCGCGGCCGGCCGACGCCTACCACGCCTTCATGCTGGCAGAGGCATACGCCGACGCCGAGAGCACGGCCTACGAATGGCTCGATTCAAGAGGGAGTGAATAGGCAAGGAACCCATACGGCGATTGGCTCGCCGCCGTATGGACTGCCTATGCTGAACTCTGACATTTACCGAGTTAGTCTGTCTTGCTCTGGCGAATGTCAGAATTCGGAGAACGCAGCTTGAGGGTTGATGTAAAACTTGAACTCCAAACCCGACACCTTGCGACCGCCGTTTTTCGTCGCGGTGTATTCAATGACCAGGCTATTTTTCAAACCCAGCTCGGCTACAGCAGGATCAATCACGCGGCGGCGAAGCTGGCCGAAGTCCTTTACACAGCTTGGCGGCGCCTCCATCGCAAAGCAGAAATCATCGACAGTGATGCGCAGCATGCCGGTTTTTTTGAACTGCATCAGCAGCTCGAACAGTCGCCACGAATAGACCGAGCGCAGCGCGACCGTATGCCGGAGCTTGTAGCTGGTGAATTCCTTGCTCAGCTCAACCAGGTGCGGCGTCATCTCTGGCGAGAAGGCGAGTTCAATCCATCCCTCGCCGTGATGGTAGGTAACACCGCTCACCCACACCCATTTGCGCTCTTTCTCACCACGAGGCGTTTTCTCGATCGTGCGGGCCTTCCGGTCTAACAGTTTGTCGCCCACAGCCTTGAGCTGTTCGTAGGCGGTCACGCCATCTAGGTCGAATTCCTTTGCAAATTCATTTGCCGAGATCTTGAACTTGTACCGGCCGGCCTCGGCGCGCAGGCTATCCAGCTTCGCCATACAGACCGATACAACACGTTTTTCAGGGAGAGACAGCCCATGTGCCATGCGCACGAGCTGATTGCTCATGTTGACGTTTAACGTGCCTATGGCGCCTTCCACGTACTGCACAATTTCTGCTGCTTCTGGCATCGCACACCCTTAAATCTGACATTGAATCTAGGTTGTCAGAGTTATTGAATTCTGTCAAGAGTGACGATGTGTCAGGCTAACTCGGTCTTTGTCAGAGAACTCGGTAAACGTCAGGCTAACTCGGCCGTTGTCAGACTAGATCGGTAAACGTCAGGCTAACTCGGTCTTTGTCAGAATTCGCGCGATTTTTCATAGGGAAAACCGTCGCCTAAAAACGTATTTAAAAACGAGCCTATAAACACTCTTAAAACGTACTCGCATGGCTTCGCAGCGAGTACGATCGAGGCCCCCCAAGGGGGGCAAAATAAACCAGCCCCCCCAACCCCGATACGCAACCGCCGCCGCGCCGGTCGATCCCATAGGGATCGCCGGTGTTGCTTTTGGGTTTTCAGGTTTTTGATTTCTCGGTTTTCAAAGTTAACCGGGCGTGCCGATTTCGGAACGAAATCGGTGCGCAACCCGAGCGCCGACGGGCGCGCTGGCTCGAAGGAAGAAAAGTTGACTTATCACGTAGTCCAGGTACGCCACGATTTCCAACTGGACTGCGCCCCGGCGCCGGGGCTTGCCAGGACGGGCGGGCGTGCCGCCTATCGGCGGCATCCGACCATGCGGCTGTGTCTACGCGCTTCGCGCTCGCACAGTCCGGCGCTAAGGCGCCGGATCGGACTCAAATCGCCCCCGCTCGACAGCAGAACCGCCCGTAAGGTTTAGCAGGGAAAGGGAATGCGCTCGCTTGTGGTTAAGTTTTAAGCCGCCGAATGCTCATGGAGCCACGAGAACAGGGCTACACGCTGCGATCGCGGTTAATTGGACCTTTCCCACTCACGTAACAGAAAACGCCTCAAAACGCCGCAAATTGGGTTTACAGCTCTATTTCTATTTCGCAACATTTATTGCAAAACTACAATTGTCGTCCTGACGCACACGTTTGCGCGTCAATTTTTAGGGATGACACCATGAAAAAGACTACGTTCGCGATTCTTCTCGCCGGCATCTTCGCCGGTAACGTCCATGCACAGAGCGCACCAGGTAGCGGCGCATCTAGCACCCAAACCGGAGGCTACGCCAATGCCAGCGGCGATCGCAGTACCGCGACCGGTTACATGGCAAACGCACAAGGCGCCGACTCGACCGCTACCGGCCATAACGCCCAGGCCACGCAGGACCAGACGACGGCGACCGGCGCCGGAGCATCCGCGACCGGGACCGGCAGCACCGCAACGGGCGCGATCGCCGTCGCCAGCGGCAATTACAGCACCGCGACTGGCACCAGTGCGACGGCCACCGGCAATTTTTCGACCGCAACCGGTCTCGCCGCCAACGCGCAAGGCGTCAACTCGACCGCGACCGGCGCCTATTCCCAGGCAACCGCCAACAGCACAGCAATCGGTTATTGGGGCGAATAGGGAAAACGGAAAAAATCGGGCGCTAAGCCCTTCTGGCTACCGTCGAACCGCGTAAGCCGTTGATTTCAAATGCGGCCATTCCCCTTGGGGTGTGACGCTGTCAGCCGGTGGCCAGAGGCCGGCATGGGTAAAGTTACGATACCTGTATAGTAAGTTTACGCATCCCAGCGGAGATCAGCCGCCGGCGCGCAGCCAGTTCAGCCGCTGGTCCTGGTGCGCGAACGCAACAAACTACCCGCCGCATTCTCCTCGAACAACCCCGCTTCTTCAATATAGCCCTGAACCGTGCCGTCGTGGCGCCAACCACCTTGCTTCTTTATGTCGCGAAACTCGGCGCCGGCGCGATGCGCGCTGGTGGCCATGCCGCGCCGCAGGCTGTGGCTGGACAGTTCCGGCACGTAGCCGAGCTTGGCCAGCTGGGCGGCGCCGGCCAAGATGGTGTTGACGCTGGCCGGATTCAGGCGATCGGCGCCCACCACGCCCCACTTGCTGATCGACCGGAAGACCGGGCCGCTGGCCACGCCGGCAGCGTCCAGCCATGTCCGCAACGCCGTCGCTGGGCAGCACGGCCCAGCGCTGTAGGGGATCGCCTTGGCCACGCCCTCGCCGGTCTGATCCGTCTTCGAGCGTGGCAGCGTGAGCGTGATCCCCTGCGCTTCCCAGGTGATGTGGTCGACCTTGATGCCCACCAGCTCGCTGCGCCGGAATCCCCCGAAGAAGCCCACCTGCAGCAGCGCGTTATCGCGCGCCGCCTTCAGCGTGCCCAGGCTGGCCAGGTTCGCCACGATCAGCTCCAGATCTTCGATCGGCAGCGCCTTGGCCTTCTTCTTCGGGCGGCCATTGGTGCGCGCGATCCCGGCCAAGGTCTTGCGCACAGTCGGCGTGGCGGCCGGATCGGCGAAGCCCTGGTGGACGTGCCATTGCGAGAGCGCCGTCAGGCGCAGCGCCAGGGTGCGTGGGTTGAGCGTGTCGGCGTAGCGCACCAGATAGCGGATAACGGCTGGCTCGTTTGCCGGCAGCACGCCGCCCCAGTCCAGGTAGTGCTTAACTGCGGAGCGGTACGCCTGGCGCGTGTTGTCGGACGTGGCGGCAGCCAGAAAGACGCGGTGCCGCGCGGCGTGGTTGTGGTCGTCCTGCGGCGTAACAGCGGTACGGATAGCCGGTGCCGACCCGGTATCGGGCATATCGGTGACGGCGGGCGTGGTGGCCATGGCGGGCGTCGCGCAATTGCGCGCTCATAACGGGATTACGGCCAGCATAGCACGCCGCCGGTGGTATAGCCTGCTGTAACGAACATTATCGAAGCGTAAATTGGCGCGTGACGGCGAAAAACACACAGCGTAATATATCGTGATATTACGTATTATGGAATACGTTACTTAATTTCGCGAAAGGCCCACCATGGCGCGCGCAGGCATTCTTTTCTCCCAGGTGGTCAAGGCCGCCACCCAGCTGGCGGCCGCCGGCACCAACCCCACCGTGGACACCGTCCGCGCCGCGCTTGGCGACACCGGCAGCAAGGGCACCATCGCGCCCATGCTCAAGCAGTGGAAAGCGCAGCACCAAGGCGAGACGGCCGCCGCCGGCGCCGGCCTGCCCGCCGACCTGCTGGAAGCCGTCAAGGGTGTGTATCAGCGTCTGGAGGCCGGCGCGCAGGCGCAGGTTGAGCAGTTGCGCGCCGCGCACGACAAGGCCCGTCAAGAAGACGGTCAGCAGCTGGAGATGGAACGCGCCGGCGGCCGCCAGCTGCGCGCCGAGCGGGACACGCTCCTTGCCGAAGTGGCCGAGGTGAAGGCGGCGCTCGCGCACGAGCGCGACGAGCGGCAGCACGGCGCTGTAGCGATCGCGGCCCTGCGGGCAGAGAACGACGGCCTCACCCAGCGCCTGGCGGACCGGGCGGCCGAGGTCCGGCTGCTGACCGACCAGCTGGCGCAGGCCCGGCACCAGTTCGATCACTTCCAGGAGAAGGCGGCCGCGCAGCGGCAGAGTGACCGGCAGGGCTTCGAAGCGCGCATCGGCACGCTGGAGCACGACGCCCAGCAGCTGCGCACCTACCTGCAGGAGCACCAGCAGGCGGTGGCCGTCCTACGCGCGGAGAAGCAGGGATTGCAGATTCAGGTCGAGCGCACCAATGGCGAGGCGAAGGAGCACCTGGGCGAGGTCTACACCTTGCGCGAGCAGCTGGGCGCCGCGCGTGAGATGGCCAGCCGCGAGCACATGGACGCCGCGATGGGGGCCGATCTGCTGGACAAGGCCGAGCACGAGAACGTGCGCCTCGACACGCGTGTCACCGAGCTGGAAGACGAAAACGCCCAGCTACGGAAGCAAATCGAAGGCTCTGCGGGCAAGAACGCCGGCGGCAGGCGCAAGAAGCCGTAGCGCCGGGCCGGCTTGAATATTTTTGGGAATAATTTGGTGTCGAAAATGGCGGGCGTCAGGACCGGCCGATCGAGCGCAGGGCGGTATCACCTTCGCCAGCAACCGGACATTTTGACCTGAGCCGGGTGCGCTGTGCAAAGCGGCACTCCCGAGATTGAAAACTTTCCCATTTTGGAACAATGGGTTGGGCATGTTTTTGCGAAAAATCGTAATCCTGGCAACCCTCGTATCAGCCATCGTCATAAAGTTTGTAGAGTATAAGTCTTTATTGATTTATACTCTACGTCATGCAACTAATTGCCTTAATTCTCTCCCTACCCACCGAGAATGCCACTGTCCGCCAGCGTGCCTGGCGGGCACTCAAAGCGGCCGGCGCCACCGTGCTACGTGACGGCGTGTACTTGATGCCGCACTGCCAAGCCTGCCATTCGACGCTGGCGGCAGTGGCTGCCGAGGTGGTCTCCGGTGGAGGTTCGGCATATGTATTGAATGCCGAAGCCGCCGATGACACGGACTACGCTCGGCTGTTTGACCGTAGCCAGGATTACGCCGCCTTGTTACCCGAGATCACACAGAGGCGAAGCGAGCTGGACTCCGCTAACGTGCAGGAGACGCTCAAGCAGACGCGCAAGCTGCGCAAGTCCTTTGCAGCTCTGGTCGCGATCGATTTCTTTCCCGACGAGCCACAGCGACAGGTCGATTGCGCACTACGCGAGCTTGAACTCGCCTGTGCCCGAACCCTGTCGCCGGATGAACCGCAGTCGGCTGAAGGAGAGATCGGCCGACTGCGGTGTGAGGACTACCAAGGGCGCATCTGGGCGACGCGGCAGCGGCCGTGGGTGGATCGCCTAGCTAGCGCCTGGCTGATCCGGCGCTTCATCGACCGCCGCGCCTACTTCCAATGGCTGGCCAGCCCTGGAGACTGCCCATCGGACGCCATCGGCTTCGATTTCGATGGGGCGGCATTCAGCCATATCGGCAACCGCGTCACCTTCGAGGTGCTGGCCGAAAGCTTTGGACTGGATCAACCTGCCATCCGGCGGATCGGCCAGTTGGTGCATTACCTCGATGTCGGGGGTGTGCAGCCGCCAGAGGCCGCCGGCATCGAAAGCGTGCTGGCCGGGATGCGCGAAAGCCTTGCCCAGGACGACGCACTGCTGGACGCGGCCTCGACCGTGTTCGACGGTTTGATGGCCAGCTTTGGCAACGGAACCGCCACGACCTGAATGTACTGATCGCCAAGACGTCGGAGCTCAAATATTGTGCGCCTGACTGCCGAGGAGGACATCCAGCGTATTCGACCTACTTATACTGAACTGCAAGGAGAACACCTTTGAACGTCCCGAATGATGCATCGTACCGCCCGAACGAGGCGCCAGATGCCGCGATTGAAGCCGTTCCTCCAGCCATGAGCTACTTCCAGCTTTTCGTGCGATTCCTCAAGTTCGGCCTGCTCGCTTGGGGCGGTCCTGTGGCTCAGATCGCTATGCTGCGCCGCGAACTCGTGGATGAGGAACGCTGGATCTCGAGCAAACGCTTCAACAAACTGCTTGCGGTGATGCAGGTGCTGCCCGGTCCTGAAGCGCACGAGATCTGCGTTCATCTGGGTATCCGAGCAAAGGGGCGGCTGGGCGGCTTGCTGGCGGGACTTGGGTTCATGCTCCCGGGATTCTTGCTGATGTTTGCGCTGTCCTGGCTGTACTTCGAGATCGACATTGTCGGCACTTCGCTGGGTGCCGCATTCCTTGGTGTACAAGCGGCCGTAATCGCGCTGATCGTGCGCGCCGTGCACCGCATCGGAGAGCACATCCTACTTAGTCGCTGGCTGTGGGTCATTGCCATCGTTTGCGCGCTGGCAGCCAGTGGCGGGGTCGACTTTTGGATCACCCTGCCGGCGAGTGGCCTTGTGTACGCTTTGCTCGTGTTGAATCGTCGGGCGTTTGCGCTTCTGGTGACACTTGGGGCGATGGCGTTGGCTACGGCCGTTGCTATGTCGGCCGCGCCCACCGCGAAGCTTGTGGAAACGGTCATTCAAGGCCAAGCCTCCGTGCTCCTCATTTTCGTGGCTGGACTAAAAGCCGGCTTACTCACATTCGGCGGCGCCTATACCGCGATTCCGTTCGTTCGCAACGACGCTGTCGGGCGCGGGTGGATGACGGATGGGCAGTTCCTGGATGGGCTGGCGCTTTCCGGTGTATTACCGGCGCCGCTCATCATCTTCGCAACGTTCGTCGGCTATGTGGCGGGCGGTCCGGTTGGAGCGATGGCCATGACGGTCGGTGTCTTTCTGCCGGCCTTTGCGTTCTCGCTGATCTTCTATGACCGGCTGGAGGCGGTTGTGGAGAACAAGCAGCTGCACGCCTTTTTGGATGGTGTCGCGGCCGGGGTCGTCGGCCTGATTGGCGCCACCACCGTCGACCTGGCGCATGTCACCGCCGAGCGTGTGCCGTCGTTGACGGCGGGTATATCGATCTTCGCCGCGGCCTTGGCATTCCTTTATGCTTGGAAGAACAAACTCAACGTAGTCGTCGTGATCCTCGCGGCTGGACTGGTCGGGTGGCTGGTGTTCTAGGGGGAATGCCTGAGTCTGCTGGAGCTGACCTTCGTCGTGCCGTTCTGGTTTTGTCTTGGCATAGCACAAAGAAGCTTCTTAGTTAGAAAGTAAGAAAAGTACGTTCCTTAATTACTTTTTCGCTTCGTCCCATTACTGGCTTTATCCCGGCTTATCCTCGAAGGGTCCGATCGAATGCCGCGCCGCTCACTCCTCTCTGATACCGAACGCGACAGCCTGCTGGTGTTGCCAGAAAGTCAGGATGACCTAATCCAGCAATACAGTTTCACGGATGCCGACCTGGCGTTGATCCGGCAGCGCCGGGGCGCCGCCAATCGCCTCGGCTTCGCGGTTCAGATGTGCTTGCTGCGCTACCCTGGCCAGGCGCTGGCCAGCGACACTAGGCTGCCAGATCCGGTGATCCATTGGATTGCCAAGCAGGTGCGCAGCGACGCCGGCGCCTGGCCGGAATATGGCGAGCGCGAAAAAACGCGCAACGAGCACCTGCATGAGTTACGCGCCTACCTGGGGCTGTCCGTGTTCGGCTTGCCGGATTTCCGCAAGCTGGTGCACTGCCTGGCCGACCTCGCCATGCAGACCGACAAGGCAATGATCCTCGCCGCGCATTCCCTCGAAACACTGCGCCAGAAGCGCATCATCCTGCCGACGCTGACCGTCATCGAACGGGCCTGCGCCGAGGCTGTGACGAGGGCGAACCGGCGAATTTATCGCACGCTGATTGAGCCGTTGGAACGTCACCACAGGCGCTCCCTGGACAACCTGCTCAATGTGGCGCCCGACATGAGCATTACCTGGCTGGTATGGCTGCGCCAGTCGCCGCTCAAACCCAATTCCCGCTACATGCGCGAACACATCGAACGGCTCAAGGTGTTCCAGTCGCTGGCCCTGCCGGAAGGGCTTGGCCACCAGATCCACCAGAACCGGCTGCTGAAGATGGCCCGCGAGGGCGCGCAGATGACGCCGCGCGACCTGACCAAGTTCGAGGACGAGCGGCGCTATGCCACGCTGGCGGCGCTGGCCATCGAGGGCATGGCCACCGTGACGGACGAACTGGTCGATCTACATGACCGCATTATGATCAAGCTGTTCAGCGCAGCCAAGAACAAGCATCAGCAGGACTTCCAGAAGCAGGGCAAGGCCATAAACGACAAGGTGCGCCTGTACAGCCGAATCGGGCGCGCGCTGGTCGAGGCCAAGGAATCCGGCAGGGACCCGTATGCCGCGATCGAGGCCGTGCTGCCGTGGACAGACTTCACTCAAAGCGTGACCGAGGCGGCAGAACTGGCCCAGCCCGAAACGTTCGACCACCTGCACCTGGTGGGCGAGCAGTACAGCACCCTGCGGCGCTATTCGCCCGAGTTTCTGGACGTGCTTCGGCTTAAAGCTGCGCCGGCGGCGCAAGCGGTTCTGGACGCGATCGACGTCCTGCGCGAGATGAACATGACCGGGACGCGCAAGGTGCCGGACGACGCGCCGATCGCATTCGTGAAGGCGCGGTGGAAGCCGCTGGTCATCACCGACGAAGGTCTTGACCGCCGTTTCTACGAGATTTGCGTCTTGTCGGAGCTGAAGAATTCGCTGCGGTCGGGGGACATCTGGGTGCAGGGTTCGCGCCAGTTCCGCGACTTCGAGGAATACCTGCTACCCACGGAAAAGTTCGGGGCGATGAAATCAGCGCGCGAGCTGCCGATCGCGGTCAACCAGGACTGCGACCAGTACCTGCACGACCGCTTGCTCTTGCTCGAACAGCAGCTGGTCACCGTCAACCGGCTCGCGCTGACGAACGAACTGCCCGATGCGATCATTACTGAGACAGGACTGAGGATCAGCCCACAGGACGCGGTGGTGCCGGACGAGGCCCAGGCGCTGATTGACTTCGCCAGCGGCATGCTTCCTCGGATCAAGATCACCGAACTGCTGATGGACGTGGACGACTGGACCGGTTTCACGCGCCACTTTGTCCATCTCAAGAGCGGGGAGCAGGCCAAGGACCGGACGTTCCTCATGTCCGCGATCCTGGCCGACGCCATCAACCTCGGCCTGACCAAGATGGCGGAATCGAGTCCCGGCGCCACTTACGCGAAACTGTCCTGGTTGCAGGCCTGGCACATCCGGGACGAAACCTATTCGGCCGGCCTGGCTGAACTGATCAACGCCCAGTTCAAGCACACCTTCGCTGCGCACTGGGGCGACGGCACAACGTCGTCGTCGGACGGCCAGCGCTTCCGCGCGGGCGGCCGGGCCGAGAGCACGGGCCACATCAACCCCAAGTACGGCGCCGAGCCCGGCAAGCTGTTCTACACCCATATTTCCGACCAGTACGCGCCGTTCAGCACCAAGGTGGTCAACGTCGGCGTGCGCGACTCGACCTATGTGCTCGACGGCCTGCTGTACCACGAATCGGACCTTCGCATCGAGGAGCACTACACCGACACCGCCGGCTTCACCGACCACGTGTTCGCGCTGATGCACCTGCTGGGTTTCCGCTTCGCGCCGCGCATCCGCGATCTGGGCGACACCAAGCTGTACGTGCCGGGCAAGGTGGGCGATCACCCGGCCTTGCGCTCGATGATCGGCGGCAGCTTGAACATCAAGCACCTGCGCGCACACTGGGACGACGTGCTGCGATTGGCCGCCTCGATCAAGCACGGCACCGTCACCGCGTCGCTCATGCTGCGCAAGCTAGGCAGCTACCCGCGCCAGAACGGCCTGGCGATCGCGCTGCGCGAGCTGGGGCGGATCGAGCGCACGCTGTTTATCCTGGACTGGCTTCAGAACGTCGAGCTGCGCCGGCGCGTGCACGCCGGATTGAACAAGGGGGAGGCGCGCAATGCGCTGGCCAGGGCGGTATTCATCCACCGGCTGGGCGAGATCCGCGACAGGTCGTTCGAGCTGCAGCGGTACCGCGCCAGCGGCCTCAATTTGGTGACGGCCGCAATCGTACTGTGGAATACGGTCTACCTGGAGCGGGCGACGCAGGCCTTGCGTGAGAAAGGCAAGTTGCCCGACGACGGCATGCTGCAATTTTTGTCGCCGCTGGGCTGGGAGCACATCAACCTGACCGGGGACTATGTGTGGCGCCAGCAGCGTATAGCCGAAGGCGGGTTCAGGGAGCTGCGTAAGCCCCAAGAGTAGGAAATAATCTAGAAGAGGGAGGATTCAGTTCGCGGCTGCGTGAATCGATTCCCACGACCCTCACGCAAGATTCTTAGCTTCTCTAAATAAACCAAGCCCTGCCAGCCTGGTGTGGCCAGATTGAGCCCTGGGTATTGCCGGCGGCAGTTTTCCAGGGCAAGCGACTGAGCATTGCGTTCTTCGTCACGCAGCGCATCCGACGCGCCTCTGATAATTCGGGCAGCTTCCTCGCGCTCGCGCTGTTCTTCTTGTCTAGCGCGTAAATCCAGGGCTCGGGCATGTTCCAGTTGAAGCCGCTGCGCTTCAAGCATTGCAATGAAGCGGTCAGTATTATCGATTAGCACCTGACGCTCGGCGTCGGTAAGAAGCTGGCCAGCGCTTGATCCATAAAGGGGCACCGCCCCGGTGTCATCGGAGCCGTATAGGAGCTTGAAGCACTCGGAGCCGAGAACGGTGAAGCGCCCGTTCTCCCGCACGATGTGGATGCGTTTGTACACGCTGTGGCCACAGCCGTCGCGCTGACAAATTATCCGATCTTCTTTGTCTACCTCGACTACTGCCATCAGCTGCGCGTTCGACATCTTTTATCTTTCCAAGCAAAGACCGCCCCCGGTCATAAATGACGACTATACAGCATGGACTCAGGGCGTTTGCAAGTCGGCCGCGCGGAATGGTTTGCGGGCGATATGGTCGGCCAAATCGCCTTAGCGCCCGATTTTTTCCGTTTTCCCTATTCGCCCCTATTTAGCCAACGCACAAGGCGGCAACAGCGTGGCCCTTGGCACCAATTCCATGGCTACGGCCGCGAATACGGTTTCGGTCGGCAACGCAGCTACCAGCCTCACGCGCCGGATCGTCAACGTCGCTGACGGTGTGGCGAGTTCCGACGCGGCCACGGTCGGCCAGCTCAGCGCCGCGATCGCGGCCGTCGGCGCCGGCACTCCCGGCCCGCAAGGCGCCCAAGGCATCCAAGGTATCCAAGGGGTTCAGGGCGTGGCCGGCGCAGCCGGCGCGGCTGGCCGTGATGGCGTCGACGGCAAAGATGGCGTCGTGGACTATGCCCAGGTGAATGCGCATATCGACTCGCGCGCAGCCGACACGCTCAAGGCAGCGGCCACCGATGCCACCACCAAGACCAACGCCGTCAACGAACGTGTTTCGACCGTCGCCGCCGCCGTGACCACGGCACAGGCCACGGCCGATACGGCGCTGGCCGGCGTGGACAAGGCCATGCAGTACACCGACGCGACGGCGGTCCGGACGTTGCAGGAGGCGAACGCCTACACCGATGCGCGCGTGGGCCAGCTCGGTAGCAGGATCTCGGCGCTCGATGGTCGAATCAGCGCCGTGGAGCGTGCGGCCTATCGCGGCATCGCCGCATCGCTCGCCATGCAGCAGGCGCCGGCCGCGATCGGGCCGGGTGAGTCTGCCGTGACGGTCGGCATGGGCGGGTATGGCGGAGAAAGCGCGGTTGCGGTCGGCGTCCACCACGTCACCAGGCGCAACATGGTCATTTCGGGCGGCGTGGCCGCGTCTCCAAATGGCGGGCCGGTAGCGTGGCGCGCGGGCGGATCGTTCAAGTTCTGACGCCTTTTCCGACGTCGGAAACCTCAATGCAAAACGCCCCTTTCGGGGCGTTTTTTCATAACGTAACGTATCAAAGATAACGTAACGTATCAGCGGATTTTAACTTCCTTGGTCGTGCGCGGATTCGTGCTCACGTCCACCACCGTCAACGTCAGCGGCCCATCGCCGACCGCGAGCTGGCGATACTCGGCCGCTGTCTTGATCGGCTTGCCGTTCACAGCCGTTACCCATTGCTCGGCCTTGATGCCGGCGCCGGCAGCGAGGCCATCAGGCACCGGATTCATCGTCATGGGCGCATGGATGCCGGCCGGGTACATGCCTACCATGTCCATCACATCGAGGCCGACACCCGGCGCGGCCGGCGCGCTGGCAATCAAGTTTTCCATCGGACGGACTTTGCCCATTTCGATATTCGGATAGACCGAAATGCCGTTACGCTTCACGTTGAAGGTACTGCCCTGCCCTTCATACCGGGTTGCCACTTCGCCGGCATTGTGGACGACGTTCCGATTGACGGCGCCGATCTGATCGCCCACCTTGAAGCCGGATTGTTCCGCGATGCTTCCCGGCTTCACGCTCGCCACCAGGACAACGCCCCCTGCGTCGGCCGCCGTCAGGCCAGCATCGGCAATACTGCCGCCGCTGTTCGTTGTGGGCGCGTCACCATTCAGGCCGAACACTCCACGGACCATGTGTGCGATCCCTTCCGACGTTGATACTGGTTGCGGGCTGCTGGGCCTCGACAGATCACCGACGAGGATCATCGCCCAAATACCGGCAATGACAGCGGCGGTTTTTCCTGCTGCTGCTGTATCGATCTTCATACCGTGCTCACTTCCTTTTTCTTGCCCATGTAAGGCGTATTCAGTTCAGGCATGCCGACGTATTGCAAGACCACGCGCGCGATCGGCAGGCCGATCAACTTGAGGAAGCCGTGCAGATCCGGCAGGCCCTGCACTTCCGATGCGAGGACGGCCATTTGTTGCGAGCGGCGCTCGCTGGTGTTCTCGCTGGTGTTGGGCAGTTCGCCCAGGCGCGTGCTTGTGCTGTTCGAGACCTCGGCGCGTTTCACTTCCTGTTCGCCCAACTCGTTCTCGAAATACTTGCCGGTCTCGTTGTCGCCAGCGCGCAGCACGAGCTTATTGCTCATGCTCGACAGGAGCGTTTGCGCTTCGTCCTTGCCGTATGTGGTCCTGAGCTGGGCGATCGTTTGCAGCCCCGAGACGCATACGCCGCCATACTTGCGCAGCTTGGTCAGGCCGGCGCGCAGGCTAGACACCTTACCCAGCGAATCGAGTTCGTCCATGATGTACCAGAGGCGCCGGCTTGCATTCTCGGACAGCGTAAGGCCTTCCACGATCGCCAGTTCAAGCCAGCACGCGATAAGGTTCCGCAGCAGGGCCATTTGATCGTCCCTGTAGGTCAGATACAGCCAGGCCGGATTGCTGTCGGAGTTACGGACCCAATCGCGCACGGAGAACGTACCGTAATCCGGCAGGTATTCCCACGCCGCCAAGTACACCGATGCGATCATGCGGATGCTCGCAAGCGCCTTCTCGCCGCCCTTCTGGATCATCGGATATGCAGCCGTGCCGACAAGGATCGGCTCAAGCTCTTTGATCGTGGCCGAGTTCATCAAGTGCAGCAGCTTGCGCGTCGAATAGTCGCCGGCCTGCCATTGCGATTTCAGCGCGGCGGCAAGCATCGTCTGTGCGTAGAAATTCCACTCGCCCGCCTCGCCGGCCGCATCGGGGATAGCGGCCTTCGCGATCATCTGGCAATCGTATTCCTCGCGGATCTCGGCGTAGGCCGACCATCCAGCGGTGCGCCCGTCTAGCGGGTTGAGGATGGTTTCGCCGGCTTGGCCGAACCGGGCGAAATAGCCGGCGCCCGGATCGGCAATGATGGCCGCTTGCCGGCGTTTGCGGACCACGCGCAACATGCCGTTGATCGCCTGCGACTTGCCGGAGCCTGTCGCACCTTCGATCAGGAAGTGTTGCGGTTCGGCGCCGAATGGCACCGGCACGCCGCCGAACTCGATCAGCCGTTCGAGATCGTCAGGATTGACACCGCGCTTGAGCTGCGCGGCCAGCGCTGGGCCGTCGACCACGGCGGCGCCACGGATCAATGTTTCATCGGCTTTGGCAGCACCGCCCAAGCCCGCGAAGCTGGCCGGCGCCGAGCTGGCCGCAGACGCGCCGATCGGGCGGAACGTCCCGTCCTTGAGCCGGTAGCCCAAGCCCGGATACCACGCGAACCACCACCCCAGCTTTTCAACCAGGTTGGCGATCAGGGTTCCGAGGCCGACCGAAATCGCCATGATGACGAGGCCCAGCACGCCGGCAATCACGCCTTGCGTGAGCACGGCCTTTAGCACGTGATAGAGCTGCACCACGGCCACCAGGATTACCGGGTAACGCATGAAGTGGTAGCGCGTGCCGTGCGCGAAGAAGGCGTAGATCTCCCTCGGCCCGAGCCATGCGGCAGACAAGCCGCTTCTGATAATGCCGGCGCCCTGTGCGGCGCCGCGTAGTCCTTCACTCATGGGGCAACCTTTCCGACTCTGTTAAACTCGCTTCCGGCCATTTTTGAAACTCCTTAGCGGTTGTGAAAATTTTGGTCATGTGGGCCGAGGCGCAACCCTCGGCCCACTTCATTTGCGCAGCGCCTTTGCGCCTGTCGCGCCGTCCAGCTTGGCCGCGATCGCACGTTGGTTCTCGATCAGCTC
>NZ_JBWBRF010000030.1:0-31928 GCF_056279385.1 Massilia sp. UYP34 | reverse complement strand
GGAGCGCGAAAAATAACTGATCTCGACCACCGTTCGGTCTGGCGCCGGGTTTGTCACGTTGGAACGGCCGTGCAACCTATTTGTTCAGCGCTTCCCTACCAAAGAATTCGGTAAAGATTCGAAAAAACGCCAGGCACAGCTTGGCGTTTTGTTTCTGCAATATCCCCGCTCATTCATTTCCACCTCGCGCACCTGACGCAAGATGCCCGCCCTCGCCTTCCCACTTGGCGACCTCGGGGGCCATGTCATAGCCCGGTTGACAATAGGTACGGTCTTGGTCATGGCTGCATCGATTTCCTTGGGCGTCAGCAGCACCGTCGTCTTGCACGTGGTGGTGCCGGAGGCATCGACCCTGAGCGCCAGCACCGCGGCGGTGGCGTTGTCGGGAAGCTCGCCGATGATGACGACATCCCGGTCGCCGAACACGAAATAAAAAGCTTCGACCTTCCTGCCTAGCGAGTTGAATAATTGATCGACAGCCTCGCGCCGCCGCGTGCCGCCTTCCTTCAACAGGCCATTGATCCCTTCGCTGAGGTAGCTCGCTTCAACCAGATACTTAGCCATGTGAGGTCCTTCCAGAATGACGTTCCCGACGGAAGAATTCGCTTCATAAGCTTGCCGGCAATGCCCGGCTGGCGCCGTTTTCCCCGGCCGCCGGTTTGCGAGACCCAATATTTGAAAGTTCCCAGGAAGCAGCGGTTCAATCAGCCCGCGTGTGAATAGCTTGAGTTAGCGCGAGGCTACAGCATTGACTGCCGGTTTGTGTGGCAGCCGTTTCCAGGAAATCCGCGAGGAAATGACCGGTTTTGGTCAATGCAAAGAAGCAGGCGCGCTGTCATCCAAACTCCACAACCGGCGCGGCGACGCCACGATCGGGCTGGTGGTCGATGGGCAGGTCGCCGATTACTTCGTTCGCGCGACGACGACGAAGAACCGCGCACCGTTGCCCAGGCCCAGGCCCAGCGTGAAGCAGTCACGCAGTACGAGGCCAAGCAGAACCGCAACCAGACGCCGCGCAAGCAGCAGCAGCGTCAGATGCAGAAGAAGAAAGCAGGTTAATTCGCTTTCTCCAGATGCAGCCGTAGTTCAGTTTGGCAATCACTGCGACAGCAACGACCTGCGCCGACGCGCAAGCCCTGCCACGCAGAGTGCCCCCATTGAGATCAAGGCAACACTGGCGGGCTCTGCGACTTCAACTGGGGATCCAATGAGCTCCGGTACAATTATCGGCACACCAGGATAGTATCCACCATCGTTATCGAGCTCGTTTGACATGTACTCAGGCATAGGCACTTCCATTACCGCGCCACTATAGCTTCCTGATCCGACAGCGTATCCGGCGGTTAGGTACATCCATCGCGAGTAATCAAAGGTATAGATGAAGGTGCCTTCGGAAGCTTGCGTGAATCGGATGCTGAAATCGGTTACCTGATCGCCGCCAAAATCATCATGAATCGTAAAATTCGTTGGACCGCCCGGCCCGAAGTAGGTTGAAGCGGCAGTCAACAGTTTCGCGCCGTCGTTGAAGAACGGGTAAAACTGATGCCTTGAAAGTAATGTCATTGGCGGGCCGGAGTCATAGTTCGGATCGAGGTACGCTGTCATCAACGTTGTCATGTTGAAGCTGAAATGCGCGATCGCCTGATTGTCATCCCTCTGTACGAAATATCCGTCGAGCAAGCCTCCAGTAAATTCGTACTTGGTGTACGAAGCTGAAGCGTTCAGCGAGGTCAGTAAGGTCACAGCAAATGCCAGGCATTTTTTGATCATGACTTTGTATAGGTGAGGTTGTCGGGAAAAAACCGTTCAAGCAATTGCTATACCACACCTAGATCCCCGTATAAATCAAGGTGTTAGCTACGGCTTATCCGCTGATTGGCGACCCTTGTAAGGTTTCCCGACATCCTCTCGTGGCATGCATCCGGTCGCTCTAGATGCCTAGCACTATGCCGCCTCCGCCGCCGGATGCGCCTGCTTCCGATACAAGAACTCCAGCACCGCCTTGCGATGCTCGGTATACCGGGCATCCTGCGCCAGCGCCACCCGGTCGCGCGGCCGCGCCAATCCCACCTCGACGATCTCGCCGATGGTCGCCGCCGGCCCGTTGGTCAGCATGACGATCCGATCCGACAGCAACACCGCCTCATCGACGTCGTGCGTCACCATCACCACGGTGGATCTGGTCGCCGCCACGATCTTGAGCAGCTCGTCCTGCAAATGCGCCCGCGTCAGCGCATCGAGCGCGCCGAACGGTTCATCCATCAGCAGCACCTTCGGCTCCATCGCCAGCGCCCGCGCGATGCCGACGCGCTGCTTCATGCCGCCCGAAATTTCATGCGGACGTTTGCCCTCCGCGCTCGACAGCCCCACCAGCGCCAGCGCAGCGAGCGTGCGTTCGCGCAGCTGGGTCCGCGTTTCGGCGCCGCCGAACACCCGCTCGACTCCCAGGTGGATGTTCTCGTAACAGGTCAGCCACGGCAGCAGCGAATGATTCTGGAACACCACCGCCCTTTCCGGCGAGGGCCCGGCGATCTCACGATTGGCGCATAGCAGCACGCCCGCCGTCGGCTTGAGCAGGCCGGCGATCAGGTTCAGCAAGGTCGACTTGCCGCAGCCCGAGTGGCCGATCAGCGTGATGAAATCACCCTTGCGCACGGTCAGGTCGATGCCCTGCAGCGCCTGGAACACGCCCTTTTTCGTATGAAACGCCATCTCCACGCCGGAGATGTCGATGAATCTGGTTTGAAGGTCATCCATGATCGCGCTCCTCTCAGTTAGCCACTTGTTCGTGCGTCAGCGCCCGCGCCAGCGCCACCAGCGCCTGCTCCAGCAGCAGCCCCACGACGCCGATGACGACGATGGCGATGATGATGTTCGCCACATTCAGGTTGTTCCACTCGTCCCACACCCAGAAGCCGATGCCCACGCCGCCGGTCAGCATCTCGGCCGCCACGATCACCAGCCACGCGGTGCCGATGGCAAGCCGCACGCCGGTCAGGATGTAGGGCAGCGCCGACGGCAGCAGGATCTTGGTCAGGATCTTCCATTCCGACAGGTTCAGCACGCGCGCCACGTTCATGTAGTCCTGCGGCACGCGCTGCACGCCCACCGCCGTATTGATGATCATCGGCCAGATCGAACAGATGAAGATCGACCAGATCGCCGCCGGGTCGGCCGACTTGAACACCAGCAGGCCGATCGGCAGCCAGGCCAGCGGCGACACGGGCTTGAGCAGGCTGATGATCGGGCCGAACATGCCCGACACGAACTTCACCCGGCCGATCACGAAGCCCAGCGGGATGCCGACCGCCGCCGCCAGTCCAAAGCCCACGGCCACGCGCTGGAGCGAGGCCAGCACGTTCCAGCCGATGCCCTGGTCGTTCGGGCTGTTGTGGTAGAACGGATCGGCAAACAGCTTCAGCGCCTCCTCGAAGGTCGCCAGCGGCGACGGGAAGGTCTCGTTGCGGGTGGCGATGAGCTGCCACACCAGCACGACGAAGGCGATGCCCACCAGCGGCGGCAGGATGGCTTGCACCGCCCTGGCGAACGACTGCGCGCCGCGCACGACGGGCGCCGGTTTGCGCGCAGGAGGCGTGACACTCGCGACAGGCGCATCGGCGGCGAGCGGCAACGTGACCACGGCCGCGCCACCGGCGGGCGGCGCATGGCGTTCGGATTTCAAGATGGCGTTCATGGCATTCCCCTATACAGACAAGATGAAAATCAGACCCTGACCTTGAACGATGCGGCGTAGGCTTTCGGGTCCTTGCCGTCCCAGACGCTGCCGTCCATCAGCTTCGAACTGCGCATCGGGCTGGAAGGCAGCGGCGCTTTGGCCAGCGTCGCCGCGTCCTTGTACAGCGCGATCTGGTTGACCGCGCTGGCCACCGCCAGGTAATCGGGGTCCTGCTTGAGCAGGCCCCAGCGGCGATGCTGGGTCATGAACCACATGCCGTCCGACAGATACGGGAAGTTGACCGCGCCGTCGTTGTAGAACTTCATGTAGTTCGGGTCGTCCCAGGTCTTGCCGAGGCCGTTCTGGTAGCGGCCCATGATGCGCTGGTCGATCGCGTCCTTGCTGGTGTTGACGTACGATTTGGCGGCGATGACCTCGGCCATCTTGTTCTTGTTGGCCATCGAGGCGTCGATCCAGCGGCTGGCCTCGATGATGGCGGCCATCATGGCGCGGCAGGTGTTGGGGTGCTTCTTCGCGAACTCCAGCGTCGAACCCAGCACCTTTTCCGGATGGTCGCGCCAGATGTCCTGGGTCGTGGTGGCGGTGATGCCGATGCCGTCCATGATGGCGCGCTGGCCCCAGGGTTCGCCGACGCAGAAGCCGTCCATGTTCCCCACCCGCATATTGGCCACCATCTGCGGCGGCGGCACCGTGATCACCTTGGCTTCCTTCATCGGATTGATGCCGTTGGCCGCCAGCCAGTAGTACAGCCACATCGCGTGGGTGCCGGTCGGGAAGGTCTGGGCGAAGGTGTATGCGCGTTTCTCGGTGCGCATCAGCCTGGCCAGCGACTGGCCGTCGACCGCACCCTTGTTCGCCAATTGCTTGGACAGCGTGATCGCCTGGCCATTGTTGTTCAGGCCCATCAGCACCGCCATGTCCTTGCGCTGGCCCCCGATACCCATCTGGACACCGTACAGCAAGCCATACAGCACGTGGGCCGCGTCCAGGTCGCCGTTGGCCAGCTTGTCGCGCACGCCTGCCCACGAGGCTTCCTTGCTCAGCACGAACTTGACGCCATATTTCTTGTCGAGGCCCAGCGTCGACGCCATGACCACCGATGCGCAATCGGTCAGTGGAATGAATCCGATCTTGATCTCGGTCTTTTCCGGCTTGTCCGAACCCGCCGCCCACACGCCGCCAGTTGCCAGCCCCATCAAGCTTCCTCCCGCTACCAGACCTGCGCCATGTATGACCTTACGGCGGGTGACATCGACTTCGCCGACGGCTGCCGTCGCTACGCTCTTCGCTTCAAGCTTCTGATTTTTCATCGCAATCCCAATATGGTCAGGCAAAAAAAACGACGCATACCCGACATGAACGCATTCATGGTCCGGTAGACGTCGTTGTCTTGTGGGTGCTGCCTTCGTTGGCGGCACACGCAGCGCTCCGTTGCGCTGATGATGATTACGCAATCTTCATGCCAGGGAGCATGCAGAAGGAAGCGCCCTCACCACGCACCGCCGGCGCACCGTGCGAAGGCGTAAACGGCGCACTGCGATTGCGCAGCGCATCATTTTGGGCGGGCTGTTGCGTTAGCTCTAAAAAGTTGCAAAAACGCTCTTCTACTACCGTCCGCGTCGTGCTAGGATGGATTGTTGCCGTAGAAAAACATCACTTGTTTCAATCGTGCGACCCCTTGCCTCTACGTCGCACACATGTAAAATAAATAACGTCCAGAACGCACCCAGGTTTGAAGGTCCTGGCCTCGTCCCGGATTTCCGAATTCGACGCTTTGATTCGACGCTTTGTACTGGCATCCGCATGTCACGCATTCACTGTCCGCTCTACTCCTGCCTGCGTTCTCCCAACGACGTGGCGGTGCGGCCCAGTTGCCAGACAGCCCTTCATCCTGCCCAGCGCGCCCCGCGCGCCTGAACGGCAAACCATCTTCGTATTACGCCCGGCTCATGCCGGCCATTCATCATTTACTTGCCAGTCTTCATTCGAGACGGCCCTGGAGTCAACCATGAACACGGAACACACCGCACGCCACCATTCTTCGATCCATGCCGCAACCGCGGTCGACCGCAGCAACCCTCGCGCGCCGCGCCGCGGCATCGCCAAGGACATCGTCTCCAGCGGCCGACGCCTGCGCACCCGCATCGGCGTCATCGCCGCAGCCTGCATCGGCCTGACCGCGCTGGTGATCGCCTTCGAGTAAGCCTTGCCGGGTATGACCCGGTTGTCGGCCCGGTTGTCGGCCTGCGCAAGCTGCGCGCATAGGGCGCTGGAGACGAAAAAAGCCAACCCTCGGGTTGGCTTCTTCCTTGCACAGGCGTCAGGCCGGCGTCAGAACTCTTCCCAACCGTCGCCGACGTCCGCGGTTTCGGCTTTCTTCGGCTTTGCGGCCGCTTGCGCCTTGGGCTCGACTGGCGTGGCCTTGGCCGGCTTGGATGCAGCGGCCGGTTGTGCCGCCGCCTTCACCGGCGCCCTCAGCGGCGCCTTCGCCATCACCGCCGGCAAGGTCGTGATCACGCGCGGCGCCGCCGCACTGGCGCGGCTGGCGCCCGCCTGATCGAGCTTGAACGCGCCCACGGTCTGCGCCAGCGCGGTCGCCTCTTCCTGCAGCGAGGCCGCCGCCGCCGACGCTTCTTCCACCAGCGCCGCGTTCTGCGTGGTCACCTGGTCCATCTGGGCCACGGCGCCGTTGATCTGTTCGATGCCGGCGGTCTGCTCCTGGCTGGCGGCGGTGATCTCGGCCATGATGTCGGTCACGCGGTTCACGCTCTGCACGATTTCCTGCATCGTGGCGCCGGCGCGCTCGACCAGCTTGGAGCCGTGGTGCACCTTGTCGACCGAGTCGTCGATCAAGAGCTTGATTTCCTTGGCCGCCGCCGCGCTGCGCTGGGCCAGGCTGCGCACCTCGCCCGCCACGACCGCGAAGCCACGGCCCTGCTCGCCGGCGCGCGCCGCTTCGACTGCCGCGTTCAGGGCAAGGATATTGGTCTGGAAGGCGATGCCGTCGATGACGGCGATGATGTCCACGATGCGGGTCGACGAGGCGTTGATCGCGCCCATGGTCTGCACCACCTGCTCGACCACCGCGCCGCCCTTGCCCGCCACTTCCGAGGCCGACGTGGCCAGGGCGTTGGCCTGGCGCGCGTTGTCGGCGTTCTGTTTCACGGTCGAGGTCAGTTCTTCCATCGACGAGGCGGTTTCTTCCAGCGAACCGGCCTGCTGCTCGGTGCGCGAGGACAGGTCCAGGTTGCCGGCCGCGATCTGGCCCGAAGCAGTGGCGATGTTGTCGGTGCCGGCACGGACCTGGCTCACGATGGTCACCAGCGAATCGTTCATGTCCTTCAGCGCCTGCAGCAGGCGGCCGGTCTCGTCTTTCGAGGTCACTTCGATGGTCTGGGTCAGGTCGCCCTGGGCCACGGCGCCGGCGATCGCGATCGCCTGCTCCAGCGGACGCACGATGGCGCGCACCAGCATCCAGCCGACGAAGGCGGCCATGATCAGGCCGAACGCCAGGCCGACCAGGCAGACCGCGCGCACGAACTCGTAGGTCGCCTGCGAAGCCTCATATTCCTCCAGCGCCGCATTCTGCTGTTCCTTGACCAGCCTGGCGCCGAGATCGGCCACCGGCAGGTACAGCCGGGTCATCTCGCCGTTGAGCTGGGCCACGGCGCCGGCGGTGTCGCCGGCACGAATCGCGGCCATGGCCGGGCGGATACCCTGCTCGACGAATACCTTGCGCGCGGCGGTAAATTGCTCGTACATGGCCTGCTCGCCGGCAGTCATCGGCATCTGGCGGTAGCTCTCCAGGATCTTGTTGATCACCCCGATATTCGCGTCGACCGACTCGAGCGCGGTATTGCGCGCGCCGCCATCTTCCAGGGTAACCGCCTTGGCGACGGCGAGCTGGTTGGCGGTGATCAGCTGGGTGACCTGGCCCACCTGGCTCAGCCCCACGAGGCGGTGGTCGTACATCTGCTTGAGTTCGGCGTTTGCGACGCCGAGGTTGTAGATGCCGATGACCGCGCCGGCGATGAGTTCGACGGCCAGGAAGACGATGACGAAGATGAGACGCGACTTGATGCTGAGATGTTTGAACATGATTCGCTGGCCTGGAGCCCATGGATGGAAAAATATGATATCCATTGGATTATAGAAACATTGCTCACCGGTTGGGAAGCATTGAACATTTCCTTGCGTTACGACTTATCGTCCGTCGTCATGCAGCAACAAGCGCGCACGCAGCCGGCGAAGCGCATGGTATTGCTCCGTCGCCATGCGCTAAACGCATAGGCAAATGCGACATTAACACTACGGCAAGGCAACTTTGCCGATAAAATGGCGCGATTCCCTGCTTCAACCGAGCTCTATGACTTTCCCCGTCCTCCTGAACCTGGCACTCGCCCTGGCCGTGTGCGCACTCCTGTATGGCATGCAGGCCCGCCATGCATCGTTCACCAAGCGCGTTTTCGCCGGCCTTGGCCTGGGCGTCGCGTTCGGCGCCGGCCTGCAGGCCGTATATGGCGCCGGGGCGAGCGACATCGTGGCCACCAATGCCTGGCTGGATGTGATCGGCAGCGGCTACGTCAAGCTGTTGCAGATGATCGTGATCCCCTTGATCATGGTCTCGATCGTGCAGGCCATCCTCAAGCTGCGCGACGCCGCCTCGCTCGGCAAGATCAGCACCCTCACCATCGGCATCCTGCTCGTCACGACCGTGGTCGCGGCCATCATCGGCATCGCGATGGCCAAGCTGTTCGGCCTGTCGGCCGTCGGCCTGACCGCGTCGAGCGCCGAAGTCGCGCGCGGTGAATACCTGCAGGGCAACCTGGCGACCGCGCAGCAACTGTCGCTGCCGTCGCTGCTGCTGTCCTTCATCCCGGCCAATCCCTTCCTCGACATGACCGGCGCGCGCAAGACCTCGACCATCGCGGTGGTGGTGTTCGCGATCTTCATCGGCGTCTCGGCCGTCGGCATCGCCGGCAAGAAGCCGGAAGTATTCCAATCCTTCAGCGGCTTCGTGCACGTGGCCCACGTGATCGTGATGCGGATGGTGACGCTGGTGCTGCGCCTGACGCCGTTCGGCGTGTTCGCGCTGATGGCCAAGATGGTGGCCGGTTCCAGCCTGCAGGACATCCTGGGCCTGCTCAATTTCGTGGTCGCCTCGTATGCGGCGCTGGCGCTGATGTTCTGCGTGCACCTGGCGATGGTGGCCGGCGTCGGGCTCAATCCGCTGCGCTACGTGAAGAAGATCTTCCCGGTGCTGGTGTTCGCCTTTACCTCGCGCACCAGCGCCGGCTCGATCCCGATGAGCGTGGCGACCCAGACCGCGCGCCTGGGCACGCCGGAAGGCACCGCCAATTTCGCCGCCTCGTTCGGCGCCACCATCGGGCAGAACGGCTGCGCCGGCATCTATCCGGCGATGCTGGCGGTGATGATCGCGCCGACGGTCGGCATCGATCCGTTCACCGCCAGCTTCTTGCTGCCGCTGCTGGCGATCATCGCGTTCGGCTCGATCGGCGTGGCCGGGGTCGGCGGCGGCGCCACCTTCGCGGCCCTGATCGTGCTGTCGGCGATGGACTTGCCGGTGGCGCTGGCGGGCCTGCTGATCTCGGTGGAGCCCTTGATCGACATGGGCCGCACGGCGCTGAACGTCAGCGGCTCGATCGCCGCCGGCAGCGTCACCAGCCGGGTGCTGGGCCAGACCGACATGCGCGTGTTCAATAACGAGGCCGACGTCAACCTCGACGGCGAGGAACAAGCCGTCTGATGCGCCGGCTGATGCGCTAGTAAACACACTTCCGCCAGCGCCGACGGCGTCCGCAATCGTGCGCTGACGCCCTGCCGAATCCGTCATGATGCCTGCATGTTAACTTCTCGGCGGACGGCGATGGAGCAAAAGTGGCCACAGGAAATTTGGCTGGTCAGGCATGGACAAAGCGCGGGCAACGTCGCGCGTGACCTGGCAGAAGCTGCCGCCGGGCACCGCATCGACATCGCCGATCGCGACGTCGACGTGCCGCTGTCCGACCTGGGCGAGCGCCAGTCCGAGGCCCTGGGCGCCTGGTTCGCCACCCTGCCGCCGCACCGGCGTCCCAACGTGGTGCTGCATTCGCCTTATGTCCGCGCGGCCGAGACCGCCAACATCCTGATGCAGCGCCTGGAGCGCGACGAGCTGCTGTGCGTGCTGTCCGACGAGCGCCTGCGCGAGAAGGAATTCGGCGTGCTCGACCGTCTCACCACGCATGGCATCGCCCACCACTTCCCCGATCTCTACGAGCAACGCCGGCACGTCGGCAAGTTCTATTTCCGCCCGCCCGGCGGCGAAAGCTGGTGCGACGTCATCCTGCGCCTGCGCAGCGTGATGGACACGCTCGAGCGCGACTTCTGCGGCGAGCGGGTGCTGATCGTCGCCCACCAGGTCACCGTCAATTGCTTCCGCTACCTGTTCGAGCACCTGAACGAGGCACAGATCCTGGAGATCGACCACGCCGGCGACGTGCCCAACTGCTCGGTCACGTCGTATGAATTCGACCCCGATAAAGGCAAGCGCGGCGACCTGGCGCTACGCCTGGCAAACTTCGTGGCGCCGCTGGAAGCCAGCGGCACCCCGGTCACGGCCGCCAGGGACTTGCCGACTTCACCCAAGGCTTGAGACCACACATGGACCCGATCAAAGCGACAACGGTGCACGACGTCGACGCCGCCTGCCTGGCGGCATGGCCATTGCCCCAGCCCGAAGCCGAGGGCGACAAGGAATTGCGCGGCCACGTCCTGGTGCTGGGCGGATCGCGCGAAATGCCCGGCGCCATCATCCTGGCCGCCACCGCGGCCCTGCGCGCCGGCGCCGGCAAGCTGACCATCGCCACCGGGGCCAGCGTGGCCCAACTGGTGGCGCTGGCGATGCCCGAGGCGCGCGTGATCGGCTTGTCCGAAAACGAGACCGACGGTTTCCAGCTGGACGCCCTGGACAGCCTCGACCCGCTGGCCGACAAGGTCGACGCGGTGCTGGTCGGCCCCGGCATGTGCGACGCCTCGTGCACCGCACGCCTGGTGCACGCGCTGCTGCCGCGCCTGGAGCAAGCCGGCGTCGGCCTGGTGCTCGACGCCTGCGCCATGGACGTCATGCTGCACAGGCCGCGCGATTGGCCCGAGGGCAAGCCGATGCGCTTCGAGCGGCCCGTGATCATGACCCCGCACTGCGGCGAAATGGCGCACCTGACCGGCCTCGAGAAAGAATGCATCGTCGGCCAGCCCGACACACCCGCGCTGCAGGCGGCGCGCGACTGGAATGCCGTGATCGCGCTCAAGGGGTCGCGCACGGTCATCGCGGCGCCCGACGGCACGCTCTGGCAACACGAAGGCGCGGGCAATATTGGCCTGGCCATCTCGGGCTCGGGCGACGTGCTGGCCGGCATCATCGCCGGCCTGCTGGCGCGCGGCGCCGCCCCGGAACAGGCGGCCTGCTGGGGCGTGGCATTGCACGCACGCGCCGGCGACCGCCTGGCGCAACGGCTGGGCACCTTGGGATATTTGGCTCGAGAAATTTCTATGGAAGTTCCCGCGCTGCTGGAGCAGCTCGGCCGCGCCGGCGCCATCAAGCGTGGCGCCGATGACAGGAACATCCGGCCCGTGCCGGGAGACGAACAGCTGGGTGCTTGACGCCCGGCGCGAGCAACTCTGTAAAAAATGTTACGGAGTCTCGCAAGAGTGCGGTATCTAACGAACCGGCAGACAGGCTTCCGGTCTAATGGGCACAGTTGGATTGAAGTACGCACCGGGGCCGCGTATTGCGTCGGTTCCCTGAGTGTTCCGCTCATTTGTTGCAGATGACGGAACTAACTGGCGCCGTTGATCTTCCAGCGCCTCACCACAATGAGCTGGAAACTTCGGCACAAAGATAGACGTAAACGAGGAGTTAAAAATGAATGCAATGACCAAGGCACCAAAAATCCTGCTGACCGCCGCCGTCCTGGCTTCCCTGTTGGGCGCCTGCAAGCGCGACGACGCGGCCACCACCACCACCCCGGCCGACACCTCGGCGACCATGCCAAGCAGCACCTCGGGCGCCACCGGCACCACGGGTGACGTGGGCACCGGCGCCACCGGCACCGGCACCACCGGCACCGGCACCACCGACATGGGCACCAGCGGCGCAACCGGCACCGCCGGCGACACCAGCGGCGCTACCGGCACCACCGGCACGACCGGCACCACCGAAGGCGCTACCGGCACCACCACCACCGATCCGGCGACCACCACCACGCCGCCGACCGGCACCACGGGCCAGTAATCGCATGGCCCACCGGACGACGCCCTGCTCGCAGGGCGCGTTCGGCGCAGCGTCTTGCACGATCTCGGCACCCGGCGCTTCATAGCCGGGTTGCTTGTTTCAGGCCCCGTGTTTCAGGCCTTCTGCTTCATTCCTCGTCCTCTTGCCTGCGCTGCGCCACTACCTGCCCGCACTCACCCTCGCCGCGACGTCGCGGATCAGATGTTCCACCATCCCGAAATCGGCCGGCTTGGTCAGGTGATGATCGAATCCCGCCTGGCTCGAACGCTGCCGGTCCTGCTCCGCCCCCCAGCCCGTCAACGCCACCAGGGATGCCTTTTCCATGCCCGCGATCCGGCGCATCGCCTCGGCCGCCTCGAAGCCTGACATATCGGGCAGGCCGATATCCAGGAAGACGATCTGCGGCAAGACTTCCGCGGCCCGGCGCAGCGCCGTCGCGCCGTCGTGGGCGACGCTGACGGCGTGGCCGCTCATCTCGAGCAGGGCGTGCAGCATCTCGGCAGCGTCGACGTTGTCGTCCACCACCAGGATGCGCAGCGCGGCGACCGCATTGCCTGCCTCCTTGGCCCCCCCGTCGTCCGGCGCGGCTTCGGGCGCCGCCGGCGGCGCGGCGGCGGCGCCCGAAGGCGCGGCGGCCGACGCATCCTGCGGCAACGGCAGCCACACCGTGAACCGGCTGCCCATCCCGGCCCCAGCGCTGCTCACGGCGACGCGGCCCCCGTGCAGCTTGACCAGGCGCTGGACCAGGTTCAGGCCCACGCCCAGGCCGCCCTGCGCCATCTCGGTGCCGAGATGGACCTGGGCGTACATGTCGAACACCGTCTCCATCGCCGGGGCGTCGATGCCGATGCCGTTGTCCGACACCGTGAGCGCCACCTCGTCCGCCTCGATCCGCGCCGCGATCTCGATCGCGCCGCCCTGCGGCGTGTACTTGGCCGCGTTGTTGAGCAGGTTGCTCAGGATCTGCGCCACGCGGTGGCGGTCGGCGTGCAGTGCCAGCGGCTCCTGCGGCAGGCGCACGGCCAGCGCGTGCTTGCGCGTTTCGACCAGCGGCATGCTCATGTCGACCGCTTCGCGCACCACGTCGGCCAGCAGCACACGCTCCAGCCGCAGGGTCACCTTGCCCTCGGCCAGGCGCGCCATGTCGAGCAGGTCGTCGACCAGGTGCACCATGTGGTCGACCTGGCGCCGCATGATGGCCTGCACGTCGCCGCTGGCGGCGCCGATGCGCATCAGTTCCAGCCCCGAACGGATAGGGGCCAGCGGGTTGCGCAGCTCGTGCGCCAGCGTGAACAGGAAGTCGCTCTGCGCGCGGTTCTTCCGTCCCAGCTCGCTGGCCAGGCGCTGCAGCTCCTGTTCGGCGTGCTTCTGGTCGTCGATGTCGAGGGTCACGCCGTCGAAGCGCTCCAGCTGCCCATGCTCGTCCAGGCCGCACCAGCCGATCGCCCGCAGCCAGCGCGGCGCGCCGCCCGTCACGGTACGGAACTCCAGGTCGAGCGGCGATCCGGCGCGCACCGCGTGCGCCACGCCGTCGGCCAGCCGTTCCCGGTCCTCCGGGTCGACCGCCGCCAGCAGCGCGTCGATCGAGGCCGGGCGCACGCTGTCCAGGCCGAAGTGCACGGCCATCTCGGCATTGAGCTGGAACTCGGTAAACGGCGCGTCGGCGTACCAGACGCCGATGTCGCCCGCCTCGGACACCCGCTCGAAACGCTCCTGCAAGGTCTTGCGCACCTGGATGTCGATCACCGTGCCGACGAATCCATCCGGTTCGCCCGCCGCATTCACGCGCGGCAGGCCGGAATCGATGAACCAGCAATAGCTGCCGTCATGGCGGCGCAGGCGGTAGTCGATCGAGAACGGTTCGCGCGCCGAGATGGCGGTCAGGAAGGCTTCGCCGGCGTGCGCGCGGTCCTCGGGGTGGACGTCTTCGAGCCAGCCCAGGCCCAAGTCCTGTTCCGGCGTGCGGCCGGTGTAGTCGTACCAGCGCCGGCTGAGATAGGTGCAGCGGCCGGTGTCGTCGGTGGTCCACAGCATGGCCGGCGAGGCGTCGACCAGCGCCCGCACATGGGCTTCGCGGGCGCGCGCATCGCGCTCCATCTGGCTGCGCTCGCGGCCCAGCGCCACCTGGGTGCGCACCCGCGCCAGCAGCTCGTTGGCCGAGAACGGCTTGACCAGGTAGTCGTCGGCGCCGGCCTGCAGGCCCTCGACCTTGGCTTCCTCGCCGGCGCGCGCCGACAGCAACATCACCGGCAGCAGGCGCAGCTCCTCGCTGGCGCGTACCTGCGCGATCAGGCCGAAGCCGTCGAGCTTCGGCATCATCACGTCGCTCAGCAGCAGGTCGGGCGGGTCCGCCAGCGCGAGTTCGAAGGCGGCCTGGCCGTCGGCGCAGATGCGCACGTCGGCGTGCGGTTCGAGCAGCGCCTTGAGATAAGCCCGCATATCGTTGTTGTCGTCGGCGATCAGGATGCGCGGGCGGGCCTGGCCGCCCATGTCCGCCAGTGCCGGCTGCCCCGCCTCGCGCGGGACGACTTCGGCGTCCGGCAGCCAGCGCAGGGCTTCCTCGACGAAGGCGGAACCCATGCGCTGACGCTCCTGCACCCCTTCCGGAGCATGCAGGATGCGGTCCTGCGGCAGGTGGGCCAGGCCGAACGGCAGGTCGACGTCGAAGCGCGTGCCTTCGCCGAGGACGCTCGAGACGGCAATCGCGCCGCCGTGCAGGCGCACCAGTTCCTGGATCAGGGCCAGGCCGATGCCGGTGCCTTCATAGGTACGTCCCGGCGCGCCCTCGATGCGGTGGAAGCGCTCGAACATGCGCGGCAGCTCGTGCTCGGGGATGCCGGTGCCGGTATCCTGCACCGACAGCCGCGCCATGCCGGCGTGCTCGCGCAGGCAGATCGTGACGCTGCCCTGCAGGGTGAACTTGAAGGCGTTCGACAGCAGGTTGAAGACGATTTTTTCCCACATGTCGCGGTCGACGCAGACCGGCCGGCCCAGGTCCTGGAGCTCGATCCCGTATTCCAGGCCACCCTTGGCCATCGCCGATTCGAACACGCCGGCCAGGTCGAGCGTCAGGCGCGTCAGGTCCACCGGCACGTAGCTGGCCTGCACCCGGCCGGCCTCGATGCGCGAGAAGTCGAGCAGCGAATTGACCAGCTTGAGCAGGCGCAGCGCATTGCGGTGCGTGACCTCGATGCGCTTCTTCTGGGCCGCGCTCATGCCGTCCGCGTCGTCGGCCAGGGCGTCCTCGAGCGGCCCCAGGATCAGGGTGAGCGGGGTACGGAATTCGTGGGATACGTTCGAGAAGAAGGCGGTCTTGGCGCGGTCGATCATGGCCAGCTCTTCGGCGCGGCGCTGTTCCTGCTCGTAGGCGATGACGTTGCCGACCGCGGTGTTCACGGCAGCCCCCATCAATTCATAGAAGTTGCGGTAGTCGGCGTCGAGCGCGCGCCGCACGCTCACGCCGGCGACCACGAAGCCGAACAGCTCCTGCTGGCCCGGCAGCGACAGCGGCAGCACCAGCGCCGAGCGCGGCGGATCGTCGTAGGGGCCGCAGGCCGCGCCGCCGAGCCGCGCGGCGACGTCGTCGACCTGCGTCACCGAATGGGTGGCGGCGCAGCGCCCGAACGGCCAGCAGGCGTCGTCCAGGCGCGCCGAGGCTGGCGCCAGCGCGCCGTCCGGCGGCAAGCCGCCGCCGCCGCGCAGCGCCAGGGCGCGGCCCTCCGGATCGATCTGGTAGAACAGCAGGAAAGGCACGTCGGCCTGCATGCGCTCGACGTGCAGGCTGAGCTGCTGGCCGATCTCGGCGATCGAACGGGTCGTCGCCAGGCCGGCGGTCAGGTCGCGCAGTCCCTGGCTGCGGCGTCCGCCCAGCACCTGGGCCGTGGTCTCGGTGATCGGGTGGAAGATGCCGCCCACCGCCCCCGACTCGTCGCGGATCGGCGAGAACGAGAACGTCATGTTCGCTTCCTCGAGGTAGCCGCTGCGGTCGAGGAACATCTGCTGGTCCTTGATGTAGGCGCCCGCCCCCTGGTGCGCGCTCTCGAACGCCGCGCCCACCACCGGCAGGGCCGATGCCCACACCACCTTGAACGGCGCCCCCATCGACGCCGGATGCAGGTCGCCGCAGATCGGGCGGTAGGCGTCGTTATAAATCTGGATGTCGTCCGGCCCCCAGCACACCAGGATCGGGAAGGTCGAGGACAGGCACAGGCTGACCGAGGTGCGCAGGCTTTGCGGCCAGTCGGACAGCGGTCCGAGCGGCGTCTTCGACCAGTCCATGCTGCGGATCAGTTCACCCATCTCGCCGCCGCCGGCGAGCCAGTTCAGGTCGGATCCGGCAGATAGGGAAAATGATGGAATTACTGACATGGACACGGAACCTAACGGCGGGAGGAATAAAAGACGGGCTTCTTGAAACACCGTGCACTGCGGCGCACACAGGTCAATACCAACTACTTATTACAAAACATCCGCTATTAGAACATAACAACAGGAAACGCTGGCGCAAACCGGCGGCTGCGCGGCGATTCCATGGCGAGTCGATGCAGCCCGTGTTCGAAAAGACACGGCCAGCGCGTGGCTGGCCGTGTCGGGGCAAGGGGCGGCCGGCGCCGCCCGGGGAGTGGAATCAGGCCGGCATGGCCTTGCCGCGGCCCGTCACCAGGCGGCCGCCGCGGACGATCAGGCGGTAGACCAGGCGCACGAAGGTCAAGGTCAGGATCGCTTCCACGAAGGTCATCAGGAAGGCCGGCAGCGAGTTCCAGCGCTCGGCGCGGCGGCCATACTTGGCCAGCATGCGGTCGCGGGCGATCTCGATGCTGTCGTAGAAGGTCGGCACCACCAGCAGGGTCAGCACGGTCGAGGTGATCGTGCCGCCGATGATGGCGATCGCCAGCGGCTGGTAGAACTCGCCCGCGTCGCCGAAGGCCAGCGCCACCGGCAGCATGCCGGCGATCAGCGCGAAGGTGGTCATCAGGATCGGACGCAGGCGCTTGCGGCCGGCCGCCATCAGCGCTTGTTCGCGGTCCATGCCTTCGTGCTCCAGGGCGCGGGCGGCGTCCAGCAGCAGGATCGCGTTCTTGGCCACCAGTCCCATCAGCATGATGATGCCGATCATGCTCATCAGGTTGAGCGTGTGCCCGGTGATGATCAGCGCGACCACCACGCCGATCAGCGACAGCGGCAGCGACATCATCACGCCGATCGGCGCCGTGAACGAACCGAACTGCATCACCAGGATCAGGTACATCAGCGCGATGCCCGACAGCAGCGCGATGATCATCTCGGTGAACAGCTCCTGCTGGTCTTCGCCCGAGCCGCCCAGCGCCAGGCCGTAGCCCGGCGGGAAGTCGAAGGTGCGCGCCAGCTTCATGGCGTCGGACGTGACCTCGCCCGGCGAACGGCCCTGGGCATTGGCCGAGACCGTGATCATGCGCTCGCCGTTCTTGTGGCGGATGGCCGAAGGCCCCTTGCCCATGGTGATCTCGGCGATCTGTTCGAGCGGGACCATCATGCCGGTCCCGCCGACCGAGATCGGCAGGCGCTCGATGCTCTCGGTATTCACGCGGTCGTCCGGATGCAGGCGCACGGCGACGTCGCGGGTTTCGCTGGTCGGGTCGACCCAGTCGCCCACCTCGATGCCGGCAAAGGCCACGCGCAGCGACTGGGCGGCATCGTTGACGGAAATGCCCATCATGTTGGCCAGGCCGCGGTCGAGCACGATCTGCAGCTCGTTCTTGGGATCCTGCTCGGACAGGGTGACGTCGACCGCGCCCGGCACTTCGCGCAGCTTGGCCATGTAGGCGTTGGTCAGTTCCATCAGGCGGCGCGAATCCGGACCGCTGAATTCGATCTGCACCGGCTTGCCGTTGCCGCTCAGGTCATCCATGACCACGTATTCGGCGCCGACCAGGCGGCTGATCTTCTGGCGCAGTTCCACCGCGACCTCGGCAGCGCTGCGCTCGCGCTGGCGGCGCTTGCCGATGTCGACGTAGACGCGGCCGCCGTTCAGGTTGACGTTGCTGTTGGTGTCCTCGGTCTCGGGCAGCGTGCGCGCCAGCTCGGCCGCCGCTTCCACCTTGCGGCGCGCATATTCGACGCTCGACGAGGCCGGCACGCGCACTTCGATCATGATCGTGCCCGAATCCATCTTCGGCAGGAAGCTCGTGCCGCCGAACATATTGTGCAGGGCGATGGCGCCGGCGAAGCTCGCCAGGGCGATGAAGCCCATCCAGCGGCGGTGGTGCAGCGCCCAGGCGATCACGTTGCCGTAGCGGTCGGCCTGGTGATCGAACCAGTAATTGAACCTGTCGAGCAAGCGGCCGATGCCCTTCTTCGGCGCGCTGTGGTGATCCGGCGGGTCGCCCCAGTAGGCCGACAGCATCGGATCGAGCGTGAACGAGATGAACAGCGAGACGATCACCGAGCAGGTCACGGTGAGCGCGAACGGACGGAACCATTCGCCGGACACGCCCGGCATGAAGGCCACCGGCACGAACACGGCCATGATCGAGAAGGTCGTGGCGGCCACGGCCATGCCGATCTCGGCGGTGCCTTCGAGGGCCGCGGTGCGGCGGTCGGAACCCATTTCCATGTGGCGCACGATGTTTTCGCGCACCACGATCGCATCGTCGATCAGCACGCCGATCGCCAGCGACAGGCCCAGCAGGGTCATGAAGTTCAGGGTGAAGCCGCACAGCCAGACCGCGATGAAGGCGGCCAGCACCGAGGTCGGCAGGGCCAGCGCGGTGATCAGGGTCGAGCGCCAGGAATTGAGGAAGGCGTAGACCACGAACACGGTCAGCACCGCGCCCAGCACCAGCGCTTCGATCACGTTGTTCAGGCTCGACTGCGCGTCTTCGCCGCCGTCGCGGGTGACTTCGAGCTTGGTGCCTTCAGGCAGGTGCTTGCTGGCTTCCTTGACCACCTCGTGCACCTTCTTGGCCAGGGAAACCGTCGAGGCGTCACGCGAGCGGGAAATCTGCAGGCCGACGTTCGGCTTGCCGCTGCGCATGGACAGGCTGTTGATGTCGGCAAAGCCGTCCTGGATCTCGGCTACCTGGTTCAGGCGCACGATGGTGTCGCCGTTGCGCTTGACCACGATTTGCGAGAAATCCTCGGGACGCTCGATGCGGCCGACCAGGCGGATGCCCTTCTCGTCCAGTTCGCTGCGCAGCTTGCCGACCGGTGCGTTGGTGTTGCCGCTGCGCAGGGCATTGGTCACCTCGGTCACCGACACGTTGAATTCACGCAGCTTTTCGGCGCGCAGCAGCACCGAGAGCTCGCGCCGCAGCGCGCCGTTGACGGCCACCGTCGAGACGCCGTCGATGGCGCGGAACTGGTCGGCGAGCACGTCCTCGGCGTAGCGCGAGATCTCGGCATGGCTCTGGGTGCTCGACGACAGCGCCAGCGACATCACCGGTTCGGCGGAAGGGTCGATACGGCGCAGCACCGGCTCGCGCATCTCGATCGGCAGCTTGTAGCGCACCGCCGCGATGGCGTTGCGCACGTCGTCCGAGGCTTCGATCAGGTTGCGGTCGAAGTCGAACTCCATCCAGATCGTGGCGCCGCCTTCGTAGGAGTTGGAATTGACTTCGGTGACGCCCTGGATCGCCTGCATCTGCTTTTCGAGGCGGTTGGTGATCTCGCGTTCCGAGGTCTCGGGCGAGGCGCCCGGATACGGGATGTCGACCACGATGACCGGGATGTCGACGTCGGGGTTCTGGTTGACGCGCAGCTTGGACAGCGCGAGCAGGCCGATGGCCATCATCGCGACGATGATCACCACCGTCGCGACCGGTTTCTTGACACTGAAATTGGACAGGAACATGGTTTTGTTTTCCTTTTAGTTTCCCGTATTACTTGCCCTGGACCGGCGCCGCGCCGGTGGCCGCGCTGGCGACGCGCGCCGCCGGCATGTCGACCTTCTGGCCATCCTTCAGGTTCGAGGTGGGCGCGCGCAGCACGACGTCGCCGGCGGCCAGGCCCTGCTTGACCTCGAAGTTGCCGGTGCGCGGGTCGCGCGCGCCCACCACCAGGTTGACCTTGGACAGGGTTTTATCCTTGATGCGCCAGGTATGGCTGCTGTCGCCGACCCGCACCAGGGCCGACTCGGGCAGCATCAGGGCGTCGGCGGCGGAAGCGTCGACGCGGCCTTCGGCGTACAGGCCGGCCACGCGCGGCTGGGCGTTGTCGGCGAAGCCCACCAGCACCTCGACCTGGCGCGTGACCGGGTTGGCTGCGGGGTCGATCCTTTTCACGATGCCGGCGAACTGCTGGTCGCCATAGCCGTTGACGCGGAAATTCACCTTCTGGCCGACCTTCACGGTGCTGACCGAATCGGCCGACACCGCGCCTTCGAAGCGCATGCTGGTCGGGTCGATGACTTTCACGAGCTCCTTGCCGATGGTGGCGGTGTCGCCATTGGAGACCTTGCGCTCGGAGACGATGCCGTCGAACGGCGCGCGCACCGTGGTGCGGGCCAGCTGCTGGCGCGCGGTGGCGACGCGGCTCCTGGCGCCCGACAGCTCGCTCATGGCATTGTTGCGCGCCATCTCGGCGTCGTCCAGGGCCTTGGCCGAGGTCATGCCGGAAGCGGTCAGGGTTTTCAGGCGCTCGAGCTGGCGGTTGGCCTGCTCCAGCGCCAGGCCGGCGGCGCGCTGCGCATCCTCGGCCGAAGTCAGGGTGTCGCGGATCGAGGTTTCATCAAGGCGCACCAGCACGTCGCCGCGCTTGACCGGCTCGCCATTCTCCTTGAGCACCTGCAGCACGATGGCCGAGACCTCGGCGCGCAGGTCGGCGCGGCGTTCGGGCTGGATCGAGCCGGTAACCACCGGGCCCGACGAAATGGAGTCGCTCTGGATCGTCAACACATCCTCGGGCGCCACCGTCAGCTGCGTCGGCTTGTTGTCCTTGGCCTGGCCTGGGGCCTGGGCGGAATCCTTGCCGCAGGCGACGAGGCTCGAAGCGATGGCTAGAACGAGGAGTGTTTTGCGCAGCATTGTGGTTCTCCAGAGAAGGACTTGGTCTTTTTTATAGAAATATGGATAGATACAGCCAGCGCGAAGTATTCAGGAGGGCCCCGAGGGCGTCAATTGACGAACCTGTATAACGCCGAATTCGATGGATGAACTGCGTTTTTTGGCGATGAGCTGCATTCCAGCCCGGCCGGGATGCGGAAAAACCGGACAGGCGGACGTCCGGGAGGTGGACGTCCGCCGTAAGTACATGACTAGAAGCCGCCGAGGACGGCATTGATCAGGAAGCCCATGCCGATGCCGGTCAGGACCCCGCCCGCGATCTCGATCCTGGTATGGCCCATGCGCTCGCGCAGGATCACGTAGTCGGCCTGGCCGTCGTGCAGGCGGTTGAGCGACACCGCGTGGCGCCCGACGTGCTGGCGCAGGCTGTTGGCGTCGATCATGACGATGAAGGCGAGCGTGCAGGCCACGCCGAAGGCCGGATGGTCCATGCCTTCGCGCAGGGCGATCAGGGTGGCCATGCTGGACACGACCGCGCTATGGTTGCTGGGAAAACCGCCATTGCCGACCAGATCGAAGGCCCAGCGCCGCAGGCGCACGCTGGAAATGAGAAACTTGATCGGCCCGACCACCATCCAGGTCAGTACGGGCGTCGCGAGATAGATAATGTCCATGATGCCTTATAGGTGAAATGCTGGGCGGAATTATCTCAGAAGCAAGGCGCGGTGGGCGACTTTTGACACGGACGCATCAAGCCGGGAAACGGTAATATTGACCCAACCGGTCCAACCACACAAGAGGGTCGTATGCGGCACTTCCGCTGGTCTTTCATCGTGACGGCAGTCCTGATGGTCCTCGCCGGCTGGTGGGGTTACGAACACCGGGGCCTGCCCGGCCTGCTGCAGGCGCTGTGGATCACCGCCATCCTCGGCGTGCTGGAAGTGTCGCTTTCTTTTGACAATGCCGTCGTCAATGCCTCGGTGCTCAAGCACTGGAACGAATTCTGGCGCAAGCTGTTCCTCACGGTCGGCATCCTGGTGGCCGTGTTCGGCATGCGCCTGCTGTTCCCGCTGGTGATCGTCGCCGCCGCCACCGGCCTCGGCCTGCTCGACGTCTGGCAGATGGCGATCGACAACCCCAGCGAGTATTCGCGCCACCTGACCGAACACCACGCCGAGGTCGCGGCCTTCGGCGGCGCCTTCCTGCTGCTGGTGTTCCTGAATTTCCTCTTCGACGTCGAAAAAGAACTGCATTGGATCACCTGGTTCGAGAAAAAAGTCGGCAAATACGGCTCCGAGGGGCTGGCCGTGCTGCTGGCCCTGCTGAGCGTTCTTGGCGCCATGCGCCTGGTGCCCGAAGAGCGCAAGCTGGCGGTGCTGATCGCCGGCGTGACCGGGGTGCTGATCTATATCGGCGTCAAGTGGCTGAGCGGCCTGCTCGAGAAAAAGGAAGAAGACCCCTCGGTCGGCGCCATGATTTCGCAGGGCAGCATCGGCGGCTTTCTCTACCTGGAAGTGCTGGACGCCTCGTTCAGCTTCGACGGCGTGATCGGGGCCTTCGCCATCACCAACGACGTCGTGATCATCATGCTGGGCCTGGCCATCGGCGCCATGTTCGTGCGCTCGATGACGGTGTTCCTGGTCTACAAGGGCACCCTGCAGGAATTCGTCTATCTCGAGCACGGGGCGCACTATGCGATCGGCATCCTGGCCCTGATCATGTTCGCCAGCGTGCACTATCACATCCCGGAATGGCTCACCGGGCTGTCCGGCCTGGCCTTCATCCTGGTGTCGCTATGGTCGTCGATACGCTACCGCAGGAAGATCGCGGCCCAGGAGGCCGAAGCGGCGGCGCGGACCGGCTGAATCGGTCATCGCTGAGAATTGCGGTTTGCGATTACAGCAAGGCATGGCAGAATGGGCGCGCATCGCGCGAGCGCTGCCTTATTGACCATCCAACTCTTTTCGATCGCCCAGCCCGACCATGCCCAAACCCCGCTCCACCGCCATCCTGCTGTCCGTCATTGCCGCCGTCGCCGTGCTCGGTTCCCTGTATACCTGGTTCACCCTGACCTGGGCGTATTCCGAGGGCGACCGCGCCGGCTACCTGCAGACGTTCTCCAAGAAAGGCTGGCTGTGCAAGACCTGGGAGGGCGAGATCCTGCTGTCGAGCATGCCGGGCGCGATTCCCGAGCGCTTCGCCTTCACCGTGCGCGATGAAGCGGTGGTGCAGCAGCTGAACAGCAACATCGGCCGCCGCGTGCAGCTCTCGTACGAGCAGCACAAGGGCGTGCCGACCAGCTGCTTTGGCGACACCGAGTATTTCGTCAAGCGCGCGGTGACCGGGCCGGTCGATCCGGTGTCGCCGAGCCAGGCGCAAGGTGGGATGGAAAACCGGGCGCCCGCGCAATCGGCACCCGTGCAATAAACACACCGCTACGTCGTTCCCGCACACTGCTACGTCGTTCCCGCACACTGCTACGTCGTTCCCGCACACCGCTACGTCGTTCCCGCGGAGGCGGGAACCCAAGGCTGTAGCCTGGCGATATCCTGAAACGTCGTCGGTCCGCGAGCAAGCTTAGGTTCCCGCCTGCGCGGGAACGACGTGCGCGGCTCCCGCCTGCGCGGGAACGACGTGCGTGCGGTGCGGGCCGGCGGTAACGTGAGCGGCATCGCATCCCACATCCATCATTCGCGGTCCTTGTCCCGATCCAGATCCCGATCCAGATCCCGATCCAGCTCACGCTGGACCGCAATCACTTCCGCCAGCCGCGCCGCCGCCTGCGCCGCCGAGGTGTCGCCGGCCCGGGCCTGCGACTGCTTGAACCGTCCCAATACCTCGCGCGTCAGGTCGGCCGACACCGAGCGCTGGCCGGCCTCGACCTTGCGCTCGCCGATGACGCGCTCGGTCGCCGCCAGTTCGGCGGCCTGTTCGTCCTGGCGCTTGCTTTCCAGGTTCACCAGATGCTTGCGCGCATCGGCCATCTGCAGGGTCGCCTGCGCCGCCCTGCGCTGCATCTCGGCGTGCGCCTGGGCGTGTTCCAGCAGCGCGCGCTGGGCTTCGCGCTTCTCGACCGCCGCCTGCACCGCCGCCTGCTCGACCAGTTCGCGCTCGCGCGCCAGCCGGGCTTGCGTTTCCTCGGCTTCGGCGCGCGCTTCGGCGGCCTGGGCGGCGGCATGCTCCGACGCCAGCCGCGCCGCCTGCGCCTCGTTGGCGCGAGAGTCGGCCTCGGCCTGGGCGCGCTGGGCGGCCAGCTTGCGCTCGACCAGGGCCAGCGATTCGCGCGCGGCCTGCGTGGCGTCGCGCTCGGCGCCGATCGCCTGCTCGGTCAGCGCCACCTGCCGGCGCTCGACCTCGGTGCGTTCGTGCTGGGCCTGGGCCAGCTCCTGCGCCCGGCGCGCATGCGCCTGCTGGGTGTCGCGCGTGGCCTCGGCTTGCGCCGCTTCTTCCGCCACCGCATCAAGCTGAGCCTGCTGCGCTTCGAGGGTCGCGCGTTGCGCTTGTTCCAGACGGCGCTCGGCCTGCGCCTTGGCGGCCAGCGCCGCCGCGGCGGCAGCCTCGGCTTCGCTGCGCGCCTGGGCCGCCAGCATCAATTCCTGCTCGGCCGCCACTTTCTGCTCCAGCTCGAGCAGGGCCTGGGTCTCGGCCGCCACCCGCTCGCGCTCGCGCTGGGCCAGGCGCTCGGCTTCTTCGCGTTTTTGCGCAGCCAGCTGCGCGGCCTGGCGCTGCAGTTCGACCAGTTCGGCCTCGAACGCGACCGCCTCCGCTTCGTCGGCATTGCGCTTGGCCTGGACCTCGGCCGCGGCCTGGGCCAGCGCCGCTTTTTCTTCGGCCAGGGCCTGCTCGCGCCGGTGTTCCTCGGCCTCGCGCCGGGCCGCCGCCAAAGCCGCCTCGTCGGCCGCACGGCGCGCGCGCGCTTCCAGCGCCGCCTCGGCCTCGGCCTCGAGCCGGGCCTGCACCTGGTCGCCCGCTTCTTCCTCGGCGCGGGCGCGGTCTTCGGCCACCAGGCGCAGCTTGCGGTCGATCTCGATCCGGGCCTCGGTCGCGGCCAGGATGCGGGTCTCGGCCTCGCGCCGCGCCTCGGCGCCGGCGGCCGCCATCTGTTCCAGCCGCTCGCGGTGGGTGGCGGCGTCGCGCAGCTCCTTTTCGGTCTGCAGGCGCATGCGCAGCGACTGGGCCGCGACGCGCTCGGACTCGGCCTGGGCCAGCGCGATCGCCTCGCGTTCCTGCTCGATATGGACCAGGGCGCGCGCTTCTTCCAGCGCGCGCGCTTCGGCCGCCGCGCGCGCGAACGCCGAGGCCAGCGCCACCTGGTCGGCGCGCTCGCGCTGCTGGGTCAGGTCGAGCGCCTCGGCTTCGGCCTCGGCCAGTTTCTCGGCGGTCTGGCGCGCGGCTTTTTCGGCGCGCTCGCGCTCGCGCGCCAGGATCGCGATACGGGCGTCGGCGCTGGCGTTATGCAGCACTTCTTCCTTGGCCGCCTCCACCGCCGCCATGCGCTCGGCGGCCTGCAGCCTGGCCTGTTCGGTATGCGCCACCAGCTCGTCGGCGGCGCGGGCGGCCTTGGCCGCCAGTTCCGCCTCGGCTTCCATCTGGACGGCGGCGCGGCGCCGCGCTTCTTCTTCGGAGCGCGAACGGGCCTCCAGCGCCAGGCGGATCTCGGTATCGCTCTTGACCCGCGCACGCAGCTCGGCGGTCTCTTGCCGGATCGCTTCCAGGCGCTCGGCCGATGCTTTCGCGGCTGCGCGCAACGATTCCAGCCGGTCGCGGTTGGCCGCGATCGCGTCTTCGGACGCCTGCGAATTGGCCAGCGCGGCCGCCGCCGCCGCCGCATCGATGGCGGCGCGCTCGTCGGCCAGCACGCGCGCGCGCGATTCGGCGGTCTGGCGGTTTTCAAACGCGACGTTGGCCTTGGCCTCGGCCTCCACGCGCGCGATCGCCTCCTGGATTTCGCGCATCTCGAGGGGCTTGCGCGCGGGCGGGGTGGCCGCATGGGCTTCGGGCACGGCTTCCGGAGGCGACTCGGGCGGCGCCCCGGCCGGCGCCATGCCGGCGGCCTGCGACAGGTCGATCGAAAAGTCGGCTTCGTCTTGCTTGGCTGGGTTGGGTTCCATGCGAGGTCTCAATGGCGGCGGTCGCTCGATTATCCGGCAAATCCGCTCAGTCCGCTACGCGGAACTGGGCCACAATAGTGGCTCAGCTCGTCCATTCGCCCCTTACACCGGCCACAGGGGCGGTTCGTCCATCAGGGCTACCTGCTCGCGCAGCTCCAGAATACGGTCCTGCCAGTAGCGCTGGGTATTAAACCAGGGGAAGGCGGCGGGAAACGCCGGGTCGTCCCAGCGCATCGCCAGCCACGCTGCATAATGGATCAGGCGCAGGGTGCGCAGGGCCTCGACCAGGTACAGCTGGCGCGGATGAAAATCGCAAAAATCCTCGTATCCGGCCAGCACGTCGCCCATCTGGCGCACCATCTCATGGCGCTCGCCCGAGAGCAGCATCCACAGGTCTTGCACGGCCGGGCCCATGCGGCTGTCGTCGAAGTCGACGAAATGGGGGCCGCTAGGGGTCCACAGCACGTTGCCGCCGTGGCAGTCGCCGTGCAGGCGCAGCAGCGGCAGCTCGCCGGCGCGCTCGTAGCAGCGCGCCACGCCATCCAGCGCCTGCTCGACCACGCTCGACCACGCGGCCATCAGCTCGGGCGGCACGAAATCATGGCTGCGCAGCCAGTCATAGGGCTGGCGGCCGAACGTGACCGGATCGAGCGCGGGCCGCTGCGCATAGGCCTTGACCGCGCCCTGGGCGTGGATGCGGCCGATGAAGCGGCCGGTCCATTCCAGCACCGCCGGGTCGCCCAGCTCGGGCGCGCGTCCGCCGCGGCGCGGGAACACGGCGAAGCGGAAGCCCTCGAAGGCGTGCAGGGTCTTGCCCTCGATGTCCAGAGCCGGCACCACCGGAATCTCCCGCTCCACCAGCTCGGCAACGAAGGCATGCTCTTCCAGGATGGCGGCGTCGCTCCAGCGCTGCGGGCGATAGAACTTGACCACCACCGGCGCGCCCTCCTCGCGCCCCACCTGGTAGACGCGGTTCTCGTAGCTGTTCAGCGCCAGCAGGCGGCCGTCGCCATGCAGGCCCACGCTGTCGAGGGCATCCAGCACCAGGGCGGGATCGAGCCGGGCGAAAGGATGCCCGGCTGCTTGGTTGTCGGTGTTCAAGTTATCCATCACCGCATTGTACGGCTGCGCACGCGGAAGCGGAAATGTCCCGCCTCCTGTCCCGGCTGGGTTCGCTCACGCACAGAGCGGGCCATTGTTACAAGGTCTCATGTCACATACGCATCCGGGCGCAGCCGCCCCGGACGATTACCGATAAGGAAGAACATGAAAAAGATGACCCTGACCATGGTGGCACTGGCCGCCGGCATGGTGGCCGGCGCCGCCATCGCCCGGAACGCCAAGCCGCCGAAGGCCGAGCCGACCATGCAGAAAGTGCTGGACGCCCTGGCGTCGCTGAAACCGAAGCCGATCGAGACCCTGGACCCGGCAGAAGCGCGCAAGCAGCCGAACGCCGCCGACGCGGTCGAGAAGGTGCTGCTCGATGCCGGCCAGGGCACCGCGCCGGAACCCGGCGTGACCATGAAGACCCAGACGGTGCAGGGCAAGGGCGGCAGCTTCCCGGTTCATATCTTCACCCCGGAAGGCGCGGGTCCGTTCCCGGTCGTCGTGTACTACCACGGCGGCGGCTTCGTGATCGCCGACACCAAGGTGTATGAAGCGTCGATCCGCGCGCTGGCCAAGGGGGCCAGGGCGATCGTGGTCTCGCCCGACTACCGCCTGGCGCCCGAACACACCTTCCCGACCCAGATCGACGACGCCTTCGCCACCTACCAGTGGGCGATCCAGAACGCCGGAAGCTTCAATGGCGACGCCACCCGCGTGGCGGTGGCCGGCGAATCGGCCGGCGGCAACCTGGCGACCGTGGTCTCGATGATGGCGCGCGACCGGAAGGTCCAGCTGCCGCTGCACCAGTTGCTGGTGTATCCGGTGGTCGACAACGACATGAACAACGCGTCCTACAAGAAGAACGCCAACGCCAAGCCGCTGAACAAGGCGATGATGGGCTGGTTCTTCAAGCACTACGGCGCCGACCCGAAGAGTCCCTACGCCCTGCCTTTGACGGCCGCCTCACTCGAGGGCCTGCCGCCGGCGACCGTGATCACGGCCGAGATCGACCCGCTGATGACCGAGGGCAAGGCCTACGCCGACCGCCTGCAGAAGGAAGGCGTGGCCGTCAACTACCGCCACTACACGGGCGTGACCCATGAATTCTTCGGCATGGGCGCGGTGGTGCCGAAAGCCAGGGAAGCTCAGCAATTCGCCGCCGGCGAGCTGGCCAAGGCGTTCAACGCCAGGCGTTGATGCCGTCCCGGCGCCGCGGCCGTTGCGCCGCGGCGCCATCTGCCTGCCCGCCAGCCTACCGATCGAGGTTTTTCGTGCCGCCCGGCGGCGCAGGCGTTACACTGGCGCCTTTACGCAAAACCGGCGCCCGCGCGCCATCACCAGACACCCCCATGCATCTCGAACAGCCCCTCTCCGAAAAAGAATTCGACGAACTCGACCAGTTCCTCTTGTCCGACCGTTGCTCCGACGACGCGATGACGATGGACACCCTGCACGGCTACCTGACCGCGATCGCGATCGGTCCGGAAACCATCATGCCGGCCGAATGGCTGCCGCTGGTCTGGGGCCAGGACGAGGCGGCCGCGCCGAAGTGGAAGAACAAGCGCGAAGAAGAAAAGATCATCAACCTGATCATGCGCTTCATGAACGAAGTGTTGATCACCTTCGAAGTCTCGCCGAAGGAATTCGAACCGCTGTTCGTCGAACATGAATTCGAGGGCAAGACCCTGATCGATCCGGAAGCCTGGTGCTGGGGTTTCTGGGAAGGCGTCGAGCTACGCGCCGATTCGTGGGAACCGATCTGGACCTCCGACGTCGCCGAACTGATCCGCCCGATCTACCTGCTCGGCGCCGACGAGATCGAGGAAGAAGAGCTGGCCCTGGTCGACAACCCGCACAAGATCCACGCCCTGGCGCTGGAAATCGAAGCCAACGTGCCGGCCATCTACCGCTACTGGCTGCCGCTGCGCAAGGCCGCGGTCGAGACCGTGGTGCGCGAAGAGCCGAAGATCGGCCGCAACGACGACTGCCCTTGCGGCAGCGGCAAGAAGTACAAGAAGTGCTGCGGGGCCGAGTCGGCCTGATTCACCTGTTGGCGGCGCCGCCGCCGATCCAGGACGGTGGCGGCCGGCGGCGAGGTCTCGCTACGAACCCGGAATCAATCGTCGCGCCGGCGGCGCAGCCGCCAACCCTGCGTCGCCAGCGCCACCCCATGCAGGGCATCGAGCACTTCGACCGGCCCTGCCATCCCCACCAGCATGCCCGCCGCATCGACCACCGGCACCCGCGCCAGGCCATGGCGGCCCGCCAGCGCGGCCACGGCGCTTGCCGGCTGCGCCGCCTGCACCGCGATCCCGGTCATCATCAGGTCGGCCACCCGCGCGGCCTCCTTGCGGCCGCGCAGCACGATCAGCGCGCGCGCCTTGATGCTCCATGCTTCGGCTTCGGCCGCCGCGCGCAGCAGCGATTTCAGGGTCAGCACCCCCAACAGCCGCCCTTCCCCATCCGCCACCGGCAGCGAAGGCAAGCCATGTTCGAGCAGGATGGCGCGCGCCGTCGCCAGCGGCATGTCGGGTTCGAGCCGCGCCAGCGGCGGCACCACGACGTCGCCCGCAGACAGGCGGCCGACGCGGCGCTCGGCCGCATGGCGCTCGGCATCGTTGACGATGGCGGCCAGGTCTTCGCGCGAGACGTCGAGCGCTTCACCAAAATGTTCCAGCGCGGCGTCGATGTCCTCGGGCGCCACGGCGGACGGCGCCGGAGCGGCCTTGTGCGCGTGATGGGCGCCCGTCACCCGGTTGTACAACAGCGCCGCCAGCACCAGCAGCACGGTGTTCAGGCCCACCGGCGCCAGCGCGAACGAGAGGCCTGCCTCGTGCACCGCCGGCCCGCCCAGCACCGCCGTCATGGCCACTGCCCCGCCCGGCGGATGCAGGCAGCGCAGCAGGAACATCGCGGCGACCGCCAGGCCGCCGGCCAGCGGCGCGGCGAGCATCGGATCGGGCACCCACTGGGCGCAGGCCGCCCCGACCAGGCCCGAGACCACGTTGCCGCCGATGACGGGCCAGGGCTGGGCCAGGGGGCTGGCGGGGACGCAGAACAGCAGTACGGCCGATGCGGCCATCGGCGCGACCAGCCAGGCGACGTGGGCGCCGGGGGCGCTCCAGGCCAGCACGACCTGGCTCAGCACACCGGACAGCGCCAGACCGAACAGCGCGCCGAACGCGGCCCGCGCCTGGCCGATCGGTGGCAAGGCGACCGGGTGCGGCCGCCGGAGAATGGATTGCAGAAAGGATGGCATTGCACCAAGGTTGAGCGCAAAGAGTGTCATTACAGCACATTTGCACGAAATGGGTGCGAAGAAACCCAAAAATAGTGCAGGCATCCGACTTGGCGGCATGTGCGCTGCCACGATGTCGTGCAACGCTGCACTATCTACGGCATGCCCCTATGCATTCGAGGTAGCACGCCGTAGGCACTCAACCTGGTCTGCCAGTCTTAGAAAAATTCCACGCTTCCATCATGCAGGTCGTAACGCGCCCCGACGACCATCAGCTTCTTCGTGCGCAGGGGCTCCATCAACATCGGCTCGGTTTCCTGCAGGCGCGTGACCACCCGCTTGACGTTCTCGCGCACCGACGCGTCGAGCAGCATCTCCGCCGTATACTTCTTGTTCGCCAGTCCGGCCTTCGCGCGCAACACGGCCGGCACGATGGGTTCGACCATCGTTCCAATTCTGCCGGGGAATTGTGCCTGTTTCTCGACGACGTTCACTGCGGCTTCCACCGCGCCACAGCCCTCATGCCCCATCACGACGATGAGCGGAACGCCGAGCTTGGCCACAGCATATTCGATGCTGCCCAGGGCCACCGTGTCCACCGTGTTGCCCGCATTGCGCACGATGAAGAGCTCGCCGAGCCCCCGGCCGAACAGCAACTCGGGCGGTACCCGCGAATCGGAGCAACTGACCAGCACCGCGATCGGCGTCTGGCTGCGCGCGAGCGCCAGGCGACGATCCTTGCCATAGATAACTGGTTCGGCCTTGTCGGCCATAAAGCGCGCATTCCCATCCTTGAGGACTTGCAGCGCCTGCTCCGCAGTGAGCTGCGAGGCCTTGAGCGGCTCGGCGTGGCTATTCTGAATTAAGCTGCCCGACGCGAGTGTGGCGCCCAGCACGCCGACGTGCCGAAAGAATCCGCGCTTGTGTTGATCGAACTTGGTCATCGTCCTCTCCGTGATATAGGACGAACACTATAGCCTTTGATCACCAATAGGGGTCACGCGATAGGGAGCGTGTAGCTGATCGTCAGGCTCGTCATGGAGCACAGCCCGCTCTATATCGATCGAGCCGAGCGAGCGGGCTTCTTGCCAGGTGCTGTCCTCGTTCATGCGTGCACGATCCCCGCTTGCCCGGGAGCGGGCACGAGTCGGCGTCCTACGCGAAGTCTTGAAGTCGATCTCACGCCAATCTCCCGGGATCTCGGCCCTCAAGAAAAAAATCCGGGAGGTAAGCGTCACGACCTTCAACAACAGTCTGCCGTTCTGTCGGCACTGTTGGGGCGCTGGAACGGTGTGCTCGGCCAGCGTAGCGGCATCGATCGGTCGAGGCAACAGGCAGTGGCGGAGAAGCCGTAACGCGTCTGGCCAGGCTGACTGGAGCCCCATGGGTATGGACAGGACAGGGGCGCTGAATGAACCGCCCCGGGTTTTGTAGAGGCTCCATTCTTTGAGAAAATGGAGCTATGAAGAAGCAACCGAAGTATTCCCCCGAAGTCATCGAGCGCGCT
>NZ_JBWBRF010000029.1:0-36818 GCF_056279385.1 Massilia sp. UYP34 | reverse complement strand
GCCGGCACAGCTCCAGCAATGACTTGTCGCCGGTCGAGTATGAAAAGCAGTATTTCAAGCGGCTCGCGAGTGTCTAGGAAACTCGTGGCGATTCAGTGCGACGCGATGCATTTCGCGGAAGAGCTGACAGGGCGTTTCCGTCGTGACCGCCCAGGAATTGCCGCAACCGCAATTAGCGACCCGACTCACATCACGTGCGTCGCGAACGACTACGGGTATCAGCAGGTGTTCAGCCGGTACATTGAATCTCACGGCCGCAGCGGTGATGTTCTGCTTGCGATCAGCACTAGCGGGAAAAGTCCGTCGATTCTGGTAGCTGCCAAAGCGGCTCGCAAACTCGGTATGCAAGTCATCGCATTGACCGGGGCGGCTGGATCGCCCCTGGAGGACCTATGTGACGTCTGTATCAGTTGTCCGTCCGGAGCGTTTGCCGACCGGACTCAGGAACTGCACATCAAGATCATTCATATTTTGATCGAGCTGATCGAACGCGATCTCTACCCAGAAAACTACTAGCGTAACGTCAAGGACGTTTTGGCCGCCATCCGGGTTCTGCGACAGGGCTTACAATTGTCAGATCCGGCTAGACCAGTTGGTTGGAAGTGAATTCGTCAGATAGATGCAGACAGTGACATCTGATTAATTTACCTCCAAGGATCTGACCAATTTGCAGTACTCGTACCTAAATCAGGTGACGTAATTTTCGACTAAGTGACTGAATTGTTTGGGATTCGTGCAAGAGTCATCTATTTTGAGTACTTCGGCATTTCTCTCGTCGGCAACATTGTACCTAAATATGGTGACTTAGTTGATGGGATCGAATTCAAACCTATAGATGTAGACTTAGCGCACATCCCCGCATTTTCCTTGACCTGCTAGTTAGCAAGACGTTGGCAGCACTGGGCAAATTGAAACCAGCTCAGCTTTCAAATATCCTCGCAATAGTCACCCTCCGTACGAAGTTCAAGCTTCATGGATTTAGCAAAACATCGAGCATCAATCGCATTCAATTTTCCTTATCGAAATACAAATTTCCAGGAGTAATCATAATGCTCCTTGGTAGAGCTGCCGACTCGGCTACGCCGATTTGATCCATAGTTAGTTATTGATGTCGGAAAAAGTTACTTTTCAGGTGCTTGGCGCGGAGGATCGCTACGGGACCGACCCACTGTCCTCGTAGGCATGGCAAAACCGAACCCTAGGCCAAGCAGCGTCGCCTTAAAAGTTAGTTTTGAGCGATTCGTCTAGACGTTATCTAGATAATCCGTAGTTGGTTGTTGACGTCGCAAAAAGTTACTTTTCAGGTTTGCGCGCGAAGGCGCTTTGCCACACAGATGCTCTGTCCTCGTAGAGATGGAGAAACGGCACCCTCGGGCCAAGCAACGGCGCCCTAAAAAGTTAGTTTTTGGCGAATCGACCAGGCGTTATCTAGACATCTGCCCTTACGAGCACCGCGTTCTTGTCTCGCAACTGAATATACGTGGTGCAGCCTTTGGAACACCAACGCAGATATTATCTGGGGCGGTCGTCGTAGCAGAGAAAGCAGTATCGCCAGCATTATCTAAACCCAGGGAATATTTTGCTTGCGGAATACCGAAAGCAGTTGTATAAACTGCATTCGCACTCAAAATCAGCTTCCGCCTTAAAACATGCGAGCAGCCGAAACTAACTTTGGCAGTGAATTGTATGCCCTAAGAATTCGCACAGGCGTGACGCAAGCAGACGTTGCCTCTCGTGCCGGATTGGGTAGAGGCTACTACTCGCAGCTGGAGAATTCAAGAAAGGGGCCGCCTTCGACGCTCCTCTTGTGCCGCATCGTCGAGGCGCTGGAACTGAGCGACGCTGAGTCGCACCGTTTGTTCGCTGTCGCGGTTGCAGATCGGTGCGCCGCGACTTGTCACAGTTCTGTGGCCTCGACCTCTATAGCACCACTCGTGAAGTCATTGATTCAATCGGCGCCCAGGATTACACACGAGCAAGCGGCGCGTATCGCAGCGATCCTTAAGGAGGAATAAATGTAGAAAACGACGAACCCCCTACAACTGAGATCCGCCGCTTTCTGGCCGAGATAGTATCTTCGAACGTGGAAATTCTAAGATATCGCTCTCCGGCCGGACGGTCAACTGTTGTTTTCAAAAAAGCTGCATCCGTCTATTAACTGGAGGGTAGAGCAATGGTGAAAGCAGTCTTAGAACCCGTTTGCGCAAGTGCACATGCGCGGGAAACTTTTACGCCTTTGTCCGTGATACGCAAACGCGCGGCCAAGGTATCGAATCTCTGGATCTTCGATTCCCCCAAGAACAATCGCCGCCTTACCGTGTCCGGTGACGTGCCCTTCATGCACTTGATGCTACTTGAAGGTGATACGGGCGTTGCTGGTTACGAACTCGTCGATGATCCTTTTAAAGTTGCTTCAAACAGTGATGCCGGCTATGTCAGGGTACGCAGCCGCGACGGCGCTGAGCATTGGATCGTCATAGCTCGTTCTGGGCGCTCTTCATCAGGCAAGGAAAGTGATCCCTCGATTCCGGAGGGTCTGCGAGAGAAGGCATCATCGGCCGGTGTAGAAGTTCATGCGCGCAGCGAACTTGAACTGCTTGGGAAAGAAGTCTTCCTGGACAACTGGCTCATGCTCTGCGCAATCATGACCCGTGTCAAAGCTTATCCCACGTATCGCGAAACCGAGCTGTTCTTGGCATTAATGTCTCGACATGGCGCGTTGCGCGTACAGGATGTCTTGGCCGACGCCCGGGCCGATCGGAGCATCATGCTTGCCGTGGTGGCCAGGGCGCTCCAGGAAGGCACGGTGCATACCGATCTGACTCGCCGCCTATTCGGAACTCACTCGCAACTCGACCGGGTGCGGTCATGAGTGTCCCACGTAGCCGGACCCTTATTCCTGCTGCCTTTGCGAACTTGTCGCAGTGGCCAGCACCTGATGAGGAAGTCCTGAACGAAGAAATCCTGCGTATTTACCGACCTCGTAAGCTGGCTGTCGCAATGTACGCGGACGGAGTAGCGCACGAACAGATCACAGCTGCTACGGCGATACCGCGCCAGAAGATTTTCTACCTGGTTGGCCGATGCATGGCTGGTGGTGAGGACGGCACGATCGCCGGCTTTCGTGCGCTGGTGCCTTGGAAGCGTTTGCGCGGCTACGAGCGACGTGCTCCAGTTGTCCATGAGCTAGGTGAAGGATCGGGTGGGTGTGCAGGTGCTCTATCGCAGCTGTTCGCGCGATTTCCCGAAGTGGAGCTACACATTCGGAACCGCTTTCTTGGCACTGGAGAGCGTTCGGTTCGAGTAGTTCGGATCAGCTACGCCGAGCTTCATGGTGAATTTCTTGACCAGCTACGCTCACTGGGTTTTACGTCGGAGGACTGGCCATTCAGTACGAAGAATTGCGGATACAAGTCTCTTCGGCAATTTTGTATCGGTTTGCTGAGCGAGAACGCAACGCGCTGGTTCTCGGCTCGCTCTGGAGAGGAAGCGGCGCGTCGACATGGGGTCGGTTCTGGGAGGCGCAGCCTTTTTCCGCAGCTTCGCGGCTATGGCGCCTGCCAATTAGATTTCCATAAAGTCGACGCAGCTTCAGTTCTGATCCTGGAGACCGAAGATGGCGGACGCTTGCCAGTACCGCTTGCTCGCTGGCACATCGGCTTTCTTATTGAGGAGCGATGGAATCTTGTGCTGGGCGCGTTTGTAGCGCTCGAGGGGAACCCGAGCGGGGACAGTGTGCTAGAGGTGGTCGAGTCCGCGATACGTCCACCGGCCGAAGAAAGCGATGCGGCTACTTGCCCATTAACTGTTGACGGCAAGGTTTTCCCCATACAAATCATGCCCGAGATAGCGTTCCAGGGCTTCGGCGTCCTGAAAATGGATAACGCATGGTCGAATGCGGCGACCGAAGTCGTCGATAACATAATCCGTACACTCGGTTGTGCGATCAATTTCGGTCCGGTCAAGGCGTGGTGGCGTAGGCATCCAGTTGAAAGGATTTTTGGCAAACTGAGCGAGCGTGGTTTAAAAAGACTGCCTTCCACATTCGGGTCTGGGCCAAAAGACACGCGCCGCAATAAGCCCGTCGAGCAGGCCGTGAAGTTCGAGATCACCATACGTGACCTCATTGATGTCATTTATGCCTGCATCAGAGAGCACAACGAGGAAGGGAATGAGGGTAACAATTTCTCTTCGCCGATAGGAGCGCTCCAGCATGGCTTGAATCGCTCCGATTCGGGAGTGTTTCTGCAGCCTTTACCCATTCCGGCGCAGCAAGACTTGAAGCTTCTTTCTCATGTCGAAGTTGTTAAGGTTTGCGGCAGCCGCAAGAATAACATCCGGCCTCATGTGACTCTCGGGCGATGGAAATATACAAACGCCGCGCTTGCGAACGCCTACGACCTCATCGACCGGCAACTCATCGTCTACTGCGATCGACGCGATGTCCAGGTCGCAAATGCGACCGTACTCGAGACGGGCGAACAGCTCGGCGCTCTGCAGGGCCCGGCGAACAAGCAAGGACACCATATTTCCTGGCGTAACCGTGCACTTATGAACCAGGCAGGTCTGTCGCAACGCCTGCATGAGAATTCGACGTCAGTGGCGGCACGCTGGTGCGATGGCAAGGCGGACGAACTGCGCGAACGCAGCAAGCGTGCTCGAAACGCCAAGCGCGCTTCTAAGGAAGCGCTCTCCCTTTCCAAGGTCCAGGCCGATCAAAAGCGCATCGGTGATAAAGCGGCGCTAGGGGACTCACTGATACCTTCCCCACCTTCAATCTTGCCAAAGACCGGTAGCTTCTTCGATTTCGAAGCTCCCAAGACTGGTCCTACTTATTTAGGAGATTAAATTGACTGCATTCGCTAACCTACTGACGATCGACCATCCTGCATTTAATCGAAATACTGTCCTATTGACCGAACCAATCAAGGAACTCTACCAAATCGTCCGCCACATCCTGCTCGTGCGCGAAAGCGGTTGCTGTTTCACTGCGCAAAGCGGTGTAGGAAAGACTCGCGCGCTTGTACTACTCGAACATCTACTGCGTGACCGCATGCCCGAGTTGGTCGTGATCCGGCATAACAGTTGGAACCAGCAGGTTTCATCGATCCGGGCATTCTTCAAACATTTTCTTACTGCGGTAGGTCACCCGGAACTTCGTGGCGAGACCTTCGACCTGCGCCACCGACTTGTGCGACGCCTCATTGATCTGGCTCGAGTATATCAGTCACCGTTTGTCGTGCTCCTTATCGATGAAGCAAATGCCATGCGTCTCGAAGATTTCCTCTTCCTGAAAGATATCTATAACGAGCTGGACCGTGAAGGCGTCCAGTTGGTAACGATCATGATGGGACAGGACCCAGATTTTTCCGACGTTATTGGCCACCTTCGGGAGATGGGCAAGTCTGACCTCATCTCTAGATTTGCACGGCGCCGTCAATCGTTTCGAGCATTCTCGTATAAGGAAGATGTGGCGTCAATTTTTGCTCAGTATGATAGTTCCGTCTGGCCCGCTGAAACTTCCCAGACCTGGACCCAGTTCTTTATGCCGACTGCCTGGGACGCTGGATTTCGGCTGGAAAACGAAACCACAAGGTTTTTCGACGCTGTGAAAAAATGTTCCCCGCATTCGGTCCACAAAGTGGGTTTTCCAGCCCGACAATTCTTCACGGCACTACGGCGCTATCTCACGGTCCAGCACCATCGCGACGCACCGGGGGTTTTTCCAAGCTCGGAAGCTTGGGACGACGCTGTTGACTTTGCACTTTTGGCGGATTCAATTGCCGAAATGAAAGGTGAGGCCAAGCGGGCACAAGGGAGACCGCGATGAAGATTTACGATAACGCCGTTAGAGAGTTTCCTTCCAACGCCGCGCTCGATTTGGTTCCCTTGCCGGAAGAATCGATGGTCTCCTCAATATGGCGATTCGCATGGCGTAACGGCCTCGGAGTAAAAGAACTGCTTACCCATTGCACGCACGGTGCGGGCTATCAGAAAGAGCATGCCACTTTTTCCTATAAGCGTGGTTTCGACCCGGACGTGTTCAGCCACAGCAGCTGGTGGATTGATGAGCCGAGTGAAAAAGAGGTATTCGGATCATCATCTGAAAAACATAGGTCTATATGGTGGAATACTGCGTTTCGCTATTGTCCCCTATGTCTAGGGCATCTTTATCATAGCTTCTGGCATCAATCGAAGTTCCTCTCCCACTGCCCGCTAGATGGAGCAGCACTGCGCGATACTTGTTACTCGTGCGGCAAGCATTTGCCCACTTATGGATTTCATCAAGAGATCCTAAGCAGGCCATACGTCTGCCCGCACTGCAACGGTCCCATCTCAGGCGTTGGATTGAGCGTGGATGCTCGGTTGGAGATACAGCAAAGCAAAAGGGAATACGCGCGAGCTTTTGAAAGTCTTGATCATTGGTGGGAGGAGTCGACAGCAGTACGCAATCAGCTGGAATCATTTTTGTCTTCACGGGCATATCATTTCTCGCCGTGGTTGAGGCCTGAAACTACATGGCTACAGTGGGTTATTCACCAAGTCCCCCCGCCGGCAACGCTACCTTTCACGACACGCGAAGTTCCCCAACTCGTGGTCTTGACTTGGAAAATCGCTCTTGAACGATGCGACCCTATGAAAAGCGTCCTTTTTCCGAAGCGTTGGAAAACTGAAAAACTTAGTCTTGCAATAAAGGTTTATCGTGCAACGCTACGACGGTTACTTCGCGTAATCGCAGAATCGGAACCGTTCGACGATGAGGACTATGTTCGTCATCGAGCCGAATCCATCAAAGACCTTCTGAATTCTCCGAGCGGCTGCAACATGAAATTACTAGCCTTCATCATGCTCAGAAATAGCTACGAGACCTATTTTAGTGTGATGCATGCATCGCCAGACCAAGCAGATTTCCAGGACTGGAATGTGGGATTCCCTTATGGGAACGAGTTTGCACAGCGGGTAAGGATATGTTGGCGGGCGCAGTTTATCGCTGAGTATGCAGCGTTCTATTGGTGGCTAGTCGCTGTGCGGGATGGGAGGAAAAGAGTTGGCGACTTCAGAAGAGAAACCGCGACAATGAGTCATGTTGATGTGAAGTTCGACGGAAGTAATGGTGACTATATTATTGGTAAGGTCGCCTTCCCAGCTGTTGATGGACTTCGGCTTAGTCTGTCTCCCTGATGCCATAGGTGGGTGAAACCGGATAATAAAGTAGCTTCCATGACCGGTGGTGGCAGCTCGCCACCTACCGGTCAGCCATTCATGCAACAAAAACGCTTTACCGCTACCTCAGTTTAAGGATCCGGCGCGCACCAGTGAGCACGATGACGGCGATGATGGTGCCCACAACAAGATCGGGGTAAGGCGAACCAGTCCAGGTAACCAACACTCCAGCAGCGATCACGCCGAGATTGGCGATAACGTCGTTGGCGGAAAATATATAACTTGCCTTCATATGCGCACCCCGATCACGTTTCTTGGCGATCAAAATCAGGCAGGCAGCGTTAGCAATGAGGGCTACGGTTCCGACACTCATCATCAAAACAGATTCGGGTTCACTGCCAAAGAAGAAACGTCGAACCACTTCACTCAGCGCACCTAGTGCGAGCACGAGTTGAAGCCACCCAGCCACGTGGGCCGCACGAGTTTTTAGCGCAGCCGCGCGCCCAACAGCGTATAACGCTAAACCATAGACTGCTGCATCGGCGAACATGTCGAGCGAATCGGCTACTAATCCTGCGGATTCTGCGATTAACCCCCATGTGAGTTCGACCACGAACATCACAGCATTTATAGCCAGCAGCAGCCGCAACGTCTTCGCCTCTGACGCGTCTCCAGCTTTATCGGAGCCGCTAGTCGATTGGGACAGGTCTGGACGGGAACTGATCAGGTGGGCGCCCAAGTCTAATCGTGTCAGCTTCGACAATATAGGATCGATGTTTCCCGAGTGTGCTACGTGGAGCTGCCTTGCCGAGAGATCGAAGTTGAGCGAATGTATGCTTTCGACATCAGCTACCGCCATGCGGATCATGTTCTCCTCAGACGGGCAGTCCATCTTCGGTATTGCGAGCGTGCTGATCGTGCGTTGTACGGTAGAGCGTGGCTCAGCCGGACGTGAGCTGCGAAGCTCCACCCCCAGTCGCAATGGTTGAAGGACGTCGAAAAGGATATCTGCGCTCCCACGGTGGAGCACTCTGACGGTTCGGGTATTTAGGTCGAAGGCGATATGATCGATGCCGTCGACTTTGTCCAAAGCCATCCGAATCAAGTTTTCTTCAGACGGACAGTCCATTTTGGAGACGAACAGCTCGGTTTCAAGGCCGCTAGAAGGCGTGGTCTGATTTTGTGTCATGAAAGTGAGTTTTTTGATGGCTGGTTATTGGAGGGTAAACCTTCAACCAGCTTCAAGGTCAAGTGTGCTCAGGACCTGTGATTGGCACCACGCTGAGTGAGCTACCCGGCTTGTCCCGCCGGCGCGAGGGCATCAATGATGCCGCAATCGGCAAATCGACCGCCCCGGCATGAAACCAGCAGACGGGAAAGATGTTCTTTCAATAAGTTGAGGTCTCTGATCTTTTGCTCGACCTCGGCAAGGTGTTGTTCTGTCAGCGCTGTCACGGCGCAGCAGTCGCCGTCTCGCTGGTCGGAGAAGGCCAACAGGCTTCGCACTTGGTCGACCGTGAACCCGATCTCCCGTGCACGGCGAACAAAGCTCAGGCGGGCTACATCCTCGCTCCCGTACAGCCGGTAGTTGCTGCCGGAGCGGGATGGAGAGTCGAGCAACCCAATTTTCTCGTAATAGCGAATCGTCGCTGGGGGCATCTGCGCCGCAGCGGACAGCTGTCCTATCGTAAATGTGCGTGACATATGCTTGACATTAAAGTGGCTTCAAGGTTTATAAAGCTCATTTATTAATCCGTCAAGCAAATCCAATCATGCGCATCAAGATCAATGCTTCTGTCGCCACGACCCTGTTGGTCATGTGTATGGCCGCAGGCTCTGCCTTTGCTGAGGGCACTCCACTGACGCTTGCCGAGGCCGTCGCACGGGCTAGACTCCACGCGCCGCAATTGCAGGGCGCTGACGCAGCCTTGCGCATCGCCGATGCCAATGTACGCCAGTCTGGACTTCGACCGAACCCGACACTTTCCCTTGAGGCTGAAAATGTCTTGGGATCGGGACGCTACTCCGGTTTCGGTGGGGGAGAAAAGACGGTCGCGCTGTCAATGCCCTTGGAGCTCGGTGGTAAACGCGGCGCGAGGATGCGCGTGGCCCAGGCTGAACGGGCCGCCGCCGGTATTGGGGCGCGCTCCGCGGAAGCGGAGCTGACATTTCTGATTACCGAGGCGTTCGTTACCCTTGCTGCCAACGAGCGCTATGTCGCGATCGCAAAAGCTGGTCATGAACTGGCTGCGCGTGCTCACCATGCAGCACGCGAACGGGTGCGCGTCGGAAAAGCATCTCCAATAGAGGAGCAAAGGGCGGACGTGCTGCGAATCAATACGGAGGTTCGTCTGGGCAAAGCACTACGCGCCGCCGAACTGGCCCAGAAAACGGTCGCACGGCTGACAGGCACGGCGATGCCGCTCACGATCGCGTCCACGTGGTTCGAGCAAATAGAACGCAGCGAGATGACGCCGGCAGCAGGGCAGGGGTTGGCGATCGCAACAGCAGAGGCCGAGGTGGCCGCTGCGGAAGCTCGCGTCGATGCGGCCAGGCGCGACCGGATACCGGACGTAACGCTGACCGCAGGCATGCGCCGTTACGGCGAATCGTCCGACAAGGCCGCTGTGCTCGGCCTGTCGGTCCCACTGCCATTGTTCAATCAGGGCACGGCCGCGCTGGCGCGCTCGCGGGCGGAATTCGATCGGGCTTCCGCCGCGCGCCGCGGCGTCGCACTGCAATTCGAGCAATCCAGCGCGCAGGCGGAAGCCGAGGTGGCCGACGCATTGGCGGCCGCACGGGCCGCCAATGGCCCCGCGCTCGCCGCCGCAGAAGAAGCGGCGCGCATCGCGAGGATCGGATACGCCGAAGGAAAATTCCCGCAACTCGAATTGATCGAGGCCGAGCGCTCTTTGGCCGAAACCCGCGAAAGCTCGGTCGACGCGCTCGCAGCACTCCATACTGCCCGGGCACGTCTGGCTCGGCTCCAAGGTTCCAACTCTCCAATTTATAAGGATTGACCCATGCAAGCGGTATTCCGATCGGGCCTGTGCGCCGCGATGATCCTGTTGAGCGCATGCTCCCCCAAGCCAGAAACAGCCCCTAAAGTAGCGGCCGAACAGGGTGAAAAAACGGCGACCGCCTCAGGCGAGAAAGCCGAGAAGGCCGAGAAGAGCGGCGAAGCCGGCGAGCGGGGCGAAGCTGCGGAGAGAGAAGGCGAAGCCGAAGCCAAGGAAGATTTTGTATCGCTATCGGACCAGCAAATCAAAGCCGCGGGTATCGAGATCATGCCGGTTCGACAGTCCTTCGCTGGGGCGGTCGAGGCGCCTGCAGTCATCGCGGCAGACCCGAAGCATGCAGCCGTCGTCTCGAGCGCCGTTGGCGGCCGGGTTGTCGAGGTCCGGCGCAACCTGGGCGACCCGGTCGCTCGGGGCGACGTGCTGGCTGTAATCGAAAGCCGTGACGTAGCCCAGCTCAGGGCCGACGTTGAAATCGCCAAGCGGCAGTACGAGCTCTCGCAAGCCACGTTCGCGCGCGAAGAACGTCTGTTTGGCGAAAAAGTCACCTCGCGACAGGAATTCGAAATTGCGCGCAATGCCGCGCAAGAAGCACGCACCCGCCTTCGCCTGGCCGAGCAACAACTCGCCGCCGCCGGGGGAACGGGCGGAGGGCAGCTTAACCGGCTGATGCTGCGCTCCCCGATCAAGGGCAACGTCACGGCGCGGCAGATCGCCCTGGGCGACATCGTCGCGCCGGACGCACATCTGTTCGAAGTGGCCGACCTCAACGAACTGGCCGTCGAGCTTTCGCTGTCGCCGAACGACGCCGCCCGCGTCACCGTCGGCACTGCGGTGGACGTGTCGATTGATGGCCGCACCGGCGCAGGCCGCATCACCCACGTATCGCGCGTCCTCGATCCCGCCACCCGCCAGGTACGCGCCATTGCACGGCTGTCGAACGGGGAGGGAAGCTGGCGCATCGGCGAGACGGTCAGGGCATCGATCGCGCTCGAGGGCGGTACCGGCGGCACCCAGCTGGCCATTCCACGGACCGCCGTGCAGACGGTGGAGGACAAGCCGAGCGTGTTCGTCCGGGAGAAAGAAGGGTTCGCGATCAAGCGCGTCGTCCTCGGCGGTAACGCGGCCGGCTACGTCAAGGTGGTGTCCGGCCTCGACGGCAAGGAACAGATTGCGGTCAGCAATACTTATCTGCTGAAGGCGGAGCATGGCAAGGGAGAGGCAGGGGACGATGACTGATTTCCTCGTTCAACGGCTCCTGAAGGATACCCAACCATGATTGCTCGCATCGTCAACTTTTCCGTTGCGCGGCGGTGGCACGTCCTCATCGCCACCATCCTGCTGTCGATCCTCGGCGCATTCGCACTGACGCGCCTGCCGATCGACGCGGTACCGGATATCACCAACACGCAGGTGCAGATCAACGTCGTCGCACCGGCGCTCGCGCCGGCCGACGTCGAACGACAGGTCACCTATCCGATCGAGACGGCGTTTGCCGGCATTCCCGGACTGGAATCCACGCGCTCGTTGACCAGGCATGGATTTGCACAGGTCACGACGGTCTTCAAGGACGGCACGGATATCTATTTTGCTCGCCAGCAGATAGCGGAGCGGCTGCGCGCCGTCGAGCGCAACTTGCCCCCGGGTGCTACTGCGAGCCTGGGTCCGATCGCGACCGGGCTTGGCGACGTCTACATGTGGACGGTGGAGTACGCCTCCAAGCCGGCCCAGAAAGTCGGTACGTCGGCCGGCTTGCAGGCGGACGGAAGCTATATCACCCCGGAACGGGAAGTGCTGCGCGGCGCTGTTGAGAAGGCTACCTACCTGCGCACGGTGCAGGACTGGATCGTCGCACCGCAGCTCAAGAATACCGAAGGGCTGGCGGGCGTCGACGTCATCGGGGGCTACGTCAAGCAGTATGTGGTCACGCCGGATCCGCAACGACTAGCGGCCCTGGGCATCAGCCTGACGATGCTGGGCGAGGCATTGGAGCGCAATAACACGAGCGCCGGCGCCGGCGTCGTCGTCCAGAACGGAGAGGCCCTCACCGTCAAGGCCGATGCGCGCATCACCTCATCCGAAGAACTGGCAAAGACCGTCATCACCACCCGTAACGGCACGCCAGTGCTGGTGTCGCACGTCGCTAGCGTCGGCCTGGGGCAGGAGGTGCGTTTCGGCTCGGCGTCCGAAGGCGGCCAAGAGGTCGTCGTCGGTACGGCCGTGATGCGCATTGGCGAGAACAGCCGGACCGTTGCCGCCGCCGTCGATGTCCGACTCAAGGAAATCGCACATTCCTTGCCGCCCGACTTGCTCATCCGGCCAGTCCTCGACCGCACTCGGCTGGTCGATGCCACCATCAAGACCGTGGCAACCAATCTGACCGAAGGCGCGCTTCTGGTGATCGCCGTCCTGTTCGCGCTACTCGGAAACCTGCGCGCGGCGCTGATCGCCGCAGCCGTTATTCCGGTCACCATGCTCCTGACCTCGGCGGGCATGCTCGAGGCGGGACTCTCGGCAAATTTGATGAGCCTGGGCGCGCTGGACTTCGGCCTGATTGTCGATGGCGCCGTGATCATCGTAGAGAACGCGCTGCGCCGCATCGCCGAACACCAGCATGCGACTGGCAAAACTCTTACCAAAGCGGAGCGCCTTGATACCGTTGCGGCCGCCGCGCGCGAAATGATCAGGCCAAGCGTCTATGGCCAGGCGATCATCATTCTCGTCTATGTCCCCCTGTTGACGTTCCAGGGGGTGGAAGGCCGGATGTTCGCACCGATGGCGGTAACGGTGATTCTGGCCCTGGTATTCGCTTTCATTCTTTCTCTTACCTTTGTGCCGGCGGCGATCGCGCTATGGCTTTCGCGCCATGTCAATGAAAAGGAAAACCGACTGGTCAAAGCCGTATCCACGTCCTATGCACCTTGGCTGGACCGTGCACTCGCGAAGCCCAAGCTGACCGGCGTACTAGCGACCGTCGGTTTTGCGGGCGCGCTGGGTCTGTTTACAACGCTGGGCCAGGAATTTCTCCCGACCCTCGACGAGAAAGACGTGTTGCTGCAGGTCGCCCGCATTCCCGGAACCTCCCTGGACCAGAGCCAGGCGATGCAGTTCGCTGTCGAGAAGGCGGTCGGCAAGCTGCCCGAGGTAAAGCTGGTCTTCTCCCGAACAGGTACGGCTGAACTGGCCGCCGACCCTATGCCGCCGAATATCACGGACACCTTTGTCATCGTTAAAGACCGTTCGGAATGGCCGGAACCCGGGATGAGCAAGGCCGAGCTGGTTGAGAAGATCGAGAAGGCGGTTGCAGGCATCCCGGGCCAGAACTACGAGCTGACCCAGCCGATCCAGATGCGCTTCAACGAACTGCTGGCCGGCGTACGGGGCGACATTGCCGTCAAGGTCTACGGCGACGATTTCAACGCCATGATCCGCACCGCCGAGCAGGTTGCCGAAAAACTGCGTGCGGTCGAGGGCGCGGAGGACGTCCGGGTAGAGCAGGTGCAGGGGCTTCCGCTGCTCGATGTGCGGCTGGACCGCGACGCCATGGCGCGGGTTGGATTATCCGCTCAGGACGTGCACGACACACTGGCGGCAGCCATCGCGGGCCGGGAGGCTGGTTCCATCTATGAAGGCGACAGGCGCTTCGACGTGGTGGTGAAACTGGGTGAGACCAGCAGGAACGATGTGGAAGCCTTGCGCCAGTTGCCAGTGCTGACGCCAAGCGGCAGTTTCGTGCCGCTGGGGTCGGTGGCCGCGCTGGAGACGGCCAAGGGACCGAACCAGATCAGTCGCGAGAACGGCAAGCGTCGCGTCGTGGTACAGGCCAACGTGCGCGGACGTGACATCGCCAGCGTGGTCAGCGAAGCGCGCGCAAGCATCAACGCGGACGTACGGGTGCCCGCCGGTGCATGGATTACCTGGGGCGGGCAATTCGAGAACCTCGAGCGTGCGCGGATGCGTTTGGCAGTCGTGGTACCAGCCTGCTTCGCGCTCATCATCGCGTTGCTGTACTCGGCTGTTGGGTCTTGGCGTTCGGCCGCGGTCGTGTTTACGGGCGTGCCTCTCGCCCTGATCGGGGGTATCGCCGCACTCTGGCTGCGTGGCATGCCGTTTTCGATCTCGGCGGCCGTTGGATTCATCGCACTGTCCGGCGTCGCTGTCCTCAACGGGCTGGTAATGGTGGGCTCGATCGACGACGTGGCGAAACAGCTTCCGTGGGCACAAGCGGTGCGCGAAGGTGCGCTGCGGCGCCTGCGCCCCGTCTTGATGACGGCACTGGTCGCATCGCTGGGCTTCGTCCCGATGGCATTGGCAACCGGCGCCGGCGCCGAGGTGCAGCGGCCGTTGGCCACCGTTGTGATCGGAGGCCTGATCTCCGCTACGATCCTGACGCTGTTCGTGCTGCCGACGCTTTACCAGCGCTTCGCCCGTCCGCCCGAGAACGTGGCGGAGGGAATTTGAACAGTCCAGTAGAGTGAACGCAAGGACTCGAACATTGGAAGGAATCACATGAAAGCGCAATACGACCTGGTCATCGTTGGCGCGGGTTCAGGCGGGTACATCGCCGCAATCCGCGCCGGACAACTCGGCTTGTCCGTGGCCTGCATTGAATCGAATCCTTACGCCGCACCCGACGGCCAGGCGCGCCCCGGAGGAACCTGCCTGAACGTGGGATGCATTCCATCCAAGGCATTGCTTGCGTCGAGCCACCTGTACGAACAGGTCGTCCACCACACCGCCGAGCACGGTATCACCACTGGCGGCGCGGCGATCGAGGTCGACAAGATGATCGATCGGAAGGACGGGGTGGTCTCGAAAATGGCCAAAGGGATCGAATACCTGTTCAAGAAGAACAAGGTCGACTTTATCAAGGCGCGCGCGCGCTTCGTCGGGATGCAGGACGGGGTATATTCCCTGGAAGTCTCGGCCGAAAATTCCGTGCAGGAGATCAGCGCGGGTAACGTGATCATCGCCACCGGGTCGAAGCCGCGCCAGCTGCCAGGCACCCGGATCGACAATGCAATCATCTGCGACAACGCCGGAGCGCTCGATTTCCGCGAGGTGCCGAAACGCCTGTGTGTGGTTGGCGCCGGCGTGATCGGTCTCGAGCTAGGCTCAGTGTGGCGGCGCCTGGGTGCGGATGTCACCCTGCTCGACGCCATGCCGGACTTCCTGCCCGGCTGCGACACCGCCGTGTCCAAGGAAATGCTCAAGCTGATGTCTGGCCAAGGGCTGAAATTCGACCTTGGCGTGAGCATCGACAGCATCGCGCTCAGCGGCGGCGGGGTGCAGATTTCGTATCGCGACCGTGCTGGCGCCGCCAAGGAGCTCGCTTGCGACAAGGTGATCGTGGCGATCGGGCGCGTGCCCAATACGGATGGGTTGGGAATCGAGGCAATTGGCCTGGAGCTTGACCAGCGCGGCTATGTGCCGGTCGATGAACACTGCCGCACGATATTGCCGAACCTGTTTGCCATCGGTGACGTCGTGCGCGGGCCAATGCTTGCGCACAAGGCCGAGGAAGAGGGAATCATGGTCGCCGAGATCGTCGCAGGGCAATCCGGGCAGGTGAATTACGCCGCCATCCCCTTCATCATCTACACGAGTCCCGAAGCCGCGTGGGTTGGCAAGACGGAGCAGGAACTGGCACGCGAAGGCCGCGCATTCAAGTCGGGACAGTTCCCTTTCTCGGCCAACGGGCGCGCACTCGGCCACGGCGACGCACAGGGGTTTGTCAAGGTCCTAGCCGATGCCGAGTCGGACCTTGTGCTGGGCGTGCATATCGTCAGCTCGCTCGCGTCGGAAATGATCGGTGAAGCGGCAATGGCGCTCGAGTTTTCGGCGTCTTCGGAGGACATTGCCCGGATCTGCCACGCGCACCCGACATTGTATGAAGCAATCAGGGAAGCGTCGCTCGCTGTCGACAAGCGTGCGCTGAACATCTGACCGTCAACTGTATAGGAACCGATAGTGGCCAAACCCTTTTCACCGCTCGCTGCCGTGTTGGTCGCCGGGCTTATCGCACTTGCCGACCTGGTCACCAAGGCCGCAATCGTGGAACATCTGGCCTACGGCCAGCAGATCGAGTTGTTACCCTTGTTGAACATCGTCCATGTGATCAACCAGGGAGCGGCGTTCGGTCTTCTGGCCACGGCCGGCGGATGGCAACGCTACCTTTTCATTGTTGTAGCCGTACTCGCGTCGATCCTGATCGTCCGGATGATCCGGAAACCTGAAACAGGCTCCGCGGAAAGGATCGCTCTGGCGATGATCCTTGGCGGAGCGGTTGGCAATCTCGTTGACCGAACTGCGCGGATGGGCGTCGTTGACTGGATCGATGTGCATGCAGGAGCGCATCACTGGCCAGCTTTCAACATCGCCGATATCGGGATCACGGTCGGCGCCACGCTCATCGTTTTGCACGCGCTGTTCGGTGGCCGTGCAGCACCTCCGGTATCCGACAAGACCCGATAGTCATCGCCCCCTGGACGCGCACTGCCACCCGAAGCATGGCCAGTCGCGCGGGGCGGTCTGAACAGGGCGACGATCCAGCCCATACAGAACAAACATAATCAGATCTACAACAATTCGAGACCCATGTTTCTGCCCGGCGGGCGTTGTAAAATTTGCCATACTCCAGTGTTCTCTTCCGTAACCGAGCAGTCAAGGACTCCATGAAGCGCCTGTTTCTGATCATATTGTTCGCGCTTTTGCCCTTACAGACTGGCTGGGCGGCAGGATGGTGCGTGATTTCCGACGACGCGTCGGCCATCGCAGCGGTATCCGACGTAACCGGGGCTGCAAATCCGATAGACGTGCAGCTCGAAGCTGGCTGCAGCGCAACTTGTGTATCGGCATGCGACTTGCAGCCCCTCGGCAGCGATTCTTCCGTGATCGAATGGTCAGGGCTGTCGCGCTCCTATCCCGGCAGACTCAATCAGCTAAATTACCAGTCTCCAATACTGGACGGCCCGATTCGGCCGAAATGGCACTGATCATCGAAGCCGGCAACTACCGCCTGCGCTTGATGGGTAATCGTGCACAAGCACTGCACGACCCCATCCGTCTCTACAAATAATGCAGCCGCAACTGACTTACTCCCGACCATGGCGGCCCACAATCGGCCACGTCGAGAGTCAGTGCGCTTGAAAAATCAAACATTCAACAGGAAAATTCAATGAAAACTCACATCAACTTCTTATCCGCGGTACTTCTCGCGTGCATGTTCATTCCACTCGACTCGCGGGCCAATGAGGGGGGCATGCCCTCAGAGAGCGCCGCAGAAGCGAAGACTGGTAGAGCAGCACCGTTCGGCTACTCCTCCAATGCAGCGCCTGACCGCGTTATCACAATAGTGGAAGGCAAGACCAGATCGATTCACGTCAAGCGACTCGAGACTGTCCGTATTGTAGACGGTCCAAGAAACCTTACCTGGACCTTCGATACGCTCGGCCTGTCGCCGATCTCCTTGGCGAACATCCTTCCAAACGCAACGAACGTAACAATCTATGTTGAGGAAAGTCCAATGTACGCCAACTAAGCTTCGCCATTTGGCGTTCTGGTAGGGCGCTATCACTAGTTCGAAGCCGCCCGCGGTTTCGAGCTAGTGTGAAGCCTGATATGCAATCTACCGGGCGAATACAAGCCGGGGGCACGTACCCCACGTGCGACGCTATTGATATGAGCAGTGCTGAAACAAGCGCCGCTTAACTACGTGCTCGGGCAGTATGAAGACGGCTCAATTTGACGGAGACGCTCATGCATGAGATACCGCGAGATGGTGTTCCAGACAGTACTCTTTCGTTCGCCCGGGACGGCTATCTTTTCATTACTAAACGTTGTACGCGCCTGGGGACCGACCTGTTTCGCCCACGACTGATGCTTCAATCGACGGTTTGTATGCGCGGCGAAGAATTGGCCAGACTATTTTATGACAATGAGAGGTTCAAACGCACCGGTGTTGCTCCATCGAGACTCCAGGAAACACTGTTTGGCCGAGGAGGCGTGCAAGGACTGGACGGTAATTCCCATCGGTGCCGAAAGGAAATGTTTCTCTCCTTGATGAGCGCCGAGCGTATTGCGGAACTGGCGGAGCTCAGTGCCGCGCAATGGCACAGGTCCGCGGCAAATTGGGAGCGCCGCTTCCAGGTGGTTTTATTCGACCAAGCGTGTGAAAGCTTGTGCCGGGCCGTCTGTGCCTGGACAGGAATCCCGCTGGTTGAGTCCGAAGTCAGGAGTAGAACGGATGACTTCGTAGCGATGATCGATGCTGGCGCGGCGATCGGTCCAAGACACTGGCGTGGAAGATGGGCGCGAAACCGCGCTGAGCGCTGGATCGAGGGTCTGGTAGAAGATGTGCGTCATCACCGGCTAACGGTGGATGAAGACTGCGCACTATATGCGATCTCATGGCATCGCGATTTGTCTGGGTAATTGCTCGACAAGCGAACTGTGGCGGTGGAACTCATCAACGTTGCAAGGCCAACGGTCGCGGTCGCCTGGTATATCATGTTCGCGGCCATGGCTTTGCATCAGCACCCGCAATGCGGTGAGCGTTTGCTGGCTGCCGAAGCGCACTACCTCGATTATTTCGTTGAAGAAGTCCGCAGGTTTTATCCGTTTTTCCCGGTGGTAGCTGCGCGCACGCGGCGGGAGTTCGAATCGAAGGGCTATCGTTTTCCGAAAGGAGAAAGGGTCCTGCTCGACTTGTATGGGACGAATCACGATCCGAGGCTTTGGGACGAGCCCCATACATTCATGCCCGAACGTTTTCGTCAATGGAAGCGTAGCCCTTTCAGCTTCATTCCACAGGGAGGGGGGGAATATCTCGATGGTCACCGTTGCCCTGGCGAGTGGATCACCGTCGAACTGATGAAAGTTGCCGTTGTGTTTCTCAGCACCAGCGTAAGGTACAGCGTACCTCAGCAGGATTTGCGGATGAGCCTCTCACGCATACCGGCGTTGCTGTCCAGCCGTTTTGTGATTGGTAATGTACAAATCTGATCACCTGAGGGAAGGGAAATACCTGCCTGATGAGAATGTCCGGAGTTCCGCGTCAGACCTCTCTGATTTGCGTTGCCAGTAATGCTCCGACCAGACATAGAACTCGGGTTAGCAAAATACCAGTGCCTGCTTCGCACTTGGTTCAACAACTGCATTTCCGCCCGCGATTTCGATCATGTTACGACGGCCAGCCGCCATAAGGCGCTTTCCGTCAGCTTAGTCGTATACCACACTGGATGTATCTCTGTTGCGCGTGCAGGGTTCGAATGGAATACCTCGTATCACGACTGATGTCCTTTTGCCTCTGAGAGGATTTCATAACCTCCCTTCCCAGCAATGAACGAAACCACTGTTCCAAGCAGCAGATCAGGAAGGTTTGAATTTGTCCACATTACTAACGCGCCCGAAAGCACGATTGCGCCGTTCACAAGCGAATCGTTATTCGTGAATATAGTCGAGGCCTTGAAATTGATGTCCTGGCCGCGATGCTGCTTCAGCAGGCGAATGCAATAGATATTCAGTAGGGCATTTGTTGCAGCCATGGCCATCATGGCTGGTCCCAGCGGTGCCTCACCGCCAAGAAAACGACGGACAACTTCAACCAACAATAGGCAGGCGAAACCAATGAGGAGCCAGCCAGATAATTGCGCCGCACGCTTCTTGATTGTGCTGGATCTACCGACCGCGTACAGACTGACGCCATAGACTGCAGCGTCACCCAGGTTGTCAAGGCCAGCGCCAACCACGGCAGTTGAAGATGCCCATATTCCGACAGTCACCCCGGCCAAACACTGGCCCAGATTGATTAGCAAGACCTTCCATAAAATGCCACGATCACGCTCGTTGGAACCGTCCAGACCTGATTCGTCATCGCTGTCCTTGCCAATATCCGACATCGGATCTCCAAAAGATTGCAGGAAGAACGCGCCCAGCGCTTTTCTCTACCGGACGCGCTTGGATGAACACAGAATACGTCAGTTACCAAAGCGAGCGCGCACATATCAAACACGAGCCAGGTAAGAAGCTTGGATTAGGGTTGCCGAGCACTTGCAGTAAACTGCCATGACAACGCACGCATGGAGCGCGTCTGGCGACGCCTGAAGGGCGGATTGATCCATCGCCAGTGGTATGCGACCAGGGCCGACGCTGAACCGGCAATTACGAAATACATCAAGATCTTCTGGAACCACCAGCGGCGCCATTCGCGTCTCGGCTATCTATCGCCAGCATTGTTTGCCGAAAAGATCAGCAGATGGCAGCTGGCTGCTTGAAACGGACGTGTCCACTATTGACAGTACAGCTCACTTGACCAGGGCAGGAATTGCACGCACATAGACCAGTTCACTGCCCAGTTCGACCAGGGTTTGTGTGATCACAGCCGCCGCCGCAATTCCACGCAAATCGTCGGGTAACGCGAGCGCGAGCGGCAGCACTACCAGAGAATTGCGCGTCGACGCGCTGAAGGTCACGGCGCGAGCCGCTGCTACCGGCAGTTTGAACATGCGCGACGTGAAAGCTCCTACCAGTGGGGCAAGCACCATGAAGCCAATATAAACCGGAATGACCGGCACCAATTGTTCGATCTCCCTGATGATCGCTCCGATCTGCGAACCGATGACGACCACCAGCACTGCGGCCATGGCTGGGACCGGGAGCCAGGCCCATCCGATATTCCATTTCTCGACGATGGACGATCGCTTCGCGAGTCCGGCAGTAGCCACCGCAAGCAACAGCGGAGCCACGATCAGCAGCAGGAATGCGTCGACAAACGGCGCGACAGCGATGACGACGCCAGATTCGCCGCCAGTTATTACGCTGAGGTAGATGGGCAGTAGGAGCAGCTGAAGCAGGAGCAGGATTGGCGTGGCAGCCAGGGTCAGGCGCGAATCGCCTTTCCCGAGATGAGTGAATACGACGACGTAGTCAATACATGGCGTCAGCAGAACCAGGAGAGCGCCGATTAACAGCGCAGGACGATCGCTCAGTCCACGCGTCAAGACCCATACCAGAAGCGGTATCAGCACAAAATTGGCGACCAAAACTGCAGATATGAACGCTCGATTACCCAACCCCTTCCTTAGCTCGAGAAAGGGAATCTGCAGAAACATCGCATACATCAGGACCGCAATGGCAGGTGTCACCAACAGATCAAGCCTGGCCGCAGCATCAGGCGCAAGGATCCCCCCGAGCACGGCCAAGGCGGCACTTACAACATAGACTGGAATCTGATTCCGTTCCAGGCTTTCGCGGTTCAAGTTGTTTCCCTCTCGGCGATAAGGTGATGATTACCCGGCAGGCATCAGCCGCGACGCCTGCTGCGAGCCATTCAATAACTATTTGCGGACCTTCATCAGATTGAAGCCGAAGCCAAGACCAGCCGCCAAGAGCAGGGCCAGTTGCGCCGCATAAGTCTCTATCGTCGGGTAGAGGCCGAGGACCGGCATCCGCGGTCCCGTGACCGGTGTGGCCGTCAGCCATCCGGCTTCCTGCAGCCCTGCGATTCCTTTTCCGACCAGGACAACTGCCAGGGCGGCCACCAGCACGGAGCTGAACGAGAAGAATTTACCGATCGGCATGCGTGCGCTGGTACGCAGGAAAATGACAGCAATTATCGACAGCAGGACCAGGCCTGTAACGAATCCTGCCAACAGCGCAGGGCCGTTGCCGTCGGCGCCGAGCGCCGAGTAAAACAAAACCGTTTCAAAGACTTCCCGGTATACCGCGATGAATGCCAGGGCAAATAACGCCCATGCGGAGCGTTTTTCCATCGCCGCTGTCAAATGCTGCTTCAGGTAGGCTTGCCATTGTCCGGCCTGGCCTTTCTGGTGCATCCATAGCCCGACCGACAGCAGCACCGCGGCGGCGAAGAGCGACGAGAGGCCTTCGGTCACTTCACGGCTTGCACCACTGATGCTGACCACATAGGTGGCCACTACCCATGTCAAGGCGCCTGCCGCCAGCGCCGAGATCCAGCCGGCGTGCACGTAGTGCAAGGCCTGTGGACGCTCCGCTTTGCGGAGGAACGCAACCATCGCAATCACGATCAACAGGGCTTCGACACCTTCGCGCAGGAGAATAGTCAACGCGCCCACGAACACCGTCGTCGCGTCGGTCTTGTTCGCGCCGGTAAGCTCCTCGACACGTACGAAATACGCGTCGAGTTGAGAGGCGTATTCGGTCGCACGCAACACATTGCCTTGTGCAACCGCGCTCCACGTCCACCAGGAGCTGGCGGTCCGTCGCGTCGAGCCTCGCCTCGAGCGGCTCGAAGCCGTCCAAGTAAGCCGATAAAGCAAGCTCGGTGGCCTTCGCCCGCTGCTTATTCTTCAAGGCATCCAGGCTGTCCTGCAGCAGTTTGCGCGCAAGGACGATGCCCTTGCGTTCCTGCTGCTCCTGTACGGCCTCGGGGTGGGTGCGTGCGTAGGCCAGGACCGCCCGCGCGGTCGACGGTGAGCCAGCCTTCGCCAGTTCTTCTTCGGTCGCCGTCACGAGCGTGTTCATGTCGGGAATCGTGGCGGCCGCGGAGGTGTTCTGTGCAAACGCAGACGCTCCGACTGCGACGTCCGTGTCCTTGAACGCCAGGCTGCCGACATAGAACGCCAGAGACCAGCGGTCATGCTCGGACAAGCCTGCAAAGGCCGGCATCGATGTGCCCTCGACACCCTGGCTGATGACCTGATATAGGGCCATGAGAGAGCGGGAGCGGGCTCTTTCCTCATCGGTAAATGCGATTGGTTTAGGTTCGAGCTTGGCCGCGAGTGGCCCATCGCCGGCGCCGGCCGCTCCATGGCATGAAGCGCATTGCGCTTGGTACAGCGCCGCACCGCTGGCCAGATCGGGCAAGGCGCGCGGCGCAACAGGGAAGGGGTAGGCCTGCAGCAGCAAACGGTTTGCCTCTCGCGCAAGCAGGGAAACCTGTTGCGGCGCTTCCTTGCGCTTGACCGCCTGCTTCAGCTTGGTGGTGGCAGCTGCCAGTTCTGCATGCAAAGGATGCGGAGGCAATGCCGTCACCTGGTTCTGTGCGCGCGTCGAGAACTCCTGCATTTCGCCGTATTCGAGTTCGCTGACAATCGCTCCGTTCTGGACCGCGCCGGCGTAATCGACGGCGACATAATCGAGCAACTGCCAGAGCTGGCGGACTTCTGCTTCCGATGATGTGGGACTAGCGTGTGTCGTACCGATCACGCAGCAGCAGAACATTACGAAGGCGATTAGCCGACGCCAAATGGGGTACGTCATATCGGGATACTTGTCTTCAGGTTCGAGAACCTGATATTAAACACCTTCAAGCTACTTGAAGGTCAAGCGCATTGTTCCGGCTGTTCGCTGGTTCAGCAATGCAGTGATGGCGCGGAAAGTCCAGGGCTAGTCAATGGCGCCCAGGCCTTACTGGCTCGTCGCAAACGTCCGCAGCGCCGAGCGCCTGCAGGATTTCACATGGATTTGTGCTGTCGGTGGCGATGCAACGGCTCCTGAGGTCTCTGAGCTGCGCTTCTAGTACTGACAGGTTTGCTATACGGTCGACGATGTGCCCGATGTGCTTGTCGAGCAACGCGTTGACGCTCTCGCAATTTTTTCCGGGCGCCTCGCGAAAATCGAGCAGCGTCCGGATCTCATCGAGTGTCATGTCCAAGGCGCGGCAATGCCGAATGAACAGCAAGCGCTCAGCGTGAAGCTCGTTATAAGCTCGATAATTGTTTGCCGACCTTTCAGGCGGAGCGAGCAATCCGATGCGCTCATAGTAGCGGATGGTTTCAACCAAGCAGCCTGACCGGTCTGCCAATTCGCCAATCTTCAAGAAAAATCCCGGTACGTTAACTTAGTGCTTGACCCCGTACCCGCTACAGGGTGTTCAATGTGAACTATACACAGTTCTCGAGGAGTCGTCATGTCGGAATGCCAGACGAAATCATGTTGCGAAAAATCTGCACCGATCGAGACCGCGGGTGCCTCATCTGCAGCCTTGGACCATTCTCTTCTCATTCGCATCGACCAGATGGACTGCCCGACAGAAGAGGGACTGCTGCGGCAAGCGCTCGGACGCGTTGCAGGCGTCGGAAAGCTCGAGTTCAATCTTGTCCAGCGCCGCTTGCGGGTGGAGCACAGCCTCGGCGATCCACAGGCGATCCTTGCAGCAGTACGCGCGGTCGGCATGGACCCGGTGATTGAACAGACCGAGGAGCAAAGCGGGTCAGCAGCCGGCACTGTTTTCCGCATCGAGAACATGGATTGCCCCACCGAGGAGACGCTCATCCGTAACAAGCTGTCCGGCATGCCGCAGGTCGAACAGCTCGACTTCAATCTCGTCCAGCGTCGCTTGGTCGTCAGGCATAGTGGGCCGGCAATGGCGATCCTGGATGCACTGACGTCCATCGGTATGCAGGCGGTGCTCGTTGCAGCTGGGCAAGGACGAGCCGCTGCGGTCCCATCGGTCTCCCGAAAGCGGCAGTATTCAGTCCTTGCCCTGGGCTTGGCCGCAGCAGTCGGTGCCGAGGTCGTCGCATGGACGACGGGCGATGAAAACTGGTGGCCAGTCATCCTGCTATCGCTGCTTGCGATCGCGACGACGGGCTTGGGGGTGTACAAGAAAGGCTGGATTGCGGTCAAGAACCGCAATTTGAATATCAATGCCCTGATGTCAATCGCCGTGACCGGCGCGGTACTGATCGGGCAATGGCCCGAAGCGGCGATGGTCATGGTCCTTTTCGCGCTTGCCGAGATAATCGAGGCCCGCTCGCTCGACCGTGCGAGAAACGCCATCCAGGGCCTGATGGCATTGACACCCGAACGGGTAAGCGTGCGCCTTGACGACGGCAACTGGAGTGAACAGGACGCCACCACGGTCGCGATCGGCGCCCTGGCCCGTGTCGCACCCGGCGAGCGGATCGCCCTGGACGGGGAAGTGACCACTGGCCAGTCGTCAGTCAACCAGGCGCCGATCACGGGCGAGAGCATGCCGGTACCGAAGACGGTCGGCGACAAGGTGTTTGCCGGCACGATCAATGAAACGGGCTCTTTCGAATACCGTGTCACCGCCGGCCACAGCAACTCGACCCTGTCGCGCATCATCCGCGCGGTCGAGGACGCGCAGGGCAGCCGCGCGCCCACGCAGCGTTTCGTCGACCGCTTCTCCAGCATCTACACGCCCATCGTGTTCGCCATTGCGCTCGCCGTCGCCCTGGTGCCGCCGCTCATGCTGGGCGCCGAATGGATGCCATGGATTTATAAGGCGCTTGTCCTGCTGGTGATCGCTTGCCCCTGCGCCCTGGTGATCTCGACCCCGGTCACCGTCGTCAGCGGCCTGGCTGCGGCGGCGCGGGCCGGCATCCTCATCAAAGGCGGCGTCTACCTGGAGCAGGGCGGCAAGCTGCGCTCGCTCGCACTGGACAAGACCGGCACGATCACCCAGGGTAAACCCGAAGTGACGGACGTGTTGCCCCTGCAAGGCGATGCACAGACTCATCTGCAGCTCGCGGCCGCGCTCGCGGACCGTTCCGACCATCCGGTATCGACCGCGGTGAGCCGCCACTGGCAAAACTTGGGCCTGGACCTGCTCCTCGCATCCGTGACCGAGTTCGAGGCCTTGACCGGCCGCGGCACGAAAGGGCGGATCGACGGGAAGTGGTACTACCTCGGCAATCACCGCCTGGTCGAGGAGCTCGGCATCTGCAATACCGCGACGGAAAGTGTCCTGGCGACACTGGAGGGTGAAGGAAAGACCGCGGTTGTCCTCTGCGATGAGACGTCGCCACTGCTGGTTATCGGGGTGGCCGATACCATTCGTGAAACCAGTCGCGAAGCGGTGGCCCAGCTTCATGGGCTGGGAATCCGGACGGTCATGCTCACCGGCGACAATGCGGTGACGGCCAAAGCGATCGCACGGCAGGTTGGCATCGATGACGCCCGCGGGAACATGCTGCCCGAGGATAAGCTCTCTGCCATCAATGACGAGGTGGCGCAATTCGGTACCGTCGGCATGGTAGGGGATGGCATCAACGATGCCCCGGCGCTGGCCAAGGCCGATATCGGGTTTGCGATGGGCGCAGCGGGCACCGACACCGCCATCGAAACAGCCGACGTCGCGCTGATGGATGATGATTTGCGCAAGATCCCGCAGTTCATTCGCCTGAGCAGGCAGGCAGCCGCCATCCTCAAGCAGAACATCGTTGCAGCCTTGCTGATCAAGGCCGTGTTCCTGGTGCTCGCTATCGCAGGATCAGCCACCTTGTGGATGGCCGTGTTCGCGGACATGGGCGCCAGCCTGCTGGTTATCTTTAATGGCATGCGTCTGCTTCGCGTACGTCTGCATGGCAGCAACGTGTAACCGCACCGATGCTATACTCGCGACCATGATGCGCCGTTTTCTCACTTGCATGCTGATGATGCTCGCATTCCAGTTTACCTGGAGTGCGATCAGCGCCTATTGCATGCATGAGACTGGACGAGCCGCACAGCACCTTGGACATCATCAGCATAAGACCGGCGCTCACGATCAGGTGGCGGCCGCCGATGACGGTAAGCCTGCGTCGACGAAGAAGATCGCGCAGCACTCGCATTGTTCTTCGTGCGCGCACGCAGTGCTCGCTCCCGCAGCCGTTCAAAACGCCCCCTACCTGACGATGGCGCACTTCGCGCCGGTTGGTCCAAACGTCAGTTACGTTTCAGTCACTCAAGTCCCTCCCGAACGCCCCCAGTGGCCCGCCGCCGTGTAATTCCGGCGGCTATACCTTCTTTTACCAGGTAATCCCCGAGCCTTCCGACCGTGTGCCAACGCACTCGGCCGGTGTGCTCGCTGTCGCCGGATAGCTTTCGATTCGTTAACTTCGGAGTTATCTATGCAATCCAGATCGTTGATCATGGGCGCGCTGTTGCTGTTTTCACAGTCGACGTCCCTTTACGCGCAAACGGAAATTTTGCGCGATCCAAACAGTCCGCCGCTCGCCGGGAATACGTCGCTACTGCCGCTGACCCTGCAGCAGGCGTTGCAGGCTGCGTACGCAGGCAACCCAGGCTTACGAGCCGCATCACAGGCGATCGGCATTGCCGAGGGTGGGAGGCTTCAGGCAGGCGTCATACCCAATCCTGAGCTGGCTCTATCCACCGAAGGAACCGACCGTCGGTCCAGGGTCGAGACCGCCCAGATTACCCAGCTCATCGAGCTCGGCGGCAAACGAAGCGCCCGCATCGCGGTCGCCGAACAAGAGCGTCTACTCGCCGTCCAAGCAGTGAACGTGCGACGAGCGATGTTGCGTGCCGACGTTATGGCGGCCTATTTGGAGGCCTTGACAGCGCAAGAGCGGGTCGGTCTGGCCGAGGCGGCCATTGAGGTCGCAAGCCGGGCGACGAATGCCGCGAGTCGGCGCGTCGCTGCCGGCAAGATATCGCCAGTCGAACAAACCCGTGCGAGTGTTGCAGAGTCGGCCGTGCGTCTTGACCTCACCCAAGCAACAGCCGACCTGAAGTCAGCCAAACGCAAGTTAGCGATACTGATGGGCAGCTCGCGAGCGATTGCCCAGCCACTCCAGATGCCAGCCGTCGAGTTCGCTGCCGTACCGACGATGAACGAGCTCGAGCAGCGGCTAACCATGTCGCCGCAACTGCGTCAGGCCGAAGCGCAAGTCAAACGGCAGGATGCTTTGGTCGGCATGGAACGTTCGGCGCGGGTACCAGATGTGACGGTGACCGTGGGTAGCCAGCGGGATCGTGAACGCAGCGGGAGCGAAGCCGTCTTTGGTATCTCCGTACCGCTGCCACTTTTCAATCGCAACCAGGGGAACATGCTCTCAGCACTTAGACGAGCCGACCAGGCTCGCGACGAATTAGGCGCCGAGCAGCTTCGGGTGTATGAGGAAATCGCGGACGCTCACCAGCGTGCAGAGGTCGCTCAGCTTCAGATCGACAGCCTCAAGTCCGAGATGCTGCCAGCGGCGCAGCAAGCCTATGACGCTGCCGTGACTGGTTTTGAACTCGGAAAATTCGGGTTTCTCGACGTTCTTGACACCCAGCGCGCATTAATTCAGGCACGCAGCTTGTATCTGCGCGCTCTGTCCGATCGGTATCGAGCAGCAACTGATATCGAACGAATCGCACCGGCTACTAATGCCGAGAGCACCACCATCTTCAAGGAACACCTGCAATGACGCCCCTGCAAAATCATCGTAAGAAAAATCTGCCAATCATTGCCGCAATCGTGGCCGTCGGTGTCGTGCTGGCCCTGGCCATCCTGTTCTGGAACAAGGGAAGCGCTGAAGGTAGCGCCGGCGAAGATGCCCATGGCCATGCCGAGAGCGGTCAGAAGGAGGGCGCAAAAGAAGCCGGTGGAGCAGGCGACGAACGCGCCGAGGATGAGCACAAGGACGAAGGAGTGGTCAAGCTGCCGGTCATGCAGGCAGAAAAGGCCGGAATTACGACCGCCGTTGCCGGTGCGGCCACGATCGAGAACATTGTCAAACTGCCTGGCGAAGTCCGTGTCAACGACGATCTGACAGCTCACGTAGTGCCGCGCCTGGGCGGCGTCGCCGAATCAGTGCCGGCGCAGCTGGGGCAAACGGTCAAGAAGGGCCAGGTGCTAGCCGTCATTTCAAGCCCGGAGCTGGCTGACCTGCGTAGCGCCGCGAGCGCGGCACAGGTAAGGCTCGGCCTGGCCAAAACCATCTATGAGCGGGAAAAGAAACTGTGGGAGGACCGTATCTCTGCCCAGCAGGACTTTCAGCAGGCCGAACAGGCACTTCGCGAGGCCGAGCTTACCTTGCAGGCAGCGCGCTCGAAATTGGCAGCTCTTGAAGTGGGCTCCGGAGGCGGCGCATTGAACCGGTACGAGTTGCGTGCGCCGTTCGACGCTGTCGTCGTTGAAAAGCACATCACGCGGGGCGAAGCGGTGCAGGAAAACACCAATGTTTTCGTACTAACCGACCTCTCGCGCGTCTGGGTCGATGTCGCAGTCACACCGAAAGACTTGGCAAGCGTGCGCAGCGGCGCAACGGCGGTTGTCAGTGCCACCGGCTCTGATATGAAAGCCGTTGGGAAGGTAAGTTATGTCGGCTCACTAGTCGGGGCACAGTCCCGCGCCGCCACAGCGCGCGTCGTGATCGACAACCCAGGCGGCGCGTGGCGCCCTGGCCTGTTCGTGGACGTCGCACTGGTGCAAGGGACTAAACAGGCTGCTGTGGCGATTCCGGCCGATGCTATCCAGACGGTGGAAGACAAGCCAGTAGTGTTTGTAGTGACGGAAGGGGGCTTTCGCACGCAGCCGATCGTGGCCGGCATTAGTGACGGCAAAGGGGTGGAAATCCTGAAGGGCCTGGCAGCAGGAACGCGCTACGTTAATCGCGGCAGCTTCGTGCTCAAGGCCGAACTTGGCAAGGGCAGCGCCGAGCACGACCACTAATAGGGGATTTCCATGTTCGAACGCATCATTCGTTTCGCCATCGACAGCCGATGGCTGATCATGGGTCTAGTCCTGGCCATGGCGGCAATTGGCGTCTACAACTATCAGCGTCTGCCGATCGACGCTGTGCCAGATATTACTAACGTGCAGGTTCAGATCAACACCTCGGCACCAGGCTATTCGCCGCTCGAGGTCGAGCAGCGCATTACCTATCCGGTCGAGACCGTGATGGCGGGCCTGCCTGGACTGCAGCAGACTCGCTCATTATCGCGTTACGGGCTGTCGCAGGTCACAGTCGTTTTCCAGGATGGTACTGACATCTACTTCGCGCGCCAGCTGGTCAACCAGCGACTGCAGGAAGCCCGTGAAGGGCTGCCGGAGGGCGCAACGCCCATGATGGGGCCAATTTCCACTGGCTTGGGCGAGATCTACCTCTGGACGGTCGAAACAGAAGCAGGCGCAAAGAAGCCTGACGGGACAGCCTATACGCCAACTGACTTGCGCGAAGTGCAGGACTGGATCATCAAGCCGCAGTTGCGTCAGGTCCCGGGCGTGACCGAAATCAATTCGATCGGTGGCTTCGCTAAGGAATACCACATCACGCCGGATCCGAACCGGCTCAGTTCCTATGGTCTGACCCTGGCCGACGTCGTCACTGCGGTTGAGCGCAATAACGATAACACCGGGGCAGGCTACATCGAGCGCTCGGGCGAACAGCTTCTCATCCGCGCGCCGGGGCAGGTGCGAACCATCGAAGACATCCAAAACACCATCCTGAAAAATACCGATGGCGTCGCGGTTCGGATTCGTGATGTCGCGGACGTCGCCGTCGGCCGCGAACTGCGCACGGGCGCCGCGACCGACAACGGTGCCGAAGTTGTGCTCGGTACCGTATTCATGCTCATCGGCGAAAACAGCCGGCAGGTCTCGCAGCTCGTTGCAGAGAAGATGGTCGAGATCAACAAGACTTTGCCTGCTGGCGTCAAGGCCGTCCCCGTGTATGACCGTACGGTGCTGGTCGACAAGGCGATTTCCACGGTACGTAAGAATTTGCTCGAAGGTGCGATCCTGGTGATCGTGATCTTGTTCCTATTCCTGGGCAATATCCGCGCAGCGATTATTACCGCGATGGTCATTCCACTGTCGATGCTATTCACCTTCACCGGCATGGTGACCTACAAGGTCAGTGCCAACTTGATGAGCTTGGGTGCTCTCGACTTCGGCATCATCATCGATGGCGCGGTCGTGATCGTGGAGAACTGCGTGCGGCGCCTGGCGCACGCGCAAGAACAGACCAAACGTGACCTAACCTTGGAAGAGCGCTTCCGTGAAGTGTTTGCGGCCGCAAAGGAAGCGCGCCGGCCACTGCTGTTCGGGCAGTTGATCATTATGGTTGTGTACCTGCCGATTTTCGCTTTGAGCGGGGTCGAGGGCAAAATGTTCCACCCGATGGCGTTCGCTGTCGTCATAGCTTTGCTTGGCGCGATGATTCTGTCGATCACGTTCGTGCCCGCGGCCGTTGCCCTGTTCATCGGCAAGCGCGTGGCCGAAAAGGAGAACCGCTTAATGACAATGGCGCGTAATGCCTATGCGCCTGCATTGCGCGCTGTCCTGCGTAACGGACCGATCGTGCTGACGGCATCGATTGTCACCGTGGTCCTGTCTGGACTGCTGGCGACACGACTCGGGAGCGAATTTATTCCCAACTTGAATGAGGGCGACATTGCGATCCAGGCGCTACGCATTCCCGCGACCAGCCTCACCCAATCAGTCGATATGCAGAAGAAGCTGGAGGTCGGCCTCAAAGCGAAGTTCCCCGAGATCGAACGGATATTTGCCCGCACCGGTACCGCCGAGATTGCATCCGATCCGATGCCGCAAAACATCTCGGACGGCTACATCATGCTCAAGCCGGAGGCCGACTGGCCGAAACCGAAACGCAGCCACGCCGAACTTGTGGAAGCCATCCAAGAGGAGGCGGAAAAATACACCGGCAATGCCTATGAGTTCTCGCAGCCTATTCAACTGCGTTTCAACGAGCTAATCTCCGGCGTGCGTAGCGACGTCGCAGTCAAGCTGTATGGCGACGACATGGAAGTGCTGGCATCGACCGGTGCTCAGATCGCCGCGGTGCTACAACGCGTGCCGGGCGCAGCTGAAGTTAAGGTAGAGCAGACTACCGGTTTGCCGATGCTGACAGTCAATATTGACCGGGACAAGGCAGCGCGCTACGGGCTGAACATCACTGATGTGCAGGCCACGATCTCTGCGGCCACAGGTGGACGCGAGGCCGGCACCATGTTCGAAGGCGATCGCCGCTTCGCCATCGTGGTACGGCTACCAGAGGTGCAACGCGCAGACTTGGATGCACTTCGTCGCCTGCCGATCGCAGTGCCACCACCCTCAGGCACAAGCGCTGGAGGCAATGAAGACGTTCCCGCCTTCATTCCCTTAGGTGAACTGGCAACGCTCGATCTAGCACCGGGTCCGAACCAGATCAGCCGCGAAGACGGCAAACGCCGTATCGTGGTCAGTGCCAATGTACGCGGCCGCGATATCGGCAGCTTCGTGCCGGAAGCGGAGGAGGCTCTGGCCAAGGGCGTGAAGATCCCTGCAGGCTATTGGACCACTTGGGGCGGGACATTCGAACAGCTTCAGTCGGCTACCCAGCGCTTGCAGATCGTTGTGCCGCTGGCGTTGTTCCTGGTGTTCATGTTGCTATTTATGATGTTCCGAAACGTCAAAGACGGGCTGTTGGTGTTCACCGGCATCCCGTTTGCCTTGACCGGCGGGATCGCGGCCTTGGCTTTACGAGGCATTCCGCTGTCGATTACCGCTGCGGTCGGCTTCATCGCCTTGTCTGGGGTGGCCGTGCTGAACGGGCTGGTAATGATTTCGTTCATCCGCTCGCTGCGAGAAGACGGCATGTCGCTCGACGAAGCGATCACCCATGGAGCGCTAACGCGTCTGCGGCCGGTCCTTATGACGGCGCTAGTTGCGTCCTTGGGATTTGTGCCAATGGCGATTGCCACTGGCACCGGCGCCGAGGTACAACGCCCGCTGGCGACGGTGGTTATCGGCGGCATCCTGTCGTCCACGGCGCTAACGTTGTTGGTACTGCCTCTTCTATATCGACTGGCGCATCGTAAGGATCCAGATGGCCCCCTGCGTGAGACGCGCGTGGTCACCCCCGTCTAAAACCCGCGTGAAGCTGTGTATCCGGCGGTGTGAACAGCACACCGCCTCTTGAGGGGCGAGTCAGCGGTATGTGCCGGCACTCATGTTTGGCTCGCCCATGCACTTCGTGCGGCCCATCAGGGAGAGGTCGATTATGCGTTTGACACCAAGTGGGATTGAAGTGGTTTTGCCGCATCTTGTGCTGGGAACGAATGTCCTGTCACTGGCGTGGACCGCTTACGGCGCCATATTTTGGGAGAGCTTTTCGCTCGCTGCGAGTGCCCTGTACCAAATTGCCGTCATCATGCTTTATAGCAATAAATGCGAGCGCGCAGTTGGCAAAGAAGAGGAGGCAGGTCGGGACGAAAATATGCGATTCGCCGTTGTCGTCGTTCTGCTAATTCCAAGTCCGTTTATCGCAGGAGGGGCCATACATGCTCTTAACCATGCCTCTAACCTCTTGCCAAGCGATTTGATGCCGCTTGCAATGTGCGCGTTCACGGCCGGCGCATTGCGTGCGCTATACAGTTGTTTATTGTGCGAACAGCACGGTGCGATGTTCGTGATCAAGGCAGCGGTCGCTTTGTTACCCTTTATCGCCCCACTGGTGGCGGTAGGTTTGATTGCAGCAGGGTTCGACAACGTAGATGCCGTAACTGGCATTGCACTGGTGCTGATCCTGCTCTTGGCCGTGCTTGCGCCGCAAGTGGTTCACATCAGGCGGCTTTTCTACTGAGGTAAGGATTGGCCTGTACGCAAATAATTGCGCGCCGCTGCGCGATGCGATGCAAAGACCGGCGGTCGGTCCAGTGCCAACTTAAAAATGTAAGATATTGAGGAGATATCATGGGTTCAGGGCATTCACATTCGCACGCCATTTCACCTACACAGAACGCTCGTCCTCTGTGGATAGCACTAGGGCTGACATCGTCGTTTCTGGTCGCTGAGCTCATTGCCGGGATCATGACGAATAGCCTCGCCTTGATTTCCGATGCGGCGCATATGTTCACAGATGCCGCCGCACTCGCGATATCGCTGGCCGCAATTCACATCGGGCGACGTCAGGCCGACGCAAAGCGTAGCTTTGGGTACTATCGTTTCGAGATCCTGGCAGCAGCCCTCAACGCGATTCTGTTGTTCATGGTGGCCATTTACATTCTTGTTGAGGCCTGGAAGCGGCTGCAGGATCCGCCCGAGATAGCCTCTGGCGCCATGCTCATCGTGGCGGTGCTCGGCCTGGTGATCAACTTGATCAGTATGCGGCTCCTTTCTGCCGGTAAGGATGCTAGCCTGAACGTGAAAGGCGCTTATCTGGAAGTATGGAGCGACATGCTCGGATCGATTGGCGTGATCGTCGGTGCGCTTGTGATTCGCTGGACCGGCGCCACCTGGGTCGATTCGTTGATCGCTGTGGCCATCGGACTGTGGGTGTTGCCGCGCACTTGGATTCTGCTCAAAGCAAGTTTGAACGTCTTGCTCGAAGGTGTACCTGAAGGCATCGATTTAGCTGATGTGAAAACCAAGATTCTTGCAGTGCCAGGCGTTGCAAGCGTCCACGACCTGCACGTGTGGGCCATCACAAGCGGCAAGGTGAGCTTGAGCGTGCACATCGTTTGCGATCCGGGGCATGTGGATCTCGAAGCGTTACTGATCTCGGTCCGTCATGAAATCGCAGATGAATTTCACATCTACCATTCGACAGTGCAAGTCGAGCGCACGCCTTGCGAGCAGGCCACCGAGGTCCATGGCTTCGAGCCATCGGCAAGTCACTGATTTTATAGAGAAGAGCATATGATTGAACATATCAAGAATGGGCTGACCGAAGCGCGGCACGCTCTGGACTTGTTCGTGAACGACGCAACCAAGCTGCAAACCGTGGCTGACGCCGCACAGGTACTGGTGACATCGTTCGGCAAGGGAGGAAGGGCTTTTTCTTGCGGGAATGGCGGTTCAATGTGCGACGCCATGCATTTCGCGGAAGAACTGACAGGACGCTTCCGTCGTGATCGGCCCGGGATCGCCGCAACCGCAATTAGCGACCCAACTCATATCACCTGCGTTGCAAACGACTATGGATACGATCAGGTGTTCGCCCGTTACATCGAGTCCCATGGTCGTCCGGGCGATGTACTGCTCGCGATCAGTACGAGCGGGAAAAGCCCTTCGATTCTGGTCGCGGCCCAGATGGCGCAAAAGCTTGGTATGGTCGTGATCGCTTTGACAGGGACTGCTGGCTCGCCATTGGAGGACTTCTCAGACGTCTGCATCAGCTGCCCGGGCGGTAATTTTGCTGACCGTACTCAAGAGCTACACATCAAGATCATCCATATAATGATCGAGTTGGTCGAGCGCGAACTGTACCCGGCCAATTACTAGCGTAGGCATGGGCGAGTTCCAGGGCCAACGCGAGTGTACAGCGCGTCCCGCTGCCGAGGCGAACGGACGCCTTGAGCATGAGGGGGTCATTGTCCTGGTTAAGAACGTCGGCTAATGCTGCCAAAGCTAAGAATCGCTGTGTCTTTTCTGCCGACGCTACCAATTCGCTCGATGCTTGTCTTCAGTATCGTTGTGCCGCGTGTCGTCCGGTGCGTGCAGATAACCACTAGTGGTGCTGATCGAAGCGTGACCCAGATTGTCTCTGACATGCCGCAAGTCTACGGAGTTGTTCGCCATGTGTGACCCCGCGGTATGCCGCAACCAGTGCGCCGATGCCTGACTGACTCGATGAGCAACATGCACGAATTGTGGTCCCTTGAGCTCGATTCGCTCGGCCGTCATCGCGAAAACAGCCTTGATGATATCGTGGATCCCGCCGCGACTCATCGCCTTAGGCTTCCCGCCGATGGGCAGTAGCAGCGGCGTCGACTCTCCAGGTACAGGCAGCGCAGGGAAGCTTAGTTCACGCCTATATCGGCCGAGTTCGTTCATCAATTCATTGGTCGCCGGCACTAGGCGTACCTTACTTCCTTTGCCGAGGATCTCGAGCCACCACCGTTCGCTGCCATCGCGGTCGCGCCTGCAGAAGAAACTGCCCATATTGTTCTCGGCAATCTCCGAGATGCGTAGACCGCACACATAGAGCAATGTGAACAACCACCGCAGTCGCAGATATCGCTCACGCTCCCTCGGCGTTTCGCGCGGCATGGCGTCAATCGTGGCCTTTACTTCTAGCCAGAGTTCATCGTCAAAATAGCGTTCAATACGAGGCGCCCGTGCGCGACCTCTTTGGCGGGAAAGCGAGAGCGGATTGCCTGCCAGGTAGCCTGCACTGACAAGCCAGGCGAACATCGACGTCAATATGATACCCGCCTGCCTTTGACTTGACGCTGACAATGCCCCTGCGAACGGGCGCCAACGCGGATCATTGCGAGGATGTCTGCGACTCTGTTCACTCACCCATCGGTCTCGGGGCAAGGGGTTGCCCAAGAATGCCTGATAGGCCAACCAATCTTCGTGCGTCAGGGAAGACAGCGGCTTGGCACGCTGAAGCACACACCAGAGAAGCAGCCGCTCAGCCTCTTTTCGATAGGCGTCGAACGTGGCCTTTTTATGGACAAAGTTCGCGAGCCAAGCCAGCACCGCCGCGACATCGGTGTTCGCGCTGATCTGCCTCGGCACATGCCACTCGCGATTAGACCCAACGGACCCATCCAGGTCGCGTGATACCGTCATCACCTCCATAGGCGGAACGGAAATTTCTTCGAGGACGGCGGCTATCTGTTCAGACATTGAAACGTACTGTTTTACGGGAATTTAACTCGGTTGAGATTTCCCGGTGCCGCTCTGAATGCGCACCTCTTGGCGAATCTCGACTGGTTGCAGCGTCTGGTAGCGCTGCCGAATATTATTGTAGACGCCAGGCGTGTCTTCAGCGGCGACTGTTACAACCATCGCATATGGCAAAGCGGGGAGGGCGGCGTTGTCGACGCTTTGTCCGTCCTCACGCGCGCCGTACGTGATGTCGAAAAGCGGATCGGTAATCCCCCCATTTTTAGAGCACGCTAAAAGTAGAGGTTAAGCGGCGAGTGCCAATTTCTGTTTTGGCGTGATACCGCCGAGCGCCATGTTGG
>NZ_JBWBRF010000028.1:0-39434 GCF_056279385.1 Massilia sp. UYP34 | reverse complement strand
CGCCTTGGCGGCGACTCTGATCGAAACAAGCTTGCTCATATTGCATAAGACCGCGCAACAATGAGCAAGTTCGAGCTGACTGTAAAAAGCCCTGCACGGCGTCCGAATGGACGCCTTTTTTTTTGCGCCCGGAGATGCGTCAGGTGCTTTCCAGGTGCGGGCGAGCGCTACGGGCGCTCCAGCGGCGCAGGGCCACCGAGGCCCAGAGGGCGAGCAGGCCGCCGACGACCAGCACCAGCCGGGTATCGATCAGCGTCAGCACCGCGCCGGCCAGCGCCATCAGGATATTGGCCAGGCAAAAGATGGTCGATAGCAGGGCCATGACCGACCCCTGGCCATGCAGCGCGAACTCGTCCGCCGCCCAGGTCTGCAGCGCGGTGTTGTAGAAGGCGTGCGGCGCGCCGAACAGGAGGATGCCGGCGATGCCGATCCACAGGTTGCCGAAGCCCACGCACAGCACGGCGGTTGCCGCCATGGCCGCATACCAGCCGGCGCGCAGGCGCCCCTCGACCCGGCTGGCGTGGCCGGCGAACAGGGCGGCCATGGTCATCAGTGCGCACATGCCCATGTTGACGATGGCAATCTGGCGCGCATCGTAGCCGCCCACGTCCACCAGCCACAGCGGAAAGAACTCGTACAGCGCCGCGACGCCGCAGCAATACGCCAGGTGCACCGTGAACAGGGTGCGCAGCGGCCCATGGCGCAGCAGGGTCAGGGCGTGGCGCTCGCGCACGACCGTCCACCAGCGCTGGCGCTGCAGGTGGGCCTGGATTGGCGTGGCCGGGATCGAGACCAGCACGCCGGCGGCGCCGAGCAGCAGGGCGCCGGCGGCGATGTAGAAGGGCAGTGCAGGTCCGAAGGCCATGGTCAAGCCGGCCAGCAGCGGGCCGACCAGCCAGCCCAGGTTGAACGAACCGTTGAGCCACGACAGCGCGTGGTTGCGTAGTGGCCCCTTGATGCGCTCGATGACCAGCGCCCGCATTACCGCGCCATTTCCCTCCAGCAGGCCGGTGAAGAAACGCGCCGCCAGGAACAGCAGATAGGATTCCATCACCATCGCCACGGCCGTCAGCAGGTGGCCGAGTGCGGCGCCGGCGGTGGTCAGGAGCAGGGCGCGACGCCGGCCGAAACCGTCCGACATTGGCCCCAGTATCGCACTGCCGATCAGCAGGCCGACCGGGTTGATCATCAGCGCAATCCCCAACAGCAGCTTGGGCGGCAAGCCGAGGAAGCTGTTCAGTCCGTTGACGTTGCCGTCGGCGAACAGCGGCGCCAGCATCGGATAGGGCAGGGAGGCGCCGACGGTGGACAGCAGTCCCAGGCCGCACAGCGTTGCGATCAGCAGGCGTTCGTTCATGCCGGCAGCCTGACCACGAAGCGCGCGCCGCCCAATGGCGAGCTTTCAACGCGCAGCGTCCCGCCATGCAGGACGACCGCCTTGTGCGCGATCGACAGGCCGAGCCCGAAGCCGCCGGTGGCGCGGTCGCGGCTGCGGTCGAGGCGGTAGAACGGGGCGAAGATCCGGTTGCGCTCCTGCTCGGGAATGCCGGGGCCGTCGTCGTCGACGGCGATCTCGACGCCATCCGGCGTGCGCCGCGCCGCCAGCACCACCTGTGCCTGCGCATATTTCTGGGCATTGCGCAGCAGATTGCCGACCGCACGCGCCAGCAGGCGGGCATCGACGACGATCGTGCCGAGCCCGGCCGCCGGCGCACAGGTCACCTGTTGCGGCGAGGGCGGCAGGGTGGCGCAGCAGTCGCGCAGCAGCGCCTCCAGGTCGACCGGTGCGCCCTGCAGGGTACGCACGCTGTCGAGCTTGCTCATATCGAGCAGCTCCCTGACCAGATCGTTGAGCTCGGACAGGTCGCCCTCCATGGCGGCGATGCGGCGGCTCAGGTCGGGATCCCTGGCCCTGGCGTCGAGCAGCTCGAGCGCGAATTCCAGGCGCGCGATCGGCGTGCGCAGTTCGTGCGACACCGAGTGCAGCAGGTTGCGCTGCGCGTCCATCAAGTCCTCGATGCGGCCCGCCATGTGGTTGATCCGTTCCGCCAGCGGATAGACGGCGTCCGACGGCTTCAAACGGGCGCGCACCGACAACCGGCCGGCGCCAAATTCGTCCGCCATGCGCGACAGCGACTGCAAGCCGCGCCAGTGCGAGCGTGACCACAGCGCGATCGGCGCCAGGAGGGCGATGGCGACGATCACGTAGCGCAGCAGTTCCATCTTGAGCGCTTGTCCTATGTCGATCGGCAACTCCCTGGCGTGCAAGACCTCGTCCTGGCTGCCGATATACCGTTCGCCGTCCAGGTCGACCCGCCGGTAAAAGGACTTGCCGGCCACGTCGATCACGATGCCTCCCCGCTCGAGCTCGGCGCGCTGGCCGGCGCCGAGGGCGTCCAGCGCCTGGGGCAGGGGCATCAGGTCGTAGCGCACGTCGGACACTTCGCGCACATTGTTCAGGCGGGTCAGCCATTCGTCGCTGGGCGCCTGGTCCACGTATTGTTCGAGCAGGAAGATCTGGGCCGCGGCCTGGCGCCGCGCGATGTCGTCCAGCGGGTCGCCGAACAGGCGCGCGAAGGCGAAATAGATGACGAAGGTGGCAGCCGTGATCGACAGCATGACGAGCACGAAGAAGCGGAAGAATAACCGGTTCACGGGCGCGTCCTGGGTAACTGTCGGTCTGGTGGGGCCGGCTGCATGGTTTCTCCTCGGGCTCGAATTGTACAGGCGCAAGGACCGCTCCGGTGCGCCCTGGCAGCGCGCGGGCGGCGCGGCTTACAAATTGACGACAATTGGCCGACATCTGGAGGGTGCATGACGCGCGGCCGAACGATTACCATCTTTCCCATCATCAGGTTTCCGTTTGCCCATCTGATGCGCAAGTATCGGTGGGTTTTTTTATTCAGCAGGAAGCGACCCGGAGCGGGACTCGCCTCGACCGTCAGGAAGCGCTGATGCGCATGGCGCGCGCGCGCAATACCGTCAGGTCCGGCGCCGCGCCGGTCGGAGCGCCCGCGCATACGGCGCGGTCCCCTGCGCTGACCGTGGACGCAGCCCGGACCGGGAATGCGCTGCCGGTCATGATGGGATGGGAGAGCGAAGCTTGCTCGACGTAAAATATCGACAAACGAACTCTCCGAGTAATTTCACGATGAAACCATTCTTCGCCCTGGCCCTGGCGGCTGCGAGCACCGCAGCGAGTGCGCAGACGCCGGCCACCAACCCGATGCCCGACGGCAGCCGCGACATGTACGCAGGGCTGGGCGCCGTCTCGCGGCCGCGTTACGAAGGGGCGGACAGCCGACAGGTTTCAGCCTTGCCGGTGCTTCAGGTGCAATGGAGCAACGGCCTTTTTATTTCCGGCATGAGCGCAGGGATGCATCTGTCCAACCGTCCCACGGTCGAGTACGGTCCGCTGCTGTCGGTCCACCCCCACCGTGACGAGTCCGGCACCGGGCGTGTCGTCGACGGCGTCGGCGTGACGAGTTCGCCGCTGCAGTTCGCCCGCACCGGGAACCGCCTGGAGGGCATGAAGGACGTCGGCACCCGGCTCGAGGGCGGCTTCTTCTTCAACCATTACCTGGCGCCCCAATGGCGGCTGACCAGCAGCGTGCTGCTTGGCGCGGGCAACGACCGCGATGGCGCACGCATGGAACTGGGTGTGCAGCGCCTGGCGGTGCAGGTCGCGCCGCAGCATATGCTGTCGTTCCATGCCGGCGCCACCATCGCCAACGCCGACTACAGCCGCGCCTATTTCGGCGTCAGCGAACAAGAATCCTGGCACAGCGGCAACCCACCTTATCGCCCTGGCGGCGGCATCAAGGATGTCCGCGCCGGCGTGCGCTGGAACTGGGTCTTGCACCCGTCCTGGATGCTGGTCACCCATGTCCAGGCCACGCAGCTGGTCGGCAGTGTCCGCAATAGCCCGCTCGTCGAGCGGCCCACCAACGTGACGGTTTCGGCCGCCTTCGCCTACCGGTTTTGATGATGCGACGCGCACACCTCACCGCCTGCGTGACCTTGCTGCTGACGGCCGGCCTGGCCGTGGCGCAGCCGCGCGCCGGGGAATGGGTGAACTATCGCGATGCCTACCGCGCGATGGTGCTGTTTGACAAATACGGTGGCCCCAAGAATCTGCTGCACAACCACTTGCAGGTGCTGCCGCGCGACAAGGGCGTGCTGGGGCCGGGCGCGCAACTGCGCATGCAGGGCAAGACCGTCCAGACCAGCCTGGCGCTCGATGCGCTCGGCCGCACCGTGTTGCCGCTGCTTAAGGCGGCGTATGACGAGAACGCGGTGTTGACCCTGACCCGGCCGCCGGGCGGCTTCACGCTGAAGCCGCGGGTCTCGCTGGCGCTGCGCGCCGACGGTGCGTACGAGGTGGCCGACCTGCGCGCGGCCTGCGAGCAGGCGCTCGGCTTTGCCCGCTATGCCGACAATTCCGCGCGCGCTCGCCAGTGCGTCGGCGTGCGCCTGGTGTTCCCGAAAGAGGACGAAGCGGCGGGCGTGCGGGTGCGCGCGGGGGCCGCCGAACAGGCGCTGGCGCCTGCGCGCGGCCCCGCCTTCGCGGGCGACGCCGACGAGGACTTCCCGGTCGTCACCTACCGTTTCGGCGCGCAGCCGGCGGATCAGCGCGTCACCGCGCAGTTGATGACCTATCACGCGCCGCTGGCGATCGTGCCGCTGTTCGAATAAAGCTGGTGGCGCCAAAAAATAAGCTGCAGGGCGCTAATACCGTTAAGTTAAGCTAGCTGAGTAGCCGTCAAATACGTCGTCCCCGCGCAGGCGGGGACCCAAGTTCTGCAAACGTCGTCAAAACGCTTGCAAGATTGGGTCCCCACCTTCGTGGGGACGACGTTTCTACGCTCACTCAAGAAGACTTTCGCCTTAACTTGACGTCAGGGGGCAGGTCGTCAGTTCCAGGCCGAAGGCGAGAACAGGTAACCTTCGCCCCATACCGTCTTGATCTTTTCGGAGTCGGCATCGTCGAACTTGCGGCGCAGCTTGGAGATGCAGTTGTCGATGCTGCGGTCCAGGCCGTCGAACTCGATGCCGCGCATTTTCTTGAGCAGGGCGTCGCGCGACAGCACGCGTCCGGCCGCCTCGGCCAGCACCAGCAACAGCTTGTACTCGGTATTGGACAGCACGCAGGGCTGGCCGCGCCAGACCACGCTGCGGTCGGAGGTGACGATGCGCAGCGCGCCGAACTGCAGCACGCGCGCATCGACGCCCGACTTGGCCTGGGTGCGGCGCATCAGCGCGCGCAGGCGCGCCAGCAGGACGCGCGGCTGCACCGGCTTGTTGACGAAGTCGTCCGCGCCTTGTTCGAGGCCGGAGACTTCGTCATAGGAGTCTTCGCGCGCGGTGAGGATGAGGATGGGCACGTCGGACTGGTCGCGAATCCGGCGGCAGACGATCATGCCGTCCAGGCCCGGCAGCATCAGGTCGAGGATCACGATGTCGGGCGCCAGTTCCTTGAAACGGGCGAGCGCGGTATCGCCGCGCGTGACCAGTTCGACCGCGAATTCATAGCCGGACAGGTATTCGGTGACGAGCTCGGCCAGGCGTGCATCGTCTTCCACCAACATCACTCGGTACATACGGTTCTCCTCGTCCATCATTGTATAAGACCAAGTGTCGAATTAACACATCCTCAGGATATAGAAGACAGTTCATTACAGTTTGACGACAATTGGGAGGCCATTGCCTGGATGGCCCGTGCCCAGCGCGGTAACTGGCGGCTGGCTATGACGTTGCAAGCGACAGTAAATCTACCCATCCTGGATGTTCGGGAGTCGGACTGATCCATATCAAACAGGCGCGATTGGGCGACGGTTAAAAAGGTGATTTGTCCATTCTGATCACCCGAAGGAGTTGCCGTGGCGCCCGCACTGCATGACGCGCAACTCGACATCGATTCCGGTCCCGACGATCCGCACGGCGGCTGGCTGCCCCGGTACGGCAGCGCCGCCATGCGAACGTATGTCGCGCGCGTGCTGGGCGCCGAACGAACCGCGCTGGCGCCATCGGTCCAGGCGCTGGCCAGCTATATCGAGGACAACGACGTCGTGCGCCGTCTCGTCCACGCCGCCTGCGCCGACGGCCTGGCCAGCAGCAACGGGCAGGCAGCGCACGCCGGGAGTGTGCCGGGGGCGCGCATCAAGGACCTGGACGCGGACCTGGGCGCCTTGCTGCACGGCCTGAACACGGTCCTTACGCATGCGCCGGGCTTCATCGACGGCGAGCTGATCGGCTTGCCGTTTTCAGCTTTCTTGGCGGATACAGGCCGGACCGCGGGCGGCGCCGCCTTGTTCGGGCACCCCACCTTCAGCCTCTTGATGTCGAACATCCTGAGCGACTGGCATGCCTTCCTCGACAGCCCGGCCTCGAACGTCGGCTTTCGCATCGAGGGCGAACAGTGGCTGGCGCCAGAGGCGAAGGAGCGATACCGGTTCCCGGTATGGAAAAAGGATGCCGGCACGCCGCCTTACTGGAACAGCTGGAATGCCTTCCTCACGCGACCCTTCGCGCATCCCGGGCAGGCGCGCCGCGTCGTCGCTCGCAATGCGCACGGTACCGTCATCTTTCCTGCCGATGGCGCGCCGGTACGCCGGGATGCATGCCGGTCCGGGCGCACGCGTTGCGCGCCGGCCGAGCTCCTCGCGTCGCCGCTGCCGCAGCAGCAGGCGCTGATCGACGAGCAGCGCCTGGTCGACCTGTTCGACGGCGGCCAGGTCTTCCAGGCCAGTCTGGGACCGTATCACGTCCAGCGCTGGTGGGCGCCGGTCAATGGCGAGGTGCTGTTCGACCCATTCGTCATTCCCGGGAGCTTCTTCGCGCAACTGGTCGCGCCAGACGCCGGCGGCGCCACGGATTCGCTTGCGGGCAGCGGCCATGCACGCGGGGTGATCGTGATCCGGACCGAAGGCCATGGCCACGTGTGCTGCATCCCCTGGGCCTGAGCGAGGTGTCCAGCGTCGTGTTCGACCCGGGCATGCGGCGCGGCGCCCATGTATGCCAGGGCCAGGAGATGGGGACGTTCAACGGCGGCGGGTCGTCCTTCGCGCTCCTCCTCGCCGGGCCGCCCGGCTCCCGGACCGGCGCTGACGCCGTGGCGACCGGGACGGCGGGCAGTGCGCCACGATGATCGTCGAACGCGAGGCTCGCGTCGATGGCATCGAGCGTCTACAGTGGTTCGATGCGCCATCACGCAGCTGCAATTTCCATGCGGAAAGTTGGCGCGCAGTCAGCGTATTTATGCCCGCCTGGCGCGGTCCGCTAAAAACTCAAAACATAACCGCGGTCAATGATTCTCGAAATCGGCTCCAGCAACATCATCTCACTTTCACCGTTTTCCAGATCGCGATGCGGCGCTGCCCGGTCAGGGCGCCGATGGTGAAAGCAGTGAGCGCAATTCCCATTGCGGTCGTTGAGATGTCCAATCTTGCACATGAGGAGAGCGGCAATAGCGCACATTCAAAATCTGGAAAGCACGGTGGAGAACTGTATCAAGCGGCTGTCTCGCCTGGTGGGCAGTTCGGCCGCCAGGAGCATGCCGACGTCCTTTTTTGCCGGCAGGGTGCGTTCACAAATTTAAACAGAAAAGGCGTAGGGGTTGGCGCGCGAGTCCATGACTCGACGTGGAGCATGCACATCACACCATAAAAATGGAGACATGAAAATGCTGGAAACCATAACCAGGCAGGCGCGCTCGGCGCCCGCAATTCCGTCTGCAGGTCTGCAACAGAAACACTTCACCGTTCAAGGAGCGCCAAATGCATAATTCATCGGCAGCCGCGCTTCAGCCACAAAAGCCAGCTTCCAACAGCACGCGCTGGTTCCAGCTCGCCGTCGGCGTCGTCTGCATGATCGCCACCGCGAACATCCAGTATGCGTGGACCCTGTTCGTTCCCGAGATCCAGGAAACCTATGGCTGGTCGCGCGCCAGCATCCAGGTCGCCTTCACGCTGTTCGTCATCGTCCAGACCTGGCTCGCGCCGCTCGAAGGGTACTTCATCGATAAATTCGGTCCCCGCATGATGGTCGCCTTCGGCGCCATCTTCATCGGCCTGGCCTGGATCATCAATTCGCAAGCCACCACCCTGGCGGGGTTCTACGTCGGCGCGGCCGTCGGCGGCATCGGCGTGGGCTCGATCTATGCCACCTGCATCAACAACGCGATCAAGTGGTTCCCGGATCGCCGCGGCCTGGCCGTCGGCCTCACCGCGGGTGGCTACGGCGCCGGTTCGGCCGCCACGATCCTGCCGATCGCGGCCATGATCGAGTCGTCGGGCTTCCAGCAGACCTTCCTCTTCTTCGGCATCCTGCAAGGCACGCTGGCCTTCATCGCCGCCTGGTTCCTGCGCTCGCCAACAGCCGCCGAAGTCAAGAAATCGAGCAAGCTGGTGCAATCGACGCATGACTACACGCTCAAGGAAGCGCTGAACACCAAGCTGTTCTGGCTGATGCTGGTGATGTTCGTGCTGGTGGTCACCGGCGGCATGATGGCGGTCGCACAGCTCGGCGTGATCGCGCAAGACCTCGGCGTGAAGGAATTCCAGGTCGACCTGCACTTCTTCGTGATGGCCGCCCTGCCGCTCGCCCTGATGCTGGACCGGATCATGAACGGCATATCGCGACCGCTGTTCGGCTGGATCTCGGACCATATCGGCCGCGAGAAGACCATGGTCATCGCGTTCACGCTCGAAGGCCTCGGCATCATCGCGCTCGGCTACTTCGGCAGCAATCCGTACGCCTTCCTGATCCTGTCGGGCATCGTGTTCCTGGCGTGGGGCGAAGTGTACTCGCTGTTCTCGGCCCTGGCCGGCGACGCCTTCGGCACCAAGCACATCGGCAAGATCTACGGGGTGCTGTATACCGCGAAGGGCATCGGCGCGCTGTTCGTTCCTGTCGGCAACTTGATGATGGAAGCGACCGGCACCTGGTCGACCGTCCTCTACACCGTCGCCACCATGGACCTGATCGCGGCGCTGCTGGCGATCACGGTGCTGCGACCGGTGCTACGCAACCACGTCACCTACTCCAGGAATCGCTACGCGGAGGAGAACGCGGTCGGGAAGGGCCCCGTGCCTGCCTGACGCCCCGGCACGGATAAGCACCCCAGGAAAACGGGCTTCTTCGGAAGCCCGTTTTTTTGCGCGCCGCAGCCGGCCGCGTTTCGATGTCAAATATTCATTTCATGAATCTTGACTACGGTCATTGAGCTCAGCTGGCGCATCTCGCTAAGATCCGTAGACGCAGCGGCTTTACGCGGTGAATGGGTCGATCGCGGCATGCACCAGGGTTTGGTCCAGGGTAGTGCCGAGCGCAGCATCGAATTAGCTAAGTTAAATCTTCGGAGGAAACTGGTATGGGCAAGGCATTGGAAGGCGTTCGCATTCTCGATTTCACCCATGTCCAGTCCGGACCGACCTGCACCCAGCTGCTGGCCTGGTTCGGGGCCGACGTCATCAAGGTCGAGCGCGCCGGCGAGGGCGACGCCACGCGCAACCAGCTGCGCGACATCGCGGGCGTGGACAGCCTGTATTTCACCATGCTCAACCATAACAAGCGCTCCATGACGCTCGACGCCAAGCGGCCCGCCGGCAAGGAAGTGCTGGAAACGCTGATCAAGCACTGCGACGTGCTGGTCGAGAACTTCGCGCCGGGCGCGCTGGACCGGATGGGCTTTAGCTGGGAACGTATCCAGGAACTCAATCCGCGCATGATCGTGGCATCGGTCAAGGGCTTCGGCCCCGGCCCCTACGAGCACTGCAAGGTCTATGAAAACGTGGCCCAGTGCACCGGCGGGGCGGCGGCCACCACGGGTTTCGACGATGGCCCGCCGATGGTCAGCGGCGCGCAGATCGGCGACAGCGGCAGCGGCCTGCACCTGGCGCTGGGCATCGTGACCGCGCTCTACCAGCGCAACACCACGGGCCGCGGCCAGAAGGTGCTCACCTCGATGCAGGACGCGGTGCTGAACCTGTGCCGGGTCAAGCTGCGCGACCAGCAGCGCCTCGAGCGCAACGGCGTCATGGAAGAGTATCCGCAGTTCGCCGACGGCCAGTTCGGCGAGTCCGTTCCGCGCGCGGGCAATGCCTCGGGCGGCGGGCAACCCGGCTGGATCCTCAAGTGCAAGGGCTGGGAGAGCGATCCGAACGCATATATCTACTTCATTGCGCAGGCCCAGGTGTGGCCCTCGGTGTGCAAGCTGATCGGGCGCGAGGAGTGGATCACCGACCCCGATTACGCAACGCCGAAGGCGCGCCTGCCGCGCCTGATGTCGATCTTCGCCACGGTCGAGGAGTGGAGCACCACGCTCACCAAGTTCGAGGCGATGGACATCCTGAATAAATACGATATCCCGTGCGGGCCGATCCTGTCGATGAAGGAAATCGCCGAAGAACCGTCGCTGCGCGCCACCGGCACGATCGTCGAGGTCGATCATCCCGAGCGCGGCCCCTACCTCAGCGTGGGCAATCCGATCAAGCTCTCGGACAGCCCGACCGAGGTGCGCCGTTCGCCGCTGCTGGGCGAGCATACCGATGAAGTGCTGGCCGACCTGGGCTATTCGCGCGAGCAGATCGCGCTGCTGCGCGACGAGCGGGTGATCTAGCCTGTCATGACAGGCCGCGTGCCGGCCGTCCTGACAGGCCGTCCTTGCAGGCCGTGCCCTACAAGCCGTGCCCCGCAGGCCGTGTCCAGTACCCGGGCTGGGCATAGATCGCCTTGAGGGTGTCGATGAATGAGCGCACCCTTGCCGGCAGGTGGCGCTGCTGCATGTAGACCGCCATGATGTCGTAGTCGGGCAGGGCGTATTCGTCGAGCACCGTGACCAGCTGGCCGGCCGCCAGCTGCGCCTGGATCTCCCAGGTCGAACGCCAGGCCAGCCCGAGTCCTTCGCTCGCCCAACGGTGCAGCAATTCGCCGTCGTTGCAGTCGAGGTTGCCGTTCACCTTGATGGTCACCGGCTTGCCATCCTTCTGGAAGTACCAGCCGCGCTGCTGCCCCCCCTGCAGGTTGAAGGCCAGGCAGTTATGCAGCGCCAGCTCCTCCAGCGTGCGCGGGACGCCGCAGCGCGCGAAATACGCCGGGGTGCCGCACACCACGCGCCGGTTGGTCGCCAGCCGGACCGCGACGAAACTCGGATCGAGCACGCCGCCGATCCTGATCCCCAGTTCATAGCCTTCGCGCACCAGGTCGACCACGTGGTCGGTGAGGTTGAACGAGATCTGCACGTTGGGATTGGCCGCCAGGTAGGCCGGGGCGTGCGGCGCCACGTGCAGCCGCCCGAACGCCGCCGGCGCCGAGACGATCAGGTGGCCGCTGGCCTGGTCCCGGCCTTCGGACACGATGGTTTCGGCCATGTCGATGTCCGCCAGCAGCCTGCGGCAATGCTCGAGGAATACCGACCCCGATTCGGTCAGCGTCAGGTGGCGGGTGGTCCGGTGCAGCAGCTTGACGCCCAGGCGGCGTTCCAGCGCGTCGATGCGGCGCCCCAGCATGACCGGCGTGATGTTCTGCCCCAGCGCGGCGCGCGCCAGACTGCCCTTGTCGACCGCGTCGACGAAGGCCCACATCTGTTTGACCTTGTCCATGCCTGCAGTATTCCATACTCCAGGGATCGAATACACCTACTTTTTGTGTTCTTATCAGCGCCGCCGCGACGCTCTAGCATACGTTCATCGCAATCGTGCGTTGATGAACCTGGAGGCCGCAATGGCAAAGATGACAGCCGCAGAGGCAGCGGTGCTGGTGATGGAAAAAGAGGGCATCGAGGTCGCCTTTGGCGTGCCCGGCGCCGCGATCAATCCGTTCTACGCCGCGCTGAAGAAGCGCGACAGCATCCGCCACTATCTGGCGCGCCACGTCGAAGGCGCCTCGCACATGGCCGAGGGCTATACCCGGGCCAGGGCCGGCAACCTGGGCGTGTGCATCGGCACCTCGGGACCGGCCGGCACCGACATGATCACGGGCCTGTATTCGGCCCAAGCCGATTCGATACCTATTCTTTGCATTACCGGCCAGGCGCCGCGCGCCCGCCTGTACAAGGAAGACTTCCAGGCGGTCGACATCGAGTCGATCGCCAGGCCCGTGACCAAGTGGGCCGTCACGGTGCGCGAGCCGGCCCTGGTGCCGCGCGTGTTCCAGCAGGCCTTCCACCTGATGCGTTCAGGCCGGCCCGGTCCGGTGCTGATCGACCTGCCGATCGACGTGCAGATGGCGCAGATCGAGTTCGACGGCGACACCTATGCGCCGCTGGCGCTGCACAAGCCGCGCGCGACCCGCGCCCAGGTCGAGAAAGCGCTCGACATGCTGAACGCGGCGCGGCGCCCCCTGATCACCGCCGGCGGCGGCATCATCAACGCCGACGCGTCGGCGCTGCTGGTGGAGTTCGCGGAGATCACCGGCGTGCCCGTGATTCCGACCCTGATGGGGTGGGGCGCGATTCCCGACGACCATCCGCAGATGGCGGGCATGGCGGGCCTGCAGACCAGCCACCGCTACGGCAACGCGACCTTGCTGGCTTCCGACTTCGTGATGGGCATCGGCAACCGCTGGGCCAACCGCCATACCGGCGGCATCGAGGTGTTCACCCGCGACCGCACCTTCGTGCACATCGATATCGAACCGACCCAGATCGGGCGCGTGTTCGGTCCCGATCTCGGCATCGTCTCCGATGCGAAGGCCGCGCTCGAACTGCTGGTGGAGGTGGCCCGAGAGTGGCGCGCGAGCGGCCGCCTGCAGGACCGCGCCGAATGGCTCGAGGAATGCCAGGAGCGCAAGCGCACCATGCTGCGCAAGAGCGACTTCGAGACCGTGCCGGTCAATCCCTTGCGCGTCTACCACGAGATGAACGCCTACTTCGGACGCGACGTGCGCTACGTGGCCAGCATCGGCCTGTCGCAGATCGCCGCCGCCCAGTTCTTGCACGTGCACCATCCGCGCCACTGGATCAACTGCGGCCAGGCCGGCCCGCTGGGCTGGACCATCCCGGCGGCGCTCGGTGTGCGCGTGGCCGACCCCGATGCCGACATCGTCGCCATCTCGGGCGACTACGATTTCCAGTTCCTGATCGAGGAACTGGCGGTGGCGGCGCAGTTCAAGCTGCCGTATATTCACGTATTGGTCAACAACGCCTACCTCGGCCTGATCCGCCAGGCCCAGCGCGGCTTCGAGATGGACTATTGCGTCCAGCTGGCGTTCGAGAACGTCAACGCGCCGGAACTGGAAGGCTATGGGGTCGACCACGTCGCCGTGGTCGAGGGCCTGGGCTGCAAGGCGCTCAGGGTGTTCCGGCCAGACGACATCATCCCCGCCTTCGAGCGTGCGCGCGCGCTGATGGGGCAGTACAGCGTGCCGGTGGTCGTCGAGATCATCCTCGAGCGCGTGACCAATATCGCGATGGGCACGGAGATCGACGCGCTCAACGAGTTCAATGAAGTCCTGGATGTGCAATAGCCGGCACGGCAGACCGAGATGAGGAGACCGCAATGACCAGACTTGCCGCCAACCTGACCATGCTGTTCAACGAAGCCGATTTCCTCGACCGCTTCGAGCACGCCGCCCGGGCGGGCTTTCGCGGCGTCGAATTCCTGTTCCCGTACGCCTGCCGGCCTGAAGACATCGCCGCCCGGCTCGATGCATGCCGCCTCGAGCTGGTGCTGCACAACCTGCCGGCCGGGGACTGGGCCGGCGGCGAGCGCGGCATCGCCTGCCATCCGGGGCGCGAAGCGGAATTCCAGGACGGCGTCGACACGGCGATCGCGTATGCCAGGGCGCTGGGCGTCAAGCAGCTCAATTGCTTGGCGGGCATCGTGCCGCCCGGCGTCGCGCTGGAAGACGCGTACTCCACGCTGGTGTCGAACCTCGCATTCGCGGCCGGCAAGCTGAAACGCGAGGGGATCCGCCTCTTGATCGAACCGATCAACACCTTCGACATCCCGGGATTCTTCCTGCACGGGACGCGCCAGGCGCTGGACCTCATCCGCGCGACCGGCGCCGACAATCTGTTCCTGCAGTACGACATCTATCACATGCAGCGCATGGAGGGCGAGCTGGCGGCGACGATCAAGGCCAACCTCGGCCTGATCGGCCACATCCAGCTGGCCGACAATCCGGGCCGCGGCGAGCCGGGCACGGGCGAGATCAATTACCGCTACCTGCTCGGCATGTTGGACGAGATCGGGTATGGCGGCTGGGTCGGCTGCGAGTACAAGCCGCGGGCGGGCACCGCCCAGGGATTGCGCTGGATCGGCGAACACGGCCTGCAGGCATAGTTCGGCTCGTGAAGCGCTTCGCACGACAACACTTCTGGAGACCATCATGACGAAAGTAGGATTCATCGGCCTTGGCATCATGGGCGGCCCCATGGCCGGCAAGCTGCAGGAGGGCGGCTGCAAGCTGTTCCTGCACGACCTGAAAAATCCGCCGCTGGGGCTGATCGAGGGCGGCGCCACCGTCTGCACCAACGCCACCGAGGTGGCCAAGCGCGCCGACATCATCATCGTGATGGTGCCCGATACCCCGCACGTCGAAGAAGTGCTGTTCGGCGCCGACGGCGTGGCCGCGGGCCTCACGCCGGGCAAGATCGTGATCGACATGAGTTCGATCTCGCCGATGGCCACCAAGGAGTTCGCCAAGAAGATCAACAAGCGCCAGTGCGACTACCTCGACGCGCCGGTGTCGGGCGGCGAGGTGGGGGCGCGCGCCGCCACCCTGACCATCATGGTGGGCGGCGCGCAAGAGGCGTTCGACCGCGCCAGGTCGCTGTTCGAGCTGATGGGGAAGAACATCACCCTGGTCGGCGGCAACGGCGATGGCCAGACCACCAAGGTGGCCAACCAGATCATCGTCGCGCTGAACATCCAGGCCGTGGCGGAGGCGCTGCTGTTCGCCTCGAAGGCGGGCGCCGACCCGGCCCGGGTCAGGCAGGCGCTGATGGGCGGCTTCGCCGCCTCGCGCATCCTGGAAGTGCACGGCGAGCGGATGGTCAAGCGCACCTTCGCGCCGGGCTTCCGCATCGAGCTGCACCAGAAGGACCTGAACCTGGCGCTGCAGGGGGCCAAGAGCCTCGGTCTCGCGCTGCCGAATACCGCCACCGCGCAGGAGCTGATGAATTCCTGCGCCGCCCACGGCATGGCCCAACTCGATCATTCGGCGCTGTGCCAGGCGATCGAGCGGATGTCGAACCACGCCATCGCCGCAGATTGACGCGGCTGCCTGCCGCCATCGGAGACAGCATATGGATACCTGGGTATTTCATCATCCGGCCTGCCTGGCGCACGAGCCCGGGCCGGGCCATCCCGAAGCGCCGCAGCGCCTGCAGTCGGTCATGAAGGCGCTGCGCCAGCCGGAATTTTCGCAGCTGACCTGGCGCGAAGCGCCGCTCGGCACGCGCGAGCAGGTGTTGCTGGTGCACCACGCCGAGTACGTCGACGCGATCGCCGCCGCGGCGCCGGGCCGCGGCCTGGTGGCGCTGGACGGCGGCGACACCCTGATGTCGCCCGGCACCTGGGAGGCGGTGATGCGCTGCGTCGGCGCCGCCTGCGCCGGGGTCGATGCGGTGATGGCGGGCGAAGCCGCCAACGCGTTCTGCGCGACCCGGCCGTGCGGCCACCATGCCGAGCCGGACCGGGCGATGGGCTTCTGCATCTTCAACCAGGCCGCCATTGCCGCCGTTCACGCGCTCGAGACGCACGGCCTGCAGCGCGTGGCCGTGGTCGATTTCGACGTTCACCACGGCAATGGAACCCAGGCCGCATGCTTTCACCGGCCACAACTGTTCTTCGCCTCGAGCCACCAGTCGCCGCTGTACCCGGGAACCGGCGCGGCGCACGAGTCGGGGGCAAGCGGCAATATCGTGAACCTGCCGTTGCCGCCGGGCTGCGGCTCGACGCTGTTCCGGTCCGCCGTGGCGCGCGAGCTGCTGCCCGCCTTGCGGCGCTTCGCGCCCGAGCTGATCGTGGTGTCGGCCGGTTTTGACGCGCACCGCTGCGACCCGCTGGCCAGTATGGCCCTGGAAGACGAGGATTTCGCCTGGATCACGCGCGAGGTGATGGCAATTGCAGGGGAGGCGTGCGAGGGACGGATCGTGTCGATCCTGGAAGGCGGCTACAGCGTCGAGGGGCTGCTGGGCGGCAGCGCGGCGCATGTGCGTGCGCTGATGGGGCACTGATCGAATGCTGATTGGCGCGGGGGCGAAAGCCCCGCGCGGCCACGACAAACCCGGTTCGCGCTGCCCCAGGGGGCGCGCGCGCCGTGTCGTCGCGTGGTGGACCCTAAATTACAGGCCGCAATTGTAGTATGCCGGGTCCGAATCCTGGCCGGTGTAGCCTGGCTCGAGCTTCTCGCGCAGGTTGAGCGTGAGGAAAGCGACGATGAGCGACAGCAGCGAGTGCGACGGGGCTGCGAACGTGGTGTGGGCTGGTGCGTTGATCATGACTGGCTCCTGAAAGTTGGTTTGTGCGATGCAGTAAATATAGGGATTACTCAATCGTGCTTCCAATTTCGAGTTCTGATACCAGTTATGCTGTTCATGAATGTTTCCTACTAAAAACCGGCATTTTTGTGAGATCTGACGTTGGCGCGGCCGGTCATCCTGTGTGGCTGCGCAGCTACAAGCTCCTGTCAACGCCTTGCCGGTCAGCATCCGGACTGGCCGGCGTGTCCGGCATGGGCGAGGGAATCAGCGCGGCGATCCGGGTCTCCCCTTCATCGAGCAGGAACTGGCGAAACGCCCGCGCCACCGGTGGCAGCCGCTTTTCGCGGCGGTGCACCACGTACCAGTTGAGCATCAAGGGAAACCCCTCGACCTCCAGCACCACCAGGCTGCGCGCCGCGAGTTCGCGGCCGATCGTGTGAAACGACAGGAAGCCCAGTCCGATGCCGGCGATTACCGCCTGCTTGATCGTCTCAGTGCTTTTGATTTCCATCGCGACGGTCAGTTCGGCCAGGTGCGGGCCGAAGGCGTCCTGCATCGAGAACCAGGTATCGGAGCCCGGTTCGCGAATCACGAACGGGTGACGGACCAGGTCGCTCATCGGGATGCGCCCCGGTGCGGCTGCCGCCAGCGGATGGTCGGGCGCGGCCACGATGACGTAGGGGTGGGGGGCGAACGCATCGTTCTGCGTGTCGAGTTCGGCGGGGGGGCGCACCATCACGGCCAGGTCGGTGCGATTCGCCGCCAGCTTGTCCAGCAGCTCTTCGCGGTTGTGCACCGTCAGGTTCAGTTGCACGCCCGGATGCTGGCGCGCGAACGCGACCATCAGCTGTGGAAAGAAGTAGTCGCCGGCACTGATCACCGCCACGTTCAGCTTGCCGCCGGCGATTCCCTTGAGTTGTGCCATCGCATCTTCGGCCTCATCGAACTGCTGGATGATGGCGCGGCAGAAGTGCAGCAGCTCTTCGCCCGCCTGGGTCAGGTAGATCTTCTTTCCCAGCTGTTCGAACAAGGGCATGCCGACGTGGCCCTCGAGCGTGCGGACCTGGGTCGATACGGCGGGCTGAGTCAGGTGCAGCTCCTCGGCGGCGCGCGAAAAGCTGAGGCGGCGCGCGACCGTCTCGAAGACCTTCAGTTGTCGCAGTGTCGCGTTCTTCATCGGTGCCCCCATCCAGGTATAAGCAGTCGTTAATGATTATCCCTAAAAACTTTCACTATTACTCATCATTTTGTTGGACTACGATGGTTTCAACACAGCTCGACCGCAACCACCAAAGGAGAGTGCCATGACGACGATCTGCAGCAGCGACATCGATGCCGAATGCAACGCTTACAACGCGGCCTTTCATGAACTGGGACTGAGCTGGGTCTGGGACACCGGACTCTATGCGAGCGCGGTCGCCGGCGCCGACGACCGCACGGGCCTGCGCAATTACCTGGCGCGGCATCAACCGCACCTCCTGAGCGCGCACGACGCCGACTTCCTGGTCGAGGCGATCCTGGCCGCCAAGGAACGCTGCCAGGCGCAGCTGAGCGCCGCCGGCTGCAATCCCAGGGCTTTCATCGACTGGTCCGCGTTGCAGCAGCGCCAGATCGGCGCCTAGGCCCGAGCGGGCCTGCTGAGATTTTCGAATCTTAACCGTGGTCAAGGATATACGGAATCGGTTCTTCCACAATCAGCCATCCACCGACCCGACGTACGAGAGACATCATATGATCCGACACTGGATACGCTTTCAACACCTCGACACCGTACGTTTCGGCACGATCGAGGGCGACAAGATACGGATCTTCAAGGGCGATATGTTCGACAGCCCGCAGCGCACCGACCTGTCGGTGAACCTGGACGAGGTCGAGGTGCTCACACCGAGCGTGCCTGGCAAGGTGCTGGCGATGTGGAACAACTTTCATGCACTCGGCCAGAAGCTGGGCCTGGAGCCCCCGGACGAGCCGCTCTACCTGATGAAGCCGCCGACGTCCTACCTGGCGCCGGGCGGCACGATCCGCAAGCCGCGGTGCGAGGGCAAGGTGGCGTTCGAGGGCGAACTGGCGATCGTGATCGGCCGCCGCTGCAGCGCGGTCCCGGTCGAGGACGCTGCCGACTACGTGTTCGGCTATACCTGCGCCAACGACGTCACCGTGGGCGAGATCATCGCGCGCGACCCGACCTTTCCGCAGTGGGTGCGCGCCAAGGGCTTCGACACCTTTTGCCCGTTCGGCCCGGTCATCGCCACCGGGCTCAACCCGGCCATGCTGGTCGTGCGCACGACCCTGAACGGCGAGGTGCGCCAGGATTACCCGATCAACGACATGGTGTTTTCGGTGGCCGAGCTGGTCAGCCGGATCTCGCAGGACATGACACTGGAGCCAGGCGACCTCCTGCTGTGCGGGACGTCGGTCGGCGTCGGCTCGATGCGCCCGGGCAGCACGATCGAGGTAGAGATCGACGGCATCGGAAAGCTCATCAATCGGTTCGAGTAAACGACAAGGGGTGGGTCATGAAGATCGCAGTGATTGGAGCGGGAGCAATTGGCGGCCTGGTCGGCGCGAGGCTGGCGCTGGCGGGCGAAGAGGTGACGTTCATCGTGCGGGGAGCCAATCTGGCGGCGATTCGCGCCAACGGCATCAAGCTCATCGAGATGGATGGCGAGGAGAAGGTGGCCTCGGAGGTGCGGGCGACGGACGACTATGACGCGGCCGGCGAGCAGGACCTGGTGATCCTGGCCCTCAAGGCGCACCAGGTCGATGGCGTATCGGCCCAGATCGGCAAGCTGTTCGGGCCGCGCACCGTGGTGGTGACGATGCAGAACGGCATACCTTTCTGGTATTTCCACCGCCATGGCGGCGAGTTCGACGGGCGCACCGTGCACAGCGTCGACGCCGGCGGCGAACTGGCGCGCCGGATTCCCCCGGAGCGGGTGCTCGGCTGCGTGGTCTATCCGGCCGCCGAACTGGTGGCGCCGGGCGTCATCCGGCACATCGAAGGCGCGCGCTTCCCGCTGGGGGAACTGGACGGCACGGCGAGCGAGCGGGTGACTGCGGTGTCGGCCTGCTTCCAGAACGCCGGCTTCAAGTCGCCGGTGCTCGACAATATCCGCGCCGAGATCTGGCTCAAGCTGTGGGGCAACGTCTGCTTCAATCCGATCAGCGCGCTGGCTCATTCGACCCTGGTCGACATCTGCCAGTACCCGCTCACGCGCGAGCTGGCGGCGGAAATGATGCGCGAGGCGGAAGCGGTCGCCACCAAGCTGGGCATCACCTTCCGCGTGCCGCTGGACCGCCGTATCGAGGGGGCCGCGCAGATCGGCAAGCACAAGACCTCGATGCTGCAGGACGTGGAGGCGGGCCGGGGACCCGAGATCGATGCGCTGGTCGGGTCGGTGATCGAACTGGCGCGCATGACCGGCACACCCACGCCGCATATCGATTCGGCGTATGCGCTCGTCAAGCTGCTGGAGCAGACCATGACCGAAGAGGGCGGCGGGGTAAAGCTGCAGAGGGCGGTGACGCCGGTAACGCCGGTATCGACAGTTTAGCCGCATGCACGTCGCCCCCGCGGAGGCGGGGGCCCAAGTTTGCAAGCGTCTCGGTAACGCATGCAGCGCTTGGGCCCCCGCCAAGGCGCCCGGCGAGGGCGGGGGCGACGTTTTCGAGCAAACGAAGCAAACAGCTTTGCTCGACCTTCAGATCTTTCCCCGATTCTTCAGGCGGCTCAGCGTTTCCGGCGACAGGTTCAGGTACGCCGCCAGTTCTTTCTTCGGCAGCCGTTCGAACAGGTCGGGGTGCTTGCGCATGAAGCGGTGGACCCGGCCCGGCGCGTCGAGCAGGTGCAGCGTGATGGTGTGCGCCATGATGGCGCTCATCAGGTTCATGACCTCGTATTCGAAGGCCTGCTTCACGGTGCGGTGGCTTGCCAGGTAATCGACCCATTGGGGCAGCGGCATGCGCGCCACCCGCACCTTGGTGACGCAGGCGATGGAAAAAGGCGTCGGCGTCTTGAGGCACCAGGCGGCGTAGCTGGTTTCGATGTCGCGTTCCGCCGAAAAGCGCAGGATCATTTCCTTGGCTTCCTGGTTGGAGACCTGGCGCTTGAGGATGCCGTCCAGGATGAAGTACTGCGACATCTCGTGCACACCCTGGTTCAGCAGCAAGTCGCCTTTCTGGTGGTTCTCGATCGTCAGGTACGGCTCGAGCGCCGCCATTTCACTGTCGCGCAGTTCCTTGAGCACTACATTCTGCTTTAACTGCAGACGAATGATGTTTCGTTCCGAGTGATTTGCAATAGTCGTCATGAACGCGGTCGATTTTCGTGATTCTCACATGATGCGGCCAAAATTGACCATGGTCAATGAGACAAATCAGACGTGCTGGATATGATGGTTTGCGGGCGATACACACCGCGTTCTGCCCGGATCGACAATAACTGGAGACAGCAATGACTAACCACGTATCGGTAGACGTGACCGACGGCTTCCACCTGGTAATCGATGCCCTGAAACACAACGACATCGATACGATCTTCGGCCTGGTCGGCATTCCGATTACCGACCTGGCGCGCCTGGCGCAGGCCGAGGGGATGCGTTTCATCGGCTTTCGTCATGAACAGAACGCCGGCAATGCCGCGGCAATCGCCGGCTACATGACGCAAAAGCCGGGTATTTGCTTGACGGTCTCGGCGCCGGGCTTCCTCAACGGCCTGACGGCGCTGGCCAACGCCACCACCAACTGCTTCCCGATGATCCTGATTTCAGGATCGAGCGAACGCGAGATCGTCGACCTGCAGCAGGGCGACTATGAAGAAATGGACCAGCTGAACGCGGCCAAGCCCTACGCCAAGGCGTCCTACCGCATCAACAAGGCCGAGGACATCGGCGTCGGCGTCGCGCGGGCGATTCGCGCCGCCGTCTCGGGCCGCCCGGGCGGCGTCTATCTCGACCTGCCGGCCCAGCTGCTGGCGCAGACGATCGAGGCAGGCCACGCCAAGCGTTCGCTGATCAAGGTGGTCGACCCGGTGCCGCGCCAGATCCCGGCGCCGGACGCGGTGCAGCGCGCGCTCGACCTGCTCAAGGGCGCGAAGAAGCCGCTGATCCTGCTCGGCAAGGGCGCCGCCTACGCGCAGGCCGATGCGGACATCCGCGCGCTGGTCGAGCGCACCGGCATTCCCTACCTGCCGATGTCGATGGCCAAGGGCCTGTTGCCCGATACGCATCCGCAGTCGGCCTCCGCGGCCCGCTCCTACGTGCTGGCCGAGGCCGACGTGGTGGTGCTGATCGGCGCGCGGCTCAACTGGCTGTTGTCGCATGGCAAGGGCAAGACCTGGGGCAAACCCAAGCAGTTCGTCCAGATCGATATCTCGCCCACCGAAATCGACAGCAACGTGGCGATCGCCGCGCCCGTGATCGGCGATATCGGCTCGTGCGTGGCGGCCCTGCTCGACGGGCTGGACGGCGCCGGCATCGCGAAGCCGGATGCCGAATGGCTCGACCCGATCGCCGAGCGCAAGGAGCAGAACATGGCCAAGATGGCGGCACTGCTCAATCGCGATGCGGCGCCGATGAACTTCCATACCGCCCTGCGCGCGATCCGCGACGTCCTCAAGCAGCATCCGGACATCAACCTGGTGAACGAGGGCGCCAACACCCTGGACTATGCGCGCAGCATCGTCGACCAGTACCAGCCGCGCAAGCGTTTCGACTCCGGCACCTGGGGCATCATGGGGATCGGCATGGGCTATGCGATCGGCGCGGCCGTCGTCAGCGGCAAGCCGGTGGTCGCGATCGAAGGCGACAGCGCCTTCGGTTTCAGCGGCATGGAACTCGAGACGATCTGCCGCTACGAGCTGCCGGTGACGACCATCATCTTCAACAACAACGGCGTCTACCGCGGCACCGACGTCAACCCGACCGGCGGCAAGGACGTCGCCCCGACCGTGTTCGTCAAGAACGCCCGCTACGACAAGATGATCGAGGCCTTCGGCGGCATCGGCTACCACGCCACCACGCCGGAAGAGCTGACCCGGGCGCTGAGCGAGGCGATCGCGGCCGGCAAGCCGGCCCTGATCAATGCCGTGATCGACGAGTCGGCCGGCACCGAAAGCGGCCGCCTGACCAATCTGAATCCGCAAAGCAACGCGAAAAAGTGACATCACGCGCGACACAGCGACAGGCACGACCGCCGGCGCCCATGAGGCCGCCGGTGGTTTCCGCAATATCGACTGCATAAAGGAGACTGACATCATGAGCAAACCACTCGAAGGCATCAAGATCATCGACTTCACCCACGTCCAGGCCGGCCCTGCCTGCACCCAGCTGCTGGCGTGGTTCGGCGCCGACGTGATCAAGGTCGAGCGTCCCGGCGCGGGCGACGTCACGCGTTCGCAGTTGCGCGACATCCCCGGCGTCGACGCCCTGTATTTCACCATGCTCAACAGTAACAAGCGTTCGCTGACGCTCGACACCAAGAAGCCAGAAGGAAAGGAAATCCTGACCAAGCTGATCAAGGAGTCGGACGTGCTGGTGGAGAACTTCGGCCCGGGCGCGCTCGATCGCATGGGCTTTACCTGGGAGCACATCAAGGAATTGAACCCGGGCATGATCGTGGCGTCGGTCAAGGGCTTCAGCGACGGTCACCACTACGAAGACCTGAAGGTCTATGAAAACGTGGCACAGTGCGCCGGCGGCGCGGCCTCGACCACCGGTTTCGACGACGGCCCGCCAACCGTCAGCGCCGCCGCCCTGGGCGACAGCAATACCGGCATGCACCTGGCGATCGGCATCCTGACCGCCCTGCGTGCGCGCGACACCACGGGCAAGGGCCAGAAAGTGGCGGTGTCGATGCAGGACAGCGTGCTCAACCTGTGCCGCGTCAAGCTGCGCGACCAGCAGCGCCTGGACCGGGTCGGCTACCTCGAAGAATATCCGCAGTATCCGCACGGCAAGTTCTCGGATGTCGTGCCGCGCGGCGGCAATGCCGGCGGCGGCGGCCAGCCGGGCTGGGTGCTCAAGTGCAAGGGCTGGGAGACCGACCCCAACGCCTATATCTACTTCACCATCCAGGGCCATGCCTGGGCGCCGATCTGCAAGGCGATCGGCAAGGAAGAGTGGATCGACGACCCCGCGTACATGACCGCCCTCGCGCGCCAGGACAAGATCTTCGACATCTTCGGGACGATCGAGGAGTGGCTGAAGGACAAGACCAAATTCGAGGCGGTCGACATCCTGCGCAAGTACGACATCCCGTGCTCGCCGGTGCTGTCGATGAAGGAAATCGCCGCCGATCCATCGCTGCGCGCCAGCGGCACGATCGCCGAGGTCGAGCACAAGGAACGGGGCAAGTACCTGACCGTGGGCAGCCCGATCAAGTTCTCGGACATGAAGGTCGAGATCAAGGGCTCGCCGCTGCTGGGCGAACACACCGACGAAGTGCTGGAAAGCCTGGGATACAGCAGCAACGAGATCGCGGCGCTGCACGAAAAGCAGGTGGTGTGAGCGCGGAACTGGCTGGATAAAACGAAACTTCGGTGCGCGTCGGCGGTCTGCCGCGCGCACCTTTTTTTTCATGGGGGAGATACCATGCAGGCTGATATCGATTTCCAACAACTGCTGCAGGCACTGGGCGACGGCGTCATCGTTTGCGATGCACAAGGCGACATCACGTTCTGGAACGCCGCCGCCACGCGCATTTTCGGCTTCACCGAAAGCGAGGCCATCGGGAAGTCGCTGGACCTGATCGTGCCCCAGCGCCAGCGCCAGCGGCACTGGGACGGTTATCACAAGACCATGGCCACCGGCGAGACGCGCTATGGCGCCGACGTGCTGCGGGTGCCGGCCGTGCACAAGGACGACAAACCCTTGTCGATCGCCTTCACGGTGGCGCTGCTGCACGGGCCGGACGGGGAAGTGTCGGCGATCGTCGCCGTGGTGCGCGACGAGACCGAACGCTGGGGAGAAGAACGCAAGCTGCGCGCGCGCCTGGCCCAGCTCGAGACAACGCAGGCTTGAGCGTGCGCCTGGAAGTGCGCTTCATGTTGGTCCTGCGGCCCCGGCACGTCATTCCGCGGCCCCGGCACGTCATTCCGCGGCCCCGGCACGTCATTCCAGGGCCCGGGCACGTCATTCCACGGCTCGAGCACGTCATTCCCGCGACCCGAGCACGTCATTCCGCGACCCAAGCACGTCATTCCCGCGAAGGCGGGAATCCAGGTTTTACGCGTTGCCGCTGCGCTCTAACGGAGTGGCTGCATAACGGGCTTGGATTCCCGCCTGCGCGGGAATGACGCATCCAGGCCGCGGGAATGACATATCCACGCCGCGGGAATGACGTGTTCAGGTTGCCGGAATGACTTTGGCAATCAACCTGCGTCGCCACCCGGCGGCGGCGGCGGCATGTGGTCGCGCCGGTGCTCCAGCAAGGCTTCGATCACGAACGGGTTGAGTCCTTCGCCCTGCGTCTCGTCGATGTGCAGGAACAGCCGGCTGCGCATGCGCGGCGCCCAGAAGCGCTGCAGGTGGTTGGCGATCTCGGTGCGGCCCTCCGTGGGGTCGGGATAGGACGCGAAGAAGGTGCCGATCTGGTTGGCCATGGTGACCAGGTTGTCGATGTTCATGCGGACTCCATAGCGATGTTGGCGCCGTGGGCGTAGGCGACGAAGTCGTCGCCGCGGGCGAAGGCGACCAGGGTCAGGCCGCAGCCGAGCGCGGTACGGACGGCGAGGGCGGTCGGCGCCGAGATGGCGACCAGCGCGCCGATGCCGACGGTGGCGGCTTTTTGCACCATCTCGACGCTGGCGCGGCTGGTGATCAGGCAAAAACCATCGGCGAGGTCGGCGCCTTGCAAGTGCAGGCCACCGATCAGCTTGTCGAGGGCGTTGTGGCGGCCGACGTCCTCGAACGCCGCGCGCGGCGCGCCGTCACGGCCGCACCACAAGGCCGCGTGGGTGGCGCCGGTGAGGCGGTTGAGCGGCTGCCGGGTCCTGGCCTGCGCCAGGGCGCGGCGAATCGCCGCGCCGGACAGCGCGCGCGTGGGCGCGAGAAGCGGCAGGGGACGGATCACCTGGGCCAGGCTGTCGGCGCCGCACAGGCCGCAGCCGGTGCGACCGGCCAGGCTGCGCCGCCGTTCCTTGAGGCGCATGAAGGCTTTGGCGGCCACGTCGATGTGGGCGGTGATGCCCGCCGCGCCGCGTGTGATCTCGACCCCGTAGCATTCGGCGGGCGAGGCGATGATGCCTTCGCTGAGCGAAAAGCCGAGCGCGAATTCTTCCAGGTCGGCCGGCGTCGCCAGCATCACGGCGTGCGAGACGCCGTTGTACTCGAGCGCCACCGGCACTTCTTCGGCCAGCTCATCCTCGGTCGGGGCCTCCGGTGCGGCCGCGCCCGCGCGCATGCGCGCGACCGCCATGCGCGCGCTCGGCGCGTAGGCCACCGCCGCTACATGGTCTTGCGGCGCCAGGTCGATGGCGCACGTCATGCGACCGGCTCCGCCAGGCCCAGCTGCATCTGATTGAAGCGGGCATATTCCAGCTGCCAGTCCGACTGTTGCTGCACCGGCATCACCTGCACCGCCGTGACCTTGTATTCGGGGCAGTTGGTGGCCCAGTCGGAATTCTCGGTCGTGATGACGTTGGCGCCCGATTCGGGGAAGTGGAAGGTGGTGTAGACCACGCCCGGCTGCATGCGCTCGGTGACCATCGCCCGCAGCACGGTCTCGCCCGCGCGGCTGTGGATACCGACCCACTGGCCATCCTCGATGCCGCGCTCCTGGGCGTCGTGCGGGTGGATCTCGAGCCGGTCTTCGGCGTGCCAGCGCACGTTCTCGGTGCGGCGCGTCTGCGCGCCGACGTTGTACTGCGACAGGATGCGGCCGGTGGTCAGGATCAACGGATACTTGCGCGTCACCTTCTCGTCGGTGGCGACGTATTGGGTGATGATGAAACGGCCCTTGCCGCGCACGAAGCCGTCGACGTGCATGGTCGGCGTGCCTTCCGGCGCCGCGTCGTTGCATGGCCACTGGATGCTGCCCAGTTCGTCGAGGCGCCGGTAGCTCACGCCGCTGAAGGTCGGCGTGAGCTGCGCGATCTCGTCCATGATCTCGGACGGGTGGCGGTAATTCATCGGATACCCCAGCCGGTTCGACAGCGCCATCGTGACTTCCCAGTCGGCATAGCCGGCCCGTGGCGGCATTACCTTGCGCACGCGCGAGATGCGGCGTTCGGCATTGGTGAACGTGCCGTCCTTTTCCAGGAACGAGGAACCCGGCAGCAGCACGTGGGCATACTTGGCGGTCTCGTTCAGGAAGATGTCCTGCACCACGATGCATTCCATCGCTTCGAGCGCCGCGGTGACGTGCTGGGTGTTGGGGTCGGACTGGACGATGTCTTCGCCCTGGCAATACAGGCCCATGAAGCTGCCGTCGAGGGCGGCCTCGAACATGTTCGGGATGCGCAGCCCCGGTTCGGCCTGCAGCGGCACGCCCCAGGCCTGTTCGAACAGGGTGCGCACGGTGGTGTCCGAAACGTGGCGGTAGCCTGGCAGCTCGTGCGGGAACGAACCGATGTCGCACGAGCCCTGCACGTTGTTCTGTCCGCGCAGCGGATTGACGCCGACCCCGGCGCGGCCGACGTTACCGGTGACCATCGCCAGGTTGGCAATGCCCATGACGGCGGTCGAGCCCTGCGCGTGCTCGGTCACGCCCAGGCCATAGAAGATCGCGCCATTGCCGCCGAGCGCATACAGGCGGGCGGCTTCGCGCACCTGCTGCGCCGGCACGCCGGTGATCGCTTCCATCGCTTCCGGCGAGTTCTCGGGCTGGGCGACGAAGGCGCGCCACTGCGCGAAGGCGCGCAGGTCGCAGCGCTCGGTGATGAAATCGTTCGCCATCAGGCCTTCGGTGACGATCACGTGGGCCAGCGAACTGATGATGGCGACGTTGGTGCCCGGCCGCAGCTGCAGGTGGTAGTCGGCGCGGATGTGCGGCGACCTGACCAGGTCGATGCGGCGCGGATCGATGACGATCAGCCGCGCGCCCTGGCGCAGGCGCTTCTTCATGCGCGAGGCGAACACCGGGTGGCCGTCGGTCGGGTTGGCGCCGATGACCAGGATCACGTCGGCCTTCTCCACCGACTTGAAGGTCTGGGTGCCGGCCGATTCGCCGAGCGTCGTTTTCAGGCCGTAGCCGGTCGGCGAGTGGCACACGCGGGCGCAGGTGTCGACGTTGTTGTTGCCAAACGCCGCGCGGACCAGCTTTTGCACCAGGTAGCCTTCTTCGTTGGTGCAACGCGACGAGACGATGCCGCCGATCGCGTCCCGGCCATGCTTGGCCTGGATGCGCTTGAATTCGGATGCCGCGTAGTCGAGCGCCTCGTCCCACGACACTTCCTTCCAGGGGTCGGTGATCTTCGCGCGGATCATGGGTTTCAGGATGCGGTCCTTGTGGGTGGCGTAGCCCCAGGCGAAGCGGCCCTTGACGCAGGCATGGCCCTCGTTGGCCTTGCCGTCCCTGGTCGGCACCATGCGCACCACCTCGTTGCCCTTCATCTCGGCATTGAGCGAGCAACCGACGCCGCAATAGGCGCAGGTGGTGGTGATGCTGTGCTCGGCCTGGCCGAGCCAGATGACCGATTTCTCGGTGAGGGTGGCGGTCGGGCAGGCTTCGACGCAGGCGCCGCACGAGACGCATTCGGACTGCATGAACGGTTCGTCCTGGCCGGCCGACACGCGCGCGTCGAAGCCGCGCCCCGAGATGGTCAGCGCGAAGGTGCCTTGCGTCTCTTCGCAGGCGCGCACGCAGCGGTTGCACACGATGCACTTGGACGAATCGAAGGTGAAATAGGGGTTGCTCTCGTCCTTGCCGAGCTTGAGGTGGTTGGCGCCTTCGTAGCCGTAGCGCACTTCGCGCAGGCCGGTGACGCCGGCCATGTCCTGCAGCTCGCAATTGCCGTTGGCGGGGCAGGTAAGGCAGTCGAGCGGGTGGTCGGAGATGTACAGCTCCATCACGCCCTTGCGGATCTCTTGCAGCTTGGCGCTCTGGGTGCGCACCACCATGCCCGCCTCGGCCGGCGTGGTGCACGACGCCGGATAGCCGCGGCGGCCTTCGATCTCGACCAGGCACAGGCGGCAGGAGCCGAACGGCTCCAGGCTGTCGGTGGCGCACAGCTTGGGGATGTTGATGCTGTTCTCGGCCGCGGCGCGCATCAGCGAGGTGCCGGCCGGGACGGTGACCTGGACGCCGTCGATGGTCAGGGTGATCATCTCGGTGGCGATGTGGATTTCTTTCGCCGGCGTGCCGAAGTCGCGGGTGAGGATGGTTTCGATCATTGCCTTTTCTCCTGGGCCGCCGTTCAGGCGGCCAATTCGTCGCCGGCCACCTGGCCGAAGTCTTGCGGGAAGTGGTTCAGCGCCGACAGCACCGGGTAGGGCGTCATGCCCCCCATCGCGCACAAGGAACCATTGAGCATGGTGTCGCACAGGCTGCGCAGCAGGATCACCTGCTTGGGACGCTCATCGCCGGCGCGGATCTTGTCGATCACCTCCACGCCGCGGGTGGAGCCGATGCGGCAGGGCGTGCACTTGCCGCACGATTCGACGGCGCAGAACTCCATCGCGTAGCGCGCCAGATTGGCCATGTCGGCGCTGTCGTCGTGGACCACGATGCCGCCATGGCCCAGCACCGCCCACAAGGCGGCGAAGGCTTCGTAGTCGAGCGGGGTGTCCCACTGCGACGGCGGCAGGTAGGCGCCGAGCGGGCCGCCCACCTGCACCGCCTTGATCGGGCGGCCGCTGGCGCTGCCGCCGCCGTAGTCAACCAGAATCTCGCGCAGCGTGGCGCCGAACGCCAGCTCGATCAGGCCGCCGTTCTTGATATTGCCGGCCAGCTGCACCGGCAGGGTGCCGCGCGAGCGTCCCATGCCGAAGTCCTGGTAATACTGCGGTCCCTTGTCGAGAATGATCGGGACCGAGGCCAGCGACAGCACGTTGTTGATGACGGTCGGCTGGCCGAACAGGCCGGCCAGCGCGGGCAGGGGCGGCTTGGCGCGCACCACGCCGCGCTTGCCCTCGATGCTTTCCAGCAGGGCGGTTTCTTCGCCGCAGATGTAGGCGCCGGCGCCCTTGCGCACTTCCAGCTCGAAGGCGCGGCCGCTGCCGGCGACGTTCGGCCCGAGCAGGCCCGCGCGCGTGGCCGTCTGGATCGCGTGATCGAGCGCCGCGATCGAATGCGGATACTCGCTGCGCACATAGATGAAGCCGCGGGTGGCGCCGACCGCGAGGCCGGCGATCGTCATGCCCTCGATCAGGACGAAGGGATCGCTCTCCATGACGATGCGGTCGGCGAAGGTGCCGGAGTCGCCTTCGTCGGCATTGCAGACGATGTATTTCTGGTGGCCGGGCGCGCGCAGCACCGTGTTCCACTTGATCCCGGTGGGGAAGGCGGCGCCGCCGCGCCCGCGCAGGCCCGAGGCGGTGACCGCGGCGACGATGTCGGCGCCGCTCATGGTCACGGCCTGGCGCAGGCCGCGGTAGCCGCCGTGGGCCTCGTATTCGCCCAGCGACAGCGGATCGGTGATGCCGCAGCGGGCGAAGGTCAGGCGGGTCTGGCGGGCCAGATACGGAATCTGTTCGACGAGGCCGAGCGCCAGGCGGTGCGTGGATTGGCCGTCGTGGAAACCGGCATCGAACAGGGCGGCCACGTCGCTTTCGTCGACGTTGCCGAAGCCGATGCGCCCGTTCGGCGTCTCGACCTCGACCAGCGGCTCGAGGTACAGCAGGCCGCGGGTGCCGTTGCGCACCAGGTCGATGGCGACGCCGCGCCGCGCGGCCTCGCTGCGAATCGCGGCGGCGACGTCGTCGGCGCCCAGGGCCAGCGCCGACGAATCGGCGGGAACGTAGATGCGCACGCTCATGCGACCTCCTCGGCCTTGGTGGCAACTTTCGCGACCAGCCTGTCGAAACGCGCCGGCGTCACGCGTGCGTGGACCGCGTCGTTGATCATGATGGCCGGCGCGGTGGCGCACTGGCCCAGGCAGTACACGGGTTCCAGGGCGAAGCCGCCGTCGGCGCTGTGTTCATGCAGATCGCATCCGAGCGCCTGGCGGGCGTGCGCCAGCAGGGCGTCGGCGCCCATGCTCTGGCAGGCCTCGGCGCGGCACACCTGCACCGTGCAGCGCGCCGGCTGCGTGGTCTTGAAGTAGTGATAGAAGGTGATCACGCCATGCACCTCGGCGCGCGAGAGATTGAAGCTGTGGGCGAGTCCCTCGACCGCATCGGGCGGGATGAAGCCGAGCCGGTCCTGGATGGCGTGCAGCACCGGCAGCAGCATGTCCTGGCCAAGCAGGCCATTGTGCGCATGAAGTGCGAGGATGTCGCCGATGACGCGGCGCGCTTCGGTGTAATCGGGTGATTTCATGGTGTCTCCATCTGTGCCTTGCATATGTTTATGGGAACATATATAACGGCTTTTATGCACTGCTTGGTCCAGAGTAGCACCCGATTCACCGGTGTTCAATATGAAGGATTTTGCATATGATCAGAGTGGAGATACGGCCGGACTGGTTCGTGCGCGACGCCTCCGGCGCGCCGACCGCGCTGCCGGCGCTGCTCGGGCTTTTGCTGGCGGTGAGCGAACTCGGTTCGATCAGCAAGGCCGCCACGGCGCGCGGCATGTCCTACCGCCATGCCTGGGGGCTGCTGCAGCAGTTCTCGGCGCAGTTCGGCGTTCCATTGGTGCACAAGGTGCGCGGGCAGGGCACGGTGCTGTCGCCGCTCGCCGAAAAGCTGATGTGGGCCGACCGCCGCATCCACGCCCGCCTGACCCCGACCCTCGACAGCCTGGCCTCGGAACTGCAGCAGGAACTGGCGCGGGTGCTGGTCGGCGACGCGCAGGTGCTGCGCCTGACCGCCTCGCACGGGTTCGCGGTGGCCGCCCTGGTGACGCAGCTGAACGAGCATGGCGTCACGGTCGACATCAATTACCGGAGCAGCAGCGATGCGGTGGCGGCGCTGGCGCGCGGCGAGTGCGACCTGGCGGGCTTTCACTTGCCGGTGGGGAAACTGGAAGGGGCGGCCGCCGCCAAGTACCGGCCCTGGCTCGACCCCGAGCGCCACGCGCTGCTGCACCTGGCGTACCGCATGCAGGGGCTGTTCGTGGCCAGGGACAATCCGAAGGGCATCACCAGCCTGGCCGACCTGGGGCGGTCGGATCTTCGCTTCGTCAACCGCCAGAAGGGATCGGGGACTCGGGTGTTACTGGAGCTGCTGCTGGCCGACCTGGGCGTCGACCCGGCCGTGATCAACCGTTCCGGCACCGCCGAATTCACGCACGCGGCGGTGGCGGCCTATGTCGCGAGCGGCATGGCCGACGTGGGCTTCGGCGTCAAGACGGCGGCGCGGCGCTTCGATCTCGACTTCATTCCGGTCATACGCGAACGGTATTTCCTGGCCTGCCATGCCGGCGCGCTGGACACGCCGCTCCTGAAGGCGACGCAGACGGCGATGGCGAGCGCCGTTTTCAAGGAGGTGCTCGCGGGGCTGCCTGGCTATGACGGCGCGCTGTGCGGCACCCGGCTCGATACGCAGTTCCTGCCTTAAGGCCACCTCTAAAAACCTCGGCCGAGACGCCTGCGGCTGGGTAAAATCCTGACATCGAACCAAGCCAGCGAGTGCCGTCATGATGAAACCCCGTATCAGTCTGTTTGCCGAGCAGGAGCGTGAGGACCGGCGCGCAAGGCTGGGGGATCCGTTGGTGGGCTTGGCCGAGCACGTGGATTTCGAGGCGCTGGCGGCGCGCATCGATGCCGCCGCACCGCGTCCTTCGCGCGCCAAGGGCGGCCGTCCGCCGTACCCGACGGTCTTGATGATCAAGATCCTGGTGCTGCAACAGCTCTACAACCTGGCCGACGACGCGTTGGAGTACCAGTTGCTGGACCGCCGCAGTTTCCTGCGTTTCCTGGACCTGACCGAGAGCAGCAGCATCCCCGACGCCAAGACGATCTGGCTGTTCCGTGATCGTCTGGCGCAGGCCGGCGTAGGCAATCAGGTCTTTGAGCAGGTCCAGCAACAGCTGCTGTCGCAGGGCTACCTGGCGCGTTGCGGGCAGATCGTCGACGCCTCGCTGGTGCAGGCCCCGGTCCAGCGCAACAAGCGGGAAGAAGCCGAGACGGTCAAGGAAGGCACGATGCCGCTGAGCTGGAAACCGCACAAGCGCGCGCAAAAGGATGTCGATGCCAAGTGGACCAGAAAGCACGGCAAGAATCATTTCGGGTACAAGCTGCATGCCAGCGTCGACAAGCGTTGCAAGTTGATCCGCAAGATCGCCATCACGCATGCTGCCGTGGCCGACACCACGGTATTCGAGGAATTGCTCGACCTGAACAACACGAGCCGCGATGTCTATGCCGACCGGGGATATCCGAGCATTGAACGCGAAACCAGCCTGAAGCAAGCCGGCTGGCGCGTGCATATTCAGCGGCGCGGGCATGCGACCAAAGGCATTTCCGAGACGCAGAAGCGGCGCAACCGCGCGATCGCCACGCCGCGCGCCCGCGTCGAGCATGTGTTCGGGGCCTTGGCCCAGATGGGCGGCAAACTGGTGCGCTGTCTGGGGATCGTGCGCACCACGTTCGTCTTGCAGCTGAAGGCGGCCAGTTACAACCTCAAGCGTCTCCTCTTTTTGAAGGAACGCGGCTTGGCGCCGTTTTAAAAAGCAGTTCGGCAGCCTGCGGTTGCCAAACCTGCCCGGGCCAGCGTGCCTGGCGCTTTAAAAATCACGCTACTGAGCGATGCTGGAGCGCGGACTCACATTTCGCCTGGCTCTGCTCACGCCGAGAGCGGGTTATTCGAGGTCACCTTTAGCAAAGCAAATGAATTGCTCTCCCCGCCTTTTCATGAGGCTACGTGTCCTAATGCGGTTGGCAGAAACCACTCACGCCAAACGTCTTCATAAGTCTTCGGCAGGAGTGATAATTGCCGCCAAAGTTCGAAGACATCTAATTTTTTAAAGTAATTTTCGAATTCTGCTCGATCGACTCCGTGTGGGGTTTCAACTGGTATAGGAAAAAAGGACGGTTGGCCCGTCGCAAGGAAGCGCTTCAATCCAGCCCCGTCGTAAGCTATTGGGACACACATTTCAGTATCGTCCCAAAAATCATAGGCGGCTATTCTGCGGGCAAATACCTCCGCTAACCCTCGCCAGTTTCCATTTTCAGCCCATTGAAGCTCTGAGTATTGATAGGTGAAGCGCTGAAATGCAGCTAACAATTTTGGTCTCTTCGCGTACCATCGAAGCGCCACCAAGCCTCTTTCAGTTCCGATTTCGTTACTCGTTGGAACATGTATTGTGCGGCTCTGCTTGTTTCGGTAATCTGCGTGCCGGGGAGTCAATATTTTGTCAACATAGTCATTCAAACACACAAACGAGCATCGTCGAGCTGCAAGATCCGCAATAACGAGCAAGACAGGAACACCGATGCCCATGCGTTCGACAGTAACCAATTCTGATGTTTCCAGTTGAAAACGATACGTGTCGACCTCAGCAACTTTGTCGGCACGATCGAGAGCCTCAGGCCCTTTTTCCACATTCCCACGACCAAAGATCGAAAGCGGCAGTACTGCTGGAGCCGCTATACTTTTGAGTTGGACGAAAAAGTGCTCGCCCAGCGTTTCATACATGCCTGGTCGTCCTTCCCCTTCACCGGACTTAAAAGTTTCGACGGCAAAATCCAAACCGTAGTCGGGACGGTATTCCCGCATAACCCAGTGCTTCGGTAGCTTTGAACGAAGGAGTTGCTCGCCCTCCTGATCAATTAGGTGCTGTTCTGACCTTTGCTTACTAAATGCCATATTTTTCGTGTCCTCGACGACTAATCGGTTAATACCTATCTTTGAATGACAGTCGGCTCATGGCCGAACCAGGCCGTTCGTGCCAGCATAGCAGGTTGCCAAACCGAAAAATAGGGAGCAGCGCGACAGGCTGCATCCGACCCATTGCGGACGTTGATAGCCACTAAGGATCATCATGTATGCGCCATGTCCTGCTTCGCGGCACGTACGTCAGAAACGGCGTTTGCTCTGAGTTTTCGGGCGTGATGTCCGCAGAGAGTTCCAGAGCCTCCGCCAAGTTCTCGACAAATGACAACACTGCCTCATGCTCCAATGGGCCAGTAATTTCCTTGGGCGAGATGTCGAGTTCTAACTGCTCGAAAATGAAGAAGTGACAGCAAATTTCAACCGCGCCGTCCAACAAAATCGACAACATGTGTGAACCTTCACGATTTCCCAGAACGCTACGAGATCCTGGGAATGGGGCCGCCACTCCGTCAAAGGTGTACGAGCATTCGTAATGGCTGAGCAGTTGATCGAAGCGATCCCAATGCACAGCTTCGGTATCCTGCACGTAGATGTCTCGAAGCGATCCATCGCGTTCCCATAATCCTGCTACGTCGTGGAAGTCTGGTTTCATGCAAGTAGATGATCGACTGGTGGATGTGGGAGTTGAATGTCTGCTCTTGGCCCAGGCTGTGTAAAAACGCGATGTCGGCACATTTTCACGGGTCGCTTTACCATTAGCGACCCTCGGAAAACGCCGTGGTGACCGTTTTGGATGGCCGGGCCTGCCTGCGATTTTGCCTAGGTCAGCGTTTTTACACAGCCTGGGCCGAAAGCGGAAGTTCGTCGCAGCCAGTGTAACTCAGCAAGAAGCGGTGGACTTCGCTATTTCACACCCGGTAGTCCCAGTAATTTCTAGAACGTCGCATCTGTTTCGGAAAGTCACATCAACGCAGGCGTTCGCGTGCCGACAGGCGTATGGCTCACCTGGGGCGGACAGTTTGAAAACCCAGAGCGTGCACGCATGCGGCTGGCAGTGGTTGTGTCGGCTTGCTTCGCGTTAATCGTCGTCTTGCTTTACTCAGCCGTTGGCTCATGGCGCGCAGTTGAAGTTATCTTTATTGGAGTGCTTCTGGCCCTGATCGGCGGCATCGCGGTGCTTTGGCTGCGCGGTCTGCGACTCTCGATTTCGGCAGCAGTATGCTTTATCCTGTTGTCTGGGGTAGCCGTGCTGAACGGGCTGGTGATGGCGGGCTCCATCGCCGGCCTAGCGAAAAGGCTGCCGTGGAAACAGACGGTGCGTGAGGGAGCGCTTCAGCGCCTTCGGCCGGTATTGATGACTGCCCTGATCTCATCACTCCGCTTTGTTCCGATGGCCTTGGCGACTGGCCAGTCACGATTTTTTTTCTTGTTCACACCCTGAGAGCTGGGGGAGGCCGGCCTTGGCGGCTAACGAGGAGAGATGCTTCGATCGGTTGCTTTTTGCGTCGCTCGTTGCGTTCGCTGTACCGGTCTGTCACGTAGTCCGTGCGTCTCCATGTCAAGAGCTGAACTTGAACAAGTCACCACGACGTCCACGACGCGGTCGTAATAAGTTGAATTACTGCTTGCGATAATTATAATATTATATTTATACTTTCCTAACTGAAATCTAATGTTAGGCTACCGATGTCGATCGCTTTAGCTCCAGTTTTACCTCCTTTGTTCGCAATTCATGGGAAACTCGGAAGTGGAAATTTGCTTGTCCAGTTGCGACAGCCTTCCATGCGAAGTAAATTCTCGGAAGAGCACGGTCTATCCGACGCCGGTATCATACGTGTCGTCACTCCGAATGGATTCGTCGCGCAACTCGCCGGGGACCGAACTACGGAATTACCGGAAGGCGTAGACGGCGTTCTACATGTCGTGGACCAAGCGCCGCACGTCCAACCTATAGCTAATAACCGCGGGAAGAAAAGGACGGCCTGGATCCATCCCGCAACACTTCTTCCGGCCTCACTTTCTGTCGACGCGTCGACTTCGTTGTGCGAGAGTGTACGGCAGAGCTGGATTGACAGCGTCCATTTTAAAGAAGAGACGACGAACGATGATGGATCGGTCAATCCAGGTCTGCGGGAGCCGCAGATCGGGGCGCTCCACGCTATATTGGGACATTGGCGTTCGTCGAGCGACCCGGCTACGGTCGTGATGCCTACTGGAACAGGTAAGACGGAGACAATGCTAGCGACGATGATAAGTGAGCGGATAAAAAGGCTCCTTGTTGTGGTCCCGACGGTGGCGTTACGTGAGCAGATATCCGAAAAATTTATAACCTTAGGCTGGCTGAAGCATTTCGGCATTGTGGATTCTGCCGCTGAATATCCCATTGTCGGCATCGCGCAGAAGCGGTTCACAAGTATTGAAGACGCAGACGACTTCTTTTCGCGATGCAATGTTGTTGTTACAACGATGAATGTTGTCGGGATGTGTGGCGCCGATGTCCAAGCCAGGATCGCGGGTCTTTGCTCCCACCTGTTTATAGATGAGGCGCATCACATCTCAGCAAAAACATGGGACGGATTCAAAGCGTACTTCTCAGGTAAGCCTGTCCTTCAATTCACGGCTACGCCGTTTAGGACCGATGGTAAGCTAGTCGGAGGAAAAGTAATATTTAATTATCCTCTTAGCCGAGCTCAGCAGCGCGGATATTTCAAACCTATTCAATTTCGTTCGGTCTGCGAGTTCGCCCCCGCTTCAGCTGACCGCGCGATCTTAGAAGCCGCGACTGCTGCATTGACACAAGACATCGAAGCAGGTTGCGATCATATCTTGATGGCGCGTGCCGTTTCAATCATACGCGCGGAAGAAATTCATGGCCTTTACCTTCAATTGGCTGGACATTATAAACCAGTTTTAATCCATAGCGAACTGACTTCAACGGAGCGTACCGAACGATTTGCTGCACTACGCCGCCGGGAGACCAGAATTGTTGTTTGCGTAGATATGCTGGGTGAAGGCTTTGATCTGCCGGAACTCAAGATAGCCGCGCTCCATGACATGCACAAGAGTCTAGCGATCACGCTTCAATTTGTAGGCCGCTTTACTAGAACGACTGACAAAATCGGGAATGCCACCGTCGTGGCCAACATCGCCGATGCGGCGGTGGAACAAGGACTCCAGAACCTTTATGCCGAAAATGCAGACTGGAACGCGGTCCTTAAAGTGTTAAGTGAAGGAGCTACCGAAAATCAGATTCGCCGAACGGAGTTTATCGGCGGATTCGATCCGGATAAGCTTTCTCTTCCAATCCAAAATATCTTTCCAAAAATGAGTGCGGTGGTTTACAAAACGACCATAAAAGATTGGATGCCGCATAGAGTAGTGGAAGGAATCGGATTCTCACGCATTTACACTGGTCCAACTGTAAACTTAGAAACGAAGACTCTCGTTCTTGTGACAAAGGACGAAGAAGCCGTGCCGTGGGGCGATGTGCGCGAACTCAGCAACGTGAACTGGAATCTATATATTGTTCACTGGAACGAAACACAGGGCTTGTTGTTCATAAATAGTTCCGATAACAGCAGCTTGCATGAAGACGTAGCAAAGGCTGTTGGTGGCAGTGATGTCGAATTGATTAGAGGTGAAAGCATTTTCCGGTGCCTGCACAACGTAAATCGGTTCGTCATCATGAATCTCGGGTTAAGTCATGTTATCAGTAAAGCTATCCGTTTTTCTATGCATGTTGGCCAAGACATCGGACAAGCACTCAGCGACGCATTACGGGAAAATAAGACGAAATCGAACCTCTTCGGCAAAGGGTACGAAGCTGGCGATGAAGTCACCTATGGATGTTCCCAAAAAGGACGAGTCTGGTCCTATAAAATTGCATATGATCTCGCTGCGTGGGTAGACTGGTGTCATGTGGTAGGAAGCAAACTTACTGACGATAGCATCTCGACCGCTGATATATTCAGGAACGTGATCTTGCCAGAGACGATTTCGGCGCGTCCTCAGGTCGTCCCAATTGCGATTGAGTGGGATAGCGTTCTCTTGCAGAAGCCCGAGCGGAACGTACAGATTCAGATCGGAACCGTTTCTGCGCCGCTCTTTGATGTGGCACTTGAGCTAGTTGACAACATGCCAGATGGCCCAATTGTTATTAGGGTCCGTGTTGAGGGAGCGGAAGCGCTTTATGAGCTGAAGTTTGAAGAAGCAAGAATTAGCTTTATTCCGCGTTCTGTATCCACCTCAACTATCTTCATCGGGAGGCGCGAATTTGATATTGCAGCGTGGTTTGAAACGAATCCACCGACAATTTTCTTTGCTGACGGAAGCATGTTGGTTTCAAACGAAATATTCAGGCTCCCCGCACTCAGCAAAAGAGCAGTTTTTGATTCGAGTCGTATCCTCCACTGGGACTGGAGTGGAGTAAATATCAAGAAGGAATCTCAAGGTGTAGGGAAACGTACGGACTCAATTCAGTACAGGGTGCTCTCCGAATTGCGCAATCAACAACCTGATGAGCAGTTCGACATTTTGTTCGATGATGATGATGCTCGCGAGGTGGCAGACGTTATCGCGATAAAAGTACGAGATAAGTGCATTCAGATAAATTTATACCATTGTAAATTTTCAAAAGAATCGATTCCGGGGGCACGAATTGATGACCTATACGTAGTCTGCGGTCAAGCCCAGAGGAGTGTTTACTGGCGCGGAAATATCGGGGGGCTTTTTACGCATATGCAGGCACGCGATGCAAGTCGGATCAAAAACAAAAATGCTTCTCGATTCGAAAAAGGCGATGCCCGAACGCTACTCGGGATTGCGAATAAAGCAGAGCTTCTAGATGTGAAATTCAAAGTTTTTATCGTTCAGCCTGGGCTCTCAAAAGACAAGATCACTTCAGGGCAGCAGGAACTTCTCGCAGTCACAAACCTTTATCTACGAGAAACTTTCGACATCGAAATGGTAGTTGTTGCGAGTGCATAGGTCTTGGAACCGGCACTGCGGAAGGGCTGCGGACCTACTTAGGAAAAGAGATTTATTAGTAAGCACACAAATCCCCTGAGCAGTATCGAGGCCGTTCCCATCTTGGTGCTTAGGTGTTCAGTGCCGTGCGATCATTTTCCTCGCCGTAGCTGGCCTTTGTTCCGAGCAAAGGCTATGCTCGACGACTTGATTGCTGGGTTCAGCAGTCC
>NZ_JBWBRF010000027.1:0-41753 GCF_056279385.1 Massilia sp. UYP34 | reverse complement strand
CGAAGCTGAGGCAAACTATTACAAGCAGTTGAGCAGTCAGGCTATCCCGGCCTGACTCACACTAACCGGCCTCCACGAAAGCCGGGGCGGTTCAAACTGTATCTACCAACCCTCTTGCTCGTTGAATCCTCTACTGAAGGGCTGAACAATCCCCGGCACTCTCGATAACAAAGTCTCGCGTGTACGAAATATCCGATCTTCATTCACGGTCTGTACTTTCGAGTTGGGCAAAGGCCGAAACGTCGGCTTCTGCCCCCAAAGCGGACGCTGCCACTATCAATAAGTTGCCACAGATGATATATCGCGCGAAGCCATTGCGCCAGTAACGGCGGATCGTGTCAGCGCGAAGAAAGGGGCTCCGCCTCGGGTGGGCGTACCCTCCTCTCCGGCTCCATGCACTGCGCCCGCCGCATGAGCTTCCATCACGCGTTACATTGCAGGCGACATGGTCACCTGGCTGGATAAGACGCGATCGAAGGAGCGCTTGCTCGGCACTGGCAAAGGCGCTGTGCCCATTGATGACCCCGAATGCGATGCGCAGCAATTGCTCCACAGATGGTACCCGCCGCCATCGAGCGCCCAATGCCAGCCCAGGTAGTTGGGTAGCCGGCGCGACGCCACGCCATGGAATCGCGCCAGCCATTCCTTAAAGACTTCATGGTGTCTCGGCAGGCGACGTGTATCGAAATGCCATCTTTAGAGAAACTTGACAAAATTCCATCGTGGCATAAACACGACGCAAGCAATTTCCATAAGGAACTTTTACGCAGTCACTCGTGTACACTCGTCTCCCACGGCATTGACCGGCACGGCAGACTCTGGCTTCGGTCACCTTTCCTTTTGCCCGCTCAATTCTTCCAGCAATCGACTATCAACACCGGCATCTGTCTCCTGCCAGGGGTGCCGACGTAGGAATTCACATGAACCGGTCATCTTTGTATCTCGCCAGTAGCTATCGACAAGCAGACCGCCTTATGCTGGGCATCGTATGGGCGTTGTTTGTCATGAGTCTAGCCCTGTCGGGCATCCACGATACCTTGCGCTGGTCCCTCACGGTGGGTCTACCTGCAGCTGTCATACCGAGCCTCCTGGTTGTGCTGATGCCTGGGGCGCTCCAAACCCGATTGGCCATGGCAGTATCCCTGATGGTCTTTACCGCTTTGCACATTCATCAAGCAGACGGAGCATCTGAAACGCATTTCGGCGTTTTCGTGCTCCTGGCATTCTTGCTTTGCTATCGCGACTATATGGTGATCTTGGCCGCCGCAGCGGTGATTGCCTTGCATCACTTTAGCTTCAATTACTTGCAGGAGCTTGGGTACGGTGTTCGTTGCCTCACGCAGCCAAATGTACTTACTATTTTTGTCCATGCCGGCTATGTGGTTGCCGAGTCTGCCGTGCTATGTTACCTGTGCAGGATTTTGCGCACTGAAGCATTGCGGGGGTTTGAGTTGCAGGCCACGGTTGACACGCTGGCTGATCCGACTACCGGCAAGTTCGATCTGCGTCCTTCCAAGGTCTCGGTACATAGCGCGACCGGGCAGGCTTTGCAACGGGCCATCGGTACGATGCACACAACCATTGGTAACGTTGCGCAAGGTATTGTCACGGTCGAGACAGCGGCGTCCGAGATTGCAGCAGGCAATGGCGATCTGTTAACGCGCTCGGCAGAACAGGCCGACGTATTATTTGACACCGTCGAGGCAATGAACAATCTGGCATTGACGGTCAAGCAGAATACCGATCATGCCCGTCGTGCGAATGAGATGGCCATCGCCGCATCCCAGGTAGCGGTGCACGGAGGCGAAGTTGTTGCAGGAGTCGTCGAAACGATGGACTCCATCAACGATTCTTCTAAAAAAGTTTCTGACATTATCGGTGTGATCGACAGCATCGCATTCCAGACCAATATCCTTGCGCTGAACGCAGCCGTCGAAGCAGCGCGTGCGGGCGAACAAGGACGAGGATTCGCAGTCGTTGCTGCCGAAGTGCGCGGTCTTGCGCAACGCTCGGCAACCGCCGCCCAGGAAATCAAGAAGCTCATTGGCGATTCTGTCGCACGGGTCAGCGTCGGAACGGTTCAGGTTAGCAAGGCCGGCGAGACAATGAAGCAGATTGTTGCAAGCGTCGAGCAGGTGGCCACAATTATTTCGGAGATCAGTAGCTCGAGCGCGGGCCAGGAAGACCACATCGCGAAAACCTTGGTGGCGCTAACCGGCATGGCTGACGTCACCGAGCAGAATGCTGCGTTGGTACACCAGATCAGCACGGCGTCGCATACACTGCGCGACCAAGCAGACAACCTGGGGCTGGCAATTGCTACGTTCACGCTCGACACTGCCGGCAACGGGCGGCCTGCCAATCCATCATCGATGTCTTCCAAACCGAACCGCTCCATGCCGCGCTTGGCGTGAGCGGGAGCAAGCGTTGGTGATTTCTGCCGCTCGGTCGCGTGCCACAACAGCGCCGCATTATTTCTTATAAGGTCCACATAATGGAAACATCGCCCGTCGTAAAGCGCTACAACTTGGCGCTGCCGACCGAACACGATTTATTGGTGTCCCTGAGCCGGTTCATGGGTCCAGAAGAATCTCGGCAGTTATGGGTGGAGGTTTGCCGTACCGTCGGGGTAACGTCGCCGTTGTCGCTCGATCAGTTTGAGCGCGCCTTGCTAAAACTGAGAGAAGACAAAGGGATACCCTCGATAACGGCCAGTTCGATGCTCGTGCGCCTCAAGTCCTACCGTACGCTCTCTCTAATAAATCTTAAGTAACCAAGGATTCTCCATGATCGATCCTCACGCCCCAAGTCCAGAACATGACCCGGTGCTCGACATTGCCAGACTTAAAGAAATCTCCGAACTGGACTTGTTCGCGCCAGAAGTGAGCGACATCTTGTCCGACTTGACGCGTGAAGCGAGCATCCAGCTCGAGATCCCCGTTGGCATGGTCAATATTGTGCTCGATGAAGCGCAATATATCGCGGCGCATCACGGCCTTGAGGGGTGGATTGCTAGCGCTCAAGGCACACCTGTAGAATGGGCGTTTTGTCGGTTCCCGGTGCGCGATCGCGCGGAGTTCGTAGTGCAGGACACACATACCCACGAACGTGTCAAAAACAATCCGCTCGTCACCGAAGACGGCTTGCGTTGCTATGCCGGTGTGCCACTGATGACGTCGCGCGGCCACGTCTTGGGAGCCTTTTGCGTTCTTGGTACAGAGCCGCGTAGCTTCACTGAGAATGATATGCAAACTTTACGCACTCTGGCCACCGAGGCAGTGCGCCGCATCGAAAGTAGACGGGTGACGACCGACTGAGAACCTGAGCATGGAGTTCTTCAAGCGTCCGCCTCCGACCTGCGGAAGCAGTCTCAATAGCTCGAAAGTGCCACGCTAACATCGCGCACATCGTCTCCAACAGCAGGGACTGCCTTTTCCAGCCCTTCCAAAGACGCATTGATCGGATCGTTGATCACCTTGAATCCGTGGCCGATCAGGATCGTTGCCGATGCCGCGGTAAAGAACCGCCATGGTTGGACGTGGGACTTCGCGTTGCCGGCAACGTATGGCGTCAGCGAAAAGCAAACGACAATCGACATCACGCCAAAGAACTGGCCAAAGAACGTTGGCATACTCTCAGCTGTGAATGAGATAGCTAATCGCGCGCGGTGCGCCACACCTGCTGTTTGGGCGGCTCTTCGTCGCTGGGGCAGCTGGTAAAGCGCTGCCGGCCGTGCATCTCGATCATCTCGACATTGGTGGTCGGCGCCCGGTTGGTGATGCAATAGGTGCGCCTGCCGGTGATCACGCGCGTGCGGCGCGCGCCGTCGCCGGTGTTGTTCACCAGTTCCTCGACCTTGGGCGCTTCCCACAGGCGCGGCGCCGCCATGGCGCGCGCGTGTTCCATCCCTTCGCGCATGCGGATCTGCGGGCTATCCGGCGGCAAGACGATCAGGGGCTTGTTTTCCTTGCGCAGGGCGCGGTCGATCTCGCCGACGCTGCGCCGCGCATTGGCGAGGATGTCCGCGGCGCCTGGCGGGGCGGCGGGCCGCTCATCCACCACCATCGGCGCTGGCGCGGCCGCTGGCGCGGCCTGCAGCGGCGAGGCCGGCGCTGGAGTGGCACGAGCTGCCGGCGCTGGAGCCGCAACCGATGCGGGCCGCGTTTCCTTCACCGGCCCGGACGCAGCCGGCTCAGCGCGCGGCGCCGGCGTGGGCAGCGTCAGCCACTGCATCGCCTCCTCGCTCCCTTCCTGCGGCGTCAAAGGCAGCTTGCCCGCCATCTGCCAGGCCAGGATCAGGGCCAGGTGGAACACCAGCGTGACGCCAATGCCGGCAAGACGATCATTGCGCGTGCCGGCGGCTGGCGGGAACGATAAGTAAGTGCTGGTCATCGACCAGCAGTATAGCGAGCGAGCCAGTGGGCAAGCTCACCAATTCTATCGGGCGCCGGCGATGACCTGCACCGCGGCCAGGTGCACGGGAACCGACATCACCTCGAACAGCAGTTCGCGCAGGCCGTCCCAGACGATCTGCACGCCGAGGCACAGCAGGATGAAGGCTGTCAGGCGCAGGAACACCGCGGTGCCGGCCTCGCCGATCAGCCGCAGCAAATGTTCGCCGTAGCGGAACGCGAGATACAGCAGCACGCCGATGACCCCCAGCGCCACCAAGGCGCCGCCCATGCGCGCCAGCGAAAACACGATCTGCACGTCGTGCAGCGTCACGCCCACCGTGATCGCCACCGCAATCGACGCCGGGCCGCAGCTGATCGGAAAGGTCAACGGATAAAAGGCCTGGCGGTGCGCGTGGTCCGGGGTGTAGGCGTCGGCCAGCGCGGTGCGGCTGTCCAGCGAGGAAGGCGTCGCTCCCAGCAGGCGCCAGGCCACCGAAGCGAGGATCAACCCGCCGCCGACCCGCACGATGGGAAGCGAGATGCCGAAGAAGTCGAGCACATACGAGCCGATCAGCATCGACCCCGTCATCAGCCAGAACATATTGCGCGCGATGCGGCGCGCCAGCAGCGCGCGGGTCGCGGGCGACGCGCCCTCGGTCATGCTCAGGAAAATCGGTGCGGTGGCGGCCGGATTCAGGATTGGCAGCATCGTCACCAGGACGAACAGAAAACTCCTGGCCGCGGCCAGTATCAACTCGATGGTCATGAAATAGCGTGTTCAAGCCCGGCCGGCAGTCGAAAAATGCCGCAGGCGGGCCGGGCCCCGGGCCCGGACCGCCACTGTACAGCATGCCATGGCGTCGCGGACACACCTTTGGCGCCACTTCCCGGCGGTGAACCGGGCCGGCGATCAACGCTGGACGCCGTCCGCCCACCCCAGCCGCATCGGATTGAAGTACAGGCCCTTGACGCACTGGGTCGGCGCTACCCGCACGAAGCCGAACGCCTCGTACGCCGGCACCGCGTAATTCGACGAATTGACCGTGAAGTTGCCGTCGCCGCCGCGCGCGATGGCCGCCGCCCGCGCCATGTTCCACAAGCGCCGCGCCAGTCCCCGCCCCTGCCAGCGCTTGCCGACGAACAGGTGGAACAAGTGGTTGTTGTCGCGGATCGCGATGAAGCCCGCGAGCTGTCCATCGTCCAGCGCCACGTGGTACACATGGCCCAGCGCCAGGAATGTGCGCACGCCCATTTCGTCGTTCTCGGCCAGGAAGGTCGCGGCGCCCTCGCGCGTCGATTCGTGCACGATGAATTCCAGCGCCAGCTCGCGCAACTGGGCTGCGATCGCCGGCACGAGCAACGCGATATCGGTGTCAACCAGCGGCTTGACGTCCATGGCGTGTCTTGACAGTGTTGCGTTGAACGTAAACATAACACAGCATTGATTTTCTCTAATGCAATTGTATTGACGAGCAGACCGGGCGCGTCCTACCATGGTTCGACCATGCCGAAAGCCAGCTTCCTCGCCTTGTTCTCTCCCGCCGCCGGCACGGCCCCCAGGCGTCGCAAGGTGCCGCTGACGCAGCCGCTGCGCCACGCCCGCTACCGCCGCATCTGGCTCGCCAACCTGGTGTCGAACCTCGGCACCTGGATCCAGACCTTCGCCGCGGCATGGCTGGTGGCCTCGCTGTCGCAGTCGGCCTCGATCACGTCGCTGGTGCAGACCGCCACCTACGTGCCGGTATTCCTGTTCGCGCTGCTGGCCGGGGTGCTGGCCGACGCCGTGCACCGGCCCAAGTTCCTGTTCTTCTGCAATCTGTTCAATGCCGTGTGCGCGGGCGCGATGGCCCTGCTGGTCTGGCGCGGCAATGTATCCAGCGGCCCGGTGCTGGTGATTACCTTTTGCCTGGGCATCGGCACCGCCTTCATCTGGCCGGCCTGGCAGGCGGCGCTGTCCAGTCTGGTCGAGCCCGACGAGGTCGAAGCCGCGGCCACACTCAACAACCTGTCCTATAACCTGTCCGCCATCCTCGGCCCGGCGCTGGGCGGCCTGCTGTTCGGCTGGATCGGGCCGGGCGCCCTGTTCCTGGCCAACGCCGTGTCGTTCATCGGCCTGCTGGCGGTCTACTGGCACTGGTGGCGCGAGGGCGCACCCCAGCCAGCCGCGCGCGAAGGGTTCGGCGCGCGCCTGCGCCTGGGCTTCGCCACGGCCTTCGGCTGCCCGCGCTATCGCCGCATCCTGGGCAATGTGTGTTCGGTCTTCTTCGCTACCATCGCCTTCGCCAGCCTGCTGCCGGTCTTCGTGCGCGACGTGCTGCACATGCGCGCCGGCATGTATGGCACCCTGATGGGCTGCCTGGGCGGCGGCGCCGTGGCCGCGGCCTTCTTCCTGCCGCAGGTGCGGGCCCGGGTCGACCGCACGGGCCTGCTGGCCGGCGCGCTGCTGGTCTACGGCGCCATGCTGCTGATCATGCCGCACACCCGCTCGCTGGCCCTGCTGGCGCCCCTGATCGTGTGCGGCGGCATGGCGTGGTCCACTACCGTTTCCACGCTCAACGCGGCGGCCCAGCTGTCCTTTCCGGCCGAGGTGCGGGCGCGCACCCTGTCGATCTACCTGTTCGTGATGTCCGGCGGCTATGCGGCCGGCAGCGTGGTGTGGGGACTGGTCGCCGACGCCTGGGGCGTGCGCGCCGCGTTCGCCGCCGCCGGCGCCTGCGTGGTGCTCAACGCCCTGGTTCTGCTAACGGGCGGCAAGAAACACCCGATCTAATCGTGTCCTTCATCGCTCCCGCAAACGTGTAAAGTGACGGTTCCATCTCGACCATTGCGCCAATGCCCGTCACGCTCGCCGATTTCCGTTTCGCTCCCTGCTTCGACGTCGCGGTCGCGAGCCGGGTCGGTTGCGGCCCGTCGACCCGCGCCGAAAACCAGGACAATTTCGTCGTGATCGATTTCGACGGCCGCGCCTGCCGCCTGCAAGACCAGCAGCCCTGCCGTCTTACCGTGGATGGCTGGCCGGCCGGGCATGGCCGGCTGGCGGTGCTGGACGGCATGGGCGGCCATGGCCATGGCCGCGAGGCGGCCGAGGCGCTGGCGGCGGCCCTGCTGGCGATGCCGGCCTGCGCTACGCCGCAAGAACTGGGCGACCGGCTGGACGCCATCCACGCCAGCCTGCAGGCGCGCTTTGCGCAGGGCGCCAGCGGCGCCGGGCGGCCCGGCACCACGCTCACCCTGCTCGAACTGCGCGCGGGCGGCGCGCCGCTGCTGTACCACGTGGGCGACTCGCGCCTGTACGAACTCGATGCGATGCTCGCCACGCCCCTCACCGTCGACCACGTGCCGGCCACCGCGGCCGCCCTCGCCGGCCGCCTCGGCGAAGCCGACTGGTGGCGCCAGGTGCATGGCCGCCACGCGCCGCAGATCGCCCAGGCTGTCATCCTCGGCAATGCCTTCGCCGACCCGACGCGCCTGTCCGATCCATTGTTCGCGCTGACCCCGGATAACCTGCCCTGCTGGCTCGCCCACCTGGCCGACCGCCGCGCGCTGCCGCTGCGGCCCGGCGCCGCCTACCTGCTGGCCACCGACGGGTTCTGGTCGTGCGCGCAGCCGGACGGTTTCGTCGCCGGCTGGACCGGCTTGATGCATGGTGAGCCGGATGCGGTGACCCTGGTCGAGCGCCTGTTCGGCATGCTGGAAAACGATCCGCCGGCCGGACTGCAGCCCGACAACCTGACCGCGCTGGTCGTGCGGCCGCTGGCCCGCCATGCGGACGAAACCGTCTTGCCGGTGGACGCGGATCGCACTTGACATTCGCGCAATCTGAACCCGACAGTTGAAATAATGCTTCTAGAAAATAACGCTTCTAGAAAATAATGCTATTAGTCAATGAGCTCGGTGCGCCATGCGGTTCAAAAACAGCGTAAGCTTGCAATATTGATTTCGACCATTTAACTTGTCGCCCTGACATGAACCGCTGCCGCAATCCCGCGCATCCGCACTGCACCGTCTGGGTCCTGCCCGGCGACGCCACGTGTGCGCACGGGCATGCACAGCCCGAGGTCGAAGCACAGCCCGCCCCCGTGCCGGCAACCGTTGCGCCAGCGGCCGGCCTGCCGTCCAGTTTCGACGCCATCACCGCCCTGCGTAGCCGTGGGCCTGGCGACATCGGGTCGGCGCCGACGCCGCGCCGGACCGATCTGCAACGCCCGCAGCTGCACATCAGCGGTTTCGACCCGCGCGCCGCCGGCGGCCGCCAGGCGATCCGCCTCGAGCTGCGCGGCATGCCGATGGATTGCGCGCCCGAGGTGCGCATGCTGGTGCGCTCGGCCCTGCGCCTGCACGGCGGCGCAAGCGATGCGTTCCAGCGCACGTCGCGCGGCGACTGGCGCCCCCTGTTCCTCGAATTTTCCTCGCGCGGCCTGGAGCACGGCCAGTACCGCATCGAGATCGAGCTGCACAGCCATCATCGCCAGGCGCCGGAATCGAATCGCACCTGGACCTGCTCGCCCGTCATCCTGGTGCCGCGCCAGGACGCCAGCCTGGGCGAGATCCACCAGACCTTCCTCGCCACCCACAAGAACGTGCGCGTGACCGCCGACGACGCCGGCATCGCCCGCGTGCATGCGCCGGGCGGCGGACGGATCGACATCGACGTCAGCGCGCGCAATGCCTCGATCGCCCAGCTCAGCCTGGACGGCGGCGGCGGCAAGATCGACCTCGGCATGTCGACCATCGCCTGGGACGAAGACCTGATCGAGATCGACATGCCGCTCGAGGCGGCGCTGCATCCCTGCCCCGGCGCCAGGGCCTGCCTGGTGCACGCCGAAGCCGACTCGGCCACTCAGCGCCACGTGCGCCTGTTCGCGCTCGACGAGTGCGTGCTGGGCCGCTTCGAGCGCAGCGATCCCGAGGCAGACCTGCTGCTGGCCCACCACGGCGACACCGCTGCGCAACTTGACGGCCTGACGCGCCGCCTGTCGGGACGGCACGCCGTCATCCGCCGCAGCCGCCATGGCTTCGAGATCGAGGACGTGTCGCGCTACGGCCTGCTGCTGGACGGCGTCTGGCCCGGCAAGCACATGCCGGTGCAACTGCGGCCCGGCATGCGGATCGAACTGACGGCCAGCATCAAGGGCATCGTCACGCTCGAGGTGACGGCCCTGATGGCGCACGCGGTGGTGCTGCACCGGCTGGACCTTGGTGCACGCGCCGAATGCTTTTACCTGATGGCGCCGGACTGCCTGCCGCTGTCGAGCCAGGGTCAGGGAGCGGCCAGCATGCCGCGCGCCGCCGCGCTGCCGCTGCTGTTCCACCGCGATGGCGGCTTCTGGCAGCGCGACCGCGACAGCGGCCGCGACACCCCGCTGACGGCGCTGGCGCGGCTGGGCCGCCCCCAGGGGACCGGCCCGGGTGTCGCGGCGCGCTTCGTGGCGCAGGCCTATCCCGAGACGCACGGCGCCCAGCGCGGCGGCGACGAACGTCGCAGCCACGCGCTCGCCGCCGCACTCGGCGTCTGAACCGGCCCTCGCGGGCGCGGGCTCAACCGTGCGGCGGTATCAGGATCAGGAAGACCAGCGCCGTGCCGGCCAGCAGCGCCGCCTGCAGGGCGAACACGATCGCCGGCGCCCGCAGGTGTTCGGGTATCTTCATGGCGTCACCTCCACAACAAGCCCACGTCGATGACGCCAGCTTACGCCTGCCCGCGGCGCTCCCGCGCGCGTTTGCGGCGCAGGCGCCGCGCGCGAGGTCAGTCGCGGCGCCAGGCCGGCGGCAGCGGCGGCAGCGGTATGCGTTCCGTTTCTCCCGGCACCGCCACGAAGCGCCCCGCCTCCCAGTCGTGCGCCGCCTGCTCGATGCGCTCGCGGCTGGTCGAGACGAAATTCCAGAAGATGAAGCGCTTGCCGTCGAGCGGCGCGCCGCCGATCACGACGAAGCGCGCGCCCTCGGCCGAGCTCACCCGCACCGCCGCGCCCGGCTCGAGCATGGCCATCGCGTCGGCGACCACCGGTTGGCCGTCGACCTCGATCACGCCGAACGGAGCGTACAGCGCGGCTTCGTCCGGCAGCCGGTCGAGCTCGATGGCGGCGCCCGCCTCGAGGTGCACGTCGAGGTAGAGCGTGTCGGCGAAGGTCGGCACCGGCGAGGTCTGGCCGAGCGCCGTGCCGACCAGTATCCGCACCCTGACCCCGTTCAGTTGGACCTCGGGGATCCGGTCGGCCGGCGTATGGCTGAAGGCGGCCGGCGCTTCCTCGTGCTCGCGCGGCAGCGCGGCCCAGAGTTGCAGGCCGTGCGTGCGGCGCTTGCGTTCGAGCAGGTCTTCGGGCGTGCGCTCGGAGTGCACGATGCCGCTGCCGGCCGTCATCCAGTTGATCGCGCCCGGCTCGATGCGCTGCTCGGTGCCCAGGCTGTCGCGGTGCATGATCGCGCCCTCGAACAGATAGGTCACCGTGGCCAGGCCAATGTGCGGATGCGGGCGCACGTCATGGCGCGTGCCGGGCTCGGCCTCCACCGGCCCCATGTGGTCGAAGAACAGGAACGGCCCCACCGACTGCCGCGCCGCGGCCGGCAGGATGCGGCGCACGGTGAAGCCGCCGCCCAGGTCCTTGTCGTGCGATTTGAAGAGGTGTGCGATGCTCATGGCGGACTCCCGGTCGAGAAGGCGATGCTCGACTGTACACCCAGGCTACAATTCGCGCACCACCCGCAAACCCACGATATCGTTCGACAGCACGGCCGAAAAACCGTTGCGCAGCGCCGAGCGCAGGTAGCGCGGGTTATACAGCCAGGAACCGCCGCGCAGGATGCGCCGCACCTGGTCGCCGCCCAGTTCCCAGGCGCTGCCGTCGACCGGGGCGCCTTCGTAGCTGTCGTGCACCACGTCCTGCACCCACTCCCAGACGTTGCCGTGCATGTCGTGCAGGCCCCAGGCGTTCGGCGCGAACAGGTCCGCCGGCGTGGTGCCGTGCCGGAACTCGCCGCGCGGGCCGCCGTTGTAGGTGAAGCTGCCGTCGAAATTGGCTTGCAGGGTCGAGATCGTGTCGCCGACGTTGAACGCGGTCTTGGTGCCGGCGCGGCAGGCGTACTCCCACTCGGCTTCGCTCGGCAGGCGGTAGCGCTTGCCGGTGGCTTCGCTCAGCCAGGCCACGTACTGCTGCGCGTCGAACCAGGTGACGCCGACCACCGGATGCATGTCGGTTTGCGCGAAACCGGGCGATTCCCAGTTCACCTCGCCGTGCTGCGCCCAGCCGCTGGCGCGCACGAAGGCGCGCCACTCGCCGACGGTGACCGGATAGCGGCCCATGGCGAACGGGCGCTCGATGCCGACCCAGTGCTGCGGCGTCTCGCGCGCGATCCAGTTCTTTTGCGAGCCGGCCGCCATCGCGATGCGGCGTTCGTGCTCGGGCGAGCCCATTTCGAAACGGCCGGCCTCGATCAGGACCATGGCCGGGCCGTTGCCGCCGCTGCCGTCAATGAACGGGTCGCGCAGGATGGCGCCAGTGTCCAGCGCCGGCATCGATGGCGCCGGCGCGACCGGGACGCCCGCCTGGCCAACACCTGCCTGCCCTGCGGCGCGCGCCGATTCTTCCTCGCGCGCTTTGTTCTGCTGCGCGATATTGACGGCGGCGGCCCTGGCCTGGGCCGCCTTGCGGGCGGCTTCTTCCCTGGCCGCCTGCGCCTTCGCCACTTCTTCGTCGCGCCTGGCCAGCAACTGCTGGCGCAGCGATTCCTTGCGCGCCAGGCGCGCCTCTTCGGCCGCCGCCCGATCGCGCCGCTGCTGCTCGCGTAGCTCCATGCGGCGCTGCTCGTCCAGCCGGGCCTGGGCCACCGCCGCGGCTTCGGCCTCTGCCTTGCGGAGCGCCGCCAGTGCGCGCGTTTCCTTCTCTTGTTCGGCCCGGCGCGCCGCCTCCTGCGCCGCCAGCTCCTCGGCCGACGGACCGGCCGCGGCGCGGATCGCGTCCAGCAGCGCATGCACGGTGGCGGGACGCTGCGCCGGGTCGGCGGCAAAGCCCGCGCGCAGCACCTCCCACTGGCGCGCGCCGAGCGTCTCGGGCACCTGTCCGCCCGGCGCGCCGGGCAGTACGCCGGTCAGGAGCTGGTGGATCATCACCGCCACCGCGTACACGTCGAGCGTCTGCTCCGGCGCCCGGCCCTCGAGCGCCGCCTCGGGCGCGCGGTAGCCGGCGGTGCCGGACGTCGCCGGCGCATCGAGCGGCGACATGGCGCCGCTGGCGCGCGCGCGCGCGGCGATGCCGAAGTCGAGCAGCTTCACCTCGCCCTTGCGCGTGACGAACACATTGCCCGGCTTGATGTCGCGGTGGACCAGGCGGTGCTTGTCCCAGGCATGGTCGAGGGCGTCGGCCACGGGGCCCAGCAGCGCCAGCACATGGTCGAGCGGGAGGCGCCGCCCTTGCTGCGCCTCGCGCGCCAGCACGGCGTCCAGGTCCTCGCCCTCCAGGTATTCCATGATGATGAAGTAACTGGAGGTGGCCGGGTCCTGCGCCCATTCGTAGACGCGCACGATGTGCTCGTGCGCCAGGCGCCGCGCGCGCGTGGCTTCCTGGATCAGGAGCTTGGCGTGGCTCGCGGCCTGGGTCAGGTGCGGGGGCAGGATCTTGAGCGCGACCTGGGCGCTGTGGCCCAGTTCGGCGTGGGTGGCGAGGTCGGTCGCCTGCCACACCTGGCCCATGCCGCCCTGGGCGATCAGGCGTTCGAGCCGGTAGCGGCGGGTTTGCGGGCCGATTTCCTGGCCCGCCATCAGGCCGATCTCGGTGCCGGGGCGCGCTGGCGGCGCGTCGGGTTCCGGCCCGGGCTGCGTGGCCGGCTTCTGCCTGCCGGCGGGCCGGGCGGCGCGTTCGGCCGGAGTGTGGGCCGGAGTGTGGGCCGGGATATGGACCGGGGTATGGGGCGGGGTATAGGCCGCATCAAGAATCGCGTTCTTGCGCAGGTCGAACTCGTGACGGCTCAACAGGCCGTCTTCGTGCAGCGCGCGTAGTTCGCGGATCTTGTCGATGGCAGTCTGCATTGCTATTGCATCACGCGGGTAGCGTCGCTCCGCAAGCGGCGCAGAAGCGGTCGTCACGCCCGGCCGGATGGCCGTGCACGCACTGGCGCACCGCCGCCGCCTGGGCCGCCATGCCGGAGGCGAGCGTTGCCTGGGCGGCCAGCGCCGCCTTGTTCACGTCGTTCTGCATGGCCAGCAGGTCGAGCTGGTGGCGCCGGTCCTTGTCGACCTCGAGCTCGCGCCGCGCCTGTTCGGCCGCCACCCGGGCGTCGGCCAGCGCCGCGTCGACCTTGCCGGCGCCGGCCACGCCGGCCAGCGCCGTCAGCTGCTCGCCCTCCATCGACGCATGCACGCGCGTCTTGAGGTAGTCGGCCAGTACGGTCGCATTCGGCGCCTCGGCCAGGGCCAGCTTGGCGGTATCGTCCATCGCGCCCAGCGCTTCGGCCCGCGCCATCGACAGCCGCGCCAGTGCGAGCTCGTGGGTGCGGTCCGCCGCGCGCGCGTTTTCCACGATGCCGGCGCGCCGTTCGTCGGCCTCCAGGGTGACGTCCTGCATCCGGCGCGCGTGGGTGGCGTCGGCCTCGATCGTGCGCAGCAGCTTGTCGTGCTGGGCCTGGGCGTCGGCCCGGCCGGCGCCGCGGCGCACGCTCCCGATGCGCTGGCGCGCCTGTTCGTCTTCCCATTCCTGCGCCCGTTCGGCCTCGCGCCGGCGCGCCTCGTTGGCCAGCTTCAAAGACTGGAAGGCGGCTTCGTGCCCGGCCTCGTCGATGTCGCGCAGGCGCCGCGCGGCGTCCTGTTCGCTCTCGCGCAGCCGCACCAGCTCGGCGCGCTGGCGCGCGGCATCCTCGATCTGGCGCGCCTGCTCGATCTTGTTGCGGATCTGCTGCTGCAGCAGTTGCTGGGAAAAGCGCTGCTGGGCCAGCTGGCGCGCCTGGGTGGCCTCTTGCTGGGCGCCCGCGATCTCGGCGCGCATGCGCACGCCGGCCAGCGCCCGCAGGTGCCGCCATTCGGCCGCCTCGTCGGCGCGCTGGGCGTGCTTGTGCGCCATCTCGTGGTCGAGTTCGGCCAACACCTCGGCCGCGCCATTGGCCAGCGCCTGCTGGCGCGACTCTGCTTCGAGGATGCGGCCATACAGCTCGATCTGGCGCGCCCGCACGCCATGCGCGCGGTCGGCGCCCTGCAGGGAGAGTTCGGCGCGCGCGATGGCGTCATCCTGGCGCAGCTCGGCGCGCCGCAGCCGCAGCCGCCCTTCTTCTTCGCTGCGCTTGATGCGCTGCCATTCCTCGGCCGTGTACAGCTCGTTTAGGTGGCGGCTGTGCGCCAGCTGCACGTGTCGTTCGTCGGCCGCCAGCCACAGGCTGCCGATGCGGGCCCGGTTGGCGTCGTACTTGTCGTGGCGCAGCTCGAAGGTCTCGACCGCCGTCACCGCCAGCCCGTAGCCGGCCAGGAGCGTCGCAAGGCCGCCCTGCAGGCGCTGGTCGAGCTGTTCGCGCAGTTGCCCGTTGGCCGCCAGCTCGCGAATCGAGCGCGCACCGATGAATTCGAGCGCGAGCTGGCGCACCGGATGCGCCAGCAGTTCACGCAATTCGCCGGCGCCGATCGTGCCCGGCATGGTCATGAAGTGGCGGGCGAAGGCCGGCACGTTCTCGATCCTGACGCTGACCGAAAAACGCAGGGCGACGTCGAGATGTTCGCAGGTCGGGATGGCGTCGAACTCGAACGGCACCGCCAGCGCGCCGGTGCGGGTGACGAGGATCTCGGCGTGCTGGTCGCGCAGCAGGTGGTTCAGGCGGGTGAAGAAGCCTTCGATCTCGTATTCGCCCTGCGGCACTTCGGTGGCCTTATCGCCTTGCAGGATGAAGCCGCGCGCCGTGGCCGGCACGCGCAGCGTCTTGACGAACAGGCCCGACAGCTCGCGCACGCCGAAGAACACGGCCAGTTCGTCGGGACCGGGGGTCCAGCGGTTCTCGAGCAGCACCGGCTTGTTGCGCGGCGCGCCCAGGATCACGCCGCAGCCGGCGCAATAGCGCGCGTCCGGCGCGTTTTTGCACTCGCAGCGCGGGCAAGCGGCGCTTTTTACTGCGAACATCTGCAACATATCCGACTCCGTTCTGTCCTGTACCTGTCGTCACTGCCAACCACGAACCTGCCGTTAAGCCACTGGATTCTAGCAGGGCCAAGCCTGCGGCACGGGTCGCTCCCGTACGCAGGGCGCGATCCGGTCAAATCACTCTCTTGCCCCTTCGTTGCCTTTTCAGATGATGCCGATTCGCTCGACGCAGGCCAGGCTGGCGCCGCGCGCACGCAAGGCGTCGCGCAACCCCTGCGGGAGCGCCGCCTCCCACTCCTTCGGCAGCAGGATGCGGTCGCCCGGGCCGGCTTCGCGCGCGATCAGCGCGCATTTCGGCGCCAGCGCCTCGACCGCCTCGACCCGTCCCGCATGCCAGGCGCTCGAACTGCCCGTCGCGATCACCCGGCCACGCGCCAGGAATTCACGGCCGCGCGCCATGCGGTCGGCCATCACCAGCGCCAGCTGGTAAGAGTCGCCCGAGAAGCGCGGCTCGCCGAAACGCACCGTGGTGCGCCACTGGCCCTGGCCGCGGCCATCGAAGTGGCGCGACCCGGCCAGCACCGCCGCCACCTGCGCCTGGCGCACCGCATCCACGTCCGGCACGCTGACAGGATCGTCTTCTTCGCGGCCGGCCATGGCCAGCGGCCGCACGCTGACCTCGACCCAGCCCAGGCCATCGTGTTCGCCGCCGCTGTGCATCGGGAACCAGGCGCGCGCGCTCGAGATCCCGGCGGCGGGGTCGGGCTGGCCGTTCAGGGCGCCCAGGTGCGCCAGGGCGTCAGCGCCGCCCAGCAGCACGCCTTCCGGGGCGCCGGCCAGCCGGCGGCCGTCGATCCGGCCCAGGTGCCAGGCGTCGGACCAGCCGTTGGCCACCACCTCGCGCCTCGGGGCAAAGACCCCGCGCACGATGCGGTCGGCCAGCACCGCCGCCAGTTCCCAGTCGCGGTCCCCTTCATCCGGCGCCCGGTCCAGGCTCAGCACCACCTGGTCGCGGTCGTCGAAGCGCGGCTCGGTGTGGCGCGCCAGGCGCACCACCTGCTGCATGCGTCCGGCCACCTCCGGCGCGCCCGGCACGCCGCACTTGACGTCGGCGCGCCCGACGCGCGGGCGGCGCGTGGCGGTGATCGTCAGCATGGCGCCGCCGGCGGCGACGCTGCGGCACTGGATCGTGCTGGTGCCGGCGTTCGCGCCCGCGTTCGTGTCGTTCGTTGTGCCCTTGCCGTCTGTGCCGATGCTCATGCCTCCTCCAGCTCCGCTTCGCGCGCCGTGAGCGCGCGCCGCGCGCCGGCCTCGGTCTCGAGATTGGCCACGATGCGGTCGGCTTCGTCGAACAAGGCGTCGAGCGGGCCCTCGCCGGCCACCTTCAGGCGCGCCAGCAGCGCCCATGCCTCGTCCAGCGCGGCGGCGGCGCGGCGGCTGTGGCGCGCGCGCCGCAGCTGCTCTTCCTGCGCCAGCGGCTGGCCGGGGGCCGCCAGTGCGAGCGCCGGCATGGTGCCGACCGACAGGCTGACCAGGTCGAGCCGGCGCAGCAATTCCTGGTGCTGGCGGAAGCGTCCCTGGTCGGCCGGCATCACCGCCATGCGCACCGCGCACATCAGGCAGGGCAGCTCGAGGAACAGGCGGCGCAGCGCGCGCGCATCCTCGCAGGCGGGAACGAAGGCTTCCTGCGGCGCCACAGGGGCCGACGCCTCGTCCCGGGCCGCGGCGGACGGATGGACGGCATCGAGCCGCGCGGCCAGGCGCGCGTCGAGCGTGGCCGCGTAGTCACTGGCGGCACGCACCGCGCCCAGGTCGACCGGCACGCAATCGTCGACCGTCACGCCGAAACGCGTATACATCAATTGGTTGAAACCGCTGCGGAAGGCGTTCCACTCTTCCAGGGTCGTGCACGGAGGCAGCTCCAGGTTGCCCTGGGCCAGCTCGCGCTGCAGCGCGTTCTGCGCCAGCGCGACGAATCCGCTCAGCTCGACCATGGAGCCGGCCTCGCTGGCCAGGAACAGGTCGAAGCGCTGGTGCGTGGCGCGCGGGTCGCTGGCGTCGATCGCGAAGTGCACCCGCAGGCCGATCTCGGGCGCGCCCGCGAACGGCGTCAGCTCGCACGTGTATGGCCCGGAATGGACGCACCATGCGATTTCGCCGTCGATGGCGGCGATGCGGCTGCCGGCCGCCTGGCGCCGGCTGCGCCCGCCCCGGTCGACCAGCACCGCGGCGCAGCCCGGCGGGACGGTGAGGCCATTCGGCGCCGGCAGCGCGATCGCCACGCTGCCCAGGCGCGTCGCGTCGAATTCAGGTTGCCGCAGCGGCCGCAGCGTGTTCTGCAATGTACTCTTGAACAGCGAACCTAGCATCATCGTCCTTCCGGGTGTGTCGGAACACCACTACGTGATCGGCGTCGCCCGAGGAATGACCTCGAAGCGCGCTCCATGTTGCTGAAAATGCGCCGCGGGCGCAACCGCGAACGGCCACGGCCCTTCGCACTCGCCGTCGGCATCGAGTTGTCCTTCCAGTACCAGCGCGCCGCTGCCATCGCGCACCTGGATCGCCGGCCGCGCCGCCATGATCCCGGCCGCATCCGGCGCTTCCGGGTCGAGCTGGACGACCACGGCCAGCCTGCCTGCGGCGTCGACGAAGTGCAGGCGCCACATGCCGTCGTCGGTGCGCAGCAGGTCCAGGCCATCGCCGCTGTCGGCGGCGCGCAACAGGCCCTCGCTGCCGCGCCAGCCGCCGCGCGACGCCTGCACCTGCGCGCGCCGGCTCTGCGCCAGGTGGCGCAGGCGGCGCAAGGTCAGCGGCGAGGCCTGCAGCGCGGCGCGTTCGCCCGCCGTCAAGGGACGGCTGCCATCGAGCGCCTGCGCCAGCACCGCGTCGGCCAGCACCAGGCGGTCGCCCTCGACCCGGCGCGCCAGCCATGCGCCGGCCTGCAGCTTGCGATCCAGTTCCGTCATGCCCATCGTCTTTCCTCCTCCATTCCCGCCATCTCGTTCAGGCGCGCAATCGCGGCGTCGCGCCGCTTGCGCAGGGTCGGCAGCGAGATCCCGTCCAGTCCGGCCAGCTGCTGCATCGTCGGCAGCTCGCCGCTGTGCGGATCCAGCCATTCGGACGGATAGCTGTCGTCGAATGGGCCGAGCAGCTTGAGATACACCGCCAGCCGCACCGGCAGCGTGTCCTGCGCCATCCGGCGCGCCGCCCAGCTGGCGCGGTCCTCGGCCAGCGCCGCCAGTACAAGATAGTTGGGGGGGAGTGAAACCTGCTCGGCGACCAGGGCCAGGCGCGCGGTCTCCTGCGCCTCGACCGGGTCGTCATCGATTGCCGCCTCGGGTTCGGCGCCGTCGATGACGTCCAGCGCGTCCTGGCGCGCTTCGAGGATCAGGTCGGGACCGGGCGTGGCGCCCTGTTCCGATTCATCCAGCACGCGCCAGTAGTCGTCCAGCCAGGCGTCGGCCTCGCGCGCGTCGTGCAGCCAGTCCTGGTCGCGGTTGGCTGACAGCAGTTCGTATTCGCCGATCTCGCGCAGCATGGCGCCGATCTTCCCGGGATTGTTCTTGAGGGCGGCGAAGCGCTTGGACCTGGTGTGCAGCGGGCCCGGCGCGCCAGTATGCAGCTCCAGGCTTTCGCTCCAGCGCATGATCCATTCGGGCTTGCAGTCGCCGCCCGTGCGCAGCTGGCGCGCCTCGATCGGCATCGCCGCCACCTCGCGGCCCAGGATGGCGCCGACTTGCGGCGCATGCTCGCGCCAGGCCGCGAACAGGCGCGCGACCTCATGCCAGGCGGTGTCCAACATGCGGTAGGCGTACATGCGGTTGGGACTGCACGGGCGGCCGCACGCGATCTGGTAGTTGTCGCTGTCGACCTTGTCGCGCAAGACCGCGTACAGGTCGTTGAATTTCTTGCGTAACTGCGCCTCGCCGCCGGCCAGGTTCCAGAACGCGCCGCTACGCGCATGCTCGGCGGCCACCGCCGTGCACAGGGTCACCCAGTCCGACGGGCGCGCCTGCAGTTCGTAGACCAGGATCAGCGCGAGTTCGCCGCAGGTGTCGCCATAGCTGTTGCCATCGCTGTTGCCGTACATGTCGGCGCGCGCGCCGGCCGCATGGAGGGCGCTGGCGACCGCGTCGACATAGGCGGCAAGCGACTGTTCCGGATCGGGGTCAAGCAAGGAGGCCGGCCCCGAGCCGGGCGCACGCCTGCAGGGAACAATGTCCCAGCAGCTTGCGGACCTGCTCCCAACCGTGTTCCTGATACCGGGTTCCCGGCAAACGCATACCTTGCCCATCCTCTGTTTCACCCCGCAATTGTTGCGGATTGAAATAGATGATGCCATACAACCACGGTCTTGAGGCGCGCAGGAGAGCCTTATTTGTACCTCTTTTCCAACGACTGCCCTGTCACCGACGCTTGCATCGATTGCAACAAGGCTGCCACGACCGGGGCCGCGTGGCCGCCGCCGGTGGCCGCCGAATGGCTCACGAAAGCGGCGAAGGCGAGCCGCCCGGTCTGGCCCGGCAGGCTGCCCGGCTCGAGCCAGCCCATGAACCAGACCGTCGCCAGGCCGTCCTGCCCGGCCGGCGCCGTGCCGGTCTTGCCATACAGGCCGGGACGGAGCAGGTCGAGGCCGGCGGCGCGAAACGCCCCGGCCGCGGTGCCGCCGTCGATCACACCCTTCATCCCGGCGCGCACGCGGTCCAGGCGTACGCCCAGCGGCTCGCCCGGCGCCACCCGCGCCGCGCGGCCGTCGAGCGACATCAGCAGGCGCGGCGCCACCGTGCGGCCCTCCCCGACCGCCGCCGCCACCAGCGCCATCTGCAGCGGCGTGGTCTGCATGCGCAGCCCGATCGCCATCTGGCGCAGTTCATGGCGGCTCTGGACCGGGTCGAGGCGGGAGGCGCTGGCCTGCAGCGCATCCCACTCGCTCCAGCGGTAGTCCAGCGGCAACAGGCCGCCGTCGAGCCGCAGCGGCCGGCCGAAGCCGAGCCGCGCCGCCATCGCCGCCACCGGCCGCACCGCATCCAGCGCGCCCGGCTCCAGCTCGCGCGCCCCCGGCATGCCGCCGTCTGGCTGTCCCATCAGCGTGCGGTCGCTCAGTTCGGCGCCCCAGGCGAACCAGGTATTGACGCTGTGCGCCATCGCCTGCGCCAGGCCCAGGCGACCGTCCTGGGCGCGCGTGCTGGTGACCTGGTCGCGGAAATTGGTGATGCGGGCGCGGTTGCCATCGAACGGGTAGCTGGGCGCCTGGGTGCGAAAGCCGTAGCCGCCCTCGTGCGCCAGCCGGTCCACCTCCGCCAGGGGCAAGCCCTGCAGCAAGCCGTCCAGGCGGGCGTCGCCGCGCGCCGCATCCTCCAGGCCGAGGGCGGTGATCACCTTGAAGGTCGAGCCGGGCGCGCGGTGCGCGCCGCCGTCGTGCTGGAAGGCGGCACTGCGCAGCGGACTGCGCGCCGGATCGGCGCGGTCGAAGTCGCGCAGCTCGCCCCAGCGGCCGGGATCGGCCTGGCCGGCGCCGCTGGAGGCCGCGGCCAGGATGTCGCCGCTGCCGGCGTCCAGCAGGACCAGGCCGGCGCGCCGTTCCGGCTGGGCGTCAATGCCGCCGACGCAGGCTTGGCCGTCCCAGCGGCCACCGCGCTGGCCGATGCAGTCGAGGAGCTGCTGGGCCCTGGCCTGCAGACCCAGGTCGAGGCTCAGCTGCGCCTCGTGGCTGGCGCCGCCAAGGCGCGCCAGCATGCCGGCCACGCTGCCGTCGTGCTGGCGGTGCACGCCCAAGAGCGGCGCCAGGCCGGCCTGCAGCGCCGCTTCGGACGGCGCGCCGTCGGCCCACAACGATTCGCCATGGCGGTCGCGCAGGCGTACCGGCACGGCGGCAGGCCGTGCGCCCCCGGCGCTGCCGCCGGCCGGCAGCGCCTGCCAGGCCAGGCGGCCATCGACCATGGCCAGGTGCCGATAGGCGGCGTCGGCGCCGCCCGACATCGCCGCCAGGTCGAGCGGCTCGACCCGCACCGCGATCGCGGCCGCCCCGGCCAGCGGCGCCAGCACCAGATGCTGCACCGCCTCGCGATCAGGGCAGGCACGCCCGTCGCAGGCCCCCTGGACCAGCACCCGCGCGCCGGTCACGCTGCGCACCCGGCCCGCCACCAGCAGCTCGACCGGCTGGCCGGCGGCCGGCGTGTGCAAGGTCACCAGCGCTCCCTCATGGCCACCCTCACGGCCGCCCTCACGGCCGCCCTCCCAGCCGCCGACCCGTTGCCACGGCTCCCAGCCTTCCGGCAGGCGCGCGAACAGGCGCATCGCGGCCACCGGCAGGCCGGCCACGCGCGGCGCCGGCGCGCCGCCGACCAGCGCATGCCAGACCGCGTCGGCGCCCGGACGGGTGCGCCAGGCCACCAGCCGCCGCTCGCTGTTAAAGATGCGCACCTGTTCGCGCACGTAGGCGCCGTCGGCGCGGTGGTGCAGGCGCTCCAGCAGGCGCCCGTCGCCGGCGTCCAGCACCTGCCCTTCCCAACCCGGCAACGGCGCGCGCGCCTCCTGGCCGGCCTCGCGCCAGGCCGCCAGGTCGCGCGGCGCCAGCTCGACCAGGCCGTCGGCCCCCACGCGCAGCAGGCCGCGCGCGCGCAGCGCCTCGAACAGCGCCTGGTCTTCCATGCCGGGCCCGGGGCGCAGCGGCACCTGCCACGCGCCCGGCGCCAGGCGCAGCTGCACGGGCGCACCCTGGGCCGGGAAGGCCTGGACCAGGGCCGCGCCGCCGGTGGCGCCTTGCTGGTAATGATGCAGCACCAGCTCGCCCGCCTGCGGGCAGGCGGCGCTGGCTTGGCGCGTGAAGCGCAGCGCCTCGCTTTCCGGCCCGGCGCCCCACAGCAGCCAGCCGCTCGTTCCCAGCAAGGCCTCGCCCTGGCGCGCGCGCGTGACGTTGCCGCCGCTGGCGTCGCCGGTCCAGGCCGCCGTGGCGGTGGCGGCGTTCCAGGCGACCGCCAGCCCGGCGCCGGCGGCGCCGGCATTGCCCGTCACGTCGATGCGCGGCATGCCGGAACCGGGCCGCGCCAGCAGCACGCTGCGCGGCGGCGCGCTGCCGGCGCTCGCGATTTGCGCCGCCTCGTCGAAGGGGTAGCCGATGCGCAGCGGCAGCATGCGCGGCCGCCCCGGGTCGAGCATCTGCGTGCACAGGTCGACCCGCAGCGCCGGGCCGGCGCGCATGCCGCTCGCCACCAGCAGGGCCAGGCCGCCGTGCTGGGTGAGCGAGACGCCGCTCGCGCGCGGGACCACGAAGTCGAGCCCCGGCGCGATCGGCTGCAGGGCGCCCAGCGCCACCGCGCCGGGCGTCTCGGCCGCGCCGTCCGGCAGCGCGCGCGCATGCAGCGCCAGCGCCACGGCCCCGCCAAGGACGACGAACAGCACCGCCCACAGCCAGGCCGGGCCGAACGAAAGGGACCAGCCGCCGCTGGCGCTGGAGGCACGTGCGCCGGCGCGCAGGTTGCGGGAGCGGCGCCGCGCCGTGCGCGCGGCCGCCAGCTGGCCGATGAGCGAAATGAACATGCCTGTCATCCGGTGGTTGCGGCGCCCCTGCGCCCCTCGCGCTGTGCTAGCTGGGGGAGCATGAAAACGCCGGGCGGCGGCAACGTTCATGCGCGCTCGAACGCAGCTCACGCCCCGTTTCTTGCGGCTCGTCGCATCCCGCTGGAGACGGCGCGGCGCCTGGCCTACAGTGGACACATCGACACACCAACCACCCTCGAAGGAGCCGCAAAATGAACGTCCTCAAGCACATGGAAGCCATCTTCATCGCCGCCGCCCTGGTCGCCGTCCCGGCGGGCTACCTGGCCAAGGTTCCCGATGCCCATGCCAACGGCTACAGCATCGGCGACGCCGCCATCGCCAGCGGCGACAAGATGGCGGTCGTCACGGTCAGCGCAAAGCGCCTGGACGCCGTCGAGAAAGCGCAACTGCTGGCCGCGGACACCGTCACCGTCGGGAGCCGCATGTGATCCGTCTGCGTCGCCGGCGTGCCGCCATGACGCGGCGCGCGGCGACCGGGCGCCGCTTGTCGCGCATTTTTTTCCGTGCGCTTTCGGCCGATCTGTTTCAGTTGTAAGAACTTGCTTCAAACGCCACGTTTCGTTTTCCGGATTGCTATATTCCATCGCATCCGCTCAAGGATCTGGAGACGAACATGAAATCCCCTCTGTTGATTGCAGCCCTGATCGCCATCGGCGCCGCAGCCTTCACCCCATTGGCCTCGCACGCCCAGCCCCATATCTCGATCGTGATCGGCTCCGCGCCGCCCGCGCCCATCTATGAAGTCGTTCCCGCCCCGCGCCGCGGCTACGTCTGGGCGCCCGGCTTCTGGGAATGGCGATCGCATCGCCACCACTGGGTGCCGGGCCACTACATTTCGGCGCGTCCCGGCTATGTGTACGCTCCACCGAGCTGGCACCATCGGAGCGGACGCTGGGTGATGGAGCCGTCGCGCTGGGACCGCGGCCCCTCGCGCCATTACGGTCCACCGAAACACCATGTGCGCGGCCATGACCGCTGGGACCGCGACCACGACCGCCACTACCACAAGCATGAGCGCCGCCACGGACGCGACCGCGATCGCGACGGCATCCGCGACCGCCATGACCGCGACCGCGATGGCGACGGGGTGCGCAACCGCCACGATCGCCGCCCGAACGATCCTTACCGCTACTGAACCGCGGCGCGGCCGGGATAGCACTCAGGACTCAGGACTTCAGGTGCTTGTCCAGGAAGGCGAGGATCTTCGCGTTCGCCACGGCTGCATTCTTTTTCTTGGAGAAGCCGTGGCCCTCGTCGTCGAACACGACGTACTCGACTTCCACCTGGTTCTTGCGCACCGCCTCGACGATTTCGTCGCTCTCGGCCTTGATCACACGCGGATCGTTGGCGCCCTGGATCACCATCAGCGGCTTGCGGATGTGATGGGCGTGAAATAGCGGCGAGGTCGCGACCAGGAACGCCTTGTCCTTGACCGGGTCGCCGATCTCGTCGTACAGCGCCTTGCGCTGCGCTTCCCAGTACGGCGGAATGCTTTCCAGCGTGCGCACCCAGTTGCTGACGCCGAAGATGTCGATGCCGACCTTGAACGCCTCGGGCCGGAAGGCCAGCGCCGCCAGGGTCATGTAGCCGCCGTAGCTGCCGCCCATGATGCCGATGCGCTCCGGATCGATATCGCCCTGGCTGGCCAGCCAGGTCTTGGCCTCGACGCAGTCCCACAGCGGCTCCATGCCGTGCTTGCGGTCGTCGGCGCGGAAGAAGGTCTTGCCGTAGCCCGAGCTGCCGCGGTTGTTGATGCCCAGGACCGCATAGCCGTGGTTGACCAGGTACTGGATCTGGGCGCTGTAGCCGCGCATGGTCTGGCCGCCCGGCCCGCCGTGCACGAGCACCACTGCCGGCACTTTCGCGCCCGGCGACGCGCCCTTCGGCCGGTAGTAGATCGACGGGATCACCATGCCGTCGAAGGACTTGAAGCGCACCACCCGGGCCTCGACCAGGTCGTTCGGGTCGATTTCCGGGTTCAGGCTGCGCGTCAGCTGTGACGTCTTGCCGTTCCTGAAATCGTGCACGTACAGGTTGCTGGGCGAGCGGTCGCCGTTGAGGTAGAACGCCATCAGGTTGCCGCTGTCGGAAAAGGTCACCTGGCGCATCTCGCCGCCCGGCAGCCTGGGCAAGACCACCGGGTTGCCTGCATCGTCGTACAGGCGCACTTCGATGCTGCCGTCGCGGTTGACCATGCTCACGCGGTGGCGGCCGTTGCGCGAATAGCCGGTGCCCAGCAGATCCCAGTCGGCTTTCTCGACATCGCTTGTCGCGCCGCTGGCCAGGTCATAGGCCTTGATGCGCGCGAACTCGCCCTGGGCATTGGTGGTGAACAGCAGGCGCTTCGATGCCGGGTCGAAGGTCTCGGCCGCGTGACTGGCCGGCTCCGTGTGCGGCGTGACGTGCTTCATCGCGCGCGTCTGCAGGTTGTAAACGTAGACATCGCTGTCGGACGTGGTGGCGGGCTTGTTGAACGCCAGCCAGTTGCCGTCGCGGCTGATGCTTGACACGTTCATGCCACTGTCGTTCTTGTACACCATCGTGCGCGCATAGGTGGCGGCGTCATACAGGTACAGATCGAAGAACTTCGGATCGCGCTCGTTGGTGACCACATAAAAGCCGCTGCCGTCCGGCTTCCAGCCGGCGAACGATGCTTTCAGCTTGTCGCCGGGCGTGAGGTCGCGCTCTTTGCCGTCGAGTTCGCGCACGTACAGGTGGTTCTGCTCGTCGCCGCCGCCGTCGCGCGTGAACAGGATGCGGTCGTCGTTGTAGAAGTAGCCGACCGCGTAGGTGGTGTCGGTCTTCGACGCGGTCAGCGCGCGCGGCTTGCCGCCGCCGACCGGCACCGTGTAGGCGTTGAAGATGCCGGATTCGTTACTGCTGAACAGGATCTGCTTCTCGTCCTTGCTGAACGAGGCGCCGGTGAGCGAGGTGGTCGCCATGAACTGCTCGATCGTGTAGCGTTTGACACCCTGAGCGCGCTTGGCGGATGCCTTGTCGACGCCCGCGGCCCGGGTGGCTTGAGTGGCTTGCGCGATGGCCTGCAGCGGCGCCAGGCCGGCGCCGGCGAGCACGGCGAACAGGGACAGACTGACAGTACGGCGATTCTGACGCATACCTTCTCCTGTGGTTGAGTTCAACAGGATGAGTGTTTCAAAAGTCTTAACACCTGTCAACAATCGCGAATCGGTTATGCTCTCGCCATGATCGATCCCGCCACCCTGCAAGCCGCCGCCTTCAAGGCCGAGCTGTCCGCCGCCCGGCGCCTGGCGGCGCACACCGGCATGCCGGAGGCTGACGCGCTGGAACGGATCCTGCTGCTCAGCGCCGGCAGCGCCGGCCTGGCCAGCCTGCTGTCCGCGCGCCAGGCCCAGCGCCGGCACGCCGAATTGCAGGCCGCGCGGCGCCAGGCCAGCGTCGTCGCCGCGCGCACCCGCGGCGCCGGGCTCGACGCCAGCGCCTGGCGCGCCTGGTTCGACGGCTCGGCGCGGCCGAACCCGGGCCGCTGCGGCCTGGGCGCCGTGCTCGAAGGACCGGCCGGCCAGCGCTGCGAACTGTCCGTCGACGGCGGCCATGGCAACAGCAGCGAAGCCGAATACCGCGCCCTGAACGCCGTGCTGCGCGCGGCCATCGACCATGGCGCGACCGACCTGCTGGTGCTGGGCGACAGCCAGGTCGTGATCGACGACGTGCACGCCCCCGATGGCGCCAACGCGGCGGCCCTGGGCCTGCTGCGCAGCGAGGCGCTGGCCCTGCTGGCCCGGCTGCCGCAGGCGCGGCTGCGCTGGATTCCGCGCCACAAGAATGCCCGAGCCGACGCGCTGTCGCAGCGCGCCGTGCCGCCTATCACACTGGAACCTAGCCACATGACCGCAACGAGCAATACCGATCTCGCCGGCTGGCGCACCAGGCTGGCCGCGATGGCCGCCAGCAGCGCCGACACCGACGGCGCCCACGACGGCGCCCATCTCGACCGCGTGTGGCGCACCGCGCAGGCGCTACTGGAACACCATCCCGATGCCGACCGCCTGGTGGTGCTGGCCGCCTCCTACCTGCACGACCTGGTCAACCTGCCGAAGAACGACCCCGAACGCGACCAGGCGTCCCGCCGCTCGGCGCGGCTGGCGCGCCACCAGCTGGCCCAGCTCGGCTTCCCGCCCGAAAAACTGGATGCCGTGGCGCACGCGATCGAGGCCCACAGCTTTTCGGCGGCGATTCCCGCCGAGACCATCGAAGCGAAGATCGTGCAAGATGCCGACCGCATGGACGGCCTCGGCCTGGTGGGTCTGGCCCGGATGTTCTATATCGCCGGACGCATGGAAAGCGGATTGGCCCATCCCAGCGATCCGCTGGGCGTAGAGCGCGACTACGATGACCGCCGTTACGCGCTGGACCACATCATGGTCAAGCTGTGCAAGCTGCCGGACATGATGCAGACCACGGCAGGGCGCGATTTAGGGCGCCAGAGGCTCGCTAAAATACTCGCATTTAGAAAGGATTTTTCAGCCGAATGGAACGCATCGGCGTGAATTATCTCGCTTAGGGGCACGTCGAAAAACCTGCTGCGCGTTGCATTTTCGGTCTGCGATGCTCGCTGTACTCTAGTACAGCTGCGCTTCGCGACCGAAACTGCTGCCGCTCGCGACGGTTTTTCGAAGGGCCCTTAAGGGAAGCCGTCGGCCGCTTTCGCCGCTCAATCGCTTGGTGACTTATACCCAGTCAGCGGCAATTAACCTCGTTGGTTTCAAGTCCGAGTGAAGTCCGAGGCCCGACGAATTCCACGGTGCTGGTCAGTTGAGAAGTCCATAAGTGCGGAGTCACATATCTACCGCATTTGTCGCTGACGTCCAGTCCATGCATCTGCATCCATGAACACACAGAATGCCTTGAAGCATAATCTTCCAGCACCAATGCATCCGCAGCCTTGTGCAATGCCGAGCGCAGAAAGTCGGCTGAACATTTTTTGGGGCCTTCCAAGCGAAAACTCGTACCGATTTGAGAAACCAGGGCATCGTGCAGACCACGCTGAAATGCCAGCGTATCATCCGGCTTTATTCTCTTCGGCAATTCTTCCGCGGTAATGGGCTGTTCGAACACTGGTAGTGCCTCAAGCCCTCCCAGGTTGATATGCCACACCGCGCAGCGCATTTGGTATCTAGGGATCTCTTCCGCTGCCGCAATTTTGGATGGGAGATCAACGGCATAGTAATTTGGGTGAATCGCGGCCTGCGGCTGAACTCGACGTGCGGCTTGAATTTTCTGACTTAGGACCGGAGCATCGAAATAGACAAACTGGTTCCCCCTGAGCCCAAATGATCCGCCGTCGTCCAGACCAAGATAGCCGAGCAAGTCATTCCGCCGCACTCCGAGCATGGCATTGATTGCATCGAAGAAATTCAGATCTACTAAGTGTCCGGTGACCCCGCGCAAATCTGATTTACTCAAATAGCGGGTTGGCACTCCTCGTGCGTAAGCGTCGACCACGATTAGCAAGCAGTCACCCTGGCGTTCGATTTTTTCGTCTCTGTTCAAATCACTCGCTCGGAACGCCCTATGTGTTCCCGCTAGTTTGAGCAGGGATTCAATTCCGAGGTTGTCGGTAGGTCCTCCATCGATCAGGTGTGTGTAGCGCACACCGCCCTCGAGCTGAAATCCAGGTGCGACCGAACTGGAAAAGTAGTTTTTTAATGCAAGAGTATTAAATACTCCTGGGAATGCAGCCGAAGTCATTACTGCTCGTGAAATTGGAACCTTCTTAAGATCGGAGTTAATCTGATTAAAGTCAGCCACTCCAAAAGTAAAACGCTTTGAAAATCCAAGTTCCGTCGCGTTTGCGAGCCAAATTGGTGCGCTGCCAGGGATGAACGTACCAAGATCCCCATAGGTACGGCCGCCAAAAACGTGTGTATCAAATACCTCTGCCATAACATCACTACGATTCTTGTTGGTTACCGATGTTGAAACCAAGCTACCAAAGCCAATGTTACGCTTGAGCCACGGGGCTAAATAATCAGCAGCCATCAAATCATGTGCATGACTCCAATTTATGTCGCTCCCTTTCAAGGCATAATATGCGCCGGCTAGCCCCCCGCCCGACGTCGTAGAAATAGCAGAAACATGTTTCAGAATTCCCAGCTGATCAAGCCGTTCCAGGACTGCCATCCCGAACACCGCTGCACGACTGCCTCCGCCCGAAATTGATACCCCTACAAACGTGGCAGGAATGTCTGAATCCTCAGAAGAAAACACTTGGCGTGCCCGAGGCACATTCTGGTTCGGAAAAGGAAGATCGACTCCAGTGCCATCAATCTTGTCGCGGCACGCTTTCTGAATATTTCCAGGCGCCAGAATGAGCACGACGGGCTTTGTACCCGATTGACATAACGGTTCATTACGAACAAACGATTCAGACTTGCTTGCACAGCCAGCAAGTACCACGAGCGTAAAGATGGGAAGAAAGATAGAGCTCTTCATAATGTCTCTCCGAACAGCCACCAAGGACGGATTGGCACAGGTCTGCTCTGGCTGAAAGTACTGATTTGTGAGCTTGCTAACTTCACACGATGGTAACGAATTGATGAGAATAAAGTCAAGCGAGATTTTTTTAACATGAACACCACGATCCGAGAATTCGAGTTGCGTGTCGAATTAGATGTGGTGCTAATCAAAAAAAAGGCCGGGATTGACTATAGGAAATTTCTAGAATAAGGCGCCAAGGTTTTCCTCTTGAAGGCCGGTTGACGAGTTACGCTGCCAGCTCGGACGCAGGCTTTCTATTTCGACGCGATAGATGGGCCAAGCCAGGCTACCTACTCAACCACTTTATTGCAATGTTAAGATAAGCCACCCGTATTGACCGAGGTGTCTATGACCAGTTCGACCGCCTTACCGCAACCCGTCGCTCGGCTCAATTTCGTCCTCGTCTGCATCTTCATCGACATGCTCGGCATCGGCCTGATCGTCCCGGTCCTGCCGCTGCTGCTCGACCAGTTCGTCGATGGGCCGGACAAGCGGGCCTTGTGGTACGGGGTGCTGGCGGCGACCTTCGGGATCGTGCAATTCCTGTTCATGCCGGCGCTCGGCGCGCTCAGCGACCGCATCGGCCGCCGTCCGGTGCTGCTGTACTCGATGGCCGGCATGTGCCTGAACTTCCTGATCACCGCCTGGGCGCCCAGCCTGGCCTGGCTGTTCGTGGGCCGCATCATCGGCGGCATGTCCTCGGCCAGCATGTCGGTCGCCGCGGCCTACGCGTCCGACATCTCGACCCGCGAGAACCGCGCCAAGGCGTTCGGCAAGATCGGCGCGGCATTCGGCCTGGGTTTCATCTGCGGCCCGATGCTGGGCGGCGTCCTCGGCGACGCCGACCTGCACCTGCCGTTCTACGTCGCGGCCGCGCTGTCGGCCGCCAATTTCGTCTACGGTTTCTTCCTGGTGCCCGAGTCGCTCCCGGCCGAGCGCCGCGAGCCGTTCAAGCTGGCGCGCCTGAATCCCCTCACGGCCCTGCTGCGCCTGGCGCGGCGCGAGGACATCCGCGGCCTGGTGGTCGTCATCACCTTGTCGACCTTCGCCCAGATGATGCTGCAGTCGACCTGGGTGCTGTACACCACCTTCCGCTTCGACTGGACCCCGCGCGACAACGGCGTCGCCCTGTTCTGCGTCGGCCTCGGTTCGGTCGTGGTCCAGGCCGGGCTGCTCGGCATCCTGATCCGGCGCTTCGGCGAGGTGCGACTGGCGCTGCTGGCCCTCGCCTCCGGCATGCTGACCTTCCTCGCCTACGGCCTGGCCACCCAGGGCTGGATGTTGTACGTCTTCATCCTGGCCAACGTGCTGGCCTACGCCACCAATCCGGCGCTGCAGGGCATCGTATCGAAATCGTCGCCGCCCGAGCAGCAGGGCGAGCTGATGGGCTCCCTGCAGTCGATCGGCAGCCTGGGGGTGATCTTCACGCCGCTGCTCGGCACCGCCATCCTGGGCGCGGTCAGTCACCTGCCCCCTGGCGACTGGCGCGTCGGCAGCAGCTTCTTCGTGTGCGCGGCGATGCAGGCGGTGGCCTTGTTCGTGGCTTGGCGCTACTTCCGCAGCCATCAATATGCCGGCGTGAAGGCCTGAGCCGTGCCGGCATGGCGCTGTGGGCGATGACCCGGGCCCCCGTCGCGGTGGTCGCCGCCCTGCGCGAAACCTCGATCGTGTTCGCCACCGCGATCGCGGTGTTCGTGCTGCGCGAGCGCGCCACCCGCGCCCGGATCTGCGGCGCCGCCCTGGCGGCGCTGGGCGCGGTGGCGGTGCGGCTGGTCTGAGTCGGGTTCGACAGTTCAACCGCAGTCAGAATTTCAGCTCATAGTTCGCCTGGATGCGCACCGCGCCCGGATAATGGAAGCGGCGCTTCTCGACGCCGGCGACCGGATCGGCGTAGGTCACTTCGAAGCCCGAGTCCTCGTGCGCGAGGTTCGATATCGACAACCGAACCTGCCGTTTCGGGTCGAAGCGCCACGCCGCATAGGCTTCGAGGTCGGTGCGCGCTTCCGAGTAGTAACCGCGGTTGGCCGTCACCGTCACCTGCCCGTTACGCGTGAAGGCGGCGCTGCCGCCCAGCGCCAACGCTCCCGCCTTGTAGTCCAGACCGACGTTGGCCGACAACGGCGTCTGCCGCTCCAGCCGGTTGTCGGGGCCCGGGACTGATTTCACGCGCGCCCAATGACGGCTCACGCCAGCGCGCACATCGATCGCCGGCGCTTGCGCGAACAGCGACGCAAGGGGGAACCTGGTTTCCAGTTCAAGCGTGCGGACCTCGGCGCGGCCGTCGTTCACCGGCGTAAAGATCCAGCGGTAGCCGTCGAAGTAGATGCGGTTGCTGGTGTAGTCCTCGATGCGGCGCAGCGATGTGCGCAGCGTGACCATCGCGTTCTCGGCCCAATAGTGTTCGTAACCGGCATCCACGCCCCAGGCCAGTTCGGGCTTGAGCGCCGGATTGCCCTGGAAATCGGCCTCGGTAGCGCTGTTGTTTTCCCAAACCTGGCGGCGCGGCAGCAGGTTCCACAGGTCCGGCGCCTTGTAGGTGCGGGTCACCGCAAAGCGCAGCTGATCGCCTTTGCGTTCCGGGATCTTCCACAAGGTCTGCAGGATCGGGCTCCAGACGTTGGAGCTGCTGCGGGTCGATGCGAAGGAGTCGCCCGAGGCGCGGATACGGATGCCCTCCCAACGCATGCCCAGGTACATCGACCACTGCGGCGTGATGTTCCACTCATCCTGGACGTACACCGCCATGCGCGCCACGCGCGCCTCGAACGTTTCGTCGAGCGGCAGGTCGGGCGGAAAGACGCGGATCGCGTCGCGCTCGCGCCGCATCTCGTCGCGCCAGCCGATCCCGCCGTCCCAGCCAGCCGCGATGGCGTGGCCATTCTCCAGCTTGCGCATGTACTTGCCGGTCGAATTGGCGCCGCGATCGCGCCAGCCGGAATCGACCCGGCCGTCGGTCACGGGCACGCCAAGGCGATCGGCGCCCTGGCGCAAGATCGTGTTGTCGGCATTCTCGCCGCTGAACCCCAGTTTGGTTTCCAGGGTCGCGCCGGAATCGAGTTCGGTGGTCCATTTCAGGTCGGTGCGCAGGTCTTCGGCGTCGGCCCGCATCCGCGTGTGCTGGTCGGGGACCGGGGGAGGCAGGCCGATATCGGTCGCGATCGACAAATGGGTGCGATTGCGGAAGCGATTGACGTTGATGAAGGTCTCGACACTGATCGTGTCGCCATCCGCCAGCGTCCACTCGAAACGCGGGGTCAGGTTCATCCTGCGCATGCGGCCCTCTTCCGGCGCGCTCGTCATGCGCATCAGGTCGACCGCGCCGCCTGGCGCGACCGTCTCTTCGAAGATGCTCCAGGCGCGGTCGTAGCGTTCCGCTGTCGCGTCGCCGGCGAGCGACCACGCGAAACCCTCGCCGCGTTCGCTCAGCTGCAACGCCGCATTCGGGCCCCTGAACTGCGACGACTGCAGCATCCCCAGCTTGAGCTGGCGCTCGCGTTCCTTCGCCACGCGACGCAGCACGATGTTGACGGTGCCGGCCACCGACTGGGTCGACAGGTCGGCGGTGGCGGCGCGCAGCACCTCGATGCGTTCGATGACGTCGGGCGACAGGGAATCGAAGTCGAAACCGCCCGGTGGGCGCTCGCCGTTGATCAGGATTTGCGTGTAACCCGCTCCTAGTCCGCGCATCCGGATCGTGCCGCCCCGTGCCTGGTTGGTGTCGACCGTCACGCCCGGCACCCGCTTGAGGACGTCGAGCACCGAGCGGTCGCCATACCGGCCCAGTTCCTCGCGCCCGATCACGGTGCGGGTCGCCGTGTCGTCGCGGCGCGGGTCGTAGCTGGCGCTGCTGCCCTTGACTTCCACTCGAGAGACCGGTACGGCGGGTTCTTCCTGCTGTGCGCACGTGGGGCCGGCAAAGGCCGCCAGCATCAGGAGGGAAGCGGGACGGCGGGATCGGCTCGGCGTTCTCACAGGGATATCTCCTCGTTATTGGGTATGTATGGAGGAAATATATGCCCTTCATTGGCAATATGTAAACATGTAAATGGTAGTTTATTCTTCTAACATAAAGAACTGTGAATTTCCTTATCCTAGCAACCTTGAGTTCCATTTAAAAGCATGTCACCCAGCGTTCGCCACTGCGCTACCACCTGGAGTACACTCGGGCATGCCTTGACATGGAAATGTCGTTTCCATTCGGCACTTTCGCTGTAGCACGCCCGCTGTGGTAAGGCCGCTATAATGCGCACTTTTCGAAGAAAGGCGATCGCCCGTGTCCCGCATAAAAGTCTTGCCGCAATACGTCATGCCGAAGCAGGCGATGACCAACTTAGCCGGCCGCGTCGCCGGCCACAAGGGCGGGTCGATGACGACCGGCCTGATCCGTTGGTTCGTGGGCAAGTACGGCGTCGACATGAGCGAAGCGGCCAACCCGGACATCGCCAGCTACCCCAGCTTCAACGAATTCTTCACCCGTCCGCTGCGCGACGGCGTGCGTCCGCTGGCGGACAGCGACTATGTATGCCCGGTGGACGGCGCCATCAGCCAGCTCGGCGACATCGACGACCACCAGATCTTCCAGGCCAAGGGCCACAAGTTCACCACGAGCGAACTGGTCGGCGGCGACGCGGCGCTGGCCGCGCATTTCCAGCACGGCCACTTCGCCAACCTGTACCTGAGCCCCAAGGACTACCACCGCATCCACATGCCGTGCGATGGACGGCTGACGCGCATGATCTATGTGCCGGGCAAGCTGTTCTCGGTGAATCCGACCACGGCGCGCGGCGTGCCGGGCCTGTTCGCGCGCAACGAGCGCGTGGTGTGCGTGTTCGAGCACGACGAATTCGGGCCGTTCGTGATGACCCTGGTCGGGGCGACCATCGTCGGCAGCATGGCCACCGTCTGGCATGGCGTGGTCAATCCGCCGCGCATGCCGCGCATCTGCGAGTGGCACTACGAGCCGGGCCAGGTGACCCTGAAAAAAGGCGAGGAAATGGGCCGCTTCCTGCTCGGCTCGACCGTGGTGATGCTGTTCCAGCGCGGCGCCATCGCCTTCAACCCGGCCTGGGCGCCCGAGGGCAAGGTGCGCCTGGGCGAACCGATGGGCGAACACCCGGTCAGCCAGCCTCGCTAACGCCATCCTTCAGCGCGGCGCGCGCCTTGAACGCGGCCACCGCGGCATGCGGGCTGTGGCCCTTCTCGGTGCACGCCGATTCGATCATCTCCAGAAAGGCCCGGGTCTTGGCCGGCATGAGCTTACGGCTCGGGAATACCGCCCAGCCGTTCGCGCCGGGCATATCCCACTCCGGCAGCACCCGCACCAGCTCGCCCGTCTGCATATAGGGCTGGGCGAACATCGAGGAACTGAGCGCGATGCCCGCGCCGCGCGAGGCGATGCGCGCCAGCAGGTCGGGCGAATTGGCCGTCAGCCGCGCGTTCAGCGCACGCTCCCAGCGCACCTTCCCGCGCATCAAGGTCCACGGCGCGGCGCCGCCCGTGCGGCTCAGGATGCACAACACGTCGTGCGCGTCGAGATCGTCGGGATGCTCGGGAATGCCGCGCCGCGCCAGATAGCTGGGCGAAGCGTACAGGCCGGGCTGCTCGAGGGTGATCGGACGCGCGCTCAGGGTCGCATCGTCCGGAAGATCCCCCATGCGGATCGCGATGTCGAAGTTCTCCGCCACCAGGTCGACCCGGCGTGGCGTCAGGTCCATCTCGAGCCGGACCGCGGGATAGCGCTCCAGGAAGCGCGCGATCACTTCATAGAGGCCGCTGTTGGCGAAGTCGCCCGGCGCCGAGATGCGCAGCTTGCCGCTTGGTTCGCCCTGGCGGTGCTGGGCCAGCGCGCCGGCGGCGTCGACTTCGTCGGCCAGGCGGCGCGCATGCTCGTACAGGCTGGCGCCGAATTCGGTGACCACCAGCTTGCGGGTCGTGCGCTGCAGCAGGCGTTCGCCCAGCGTCGTCTCGAGGAGCGCCAGGCGCCGCGAGACGGTCGACTTGGGCAGGTGGACGCGCTCGGCGGCGCGGGTAAAGCTGCCCGACTCGACGATCCGCGCGAACAGCAGCAAGTCATTCGGTTCCACGTCCATGATTGTCCCATCAGCAGAATAATGTTATCCATTCTACTGGCTTCCAGATTGATTTTGGAATTGCTAAAGTGTCCCCATCGAAACTCTCCACCAACACGAAGGGGCTTACCATGAACATCCTGCACATCACCACCAGCGTTCGCGGCGACGCATCGGAATCGACCCGCGTCACCCAGCAGATCGTCGACAGGCTGACCGCCGCCAACCCGGGCGCGACCGTCGTGCGGCGCGACTTCGGCGCCCAGCCGCATCCGCTGCTGGACGGCGCCGCCGTTGGCGCCCTCTTCACCCCGCCTGAGCAGCGCAGCCCGGAACAGGCGGCGCGCGTGGCGCAGGACGATGCGCTGATCCTGGAAGCGCAGGCGGCCGACGTGATCGTGCTCGGCGCCCCGATGTACAACTTCGCGATGCCGGTGCAACTGAAAAGCTGGTTCGACGCGATCGCCCGCGCCGGCGTGACCTTCCGCTATACCGAGACCGGTCCGGAAGGCCTGCTCAAGAACAAGAAGGTGTACGTGGCCGCGGCCCGCGGCGGCGTGTACGACGAAAGCGCCGACCCGCAGGTGCCGCAGATGCGCGCGCTGCTGAACTTCCTCGGCCTGAACGACCACACCTTCATCTATTCGTCGGGCATGGCAATGGGACCGGAGGCCGTGGCCCAGGGCCAGGCCGCGGCCAACGCGGCCATCGAAGTGGCTTTGGCGTAATCTGTCGCCCGCCAGGCGGCGCAACCCACAGGAGAACAGCATGAACACCGCAGTTGCCACCACCCCCATCCAGAAAACGCGCGGCGTCGAGCGCATCATCAACGGCCAGTTCGTGATGGACGGCGCGGGCGTGAAGATCAACCGCGTGCTGACCGGTCCCCTGCAGCGCCGCCTCGACCCGTTCCTGATGCTCGACGCCTTCGGCAGCGACAAGCCGGGCGACTATATCGCCGGCTTCCCGGAACACCCGCACCGCGGCTTCGAGACCATCACCTACATGCTGGCCGGGCGCATGCGCCACCGCGACAGCGCCGGCAATGAAGGCATGATCACCGATGGGGGCGTGCAGTGGATGACGGCCGGCCGCGGCGTGATCCACTCCGAGATGCCGGAGCAGAACGAGGGCCTGATGGAAGGCTTCCAGCTGTGGCTGAACCTGCCGGCCAGCGACAAGATGGTCGAACCCTGGTACCGCGACATCCCGCTCGAGGAGGTGCCGCGCTTGTCGCTGGACGACGGCGTGACGGTGCAGGTGATCGCCGGCGCCACCCACGGCGTGACCGGGGCCGTGCAGCGTGCGCATACCGAGCCGCTGTACCTCGACCTGGAGATCCCGGCCGGCGTGACGTTCGAGCAGCCGATTCCGGCCGGGCACAACGCCTTCGTCTACGTGTTCCGCGGCGAGGCGGTGATCGAGGGCAAAGGGGTCGGCCAGGCGCGCATGGCGATCCTCGACAATGCGCCCGGCGCCGACGGCGTGCGCATCAAGGCGGCTGCAAAGACCCGCCTGCTGGTGCTGGCCGGACGGCCGCTGAACGAACCGATCGCGCAGTATGGTCCGTTCGTGATGAATACCCAGGCCGAGCTGCAGCAGGCGGTGGAGGATTTCAGGGCCGGCAGGTTTGCCTGAACGAACGGCGGCAGGGCGCCCCCAACCGCCCTGCTGCCCCCCCTATGCGAGGTTCCCGGCCATGCGCTACACTCGCGGGATGACACAAGCGCAAGACATCTCGTAATGGCACTGCTGGACACCCTCGGCGACCTGTGGTCGCGCGCAAGCCGGGCCATGGGCCTGGAAAACGCCGACCGCTTCCCGCCCGGCCACGCCTATCCGCACACCCGCTGGAACAAGGCGTATTTCGACATCCCGTCCGACTACAAGGCCGACCGGATGGAAAGCATCGTCTGCGCCGCGATCGCCAACACGCCCTATGTGTTCGGCGAGATCCGCAATCCCACCCCGCGCATGCAGCGCGCGCTGCTGTCCATCATCGAATCGCGCCTGCGCCGCGCCGATGCGCCCGCCGACCTGGTACACCTGTTGATCAAGGCTTACCGCCAGCCGCATACGCCGGACATCGTGCCGGGGCTGCGCGCCGCCATCGCCGCCAACGCCCAGTACGACGCCAATATCCAGGCGCATGCGGTGCTGGCCTACCTGGGCGACGCGCCGGCAGGGTTCGGGGTCATCGAGGCGCAGGGCTGAGTCTTGCCGACCGCTGGACAACTGTCGCACCAATGATTTGGAAGAGGCGCAGGTAGAAGTAAGGGATATTGCGACCCCACGTTCAGAAATATGGCTTGAAAGCGACGGCCAGTTCGGGAGTCAATCGATCGGACGTGACGCGTTGTTTCTTGAACTCGGCCCGCAAGCGACTCTCGCCTCCAATCGCGCAAACAAGCCTGGCCTTTGCATCACGAGCAAGCCGTTCCAGTACCGGCTTGGGAATCTGCTCGAAATCCCTGACTTCGAACACCTCGCGCGCCGGATCGCCGCCACAATCCTTTCCTTTTACGACATAGATGCCGCCTTGATCCGGTTGATGATATCGCAGCTCGCCAGGGCCTGGATGCCGTCGCTCGAAGTAGCCGCTAACCAGATAATAAGTCGCCTCACCGCTCTTGACGGCGCCGAATATCCACTGGCGTCCGGTCCAGGTCTCGTTGTCCGCCATCTGCACGCACGCGGCGCGGATCTGTTCCGGTAATGGCTCCAATTTTCCATCTGCAAATTCTACTTTCAGACCGAACACTGGCTCGACAAGATATTTCGGTGGATGAGCATACTCGGCTGCGCTGGCGGTGAGGCTCGCCACCGCGACAGCGATGGCTGCAAAAAGTTTTTTAGTAGCGATACACGGCATATGCAGGCCTTTGCTTTCTGTATCCGGGACCAGCCCAGAAATCTCTTTGGATATGGTCTGATATCCAGTTTCGACCGTCGAATCCAGCGATATGCCCAAATGGTCGCCAGCCAACGCACGGCTGCATGACCATGATGTCGCCACGCCTGAAACCGAAACCGTCAGGATTTGTCACCGCGACAGGATGGAACCCCAACCGGAGCAACACCGGGCCGTAATCCTTAGCCGAACCAACGTACGGAGGTTTGATGTCTGCCCCGGCTGCCTGAAGAGCACGTCGGACATATTCTCCACATTTTCCTTGTCCGAATGGTGGCAAAGCGTGAAGGCGAAGATGGTGACAAAAGCTTTCGAGATCGACTGACATAACCCGCTCTGACGTAGACGCCCTATGAAATTCCTGCCTAGCCGATGGTGAACCGGGACCTTTCCGAGCGAACGCAGGAGCAAGATGTCATTGTGGCGAACGACCGATAAGGAGACTTGGCAAAAGTCAATTTAAGGCCATCAAGGGACTGGGCTGTCGACGTCTGTCTGGTTTCGCCCGCCGTTCGGGCAAGGCGAGCGGCAGGAACGGAGAGCCTGTGCCCCGCCGGCAGCCTCGCCATTCTCACCGTGCCCACGTTTACCGATAGAATACCGCCACCTTTTCTTTCCCAGCCACGCTACCTATGACTTCCGCCCGCAACTTTCAATTCAAATCCATCAACTACACCGGCCTCGCAGCCGGCCCACGCGTCATCATCATGGGCGCGACCCATGGCAACGAAGTGTGCGGCACCAAGGCGATCCAGCGGGTCATGGAAGAAATCGACAGCGGCGTCCTGCACATCGCGGCGGGCAGCGTCACCTTCGTCCCGATCGTCAATCCGCTGGCCTATGCCCAGAACACCCGCAACGGCGAGCGCAACCTGAACCGCGACCTGTTCCCGAAAGAGACGCCGCTGGACTTCGAGGACCAGGTGGCCAACTGGCTGTGCCCCCTGCTCGGCCAGCACGACGTGCTGCTCGACCTGCATTCCTTCGCCGCCACCGGCGAGCCGTTCGTGATGGTCGGGCCGCTCGACAACGACGGCGCGCTGCAGCCGTTCCGCCACGCCGCCAAGGAGCGCGCCTGGGCGCGCCGCCTGGGCGTGCGCCGCTTCGTCGACGGCTGGCTGGCCACCTATGGCGATGGCGTGCAGCGGCGCAGCCGCAGCGCCGACGAGCTGGAAACCGTGCTGCGCTACGGCGTCGGCACCACCGAGTACATGCGCAGTACCGGCGGCTACGCGCTGACCCTCGAATGCGGCCAGCACGACGATCCGGCCGCGCCCGACGTCGCCTACCGCGCCATCATGAATACCTTGGCCCACCTGGGGCTGATCGCCGCGCCCGATCCGGAGCCGGTCGCCTTCGAGGAAATGGAAGCGCTGTCGATGGTCGTGGTGCACGACAAGCTGCACGCCGACGACCGCTTCGTGCGCCCTTGGAAGAGCTTCGACCCGGTGAGCGAAGGTGAACTGATCGGCCACCGCGCCGACGGCACGCCGGTGGTGGCCGAGTTCGGCGGCCGCATCCTGTTCCCGGCCGCGAACGCCGCCGCCAATACCGAGTGGTACTACCTCACCCGCCCGAACACGACCTTCGGCCGCGAGTAAGCCACCGCGGCCGCCCTGGACTGGACGATTCGGAACAGCGCCAGCAAACATTTCTTGAATATCGTAAGATGACGATATTCGGATCGAAAAAATCCGATAAAAGGAAAGCCCATGGACATCGACGCGATCCACAAGGCCCTGGCCAACCCGGTGCGGCGCCAGATCCTGCAGTGGCTCAAGGAGCCGCGGCAGCACTTCATCGAGCAGGAACACCCGCTCGAGATGGGAGTGTGCTGCAAGCTGATCGACAAGAAAGCCGGCCTGTCGCAATCGACGGTGTCGGCCCACCTGGCCACGCTGCAGCGCGCCGGCCTCGTGAGCACGCGTCGCGTCGGCCAATGGATTTTCATCCAACGGAACGAGGAGGCGATCCAGGCCTTTCTCGCACAACTGAACGACGGACTTTAGGACTACCCGATGACTACAATGTTTGACCCGATCAAAGTGGGCGCCCTCGAATGGCCGAACCGCATCGTCATGGCGCCGCTGACCCGCTCGCGCGCCGATGGCGGCGCACGCGTGCCGAACGCGCTGATGGCCGAATACTATGTGCAGCGCGCTTCGGCCGGGCTGATCCTGTCCGAAGCGACGTCGGTGACCCCGATGGGCGTGGGCTATGCCGATACGCCCGGCATCTGGTCCGACGAACAGGTCGAAGGCTGGAAGATCGTCACCGAGGCCGTGCACAAGGCCGGTGGCCGCATCTTCTTGCAGTTGTGGCACGTCGGCCGCATCTCCGATCCGTCCTTCCTGGATGGCGAACTGCCGGTCGCGCCGTCGGCGATCCAGCCGGATGGCCACGTGAGCCTGCTGCGTCCGAAGCGCCCCTACGCCACCCCGCGCGCGCTCGAACTCGATGAAATCGCCGGCATCGTCGCCGCCTACCGCAAGGGCGCCGAAAACGCCAAGAAGGCCGGCTTCGACGGCGTCGAAGTCCATGGCGCCAACGGCTACCTGCTCGACCAGTTCCTGCAGGATTCCACCAACAAGCGTACCGACGCCTATGGCGGCCCGATCGAGAACCGCGCGCGCCTGATGCTGGAAGTGACCGACGCCTGCATCGAGGTCTGGGGCGCCGACCGCGTCGGCATGCACCTGGCCCCGGCGCGCGATTCGCACGACATGGGCGATTCGACGCCGGCGGAGACCTTCGGCTACGTGGCGCGCGAGCTGGGCAAGCGCAAGATCGCCTTCATCTTCACCCGCGAAGGGCAAGGACCGGACGCGCTGGGCCCGATGATCAAGAAGCAGTTCGGCGGCGTCTGGATCGCCAACCAGCAGCTCACCCGCGAAAAGGCCGAGGAACTGGTCGCCAGCGGCACCGCCGACGCGGTGGCGTGGGGCCAGCTGTTCATCGCCAACCCGGACCTGCCCAAGCGCCTGCAACTGAAGGCGCCGCTCAACGAACCGAATACCGAGACCTTCTACCATCCGGGCGCGGTCGGCTATACCGACTACCCGGCGCTGAACAAGGCCGCCTGATTTTTCGTTTTCGCCGCCGCTTCGCTGCCCTGTCGCCGGCGAAGCGCGGCGCCTCTTTCGACGGGACCGCAATGAACTGACCCCGTAAAGTTGGACGGTTGGTCTCAGTGAAGTGCCGAGGGCTGGGTTCTGTATTGAACAGGACTCAGCCCTTTTAGCTTCATCTT
>NZ_JBWBRF010000026.1:0-42472 GCF_056279385.1 Massilia sp. UYP34 | reverse complement strand
AAATATTCTTGCACGACTGCGAGCTTGAACTGCTCATCGTACTTGGTCATGAAAAACCCCCAAAAGTTGTGTCCAACTTTTGGGGGTCAGTTCACTGCGGCGCCCTTTCTTTTGTTCCCGTCGATGGTAATTGCGCGATGGAATTGTTCCGTTTGCCACATTTGCGGATTCGCAAAACTGGCCTCTCACCTAGGCCGTATATTTTTTTCCTGCGGGCTCTTGCCCGCTAGGAGGATCTGCACCGTTGCCGGATCCGCTGCGCTGTGCCGTTTGCGGGAATCACGATGCAGAATTTCGAGCGCTCGAGCCTGAACCGGAAGTTGAACATCCTCTCGCTGCTCTCGACGGCGACTGCGCTGCTGTTCGTGTTCTGCGCCTTCGCCGTCACCTCCATCATCAATCACCGCCAGGCCGAGAGCCTGCAACTGGCCGCCTTCGCGCGCGTGATCGGCGCCGCCACGGCCGGCGACCTGCTGCTGGTCGACCGGCGCCAGGCCGGCGCCACCCTGGCGGCGCTGGAAGCGCAGCAGCACATCTCGGCGGCGGTGCTGTACGACCGTTTCGGCCGTGCGCTGGCCGAGTACCGTGCGCCGTCGCGCCTGGGCGCCGCACTGCCCGTGCTGGACGACCTCGGGCCCGAGACGCTGATCGATGCCAACCGCGCCGGCCGCTCCCTGCTGTCGCGCCACATGCGCGTGGTGCAGGAGGTGCGCCACGGCGAGCTGGCGGTCGGCGCGATCATGATCGAGGCCGACCTGCTGCCGATGTGGCTCGACATCCTGGCCAGCCTGGTCGTGATCGGGCTGGCGATGGGGGCCGCGCTGCTGGTCTCGCTGGGACTGGCGCGGCCGCTCAAGCGCAGCATCGCCGAGCCGATCGCCAAGTTGATCCAGGCCGCGCAGAAGGTCTCGGCCAGCCAGAACTACGGCCTGCGCGTGCAACACAAGCGCAACGACGAACTGGGCGTGCTGATCGACAGCTTCAACACCATGCTGGCCCAGATCGAGGACCGCGGGGCGGCCCTGCTGCACCATCGCGACGAACTGGAACGCCAGGTCGGCGTGCGCACCGAGCAGCTGGAAAAGGCCAAGAACGCGGCCGAAGCGGCCAGCCGCGCCAAGAGCGGTTTTCTGGCCACCATGAGCCACGAGATCCGCACCCCGATGAACGGGGTGCTGGGCATGACCGAGATGCTGCTGGCCACCGAGCTGACCGACGCCCAGCGCAGCTACACGCAGCTGGTCAAGCGCTCGGGCGAGCACCTCCTGGTGATCATCAACGACATCCTCGACTTCTCCAAGATCGAGGCCGGCAAGCTGACCATCGAATACATCAACTTCAACCTGTGGGACCTGCTGGACGACATCCACAACGTCTACACCCCGCAGGCCGCTGCAAAGGGCCTGGGCTGCGACTTCGACATCGCCAACGACATTCCGGTGGCGATTTGCGGCGACCCGAACCGGCTGCGCCAGATCATGGCCAACCTGCTCGGCAATGCGATCAAGTTCACCAACGAGGGGCGCATCATGGCGCGGGTGCGGGTGGCCGGCGAAGACGCGCAGCGGGTGACGCTGCGCTTCGAGGTGCACGACACCGGCATCGGCATCTCGCGCGACGCGCGCGCGCGCATCTTCAACGCCTTCTCGCAGGCCGACGATTCCACCACCCGCAAGTATGGCGGCACCGGCCTGGGCCTGGCCATCTCGAAGCAGCTGGTCGAACTCATGAAGGGCACGATCGGCGTCGAGAACGCGCCCAGGCAGGGCTCGATCTTCTGGTTCACGCTCGGCTTCGACAAGCGCCGCGTCGATCCCGACGCCCCCGGCCACCGCCAGCACACGCTGGAGGGGCTGCGGGTGCTGGTGGTGGACGAACAGGACGCCAGCCGCAACGAGCTGGTGCAGCAGCTGGAAACCTGGCGCGCGACGTGCGAGGGCGTGGGCAGCGCGGCGGCCGCCTTCGAGCACCTGGTGAGCACGGCGCGCGCCGGCCGCCCGTATGATGCGGCGGTGCTCGACATGGAGCTGACCCAGACCAGCGGCCTGGCGCTGGCGGCCTCGGTGCGTGCCGAGGGGATGGCGCGTTCGACCCCGATCAATACCCATTTCGTGCTGCTCAGTCCCGAGCGGCTGGCCGCCGATCCGGTCCAGCGGCGCGAGGCCGGCGTGGCCTACCAGCTGGTCAAGCCGGCGCGCGCGGCCGACTTGTACGCCTGCCTGACGGCGCGCGCGGCGCGGCTGCATCATCCGGCTGCCGCCGCCGCGCCGGCTGGGGCGCATGCCGCGACGGCGGCGTTCGGGACCGCCAGGCCGGCCCCGATGGCGCCCCAGCAGCCGGTACGGCGCGCGCGGCGCGTGCTGCTGGCCGAGGACAATCCCGTCAACGTCGAAGTGGCCAGGGCCATGCTGGAGAGTCTGGGCCTGGAAACCCACTGCGCCACCAACGGCCAGGAAGCGCTGCATGCGGTGCACGAAGGCGGCTGGGACGCGGTGCTGATGGATTGCCAGATGCCGGTGATGGACGGCTTCGCGGCGACCGGGGAAATCCGGCGCCACGAGCGCGAGGCGGGCCGCGCGCGCACCTTGCCGGTGATCGCGATCACCGCCAACGCGCTGCAGGGCGACCGCGAAGCCTGCCTCGCGGCCGGCATGGACGACTACCTGTCCAAGCCCTTCACCCAGCAGCAGCTGGCGGCCGTGATCGGGCGCTGGGTGGCGCTGCCGGTGCTGGCCGAGCGCCACCACGACGACGACGCCGCGCCGGCCCTGGCCTACCAGCCGTCGCCCGCATTGCCTCCATCACTGCCTCCATCGCCGCAGCCGCCGCCGCGGGACAACCCGGTCGACCGCGCCGCCCTCGACAACATCCGCGCGCTGAGCCGCGACGCCGGTGACGTTCTGGTGCAGAAGGTGATCAACGCCTACGTGGGCGACACCCCGCGCCACCTGCAGGCGCTGCGCCAGGCAGTAACCACGCGCGACGCCGAAGCCCTGCGCCGCATCGCCCACGGCCTCAAGTCGGCCAGCGCCAACATCGGTGCGGCGCGCCTGGCCGCGGCCTGCCGCGACCTCGAACAACTCGGCCGCAGCGGCGCCGTCGACGGCGCCGCGCCCCTGCTGGCCGACATGGAGCGCGAATTCCAATCGGTGCGCCAGTCGCTCCACGCCCTGCTTGAAAAGGAATCCTGAGATGCCTGCATTTGCCTCCACCCAGCGCGGGACCGTGCTCGTCGCCGACGACGATCCCGTCATGCGCCTATTGATGCTCGAGATGCTGGCCCAGGTCGGGATGGACGGCATCGAGGCCGGCGACGGCCTGGAAGCGGTCGGACTGGCGCGCGCGCGCCATCCCGACCTGATCCTGATGGACGTCGACATGCCGCGCATGGACGGCTTCACGGCTTGCCGCACGATCCGCGCCGCCGAGAAGGATGGCGCCTGCGTCCCGATCGTCATGGTCACCGGCAGCGACGACGTCGAGGCCGTGACCCAGGCCTACGAGGTCGGCGCCACCGACTTCGTCTCCAAGCCGATCAACTGGCCGATCCTCGGCCACCGCGTGCTGTACGTGCTGCGCGCCAGCGACGCCATCGCGCGCCTGCGCATCGCCGACGCCCAGAACCGCGCCGTGCTCGAAGCCATCCCCGACACCTTCTTTCGCCTGAACGCGGACGGCTTCTATCTCGACTACGAACCCGGCCAGGAACGGCCCGGCCAGGAGCGGCCCGGCCAGTCGTGTCCGGGACACCCGGCCAGCGCTCCTCCGATGAGCGCGCGCTTCATCGGCAAGCACCTGTCCGACACCCTGCCGCCCGAGATCGCGGCGCGCATGCTGGAGCAGATGAAGACCGTGCTCGCCACCCAGCAGGTGCGCTCGGTCGAGTACGAACTGATCGACTGCGGCGAGGTGCTGCACTTCGAGGCGCGCCTGGTGGCCACCAGCCCATCCGAGGTGCTGGGCCTGGTGCGCGACATCAGCGAACGCAAGCGCGCCGAGGAGCAGATCCGGCGCCTGGCCTACTGCGACGGGCTGACCGGCATTCCCAACCGCCAGGCCTTTCTCGAGACGCTCGAGCGCGAGCTGCAGCGCGCCAAGATCGGCAACAAGAAGTTCGCGGTGCTGTTCATGGACCTCGACGCCTTCAAGCGCATCAACGACACGCTGGGCCACAACGCCGGCGACCAGCTGCTCAAGATGGTCTCGGACCGACTGCGCGAGACCACCCGTCCCAGCGACCTGGTCTCGCGCGGCGAAGGCATCGAACACGGTGCCCAGCACGGCGCGCAGCGGGGAGCCGGCGACGCCGCCAACCTCGCGCGCCTGGGCGGCGACGAATTCACCATCCTGATTCCCGACCTGGAGCGGGTCGAGCATGCGCTGAACGTCGCCACCCGCGTCAAGGAAGCGATGCGGCGGCCCTTTCTCATCGAGGGCAACGAGATCTTCGTCACCGCCAGCATCGGCATCTCGCTGTTTCCCGAGGATGGCGACGATTGCGGCTCGCTGCTCAAATTCGCCGACACGGCGATGTACCACGCCAAGAACTGCGGCAAGAACAACGCCAAGCTGTACAGCTCTTCGCTGACGATGCAGATCATGAGCCACGTGAAGCTCGAGGTGGGCTTGCGCCGCGCGCTGCAGAACGACGAGCTGTACCTGGTCTACCAGCCGCAGCGCGACGTGCGCACTTCCGAGATCGTGGGGGTCGAGGCCCTGGTGCGCTGGCGCCATCCCGAACGCGGACTGGTGCCGCCGACCGAATTCATCCCGCTGGCCGAGGAGACCGGCCTGATCGTCCCGATCGGCGAATGGGTGCTGCGCACCGCCTGTCGCCAGGCGCGCGCCTGGCAGCGCCTGACGCGGCGCCTGTTGCGCATCGCGGTCAACCTGTCGGCCAAGCAGTTCAAGGACGAGAACCTGTCGCAGATCGTGCTGTCGGCCCTGACCGAGACCGGGCTCGAACCGCGCCTGCTGGAACTGGAGCTGACCGAAGGCACCTTGATGGACGATGCGCGCGCCACGCTGGTCACGCTCGAGCAGCTGCGCGGCATCGGCGTGCACCTGTCGATCGACGACTTCGGCACCGGCTATTCATCGATGAATTACCTGAAGCGCTTCGACGTGCGGGCCCTCAAGATCGACCGCAGCTTCATCGCCGGCCTGCCGCAGGACTCGGAGAACGCCGCCATCACGCGCGCCATCATCGCCATGGCCCACGGCCTCAAGATGGTGGTGGTGGCCGAGGGCGTCGAGACCGGCGAGCAGCTCATGCTGCTCGAGGAGTATGGCTGCGACATGGTGCAGGGCTACTACCTGGGTCATCCGTCCAGCGCCGAGAAGATCACCGAGATGCTGCGGCATGCGCAGCAGGCCTTGCCGGCGAAGTAGTGGTGGCGACGCGCCGTATCGCCGGCCAGCAGCCTCAGAACCGTCGTTCCCGCGCAGGCGGGAACCTAAGTTCGTACCGCTGTGACTTGGATCGAACGCAGCCTGGCTGCATGCAACCTGAGGTTCCCGCCAAGGCGCCCGGCGAGGGCAGGAACGACGTGCCAGGGTTTACAAAAGCGGGAATTCGGCCTTGCGCTCACGGCACGAACCGCAGCGTATGCTTCACCGCCCCCGGCAGCAGCGGCGCCGGCTTGCCCTCGACCCAGGCCGCGTGGTCGAGCAGGAAGAACGGCGACAAGGGATGCCCGCTCTGCCCGCCCGGCATATTGTACAAGCCCTCCTCTTCGCGTCCCGGCGACACGGTCAGCCGTTCCGACTGGCCGAACTTCGGTCCGGCCACGCGCGGCATGTGGGCGTCGCCCGCCAGCGGCTGGCCCGGCGCGGCGAGCCAGCGGCGCAGCGCGGGCACGGCCATGCTGATCGGATGCGCGATGTCGGCGGTGTTGCGCTGGCCCCAGGTGGCTTCGGCCAGCGGCGTGCCGGCGTCAAGCAGGGCCGCGATGGCGCGGTCCACCGCGGCCAGCTCCAGGTCGCGCCATGAGGCATGGCCGGCCGGCAGCCAGCCCTGCGGCCGTTCGTCCAGCAGGCGCGCCGCCACCGCCGGCCAGCGCGCGCTGGCCGCGGCCGCGCTGGCCTTGGGATCGATCTCCTTGAGCGCAGCATTGACGCCGCCGTACAGCAGGTCGTGCACGGCCCACATGAAGTCGCGCGCCAGGCGATAGCCGACCGACTCCACGCTGGCGCGCCCGCTCCAGCTGGTCTCCAGCAGGCGCCGGAACTCGGCGCGCTGCGGCTGGCCGGCGAGCGCGTGCGCATCGAGCGCGGCCAGGGCGCGCTGGCGCCACTGGCCGACCAGGATCGCGCGGTCGTCCAGGGCCGCGTCGAAGGCGCGGCGCACGTCGACCTGGCCGCCCATGGCCTGCAAACCCTCGTGCAGCTGGCGGTTGCGCTGGCCCAGGTCGTAGCCGCCGTCGCCCAGCAGCGAGGAGCCCGCCCCAAGCAGCTGGCGGCTGTTGGCGGTCGTGATCTGGCCATCGGCGGGATTGACGATGCGCGGGTAGTCGGCGTACGGCAGCGCTTCGCTCCAGGTCTGGGCCGTGCTGCCGGCGGCGAGCGGGAATCCAGCCCCAACGCCGGCTGCAAGGCCGCCCGCTGCTGCTGCCTGACCCTCGGCGGCGCGGCGCGGCAGCAGGCCGGCGATGGTCCAGCCGATGTTTCCCTGCACGTCGCCGGCGACGAAGTTCTGGGCCGGGATGCCGTTGATGGCGGCGGCGGTCAGCGCATCCTCGACGCTGGCCACCCTCTCGAGCTTCAGGTGATTCATGTTGAGCGCGGCCGGATCGTGGGCGATCCAGTGCAGCGCATAGCTGCGTCCCGCCACCTCGCGGATCGGGCCGAGCGAGGTCTCGCGCACGACCATGCGCTCGGTCGCGGCGCCTTTCACGGCGATCGTCTCGACATGCGCGCGCGGCGTCTCCCAGCCGCCCGGCAGACCCACCTGGTTCGGACGGGCCGGGTCGACCCGCAGTTCGACCAGGTCGAGCGAATCGGCATAGCTGTTGGTGAAGGCCCAGGCCACCTGGCCGTTGCTGCCGACGATGACGGACGGCGGCGCCCCGGGCAGGCTGACGCCGGCCAGGCGGCGCTGGCCGCCGGGCGCGCCTGGATCGGGAAAGCGCAGCGCGAGGCGGTACCAGATGTTCGGCAGCCGCAGGCCCAGGTGCATGTCGTCGGCCACGATGGCCGCGCCGGTGCTGCTCCGGCTGCCGGCCAGCGCATAGTTGTTGCTGCCGACCGAATCGGTGACTTCCAGGCCGGCCAGCCTGACCGGCGCGCCCGATGCCTGCGGCGCCTTGCCCCACCAGGCCGGCGCCCGCGGCGGCAAGGGGCTCGCCACCCTTGCCGCGCCCTGGCCCGGTGAGGCGCCGCGGGTCGCATCGAGGGTCACGTCAAGGGTCACATCGTACGCGCTCGCCTCGGGCAGCAGGAAAGCCAGCTGCGCCGCGTCGCTGTGCGTGCGCAGCCAGCCACGCGCCAGTTCGCGCGCCTGCTGGGCGCCTTGCAGGTCGATGTACATGGCCCACACCACCAGCAGCGAATCGGGCGCCGTCCACGGCCGCGGCGCCACGCCGGTCAGCGCGTATTCGAAGGGCCGCGCGCCGAGCGCGTCGAGGCCTTCGTTGACGCCTTGCGCATAGCGTTCCAGCAGCGCACGTTCCGGCGCCGGCAGGCGCGCCAGCGTGTCCAGCGCGCGGGCGCGGAAGCGGTGCAGACGGTGCGTGCGGTCGGTGGGCAGCGCCGCCGGGCCGAACAGCTCGGCCAGCTCTCCGGCCGCCGTGCGGCGCAGCAAGTCCATCTGGAAGAAGCGCTCCTGGCCATGCACGAAGCCGGTCGCATAGGCGACGTCGAGCCGGCTGGCGCCGCTGATCAGCGGCACCCCGCCGGCATCCCGCTCGACCGTGACGTCGCCGGCCAGGCCGGCCACGCGGCGCTCGCCGTCGAGCTGGGCCAGGCTGGCGCGCAGGAACAGCCAGGCGGCCAGCAAGGCCAGCAGCACGAGCGCCAGCAGCGCCCCGGCCCCGCGCAGGGTCCAGGTCTTCCATCGGGACTTGCCCGGCGAACCGTTCATACGTCTCCTCCTCGTTTTGGGGGCGTATCTTGCCAGAAAACTCACGGCCGAAGCCGGTCGGCTCGAGAAAATACCTGACCGCGCGCGACACGACGTGCGCACCGCGACGCTCCCCGCACCGTACCTGCTGTTGTCGTTGAAGGCAGCCCCATCCGTCCCCATATCCGAACCTGAGGCAGCTGAAGAAATCTCATGCTTCGTTGGCTATCGCACACGCTGCGCGTATCGGCGATGCTATTCTGGAATCATGCCGCGCGAGGCGGCGGGAGGAACTGTCATGCAAAACGTCAACAAAGGCGCGCGGATGCCTGCCATCGCGCGCGCATCCGCCGCCATCGGTCTGGCCCTGCTGGCCGCGGCCTGTTCGACGCCGCAAGAAAAGGCGGCGCGCGCGCAGGCTGATATGGCGCAACTCATGAGTATCTACGGTCCGGCGTGCAGCCAGCTCGGCTATAGCGCGAACACCGATCCCTGGCGCGAATGCGTGCTGCACCTGGGCACGCGCGAGGAATTGCAGCGCGTCGGCACCGGCGTCGGCGCGTATGGCGCCTGGGGTCCGCGCTATCGTGGCGGCTACTGGGGCCCCTACTGGTAATAACCCGCCCGCGCATAGGACTGCGCGCCCTGCGCCTGGCGCCAGGGTCCGCAGTCCGGTGCGTCCTGCGGTAGCAAGCTGCAATAATGCATTTGCAGTTGGGCGAACACCGCTTCCCAGTCGAATGACGTTTCGACCTTGCGCCGCGCATTGGCGCCGAGCGCCGCGAGGTCGCGGGTCGCCACGTGCCTGATCGCTTCGGCCAGGCTGTCGGGGCAGTTGGGCCGCGCCAGCTCGCCCGTGTCGTCGTCGACCAGTTCGGCAAGGCCGCCGGCGCCCGCCGCCACCACCGGCAGTCCGCACCCCATTGCCTCGAGCACGATCAAGCCAAAGGTCTCGCAATCGCCCGGATGCACCAGCAGGTCGCAACTGGCCAGGATGCTGGCCAGCGCGCGCTGGTCGCGCTGGAACGGCAGGCGGCTGACCCGGGCGCCCCGTGCGGCGTCGAGCGCGGCCTCGCCGGGGCCCACCATCAGCAGGTGGAAACCGGGACCGAGCCGGTGCATCGCCGCGATCAGCACATCCAGTTTCTTGTCTGGCGTAAAGCGTCCGGCATAGACCAGCAGGCATACCCCGGGCGCCAGCCCCAGTTGCTCGCGCAAGGCGCCGTCGCGAAGGTCCGGACGGAAGACGCCGCAATCGATGCCGAGCGGCTGGTGCAGCGCTCCCTCCACTCCCATCGCCCGCAGTTGCCCGACCATCAGCCGGCTCGGCGCCAGCACCAGGTCGAACTGGCTATAGAGGCGCGCAAGGTAGCGCCGAACGAACAGAGCCGCCTGCGGGCCGAAGCGGTTTTCGACCAGGCGCGGCAGATCGGAGTGATAGAAGGCCACGGCCGGGATGCCCAGCCGGTCGCGCGCGCGCAGCGCGGCCCAGGCGCAGTGCCCGGCGTCGCCGACTTCGACCAGGTCGGGCTGCAGCATGCACAGGCGGCGTTCGATCGCGGCCACCGACACCGGCATGCGATAGCCATGGAAGCCGGGCAAGGCCAGGCCGGGCACGCGCAGGCGCGTCGGCGAGGCCTCGGTCTCGATGTTGGGACTGAGGATGGTATGCCGCGCCCGCGCCCGGCGCCGCAGCCAGCGCGACTTGGCGTTCAGGTAAGTGCTGACGCCGCCGCCTTCCGCGGCATAGAACATCGTGAGATCGACGAGGTGCATGGATGGTCCGCAGAAAGGAACACGATAGCAACGGCCCGCCAACCAGGTTTGCGCGCACGCAGGCCATGTGTCCAGGGACCGCGCTACCGGATCGAGATGGCGGACATTATGCGCTGCGGCGGTCGAGCATGGCGCGCGCGATCGTGCCGGCGTCGACATACTCTAGCTCTCCGCCCACCGGCACGCCGCGCGCCAGGCGACTGACCTTCAGGCCACGCGCCTTGAGCATTTCGCTGATGTAATGGGCCGTGGCTTCGCCCTCGTTGGTGAAATTGGTTGCGAGCACCACTTCGCCGACGACGCCATCGGTGGCGCGGTTGACGAGCTTGTCCAGGGCGAGGTCGCGCGGGCCGATGCCGTCCAGCGGCGACAGCCGGCCCATCAGCACGAAGTACAGGCCGCGCCAGGTGAGCGTTTGCTCGATCATGATCTGGTCGGCCGGGGTCTCGACCACGCACAGCAGGGTATGGTCGCGCTCCGCGTCGGCGCATAGCGCGCAAATTTCGATGTCGGAGAAGGTATTGCACTTGGCGCAATGGTGCACCGTGTCGACCGCCTGGTAGAGCGCGCGCGACAGTTGCGCGGCGCCCTCGCGGTCGTGCTGCAACAGGTGGAACGCCATGCGCTGGGCCGACTTGGGGCCCACGCCCGGCAGGCGGCGCAGCGATTCGATGAGAAATTCGAGCGAGGTCGACATGGGGGAGCGTCCCGCCGGCAGGCACCGGCCGGGACTGGTATCAATGGATCAGAAAGGCATCTTGAAGCCGGGCGGCAGGCCCGGCATGCCGGCGGTCAGGCCGCTCATCTTTTCGGCGGCGGTGGCCTCGGCCTTGCGCACGGCGTCGTTGAACGCGGCCGCAACCAGGTCTTCCAGCATGTCGCGGTCGTCGCCCAGCAGCGACGGGTCGATGGTGACGCGCTTGACGTCGTTCTTGCAGGTCATGACGACCTTCACCAGGCCGGCGCCCGACTGGCCTTCGACTTCGATCTGAGCCAGCTGCTCCTGCGCCTTCTTCATATTGTCCTGCATGGCTTGCGCCTGTTTCATCAAGCCTGCGAGCTGGTTTTTCATCATGGTGGGTTTCTCCAAAAGTCGGATGGGTGATTGATCGGCAGCGACACGCTCAGGCGACCTTGACCGAGCCGGGCACGACGAACGCGTCGAAGCGTCGCTCGAGCTCCTGCACGAAAGGATCGGCGGCGACGATGGACTCGGCCAGGCGCTGGCGTTCTTCGCGCGCCGCTTTCTGTTCGGCCCCAGCTGTATACCATACCGGGCCGATCTCGGACTCCACGCTCACGCGGAAGTCGGGGAAATGTTCTTGCAGCGCAGTCGCCAGCTTCTCGCTATTGCCGCTGGCGCGCAGCGTATCGACCGGCACGCGCAGCTTGAAGGTGACGGCGCGGTCGTTCACGACGCAGGCGACCAGTTCGGTCTGCAGCGCCAGCTGCTGGGCCACGCCGCGCAGCGGCAGGCTGCCGGCCAGCGCCGGCCAGTTGCCGTCCCAATCGATCTCGGGCACCGGCGTGACGACGTAGGCGTGCGGCGGCGCGGCCGGCGCACGCACCTGGGACGCGGGCGCGACCACGGCCGCCGCCTCGGCGGCGACGGCGGTGTCATCGGAAAAATCGGTTACCCAGGACGGCACGTCGTCTTCCGGCTGCGACTGCTGCTGCGGCTGCGGCTGCGGCTGCGGCTGCGGCTGGCGGGCCTGCATTGCCGGCTGCTGCCGGGCCATGGCCTGCGGCTGCCCGCCCTCCCACGGCGGCGGCGCGGAAGCGGCGCGCGCCTGCATGCCGACGCCATGGGACGGCAGCGCGGCCGACGGTCCGGGCGCCGCCGGCGGCGCAGCCGGGGACGGCGGCGCCGCTGGCGCCGGCGCGACCGGTTCGGCCGCCGGCCGCTTGGGTGGGGTGCGGATGCCCGAGGCGGCGCGCGCCGCCTCCAGCGCCGCATTGATCGCGGCCCGCGCCGACGTCATTGCCGGCGCGCCGGGGGCGGCGGCGGCCGTCGGCGCACTGGGCTGCGCGGGCGCCGGCGCTGGCGGTGCAGCCGAGGGGGTAGCAGATGCGGTGGCCGACGGCGCTGCCGGGCGCGGCGTCACCGCCGCATGGCTGGCGGCGGCCGCGGCGGCGGCGCGCGCAGGCGCCGCGCCTACCGCTGCGGGCGGTGCGGCCGATGCTTCTGCCCCGCCCTGTCCGGGGCGAAAGGCCAGCATGCGCAGCAGGGTCATGGTGAAGCCGGCATAGTCGTCCGGCGCCAGGCCGATCTCGTTACGGCCGTGCACGGCGATCTGGTAATACAGCTGCACTTCCTGGGCATCGAACACCCCGGCCAGGCGCATGATGTCGGCCAGCTCGGGCAAGTCCTGCGGCACGGCGCCGGGCACCGACTGCGCCAGCGCGATCCGGTGCAGCAAGGTGCCCAGGTCTTGCAGCGCGCCGTTGTACGACAGGCTGCGGCTGGCCATCTCGTCGGCCACCGCCATCAGGTCGGCGCCGTCCGACGCCGCCAGCGCGTCGAGCAGGCGCACCAGGTAGGATTGGTCGAGCGCGCCGAGCATGCCCTGCACCGCATCGAGCGTGACCTGGCCGGCCGCATAGGCGATCGCCTGGTCGGTGAGCGACAGCGCGTCGCGCATCGAGCCGTGCGCGCCTTGCGCCAGCAGGCGCAGCGCAGGCTGCTCGAAGCTCACGCCTTCCTGGCCCAGGATGTTCTCGAGGTGGCCGACGATATGGCCCGGCGGCATTTGCTTGAGATTGAACTGGAGGCAGCGCGACAGCACCGTCACGGGGATCTTTTGCGGATCGGTGGTCGCCAGGATGAACTTGACGTGCGGCGGCGGTTCTTCGAGCGTCTTGAGCATCGCGTTGAACGCGTGGTTGGTGAGCATGTGCACCTCGTCGATCATGTAGACCTTGAAGCGCGCATTGCTCGGCGCGTAGACCGCCTGTTCCAGCAGCTGGGCCATCTCGTCCACGCCGCGGTTGGACGCCGCGTCCATCTCGATATAGTCGACGAAGCGGCCGGCGTCGATCGCGCGGCAGGCCTCGCATTGCCCGCATGGCTCGGCGGTGATGCCGCCCTGCCCGTCCGGCCCGATGCAATTGAGCGACTTGGCCAGGATGCGCGACAGGGTGGTCTTGCCGACCCCGCGCGTGCCCGTGAACAGATAGGCATGGTGCAGCCGCTCGGTGCGCAAGGCATGGGTCAGCGCACGGACGACGTGCTCCTGGCCAACCAGCGTGTCGAAGTTCTTGGGACGGTATTTGCGGGCGAGGACTTGATAGGACATGCCACGATTTTACCGCAGATGGCGGTCGTCGCGAACAATCCGCGGGCAGGCGCTTGTATAACGGGAATGCAAAACGGAGGCACAGGCGTGCAAACGCCAACGCGATACGACAAGAAAGGGAGATACGGCGGAAGAAAGGAGATGCGACGAGGAGATACGACGAGAAGCTACGAGAAGGAGACAGGAGGCGAGCCTGATCTGCGGCACTTGCGGTAAACGGCTTTGGCTGCTTCGTTCCCGACCTGACCAGGTAAACCATGCCACAATGCGCAGGGGCCCGCCAGCGCTCATTATACCCCAGCGCATGCCGTTTGGGGAAATGACGGGGGCGCCGCAACTGGCGTCCCCGCCTGGCGCAATCAGATTCCCAGCTGCTGCCAGATCTCGTCCACCTTCTTCTTCACCGCAGGCGCCATCACGATCGGCGTCCCCCATTCGCGGTTGGTCTCGCCCGGCCATTTATTGGTAGCATCGATACCCATCTTGCTGCCCAGCCCGCTGATCGGCGAGGCGAAGTCGAGGTAGTCGATCGGGGTGTTGTCGACCATGACCGTGTCGCGGGTCGGATCGACGCGGGTCGTGATGGCCCAGATCACCTCTTTCCAGTCGCGCACATTGACGTCCTCGTCGACCACGACGATGAATTTGGTATACATGAACTGGCGCAGGAAACTCCACACGCCGAACATCACCCGCTTGGCATGACCCGCGTACTGCTTCTTCATCTGCACCACCGCCATGCGGTAGCTGCAGCCTTCCGGCGGCAGGTAGAAATCGAGGATTTCGGTGAACTGCTTCTGCAGCAGCGGGATGAAGACTTCGTTCAGCGCCACGCCCAGCACGGCCGGTTCATCGGGCGGCTTGCCGGTATAGGTCGAGTGATAGATCGGATCGCGCCGCATCGTGATGCGGTCGATCGTAAACACCGGGAAACTGTCCTGTTCATTATAGTAGCCGGTGTGGTCGCCATATGGCCCCTCGAGCGCATGCTCGAAGCCGGACGGATGGTTTTGATCCGGGTAGATATGCCCCTCGAGCACGATCTCGCTCGAAGCCGGCACCATCAACTCGCTGCCGATCGCCTTGGTGAGCGCCGTGCGGCTGCCGCGCAGCAGGCCGGCGAACTGATATTCGGACAGCGTGTCCGGCACCGGCGTCACGGCGCCCAGGATGGTGGCCGGGTCGGCGCCGAGCGCCACCGCGATCGGATACGGCTGGCCCGGATTGGCCAGCGCGTGTTCGCGGAAATCGAGCGCGCCGCCGCGGTGCGCCAGCCAGCGCATGATGACCTTGTTAGGCCCCAGCACCTGCTGGCGGTAGATGCCCAGGTTCTGGCGCTTCTTGTTCGGGCCCTTGGTGATCACCAGGCCCCAGGTGATCAGGGGCGCCACGTCGCCCGGCCAGCAGTGCTGGATCGGCAGGCGGCCGAGATCGACGTCCTTGCCCTCCCAGACGATTTCCTGGCAGGGAGCACCCTTCACTTCCTTCGGCGCCATGTCCCACACCGCCTTGACGAGTGAGCCCATGCCCATGATGTCCTTGAAACCCTTGGGCGGCTCGGGCTCCTTCAGGCGCGCCAGCACGTGGCCGATCTGCCGCAGCTCGGTGATATCGTCCGCCCCCATGCCCAGCGCCACCCGCTTCGGCGTGCCGAACAGGTTGCCGAGGACCGGGATCGTGTGCCCGGTCGGCTGCCGGAACAGCAGCGCGGGGCCTTCGGCGCGCAGCGTGCGGTCGCAGATCTCGGTCATTTCGAGGTTGGTCGATACCGGAATGTCAACATGTTTCAGCTCGCCCATGCGCTCGAGCTGGGCCATAAAATCTCGCAAGTCTGTATATTTCATCAAGTTTTGTGCATTTCTTTGATTGCAGAACGTAAGTGAGAGGGTGGTGCCAAGTGATTGATTCGTCAAGTATTTCCATTTGGAAGCCGACGTTGTCAGATCCAAAAGTTATAAGAGGCGCGCGTGCTAGGGTTGACTTGATATAAGCTCCACCCCTACAATCCGTCCTACTTGATGAGCCGGCCTTACATTTTTTGCCACATTTTAGCCGTTCTCATGCATTCACGGGGTCGGGGCCCCATATGACATTTTAAGGAGTGTTTCTCTTGGGCGTCTGCCCAACTCCCCCGAAACAGTTGTTGAGCCACTGGTCTCTGCCCTCCGGGTTAGCAGCCAGCTGAAGCAAAGCAATGACGGCGTTAGTCGGCCGCGTCGCGGCGACAAACGATTTTCTGATGCACGGCAAAGCACGTTCTGCGTTTCGCTCCGCGCGACACGACGGGATCTCTTTTGCCGCGACAAGGGGAAAATTCGATGTTTCATCGTTTTATCACGAGCGCAAAGCTCGTGCAATCCATGGCCAGCCAGCCAATCACGTGGTCTTCCGCGAGCAAAACGGCAAGCGGTCTCTTGAAAACCGCACGCACTACCCTGACCGTATTCGGTCTGACCGCCATCAGCATTCTGGCGCTGCTGTACACCAATGACAGTTTCGCCAAGCGCGTCTCTGAAATGCTGCATCCGCAGCCAGTCGCCATTGCGGTGGCAGAACCGGTGGCGCCCGTCGTGGCGACGCCAAAGGCGGTGGCCGAAGCGGTGGCCGTCGAAACGACGCATCTGCGCGATTCGCACGCGGCGCTGGGCAACAGCAAGCAGCAGCAATACGTCACCAACTGGCTGTCGAAGCGTTATCGCGTGGCCGGCGACGCCGCCAATATGCTGGTGTCGACCGCTTACCTGACGGCGCACGAGCTCAAGCTCGACCCGCTGCTGATCCTGGCGGTGATGGCGATCGAATCGGGCCTGAACCCGTTCGCCGAAAGCGCGATGGGCGCCAAGGGCCTGATGCAGGTCATGGCCAAGGTCCACCACGACAAGTTCGAGGACGTGGGCGGCCCGCAGGCGGCCCTGAACCCGGTCGCCAACATCCGTGTCGGCGCCCTGATCCTGAAGGATTACGTCAAGCGTACCGGCTCGATCGAAGGCGGCCTGAAGACCTATGTCGGCGCGGCCAACCTGGAAACCGATTCGGGCTATGGCAACAAGGTACTGAACGAGTACAAGTTGCTGAAGAAAGTGTCGACAGGCCAGAACGTCCCGGTGCGCACCCCGCGTGCGACCCCGGCGCCGGCGACCATCGTCGTCGCCAAGCAGCCGGAATCGGAAACGCCCAAGCCGGAAGCCAAGCCGCTGCCGGAGACTACCACCGCCGCCCACACCGGCGCGCAGGTGCCCAACGTGGAGCAGCTGGCCGGCCTGTAAGAGCACGAGGGAAGTCCTTGGATGCCATCGCTACGGCGGTGGCTTTTTTGCGTCTGTTCTATATATATGTTGTTTCGGGCTGCTCGCATGACTTGGGTTCCCGCCTGCGCGGGAACGACGTGCTGATTTGCGTGTCCGAAATCACGGTCCAAACAAAAAGCCACCGGCTCGCGCACGGTGGCTTTTCTCGTCGATCCGCACGCGAAGCGATCAGCGACGCTCGTTCGCCGCCACTTCGTCCGGGCGCAGTCGCGACGCCAGCTTGTCCAGCACGCCGTTGACGTATTTATGCCCGTCGATGCCGCCGAACGACTTGGTCAGCTCGACCGCCTCGTTGATCACGACGCGGTAGGGAACCTCGGGGTGGTTCTTCAGCTCATAGGCGCCCAGCAGCAGCACCGCGTGCTCGATCGGCGACAGCTCGGTGATCGTGCGGTCGATCAGCGGGGCGATCGCTTCGCGCAGCTCGACCGAGGTGCTGATCGCGCCGTTGAGCAGCGCCGAGAAGAACTCGCTGTCGGCCTTGTCGAAGCCGTGGGCGCCGCGGATATTGGTCGAGACCACCTGCGCCGATTCATTATTCAGCAGCCATTGATACAGACCCTGGAGCGCGAATTCGCGCGCGCGGTGGCGCGGCGTGCGGTTCTTGCTCGGGTTGGCATGCGTACTCTTGTCAGTCATTGTTTTCTTGCCTTTACTGTTATTCGTCCTCTGGCACCAGCTCGTCCAGCGCCATCAGGAGGTTGGCCATCTCGACCGCGACGCGCGCCGCATCGCCGCCCTTCTCGGCCATGCGCACTTCGGCCTGCTCGTCGGTCTCGGTGGTCAGGATCGCGTTGGCGATCGGGATGCCGTAGTCGAGGCCGATGCGGGTGATGCCGGCGCCCGATTCGTTCGACACCAGCTCGAAGTGGTAGGTCTCGCCGCGGATCACCGCGCCCAGGGCGATCAGCGCGTCGAACTGCTCGGTCACGGCCATGCGCTGCAGCGCCAGCGGCACTTCGAGCGCACCCGGCACGGTCACGTGCAGGATGTCTTCGTCGGCCACGCCCAGGCGCTTGAGCTCGGCCAGGCAGGACGACAGCAGGCCATGGCCGACGTCGGCGTTGAAACGGGCCTGCACGATACCGATGCGCAGGTCTTCGCCCTGCAGATTGCTTTCAAAAGTTCCTACCGTCATGGCTGACCTCTTCTTGTTGATTGGTTGATTGTTCAGGCTTGCGGACGCGGCACGTAGCCGGTGACTTCCAGGTCGAAACCGGTCATCGACGGCATCTTGCGCGGATTGGCCAGCAGCTGCATCTTGCCCACGCCCAGGGCGCGCAGGATCTGGGCGCCGATGCCGTAGGTGCGCAAGTCCATCGACGCGGCGCGCGCACCTAGACGGCTGGCCTTGCCGTCCTGCGGCGCCAGCTGGGCGAACAATTGGTCTGCGCTTTCGCCGCAGTTGAGCAGCACGATCACGCCGGCGTCGCTGGCCTTGATCGTCTTCATGGCCGAAGCCATGTCCCACGAGTGGGTGGTGGCGCGGTTTTCGAGCAGGTCGAGGATCGACACCGGCTGGTGCACGCGCACCAGCGCTTCTTTCTCGGGCGACGGTTCACCGTGGACCAGGGCCAGGTGAGCCGAGCCGCTCGGCGCGTCGCGGAAGGCGACCAGCCGGAATTCGCCGGCCTCGGTCGACAGCGTACGCTCGGCCACGCGCTCGACCAGGCACTCGTTCTGGCTGCGGTAATGGATCAGGTCGGCGATGGTGCCGATCTTGAGGTTGTGCTCTTTGGCGAACTCGATCAGGTCGGGCAGGCGCGCCATGGTGCCGTCTTCCTTGATGATCTCGCAGATCACCGAGGCCGGGGTCAGGCCCGCCATGTGGGTCAGGTCGCAACCCGCTTCGGTATGCCCGGCGCGCATCAGGACGCCGCCCTTCTGCGCGCGCAGCGGGAAGATGTGGCCCGGCTGCACCAGGTCGTCGGGCGTCGTGCCCTTGTTCACCGCCACCTGGATGGTGCGCGCGCGGTCGGCAGCCGAGATGCCGGTGGTGACGCCTTCGGCCGCTTCGATCGACACGGTGAAATTGGTGCCGAACGAGGTGCCGTTACGCGACGTCATCATCGGCAGGGCCAGGCGGTCGCAGATCTCCTCGGACAAGGTCAGGCAGACCAGGCCGCGCGCGTGACGGATCATGAAATTGATCGCCTCGGGCGTGACGAAGTCGGCTGCAAGCACGAGGTCGCCTTCGTTTTCGCGATCTTCCTCATCGACCAGGATGACCATGCGGCCGGCGCGCAGTTCGGCAACGATGTCCTCGGTGCTGGATATAGACATACGGGATTCCTTGAAACGGGGGGTTATGCGTAATCCGCTATTTTAATGGATTTACAGGCTTTCAACCGCATTGTCCTCCCCTGGTCCTGCCCAAATCGCCGGCGCGGCGAGCCGGCTGCGCCAACCGACGTTACGATTAAGCAACAACATGTGATGTTGTGGCTTTAAATTGTTAAGCTTGCTGTTTTAACATTCCACATCGTAACCGTGCCCAAGCCCAACTGGATTACTATCAAGACATCTTGGTCTTACCCACCCAGAGGGTGCGGCCCATTTTTCGGAGTTGCGATGCCGGTAGTTCTCCCCATCTGCCGTCCAGGCGCCGCCCCATGCAAAGGGCGGCACTGATGGCCACGATCCTGATCGTCGACGACCGACCGAGCAACCGGAGCTATCTCGCGGCCCTCCTCGGCTATACCGAACACCGGATCCTCGAAGCCGAGGACGGCGCCCGGGCGCTCGCCATCACGCGCGCCGAGCGTCCCGGCCTGATCATCACCGACATCCTGATGCCGACCATGGACGGCTACGAGTTCGTCCAGCAGCTGCGCGCCGATCCCGCCTTGCGCGCGACCCGTGTCATCTTCTTCTCGGCCGTCTATTCGGAGCGCGAGACGATGGCCATGGCGGCGCGCTGCGGCGTGGCCACGGTATTGAGCAAGCCTTCCGACCCGCAGCGCATTCTCGACGCGGTGGCGGCCGAGCTGGGCGTGGCGCACGGCGGGCCGGCGCCGGCGCTGCCTTTCGCCCGCGAGCATGACCGCGACCTGCCGTTCGACCTGTGCGCGCGCCTGTCCGAGCTGGAACGCATGTGCATGATGCTGGCGGGCGAGCGCCGCGTCGAGGCCCTGGCCGATGCCTTCGTGGACGCCGCGCGGCGCGTGCTGGGCGCCGATTGCGTCGCCCTGTGCCTGCTGGCCAGCACCGAACGCAGCGTGCGCCACCTGGCCACCCATGGGGTGGAAGGCGGCCTGCTCGCGGCCTGCGCGCTGGACGAGCAAGACTTGCCCGGCATGCTGCTGCGCGCCCGCGCGCCGCTGCGGCTCGACGGCGACGACGCCCTGCTGGCCACCCTGCCCCGGCGCCACCCCGAGGTCGACCATCTGCTGGGCCTGCAGGTGCACGACCTGCAGCATCCGCTCGGCTGGCTGTATTGCACGCGCCGGGTCGGCGCGGCGCCATTCTCGGACGAGGAAGAGCGCTGGGCCACGGCATTGGCGGCCCAGTTGGCGGTGGCCTACGAAAACCTGAACCTGTACGAGGTGGTGCAGCACCACGCCGCCCAGCTGCAGCTCGAGGCGCTGGCGCGCGCCGACGCCGACGCCGCGCTGCGCGACAGCGAACACCGGCTGGAACTGGCGCGCCAGGTGTTCGACAGCACCCGGGAAGCGATCCTGATGACGGACGCCGACGCCAACATCGTCGCTGCCAACCCGGCCTTCGAAGAGACCGCCGGCTACCGCGAATCCGAGGTCCTGGGTAGAAATCCGCGCCTGATGAAGTCGGGACGCCACGACGCCGCCTTCTACGCCGGCATGTGGGCCTGTCTGGAACGGGATGGCCAGTGGCGCGGCGAGATCTGGAGCCGCCGCAAGAATGGCGAGATCTACCCGGCCAGCATGAGCATCAGCGCGATCCACGACGAGCAGGGCCGGCGCACCGCCTACGTGTCGGTGTCGACCGACCTGTCGGCGCTGAAAGCGGCCCACCATCAACTCGATTTCCTGTCCAGCCACGATTCGCTTACCCTGCTGCCGAACCGCACGCTGTTCAACGATCGCGTGCAGCAGGCGCTGGCTGCTGCGCGCCAGGATGCGAGCCAGGTGGCGCTCTTGCTGTTCAACGTCGACCGCCTGTCGCGCATCAACGATAGCCTCGGCCATGCGGCCGGCGACGCCGTGCTGCGCGAGGTGGCGCGCCGCGCCGGCGAACTGGCCGGCCCGACCGACACCGTGGCGCGCCTGTCGGGCGACGAATTCGTGCTGCTGCTGACCAGCTTCGACGACACCGACGACGTGATCTATTGCGCCCAGCGCCTGATGGAAGCCGTGTCCCGGCCGCTGCTGGTGGGCGAACACGACGTGGTGGTCACCGGCAGCATCGGCATCAGCGTCTATCCGCGCGACGGCGACGGCCCGGGCGACCTGCTCAAGGCGGCCGACGCCGCGCTGACCCACATGAAGGAGTCGGGCCGCAACGGCTTCCGGTTCTTCAAGGGCGAGATGAACGCCGAAGCGCTGCGCTGGCTGGCGCTGGAGACGCGCCTGCGGCGCGCGATCGAGCGCGACGAATTGTCGCTGCACTATCAGCCCCAGGTCTCGCGCCTGGATGGCCGCGTGGTCGGCATGGAAGCCCTGCTGCGCTGGCACAGCGACGAGATCGGGCCGGTCTCGCCCGCCGACTTCATCCCGCTGGCCGAGGACACGGGACTGATCCACCCGATCGGCGAATGGGTGATCCGCCAGGCCTGCTTCCAGAACAAGGCCTGGCAAAACGCCGGCCTGGCGCCGGTGCGGGTGGCGGTCAACGTCTCGGCCAGCCAGTTCAAGACCGGCGCCGTGGCCCAGGTGGTGCGCACCGCCCTGCACGACAGCGGCCTCGAAGCGCGATGGCTTGAGGTCGAACTGACCGAAAGCGTGATGCTGGGCGACAGCGCCGCGGCCGAGGCGCAGATGGCCGAGCTGCGCGCGCTGGGCGTCTCGCTGTCGCTGGACGACTTCGGCACCGGTTACTCGTCGCTCGGCTACCTGTCGCGCTTCCCGCTCGACAAACTCAAGATCGACCAGACGTTCGTGCGCGACATCGCCACCGAACGGCGCAGCGCCGCCATCGCCCAGGCGACGATCGCCCTGGCCCAGGGCCTGTCGTTGGCGGTGGTGGCCGAAGGCGTGGAAACAGTCGGCCAGCGCGACTTCCTCGGCTCCCTCGGCTGCGACGTGTTGCAGGGCTATCTGTATGGACGGCCGGTGCCGGCCTTCGAGATGGCCCAACTGCTGGCGAAGGGACGGATCGTGCTCTGAAGGCAGGGCGAGTCCAGGACATGTCCCGGGCCGGTCCGGGGCAGGTTCGAAGTAAGTTCGGCGCAGGTTTAGGGCAACCTTAAGCCCATCCGTGCACGCCCTTGCGCCATGTAGAATGCAAGAACCAATTCATCCGGGAACCATTGAATGAGCAACAACTTCGTACGCGGCCTGCCGGCGATGGCGCTGGCCGCGGTCCTGGGCCTGTCCCCGCTGGCGCATGGCGCGCCGCAGGCAGGCCAGGCGCCGGCGCAGCAGGCGGCGCAGACGCCGGCGCTGCAGATGGAATCGCCCATCCCGGTCGGCCCGCAGGTCAAGGTCGGGAAACTGGACAACGGCCTGACCTACTACATCCAGCGCAATGCGCGCCCCGAACGCAAGCTCGAACTGCGCCTGGTGGTCAAGGCCGGCTCCATCCTCGAGGACGAGGACCAGCGCGGCCTGGCCCATTTTGTGGAGCACATGGCCTTCAACGGCACCACCAATTTCCGCAAGCACGAGCTGGTGTCCTATCTGCAGTCGATCGGCGTGGGCTTCGGCGCCGACCTGAACGCGTATACCTCGTTCGACGAAACCGTCTACATCCTTCCGATCCCGACCGACAAGCCGGAGCACGTTTCCAAGGCGTTCCAGGTGCTGGAAGACTGGGCCCACGGGGTGCGCTTCGACCCGGATGCGATCGAGAAGGAACGCGGCATCGTGCTCGAAGAGCTGCGCCTCGGCAAAGGCGCTTCGGACCGCATGGGCAAGCAGATCTATCCGCGCCTGTTCAACGGCTCGAAGTATGCCGAGCGGTTGCCGATCGGCCGTGAAGACGTGCTGCGCAACTTCAAGCCGGACGCCTTGAAACGCTTCTACCGCGACTGGTACCGCCCCGACCTGATGGCGGTGGTGGTGGTCGGCGACATCGACCCGGCGCGCGCCGAAAAGCTCGTCAAACAACATTTCACGCGCCTGAAGAACCCGGCCGCTGCGCGTCCCCGCGACTACGCCGCGATTCCGGCGCGCGCCGACACCGAGGCGCTGGTCGTCACCGACCCGGAAGCCAACGGCAACGCGGTCCTGATCCGCTACCCGGTGCAGCCGGTGCGCGAGCTGGGCACCATCGGCGCCTACCGCGCCGAGCTGGTGCAATCGCTGTTCGGGACCATGCTCAACCAGCGCCTGGCGGAGCTGGCGCAGCTGCCGGACGCGCCGTACCTGGGCGCGAGCAGTTCGCTCGGCAAGCTGACGCCGCGCTACCACTCCTATAATTCGTCGGCCGCCATCGGCCCGCGCGGCGCCCTGCCGGCGATCGCGGCCCTGGTGCAGGAAAATGAGCGCGCGCGCCAGCACGGCTTCGGCGAGCAGGAACTGGAACGCGCCAAGAAGAACCTGATGCGCACCTACGAGCAGGCGTGGAACGAGCGCGCCAAGAGCGATTCAAGCACCTACGCCGCCGAATACATCCGCAACTTCCTGCAGGACGAGGCGATTCCCGGCATCGACACCGAGTGGCGCTACGTGCAGCAGCTGGTGCCGGGCATTTCGCTCGCCGAGATGAACGACTATGCGCGGCGTACCATTCCGGCCGACTCGGGCAAGCTGGTGCTGTACACGGGCGTGAGCAAGGGAGACAAGCAGCCGGCCGCGCCGACCGGCGCGCAGCTGCTGGCCGCCGTCAGCGAAGCCGCGCGTACGCCGGTTGCACGGCACGACGAGAAACTGCTGGCGACGCGCCTGATGGAACGCCCGGCGCAGCCTGGAAACATCACCGCCGAGGAGCACGACAAGGCGCTGGGCCTGACCCGCCTGACCCTGTCCAACGGCGTCAAAGTCATCCTCAAGCCCACCGACTTTCGCAACGACCAAGTGATGCTGAGCGCGGCCCGCCCCGGCGGCCAGAGCCTGTTCCCCGACCGCGACATCCTCAATGCGCGCTTCTCGAACGCGATCGTGGCGAGCATGGGCGTGAAGGACTTCACCCCGCTCGACATGCGCAAGATCCTGGCCGGCAAGGCGGCCGGCGTGACCGTGGGCCTGGGCAGCTATACCGACGTGATCGCGGGCGCCTCCGGCGCCACCGACATCGAGACCATGCTGCAGCTCTTGTGGCTGAAGTTCGCCGACGTGCGCCGCGACGAGGGCCTGTTCCACGCCTATATCGACAAGCAGGCCGAGATCGCGCGCAACCAGAGCGGCCTGCCGGGACGCTACTTCAACGACGCGCTGGTCGCGGCGCTGTACAACAACCACCCGCGCGCGCCGCGCACGCTCGACGCCGAGGAATACGCCAAGATCGACCTGGACCGCAGCATCGACATCTTCCGCCAGCGCTTTTCGAGTGCCAAGGACCTGACCTTCATCCTGGTCGGCAGCTTCGACGAGCAACGGATCCGGCCGCTGCTGGCGACCTACCTCGGCACCCTGCCGACGCCGGATATCCCGGTCGCCTACCGCGACGTCGGCCTGCGTCCGGCCACTGGCGTGGTCAAGCGCGAGGTGCGCAGCGGCACCGAGCCGAAGAGCACGATCGCGCTCAACTTCACCGGCCCGGCCGAATTCACCGAAGCCGAGCAGCTGCGCCTGTCGGCGCTGATCGAAGTGACCAATCTGCGCATCATCGAAGTGCTGCGCGAGAAGATGGCGATGATCTACGGCGGCGGCGCCAGCGGCACCCTGAGCAAGATCCCGTACGGGAACTACTCGGTCGGCATCAGCCTGCCGACCGGACCGGAACACGTGGACAAGGTGATCGCCGCGACCTTCGCCGAGATCGCGCGCCTGCAGGAACACGGCCCGGACGCGGCCGAACTGGACAAGGTCAAGACCGGCTGGATCCAGAACCACCGGCGCTCGCTGCGCGAAAACGGCTACTGGGTGGCGAACCTGCAGTCGAGCCTGACCGAAGGGACCGATCCGGCATCGATCCTCGCCGTGGAAAAACAGGTGCAGGCCCTGACGGCGGACGACATCAAAATGGCCGCGCGGCGCTACTTCGACAGGAAGAACTACGTGCAGGTGGTACTCAATCCGGAAACGCAGGCCGCAGCCAAGGTGGCCAAGGCGCCGCGGGCGCGGAAAGCCGGCATGCAGGCCGTCCCCGGGAGCTGATTCGTCTCGTCACGCCGGGCGCGGCCATCTGGCCGTTGTCCGGCGCTTCGTCACCGTGCCGACAGCATGCGCTCGACGTAGCGCGCGATCAGGTCGATCTCGAGGTTGACCTGCGAACCGGCCTTCAGGTGCTTGAGCGTGGTGACCTCGATCGTGTGCGGGATCAGGTTGATCGAGAAGCGACAGACTTTTTGGCCACCGGCTTCCAGGTCGTCGACCCGGTTGACGGTGAGCGACACGCCGTTGACCACCACCGAGCCCTTGTAGGCCAGGAACTTGGCCAGCTCCTGCGGCGCATCGACGATCAGCTCGAACGACTCGCCGACCGGTTCGAAGCTGTGCACCACGCCCAGGCCATCGACGTGGCCCGAGACCAGGTGGCCGCCCAGGCGCTCGGCCAGGGTCAGCGCTTTCTCGAGATTGACTTCACCCTGGGCTTCCAGGCCCACGGTCTTGTTCAGGCTCTCCCGCGAGACGTCGACGGTGAACGCCCGGTCGGTCTTCTCGACCACGGTCATGCAGGCGCCGTTGATGGCGATCGAGTCGCCCAGGGCGACGTCGGCCAATGGCAACGGGCCGGCATCGACGACCAGGCGCACGCCGGCGTCCAGGCCGCCCGCCAGCGGCGCGACGGAAGTGATGTTGCCGACGGCGGCGACGATTCCAGTAAACATGTGATTCCTTCGTGTGGGTTCTTGTTCAGTTCAGGCGGCCGGCTCGATGAACCTGGCCAGGATGCGCAGGTCGTCGCCCACGCGCGCCACGTCGTGAAAGCGCAGCTGGCGACGGTCCGCCAGGCGCTCGAGCGCGGGCAGGTCGAACATGCCCTGCCCCGGCCCGATGAGGCTCGGCGCCAGGTAGGCCAGCAGCTCGTCGACGCAGCCTTCGCGCACCATCGAGGCGTTCAGCCTGGAACCCGCCTCGACGTGCACCTCGTTGATCTCGCGCCGGCCCAGCTCGCGCATCAGGGCCGGCAGGTCGACCTTGCCGCGCGCATTGGGCAGCATGAGCACCTCGTGGCCGGCGGCGCGCAGGGCGGCGGACTTGTCCGCGTTCTCGACGGCGGCCACGATCCAGCACGGTTCGCCCTGCAGGATGCGCGCGCCCAGGTCGATCTCGAGGCGGCTGTCGACGATCACGCGGCGCGGCTGCAACGGCGTGTCGACGCCGCGCACGGTCAGCTGGGGGTCGTCCGCTTTCACCGTGCCGATGCCGGTCACGATCGCGCCGGCGCGCGCGCGCCAGGCGTGGCCGTCGGCGCGCGCCTGCTCGCCCGTGATCCACTGGCTTTCGCCGCCCGCCAGCGCGGTGGCGCCGTCCAGGCTGGCCGCCACCTTCAGGCGCACCCACGGCAGGCCGCGCACCATGCGCGAGAAGAAGCCGACGTTCAGTTCCTGCGCAGCCTCGGCCAGCACGCCGGCCTTGACCTCGATGCCGGCGGCTTCGAGCTGGGCCAGGCCCCGCCCTGCCACCAGCGGATTCGGGTCGACCATGGCCGCCACCACCCGCTTCAAGCCGGCCTGCACCAGGGCGCTTGAACATGGCGGCGTGCGGCCGTGGTGGCTGCATGGCTCCAGCGTCACGTAGGCGGTGGCGCCGCGCACGTCGTTGCCGCGCGCCGCGGCGTCGCGCAAGGCCTGGATCTCGGCGTGTGCCTGGCCGGCGGGCTGGGTGTGGCCGGCGCCGATCACGACGCCGTCCCTGACGATCACGCAGCCGATGCGCGGATTCGGCGCGGTGATGTACATGCCGCGCGCCGCCCAGTCCAGGGCCAGGGCCATGCCGTCGGTATCGTTCAGGATCAGTTCGCTGTAGCTGTCAGCCATATCTTTGGTGGCCATGTCTTTCCTTCAGGGCGGCGCCGCGGCGCCGTCGCACCCGTCCTCGCGGGCGGGATTGCACAGGCGCGCACGCCCGAGCATATTGATTTTAATACGGCGCACCCCGCCGCCATGGAAGAGCGACAGCGTGCCGAGGCGCGCTGCCGCGCTGTTCGTATCGCTGCAGCTGCGCCCCGCGCCATTGTAGGCGATGTATTGGGGCGGCGCAGGGCTGGTGAAGGAATAGCTGACCTGCATGCCGTCTGGAAGAGCAGGACGCACGGCCAGGATCTCGTCGCCCTCGCCCGGCCGGCGGTCGTCGTCGCGGTCGACGTAGACGGTCCAGCCGCGCGACCAGTCGCGCCCCGCCTCGTCGTTGGGCGTGAGCTTGACCCGCTCGTTGCGCGCGATCGCCTGCGACCGGGTGAACTGGATCGCGCCATGCAGGTCGCCGGCGGCGGTGCGCAGCTGCTGGCCGCGCACCAGGTCGTGCAGGCTGGGGGCGGCCACCGCCGCCGTGACCGCGACCATGCCCAGCACCACCACCAGCTCGGCCAGGGACAGGCCGGCGCAGCGACGCCGGCTCATCGGCCGTCTCTTCGACTGCCTCATCCCCCGTCTCACGGCGAGCGTCATGGCCAGCAGCGCGCCGCCGGACCGCTGGCCGTTTGTCGGCCGGTGCTGTCGAGCGTCAAGACGCCGCAGTCGGGGTCGGCAAAGCCGGCGTCGACATTGGCGGTGCCCGGCCGGGCGCGCAGCTCGATGCAGTGGGCGATCTCCTGGCCGGGGCAGGCATAGCCGTCCAGCTCATGGGCGCTGGCGGCGGCGCCGTTGCCGGTCCAGGTCGGGAACTGGCCGGCATCAGCGGCCTCGCTATCGATCGAGAACGCCAGATAGGAATGATGCAGCGCGCGGTACTGCTCCTGGCGCTGCATGATGTCGAGCAGCGCCAGCTGGGCCTCGAGGCGGCGCGCCTTGACCATCTGTTGCGTGTACGAGGGATACACGAGCGCGGCCAGGATGGCGAGGATGGCCAGCACGGCCATCAGTTCGACCAAGGTGAATCCCTTGCTGCCGCGCCTCATCGTCTACCCTTTCGCCTGTCCGTTCCAGTCGGGTGGCCGGCCGCGGTGGCGGCCGGCATCGCGTACGCTTCACTCCAGTTGCCGAGCTCGCGCCATCCGACGCGCCGCCCCCGCCCACCATCGGGCGGCTTGCGGTAATAGGCTTGCAGCGCGGCATGGGTGCCGGGCATGCTGCCGGCGCCGCGCGCCGTGATGCGGTACAACTGGCCATCGGGCGTCGCCGGCATCAGCTCGATCAGGTAGCGCGGCGCCGCGAGCGGCAGCGCGCCCTCGCCGTCCGGCATGCTCAGTCCGGTGAAGCTGCCGAACAGGATCGCCGGACCGTCGTCGTCGGCCAGCAGTTCGGATAGCAGGTCGGGATCGGCCGCGTGGGCGCACAAGCCGTTGTACGGCCGCCCGCCAGCGCAGCCGGCGACAAAGGCGTCCGCGCTGCCGCCGGCGATGGCGTTGGCCCGCGCCGAACCGGGTTCGGCGCCGCCTTCGATGTCGCGCTCGGCGTCGAGCAATGCGGCGTCGGCCATCTGCAGCGCCAGCACGCGGTCGCGTTCGTGCGCGGCGGCACGCGCTCCCTGCAGGGCGCCGCGGGTGGAGGCGATGCCGGTCATGAGCACCGCCAGCATCAGCACCAGGGCGGTCAGGAGCGCGACGCCGCCTTCCCTGCGTGAGTTGAAAGTGCGCATGCGGGTTCAATCCGGCGCCACCGGCAACGCGATCGTCGCGCCATAGACCTTGCGCATGCGTGGCGCGCGTCCGTCGTCGAGCGCCGCGCCCATCAGCCGGGTGCCCTGGTCGCCCGTGGAAAAGGCGGCGCCATGGTCCGGACCGAACAGGTCGTAGACGATGTCGGAGTGAGCGCCGGGATCGAGCCGCGGGCCATGCAGCAGCAGCGCGACCCGCACCAGCGCCACCCGCTTCCAGTGCGTGCGCCGGCGCAAATCGGCCGCGCGTTCGTCGGGCGTGGCCCCGACCGGCGCCAGCGCCGCATCGAGCGCGCCCAGCTCGGTCGCATTGACGTAGCGCTCCGGGACGCGGTCGCCGTCGGCATCCAGGCCGTACAGCACCTGGAAGCCGTCGACCCGGCCCGCCACCGCATCCGACGACCAGTTGCTCGCGCCCCGGTACTTGCAACGCAACTCGGCATCGCCCTGGGCATTGCGCGCGACATAGAAGATGCTCCAGCCTTCTTCGTCGCGGTGCACGGGGAAACCGGCGCAATCGAGGGTGGCGCCGTCGCCACCGGGCGGCGCGCCGCTGCCGGAAAAGCGCACGGCCAGCACGTCGCTGCCGTTGGCTTCGTCGGGCAGGGTTGCCTCGATGCCGGGGCCGGACCGCTCCAGCGAACTGGCGTCCAGGCCGGCCAGCCGCGCCGGCGCCGCCGGATCGGCGCCCGGATGCGCCGCCCAGTCGACGTGCGCCGCCAGGCGGATGGCGCGCGCCAGCGCATCCACGGCGTAGCGGCCGCTGTCGTCCATCTCGGTCGCCTCCGTGACGGCGGCGTGCGCGCGCACGCTGGTAATCAAGAGCGAGCCGCTCGCCAGCAGCACCGCCAGGCCGAGCGCCATCGCCACCATCAGTTCGGCAATCGTCAGGCCGGCCTGGCGGTAGCGGTGGCGTGGGCCGCCTGTCTTCTTGCGGGCCTTCATCGCGCCACCAGCAACACGTAGCCCGGCCCGTCCTGCGTGCCATGCCAGCCGATCTTGATCGCCACCGGCGCCGTCTCTTCTCCGCTGCACGCCCATCGGTAGCGGCCGTGCCCGGCATCCCACGGCGCGCCGTCGCGGCAGAGCACGATGCGGCCCGAGGGAAAGCCCCGGTGCAGCGCCCGGCGCGTCTCGTGCAGGTCGAAGGCGGCCAGCGCCAGGGGATCGCAGGCGCCCGCGCCGAAACACGGGGCGCCGCCCGCCGGCAGGCCGGCGGCGAGCGCCTGGTAGTCAAACGGCAGATAGGGATTGGAGCCGTCCGGCAGGCTTGCCACGTGGGTGTTGGCCTGCATGCGCGCGGCCAGTGACGTGGCCACCAGCGCCGCCTCGGAGGTCAATGCGGCATGCTGGCGCGTGCGCTGCGCGGCCAGCTGCGCCGCGCTGGCGCCGACCACGCCGATCGCGAGCACGAACAAGGCCACCAGGACTTCGACCATGGTGAAGCCGCCCGGGCTGCCGGGGAGACGCGCCTGCATGCCACTCCTTTCGCTAACGATGTGCGAGCAGAGAAGTTATCAGGCCGGACTCAGGCGCTCATGCGTGGACGCAAGCGTGCGCCGGGCAAGAAACGGAACTTGGAAACGACGTCAGTTGTCGAGCTTGCGCTGATGCCCGACTTCGGCCAGCGCCGCCTGGAAGGAATCCAGGTCCTCGAAATTCTTGTAGACGGAAGCGAAGCGGATGTAGGCAATCTTGTCGAGGCGCTTGAGCTCTTCCATCACCAGCTCGCCGACATGCACGCTCTCGACTTCGCGCCGGCCGCTGGTGAGCAGCTTTTCCTCGATCGACGCGACGGCGCGGTCGATCGCCTCGGCCGCCACCGGGCGCTTCCTCAGGGCGAGCATCAGGCTGCCGCGCAGCTTGGAGGAGGCGAATTCGGTGCGGCTGCCATTCTTCTTGACGATGATCGGCATCGACAGCTCGATGCGCTCGTAGGTCGTGAAGCGCTTGTCGCACTTGCCGCAGCGGCGCCGGCGCCGAATGGCGTCCCCCTCCTCGGATACGCGGGTATCGAGGACCTGTGTTTCTTCATGCTGGCAAAAGGGACATTTCATGGCGCCGGGTTACTGCAAGGATGCTGCTGTTACCCGGCCGGCGAACCGGCCGGGGGAGATGCGATCAACGCGCGTAGACCGGGTACTTGTCGGTCAGCTTCTTGACTTCGCCCTTCACGCGCTCGATGGTCGCGGCGTCATGCGGGTTGTCCAGCACGTCGGCGATCAGGTTGCCCACGGTGACCGCGTCTTCTTCCTTGAAGCCGCGGGTGGTGAAGGCCGGGCTGCCCAGGCGGATGCCCGAGGTGACGAACGGCTTCTGCGGGTCGTTCGGGATGCCGTTCTTGTTGCAGGTCATGTGAGCCTGGCCCAGGATCGCTTCCGCTTCCTTGCCGGTCAGGCCCTTGGCGCGCAGGTCGACCAGCATCACGTGCGATTCGGTGCGGCCCGACACGATGCGCAGGCCCCGTGCGATAAGAGTCTCAGCAAGTGCCTTGGCGTTCTTGACGACCTGCTGCTGGTATTCCTTGAATTCCGGCGACAGCGCTTCCTTGAACGCGACGGCTTTACCGGCGATCACGTGCATCAGCGGACCGCCCTGGATGCCCGGGAAGATCGCCGAATTGATGGCCTTCTCGTGCTCGGCCTTCATCAGGATGATGCCGCCGCGCGGGCCGCGCAGCGATTTGTGGGTGGTCGAGGTGACGAAGTCGGCGAACGGCACCGGGTTCGGGTATTCGCCGGCTGCGATCAGGCCGGCGTAGTGGGCCATGTCGACCATGAAGTAAGCGCCGACGTCCTTGGCCACCTTGGCGATGCGCTCGAAATCGATGCGCAGCGCGAATGCCGACGCGCCGGCGATGATCATCTTCGGCTTGTGCTCGTGCGCCTGCTTTTCGAGCGCGTCGTAGTCGATGTCTTCTTCGGCGGTCAGTCCGTACGAGACGACGTTGAACCACTTGCCCGACATGTTCAGCGCCATGCCGTGGGTCAGGTGGCCGCCTTCGGCCAGCGACATGCCCATGATGGTGTCGCCCGGCTTGAGCATGGCGAAGAACACGCCCTGGTTGGCTTGCGAACCCGAGTTCGGCTGGACGTTGGCGGCTTCGGCGCCGAACAGTTGCTTCAGGCGGTCGATCGCCAGCTGCTCGGCGACGTCGACGTATTCACAGCCGCCATAGTAGCGCTTGCCCGGATAGCCTTCGGCATACTTGTTGGTCAGCTGCGAGCCCTGCGCTTCCATCACGGCCGGCGAGGTGTAGTTCTCGGAAGCGATCAGCTCGATGTGGTCTTGCTGGCGAACGTTTTCTTTTTGAATTGCATCCCACAGTTCCGGGTCGATATTGGCGAGCGTATGGTCTTTGGCAAACATGTAAAACTCCAATCGATAGTAATCCAGGCAACTGGTGGCGTCGAATGGCGGGAGCCGGGGCGGGCCGTAGGCACGGGCGCAGGCAGCCGCGATCGAACGCGTACCGGTTGATGGCTGCCCAGGCGAACGGCGTATGGCGTCTCACGTTCCCCGGTGGGTGCCCACCTTTGCCGCGCCGCGCATCCGATTGGTACGCACACGCGGTATTTCGCCAGTTACGTGAGACGTAAGGACTCCAAATTGTACTGAACTCCCCATCGCAGGGCAAGGAAACCGCTGTGCCGGCCGAGAAACCGCGGCCTCCAGCGCGCTCGTGGTCGTTTCGGCTACAATTTTATGGTTCGGCAGCGCGCCTTGCCTTTCCCGCCTGTCACTCTGTTGCCATCCAAGGACCCATCATGATCGTCTTCATCACCGGCGCATCGGCCGGCTTCGGCGCCGAAATGGCGCGCACCTTCGTCTCGCACGGCCACCGCGTCGTCCTCGCCGCGCGCCGCACCGACCGCCTCGCGGACCTGGCGCGCGAACTGGGCGACCAGGCGCTGGCCGTGACCCTGGACGTCACCAGCCGCGCCTCGATCGAGGCTGCTCTCTCCAGCCTGCCGCCCGACTGGCAACCCATCGACGTGCTGGTCAACAATGCCGGCCTGGCGCTGAACACGGCGCCGGCCCATCAAGTGCCGCTGGAAGACTGGGAAACCATGATCGCGACCAACTGCCAGGGCCTGGTGACCATGACCCGCGCCGTGCTGCCGGACATGGTGGCGCGCGGCAGCGGCCTGGTGATCAATATCGGTTCGGTCGCCGGCCACTATCCTTACCCGGGCGGCAATGTGTATGGCGCAACCAAAGCCTTCGTCGAGCAGTTCACGCTGAACCTGCGCGCCGACCTGGCCGGAACCGGCGTGCGCGCCACCAATATCGCGCCCGGCCTGTGTGGCGGCACCGAATTCTCGAACGTGCGCTTCAAGGGCGACGACGCCGCCGCGGCCAGGGTCTACGAGGGCACGCAACCGCTGACCGCGAAGGACATCGCCGACACCGCCTTCTGGATCGCGACGCTGCCGCCGCACGTCAACGTCAACAGCATCGAGCTGATGCCGACTTGCCAGGGGTTCTCGCCGTTGAACGTACGCCGGGGTTGACCGGGCGGCGCACGCCTCCCGTCGCGCATGTATTGCCTCATCCGCATGCCCGGCCCAGCAAGACCAATCACCCGCCTGTCATTTGTGAGAAAGTGTTACAGTGATTGGTCTTTTAACCACGTTTCAAGTCTACTACTGCTCAAAAGCACGAGCCCGTGCTATCCAAACGCAAAATTTTTCCGCTTGCAACGTACGTCAGCGTACATATTAAAGTGGAAAGTCGCGTAAAATGTTTCCCGATTTCATTTATTTGGCACCAAAGAATGCCTTCAGTGTACAACTGGCCAGTCAGGGTTTATTACGAAGATACCGACGCCGGAGGCATTGTCTATTATGCCAACTACCTGAAGTTCTTCGAGCGCGGCCGCACCGAGTTCCTGCGCGCGCTCGGGATCGAGCAACAAGCGCTGATCGACGCGGACCACACGGCGTTCGTCGTCAGGAGCATGACTCTCGATTACCGCTTCGCCGCCCGTCTCGACGATGAACTGAGCATCCGCACCAGCGTGACGAAAGTGGGCGGCGCCTCGGTCCAGTTTCTCCAGGAAGCATGGCGCGGCGAGGTGCTGCTCAATTCGGCCAGCGTGAAAATCGGCTGCGTTGACGTCAGAACCACGCGTCCCCGCCCCCTGCCCGACGACGTGGCTGCTAAAATGCGTGCCGCCTGAAAAATCTTATAAGTTGAGCCATGACCGCAACCCACGACCTCTCGTTTGTATCCCTGATCGCCAATGCCCACATACTGGTGCAGCTGATCATGGCCTTGCTCTTGGTGCTGTCGATCGTGAGTTGGACTTATATCTTCCGCAAGGTGTTCGCGATCCGCGCCGCGCGCATGCAGACCGAGCAGTTCGAGCGCAGTTTCTGGGCCGGCGGCAACCTGCACACCCTGCACCAGAGCGCCAGCAGCCAGCGCGACCAGAGCGGCCCGCTGGCCCGCATCTTCGAGGCCGGCATGGGCGAGTTCATCAAGGGCAAGCAGGCGTCGCGCGAAGCCCTGGACATGAACTCGGTGCTCGACGGCGCCCGCCGCGCCATGCGCGCCTCGTTCCAGCGCGAACTCGATTCGCTCGACACCCACCTGAACTTCCTGGCGTCGGTCGGCTCGGTCTCGCCGTACATCGGCCTGCTGGGCACCGTGTGGGGCATCATGAACTCGTTCCGCGGCCTGGCCAGCGTCGAGCAGGCCACCCTGGCGGTGGTCGCTCCCGGCATCGCCGAAGCGCTGATCGCGACCGCGATCGGCCTGTTCGCTGCAATCCCTGCCGTGGTCGCGTACAACCGCTTCACCCACGACATCGACCGCCTGGCGAACCGCTTCGAGAGCTTCGTCGAGGAATTCTCGAACATCCTCCAGCGCCAGTCGCGCTGATCCGCCCACGAGAACCGGGAGAGCATCGGGATGGCATTTTCCAGCAGCATGCGCGGCGGACGTCGCCGCAAGTTCAAGTCCGAGATCAACGTCGTGCCGTATATCGACGTGATGCTGGTGCTGCTCATCATTTTCATGGCGGTGCCGGCGAATGAGGCGCCCAGTGTCGTCAATCTGCCGCGCGCCGAGAAATCCGCGCTGCCGCCGGACACGTATATCCAGATTTCCATCGAGCCCGGCAACAAGCTGTCGATCGGCGTGCACGGCAAGGTAAAGGTGGCCCCGGACGAAGTGGCCGACCGCTCCGCCCTGCTGCAGCGCCTGCGCGCGCTGCACGAAGAGCATCCGGACTTTCCGGTCCTGATTGCAGGCGACCGCGACAGCAAGTATGACGACGTGATCCAGCTGATTTCGGAAGCCAAGAAGATGGGCATCAACCGGGTCGGCCTGGCCACCCAGTGACGCCGAAGATATGACCGCAAAGAAGTCAGTCAACGACGGCACGCCCTACTACGTGCCGCCCGAACCGAAACCACTGCCATCGTTTTTGCTGGCGGTGGCGGTGCACGCGGCGCTGCTGGCCTTCCTGGCGATCGGCGTGAGCTGGCAGAAGGTCAATCCGGTCTCGGTCGAGGCCGAGGTATGGGATATGTCGGTGCAAACCGCGGCGGCGCCCGAATTGCCGTCCGAGCCGGCGCCGGAACCCGAGCCGCAGCCCGAACCCGAGCCCGCGCCGGAACCGCCGCCGCCGCCCCCACCGGAGCCGGTGGTGGAGCGTCCTGCGCCGACGCCGGATCCGGAGATCGCGCTGCGCGAGGAAAAGAAGCGCAAGGAAGAACAAGCGAAGAAGGCTGCTGCCGAAGAGAAGAAGCGCAAGGAAGCCGAAGAGAAGAAGCGCGAAGAGATCGAGCAGAAGGCCGAGCAGAAGAAGCGCGACGAAGCCGAGAAGAAGAAACTCGCGGAAGCCGAACGCAAGAAGCAGGAAGCCGCAGAGAAGAAGAAGGCCGACGCTGCTGCTGCCGAGAAAAAGCGGAAGGAAGCCGCTGCCGCCAAGGCCGAGGCCGCCAAGCTGGAGAAATTCCGTCAGGAAGAGCTCAAGCGCATGGCCGGCGCCATGGGCAGCACCGGCACGGCGGCGAAATCGACCGGTCCGCGCAGCGATGGCGGCTATGTCGCCGCGATCACGGCCGCGATCAAGAGCGCGACGGCGTACCCGGGCAATACCGACGTGGCCGGCAATCCGCGCGCCACTTTCCGGGTGGAGCAACTGCCAACCGGCGAAATCATGTCGGTGCGCCTGGTGAAAAGCAGCGGTGTGCCGGAATTTGACAGAGCAGTGGAAAATGGTATCAAGAAAGCATCTCCGCTTCCCAAGAAGAAGGACGGGACCGTGGAGCGTACGCTTGACGTGAATTTCTCGATGAAAGATTACGATTGATTCGGTTCGAACCAGTTTTACTAGAGACACCATGAAAAAACTTCACATTTTGCTGTTCAGCGTTTCCCTCGCAATAGGGACTACAGCCAATGCGCAGATCCAGATCGAAATCGCCGGCGTCGGCAGCAACCAGATCCCTGTGGCCATTGCCGCCTTTGCCGACGAATCCGTCGCCCCCGACAAGGTGTCGGCCATCATCCGCGCCGACCTCGAGCGCAGCGGCGTGTTCAAGGTCATCGACGCCGGCCGGGTGATCAGCGATGCCGACGCCGGCCAGGTGAACCTGGGCGCGTTCAAGGCCAGCGGCGCCGACGCGCTGGTGGTCGGCAGCGTGGCGCGCCAGCCTGACGGCCGCTTTGCGATCCGCTACAAGCTGCTCGACACCGTCAAGGGCGGCGAAATCTCGCAACTGGGCGGTGAAGTGCAGCCGCGCTACACCCGCCTGCAGGCGCACCGCATCGCCGACGACGTCTACGAAAAACTGACCGGCGTGCGCGGCATCTTCTCGACCCGCATCGCGTACGTGAAGGAAGACCGCGCGGCCAACCGCTTCGCGCTGGCCGTGGCCGACGCCGACGGCGAGAACGAGATCATCGCCACCCAGGGCAAGGAGCCGATCATCTCGCCGGCCTGGTCGCCGGACGGCATGAAGGTTGCCTACGTTTCGATGGAAAACCGCAAGCCGGTGGTCTACCTGCAAGACCTGATGACCGGTCGCCGCAACGTGATCTCGAACCAGAAGGGCAACAACTCCGCGCCAGCATGGTCGCCGGACGGCTCCACCCTGGCCGTCGCCCTGTCGCAGGACGGCAATACCGAAATCTACAGCGTCAATTCGAGCGGCAGCGGCCATCGTCGCCTGACCAACAATCCGGCGATCGATACCGAGCCTCAGTTCTCGGCGGATGGCCAGACCATTTATTTCACGAGCGACCGCAGCGGCGGTCCCCAGATCTACAAGATGAGCGTCGCGGGCGGCAATGCCACCCGCGTGACCTTCAACGGCAATTACAATATCAGCCCGCGCGTGTCGTCCGACGGCAAGACGCTGGCCTGGATTTCACAGCGCGGCGGCGCTTTCTCCTTATATGCGATGGACCTGGCGACCGGCCGGGAACTTCGCCTGGCCGATGGGGCCACCGAACCGAGTTTTTCGCCTAACGGCAAGTACATCATGTATGCAACCAAGGGCGGCGGGCGCGTCTCGCTTGCAGTGGTGTCTGTGGATGGACGGGTCAAGCAACGCTTGACGACCAAAGCGGGAAACATTCGGGAGCCCAGCTGGGGTCCTTTCATGAAGTAAGAAGTAAAACCTTAACCAGAACAGGAGAAAATCCATGCGCAACTTCAAGAGTCTCGCTTTCATCGCTTCCGCTGCCGCCCTGCTGGCCGCTTGCTCGTCGCCAACCAAACTGGACGAAACCCCAGTCGTTGAAAAGTCGCCAGAGCCAGCAGCACCAGTGGCTGACAGCCGTGACATCCGTCCAGTGGAAACCGGCACCGTCGATCCACTGAACGATCCAAAAGGCGTCCTGGCCAACCGCAGCGTCTACTTCGACTACGACAGCTTCGTGGTCCGCGCCGACGGCCAGCCAGTGGTGCAGAACCACTCGGGCTACCTGACCAAGAACACCTCGCGTAAAGTCCTGATCCAGGGCAACACCGACGAACGCGGCGGCACCGAGTACAACCTGGCCCTGGGCCAGAAGCGTGCCGAAGCCGTCCGTCGCTCGATGGCGTCGCTGGGCGTGTCGGAAGGCCAGATGGAAGCTGTCTCGCTGGGCGAAGAAAAGCCAAAAGCAACCGGCAGCAACGAAGAAGCCTGGGCTGAAAACCGCCGCGCTGACATCGTTTATCAGTAATCAATCCGGCTGATCCAGCCGATCAGCGTTGATTGACAGGGGGCGGGACGCAGTGCAGACTGCTACCCGCCCCGTTTTATCTCAGCAACCGGTTTAGAAAGAGCAACGCTTATGATCAAACTGTCTCCGTCCCGCCTCGCCTGCCTCGTGCTGGCCCTGTGGATGCCGCTGCATGCCGTGGCCGGCCCGTTCGATGACAACGAGGCGCGCAAGGCCATCCTGGACCTGCGCACCAAGGTCGACAACATCACGCGCGACCTGACCACGCGCATCGACGGCAAATCGGACAAGACGGTCCAGATCGAGATGCTGAACCAGCACGAGCAGACCATGCGCGAGATCGCCCGTCTGCGCGGCCAGATCGAAGTGCTGCAGAACGAATTGTCCAAGGCCCAGGAAAGCCAGAAGCAGCTGTACGCCGACCTCGACGCGCGCCTGAAACGGTTCGAGCCGCGCCAGGAAGTCATCGACGGCCAGACCGCCGAAGTGATGCCCACCGAGAAGACCGCCTACGAGGCCGCCACCGCCCTGTTCCAGTCCGGCGACTACAAAGGCGCATCGAGCGCGCTGCAGGAATTCGTGAAGCAGTATCCGCAATCGCCCTATGCGTCCAACGCGCAGTACTGGCTGGGCAACACTTATTACGCGCTGGGCGACTACAAGAGGGCGATCGCGGCCCAGCAGGTCGTGACCACCACGTATGCCGACAGCGCCAAGGTGCCGGACGCCATGCTGAACATCGCCAGCAGCTACGCCCTCCTGAAGGACAACAAGAACGCGAAGAAGTCGCTGCAGACGCTGGTGTCCAGGTATCCGGACTCGAGCGCGGCGCAGACGGCGCGCGATCGGCTGGCGTCGCTGAAATAACCGTCAGGGCGATGGCATCGCCCTGATTGGGCTGGCACCGATCGGGCTCGGCAATTGACAGCTTCGAGGACGGGCCCTATAATCTCGTTTCTTCGGGTCGTTAGCTCAGTTGGTAGAGCAGCGGACTTTTAATCCGTTGGTCGCGTGTTCGAGCCACGCACGGCCTACCAAAGATTCAACGAAAACGCCAGCCTTCGGGTTGGCGTTTTTGTTTTCAGCCTGTTTTTCATTCTATTATTCCCTTTTTGTTCCAGGACGATCGCGCCATGACTTATGAAGACTTTCTTGATGAAGTAACGACCCTGCTTACCGAGATCTACAACCTCGACGACGAAGCCGCGATCAAGCTGGTGGTCGACGCGCAGGCCAACGATTACTTCGTCGCCCACGACGACAACGAAGAGCTGCGTACGGTCGCCCAGGCCAAGCTGGACGCCGTGGCGCTGTACGAGGCCAAGCAGAACCGCAACCAGACGCAGCGCAAGCAGCAGCAGCGTCAGGTGCAGAAGAAGAAAGCGCCCTGATTCCATCCCTGGCGCGTATGCAGGCGGCTTGGCCGCTGGGCGCGCCTTCTGGCGACACAGGAATTCCAGCACCGCCTTGCGGTGCTCGGTAAAAAGCGCGTCCAGCGCCAGCTCCCCTCCCCCTCCCATCCTCGGTCGACCTGGTCGCGGCCACCATTCTCGGTAGCTCGTCCTGCAGATGCCGCATCAACGCATCGAGCGCACCGAACGGCCCGTCCGTCAGCAACCCCTTCGGTTTCATCGCACTGCACATGCGATATCAGCCCACAGCTTTCCCCCCAAAAAATCTGATGCGGTCGATTGCCTGTCGAACTCGTTCGCCTGGTAGCGCCAGCTAAGCGTTTCACTTCGCGCTCTCATCGTTGAGACTACGCAAGTTTCGTCGTTGCAAGTACCTGAATAATTACAAAAATTTCCTTGTACCCGCATCGATGAGTAAACACGATGACTGACCTGCAAGCACTGCTGGAATCTCACCAACACACCCGCCTGCTGCGCATCTCGTTCCCGAAAAACGACGGCCCGCAGGCCAGGCTGATGGTGAACCGGTTCGTCGGCACGGAATACTTGTCGCGCGACTTCGCATTCAAGGTGGAACTCCTGAGCGACGACGCCAGGATCGAACTCGAGTCGATGCACGGCAAGCTGCTGTGCGTCTCGCTCGTTCAGGCTGACGGCAGCCTGCGTCCGTTCACCGGTTATGTCACGTCGTTCATGCTGGTCAAGACGGATGGCGGCGTGGCCTTCTATGAAGCCATCCTCGAGCCATGGCTGGCGTACACGCGCCTGCGCCGGAACAACCGGCTGTTCCATGCGCAAGGCTTGCGCGAGCAGGCGGAAACGATCTTCACCGGCTACGGTCGCCTGCCTGTGTGGGAGTGGAAAGTCGCCGGCGAACAGCCGCAGTTCACGATGGCCACGCAATGGGACGAGACCGATCACAACTACCTGTGCCGGCGCTGGGAAGCGGCGGGCTACAGCTATTGGTACGAGCACGGCAGCGAAGGTCATACGCTCACGGTCTCTGACGACACCCACGCCGCGGCGCCGATCGACGGGCCATCGCCCGGCATCCGCTTTCAGCGCGCCGGCGGTGCGGTCGACGAGGATGCCATCGGCGACTGGAGCCCGCGGCGCCAGTGCGCCTCGGGACAAGCGGTGGTCAGCGGCTTCGACTTCAAGAATCCGCGCCCGATCCATGCGGATACCGTCACCATCAACCAGCAGGGCGATATTCCGCGACTGGAGGTGCACGGCTACGAGGGGCATTACGGATTCAAGCACCAGTCCGGCGCCTACCAGCTTGCCCAATTGCGCATGGAAGAAATCGAAGCCCGCGCCAGGCTGGTCGAAGCACAAGGCAACAACCGGTGCGTCGCCCCAGGCAGGTGGTTCAGGCTGTTTGAGCATTTCAGCGAAAGCGCCGACAGCGAGTTCCTGATCCTGGAAGTGCACCACGAAGCCAGCAACAATTACCTGCAAGGTAAGAGTGCGCCCGCCGAGTACAAGAACCGCCTGCTCTGCCTGAGCAAGGCCTTGCCTTGGCGGCCCGGGCGCGGCTTCAACAGCACGGATACCAGGCTGCTGGCCCTGCAGACCGGCACCGTGGTCGGTCCACAAGGCCAGGGGAGCCTGAACGTGGACCAGTACGGGCGCATCCAGGTCAAGTTTCACTGGGACCGGGACGAAAGCGGCAGCTGTTGGGTACGGGTAAGCAGCAACTGGGCCGGCGGCGAAAAGGGTCTAGCCAGCCATCCGCGGGTGGGATCGGAAGTGATTGTGCAATGGCTCGATGGCAATCCCGACCATCCGATTGTGACCGGCTGCGTATATAACCAGAATTATATGCCGCCGTGGAAGCTGCCCGAACAGCAGGCCTTGACGGGGCTCAGGAGCCGGGAGCTGACCGCCGAGGGCGGCAACACGCCCGGCGGACGCAGCAATCACCTGGTGCTCGATGACACACAGGGAAAGATCCAGGCGCAGCTCAAGAGCGACCATCTGGCCAGCCAGCTCAGTCTTGGCCATATCAACCGCATCGACGACAACGCCGGACGCAAGGATGCGCGCGGCCAGGGTTTCGAGCTGCGCACCGACGGCATTGGTGCGGTGCGGGCGCAGCAGGGCCTGCTGCTCAGCACCGAAGGACGGCCGAACGCCCGCGCCCATATCGCCGACATGGCGGAGACGCTGGCGCGTATGGCGCAAGGCCACGAGTTGCACGACAGCCTGTCGCAGGTTGCGCAACAGGCGCAGGCGCATCAGGCAGGCGACCAGGATCAGGTCGTCGCCGCGCTGCAGGCGCAGGTCGACGCCATCAAGGGCAAGGGAGGTGCCCCGGCACAAGGCGAATTCCCGGAATTCCAGGCTCCCCACCTGGTTCTGGCCAGCCCCGCCGGCATCGAAACCAGCACGCAAGGCTCCACCCACCTGATGAGCGTGGAGCACACCGCCCTGACCAGCGGCGGCCATGCCAGCCTGAGCGCGGGCAAGAGCCTGCTCGTCAGCGTCAAGGAAGCGGTGCGCATGTTTGCCTACAAGGCCGGCATGAAGCTGGTGGCGGCGAGCGCCGACATCGACATCACGGCCTTGAAGGACAGCGTCAACATCCTGGCCAAGCTCAACATCACCCATACCGCCAACCGGATCACGATCACGGCAAAGGAAGAAGTGGTGATCAACGGCGGCACCAGTTTCAGCCGCTGGAACGCATCGGGGATCGTCCATGGCACGGGCGGCACCTTGCGCCAGCACGCGGCGCATCACAGCTTCGACCCCGGCAAGAGCGAAGGCACGCCGGCCTTGCCGCAGCCCGTCCAGCTGCCCCCGGGACAGCTTGCGCTGTATCACCAGTACGTGAACCCGGAAGGCGGCACGAAACAAGGCATCCAGGGAGGCGACTATACCGTCGTCGACGCCGAAGGAGGCGTCCACCAGGGGACGCTCGACGGCAATGGCTTTGCCAGCGTGGCTGGCCTGCCAATGGGGATGGCCACAGTCAGCTACGGCAAGGACCCGCGCGACCCGTGGGATGAAGGCAGCTACTTCGGCCAGGGAACCGAATGGCCGGCCGTGGCGCTGTCCGAGACTGGCGCCGGTGCGGCAGCAGGCACGCTCAACGGTGCGGCCGGCAAGTTCGGCGCGATTGCGCAAGCGACGCAGCAAGCGGCGGACGCAGTGCAGTCGCTGCCAAAAGGCGGCGCGCAAGCATTGCTGGCGTCGGTGGGCCAGGCGGGCATGGCCCATGTTACGGGCAATCTCGCGGGCAAATCCGCGGGCGGCGCGACGGCCCTGCACACCTATGGCGCCGCAAGTGCAGGCAGGTCCGCCGCCGTTGCCTCCACCTTCGGCTTGCCCGGATCGCTGCCGCGCACCGGCGCTGAAGCGCCGCCCTCGATCCCGAAAAAATCCGTCATATAAAAACCACCATGACCGAGACCACGCAGGCCCCGTCCAA
>NZ_JBWBRF010000025.1:0-50545 GCF_056279385.1 Massilia sp. UYP34 | reverse complement strand
GATGCAAAGACGCCCATCCTCGCACTCAAGGAATGGCAACAAAGACGGCCGGAATTATTCGTTAAGCGGGTTTATGAACAGGCGGGACTTGACACCTACCGACACAAGGATTTTCAATATTCGCGCCGCGTCTGTCACGGCCTCAGCGATTTGCCGGGCAGAGGTTCTGCTATTGCTCGCCGATCTGGCGTGGAGCGTTGCCGATACAACACGGCGGCAGGCCCGCTGGCGCATCGCGCTGTGGTTCTGCCTGTCCATACCGTATTCCCTTAACAAACATAATGGCCGCTCGGGTTGGCGAAATCCGCGCAATAGACGGGCAGTGGAACGGTCGGTTCAAGTGCGCAAGGAGCAGGGGCTAGATAACTTCCTGATGCAGCGGTGTCCGGTTCGCCACATAGTTTGTTGAGAATTGCTGAGAAGACCGGCAGAGGACAATCCGTGGTGGCCGAACTCGACTACAAGGTCCAAAACTGCGAGGAGTGAACAACGTGACAAGTGTTATCTATTCTGTCACGATGCCTAAGAAAAACATTTTTGCGCTACAGGTATTGTCCTACCATCGCCGGGTTGATGTCATATCGACATCGCGAGCCTGACGCATCGCGGCCGGGTTACAGCACATTCTGTTCAGAAATCCCATTATTTTCTTATGGCAAGATATACTTTTCCCATTGCAGAAGCGAGGGAAGAAAAAAATGGGACTGTTCGGAAAACGGCTGAATTTGGATTCACTCAAGAACGCAGCCTCCGCTGCAAAAGACAAGCTGGAGAGTGCCAAGGACACATTGCAGGACTCGGCCAGCGGATGGAATGCCAAGGCCGGTGAAGCCGGTAGCAAGATCGCTCAAATGGCCGCTGAGGTCACCAGCAATGCCGCCGATGCTGTGCGTGAATTCGACTACGAGGGCGCCAGGCAGCATGCCCACTCGGCAGCGTCCGGGCTGAGGGAGAGCGCCGGTGAAATGGTCGGGAAAGCAGCGGATACAGTGCGCAATTTCGATCTCGATGAATCTAGGGAAGCTGCTGTCAGTTTCGCAAAGGAATCGGCAAACAAATTTCATCATTACATTCGCAGTACCTTCGAGGTGGACAAGTCCACTTTCGAGATGGTCAACGACATCCGTAACAAGCTTCCCGTCCCTGCGCAGTCTATGGAAGATATCTACGAGCAATGCCGCAACGAAGCGGTGCGTCGGGCGATAGCGGCGTTCGTGCTGGGGAACATCTTGGACGATAAAAGCCAGGCCAAGTATGACAAGCTTACCGACAGCTACGATACCTTCCGTACATCGCGCCAGGATCTGGTCGGTGACAAGCATGAAAACTATGGCGCCCTGAAACCTAACAGAAATACGCCGGATGGCACCGTTTTCGAAAACGGCTACAACCCAGACGCGCCGCTGGTCTATGAAAAATCCCGCGGTACCAAAGTTTCCGTCGACCATGTCACTTCGAAGAATGAGATCTTCCAGAGCATGCTGTTGAAAGCAGGCCTCACCGATAAGGAACTAGGCGACGTGATGAACGATCCGCGCAACCTGGTGTATGCGAACCGCAATCTGAATAGCCAGAAAAGCAATCTGGACGTCTACGACTGGCTCGATAAATTTGGCAAACCCCATCCTACCGATCCGAACAAGGTGATCGTCACCATCAAAGGATCCGGCGAAGAGCATGTGGTGGATAAACGGGCCATTGATCAGGCCTATGCCGACAGCAAGCAAGCGTATCGCGATGGCCAGATCGAAGCGGTGAAGGGAATTGCGGGCTCAATGGCCGTCACCGGCGCCACCATGGCGGCGCAACAAGTGGTGGGCCTGATCGTGGTGGAGACCATTGATGTCTTCATGGACGAGCTCAAAAAGGTGAAGCTGGTTTCCAGCGCCGGGATGATCGATGAATTCAGGGACAGCAAGGACCGGATTGCAGCCCGCTTGAGCGAGCGCTTCGAGGAGCGCCAGATCTGGGCCAAGGCGAAGGCGCTGGGCATGGAGGCGGGGGTTTCGGGCGCCCTGAGCGTGATTCCGCAGATACTGATCTCTCTGATCCTGAAGATGCCGGCGTTTATCTATTCCATCATCCGCGAAAGCACGCTCAGCATTGTGCGCTGTGTCCGTGTATTGGCCAGTGACGAACCTGACAAGCTCGCCGCTTTGCAAGTGATCATGCTTGGAACCGCATCGGCGGTCGCAGGGGTCTATGTGCAGCGCGTGATCAGTCAAGGAATCGCGTCAGTGCCCCTGCTCAATAAATTCAATCCGCAAGTCTCCGCAATTCTTTCGGGCATGTTCATCACGGCCATCCCTTTGGCTGCCATCTATACCTTTGAGCAAAACAAACATCTTCTGGTTCTCAAACTAAAGGGTGCGCAAAGAGAGGAGATGCCACAGGCTGTATAGCACAAATTTTCCTCTTATTAATTTTAGCGTGTTTTAAAATGGCATTGAAAAGTCGACGAAATCCTTAAAAAGTCGTTCCAGAGCATTTTTCACTCTGTACTCCCAGGAGGGATCAGGCGGCGCATAGGTCGTGCGCATTATGAAACAATTAACAAACTGTAATAATTTAAATCGAAAGAGTGAAATGGAAGTTTGGATCAAGTCGCTTGAAGTAGCGATGCAGGTAAAGCAAAAGGGGATCGAGCTGGAGGTTCGGAGTAAGGATGGCACGACCCAGCTGGGAGATTGCTACGCCACAATGACCGGTTTGGTTTGGTGCAACGGCAAGAAAAAGAAAGAGAATGGAGTGAAGGTGAAGTGGGAAGATTTTATTGCAGTGTGTGCGTCTGAAGAAGCACTCAAAGCTGCTGTGAAGGCGGCGAAGGCGGTCACGCCCTGAATGGCGTAACACTCCATTCGCAATTCGCTTGAATCGTCATGCCGCACGGAGTTGCGCACGGATCCGGAAATGGACCGGACACGCTGACGTTTAGTCGCAGATGCAAAAACGCCAACCTGCATGGGTTGGCGTTCTAAGAAATTCTTGGTGGCCCGGGGCGGAATCGAACCACCGACACAAGGATTTTCAATCCTCTGCTCTACCAACTGAGCTACCAGGCCAAGAGGCCGCAATTATAGCAGCGTTTGCGGCGGATAAACAATCCCGCGCCGCCTCACCCTTTGGGCGAGATCCGCTGCGCGTGGTCGCGTTCCAGCGCCAGGCGCGACTCGCGCCGGCCCTTGGCTTCCTCGAAGCGGCGCAGTTCATCCGGCGTCGACGGTTCCAGCGGCGGGATCGGCGCCGGCTTCTTGTCGTCGCCCACCGCCACCATCGTGAAGAAACAGCTGTTCACATGGCGCACCACCTTGCTGCGGATGTCCTCGGCGATCACCTTGATCCCGATTTCCATCGAGCTGCGGCCGGTGTAGTTCACGGCGGCCAGGAAGGTCACCAGCTCGCCCACGTGGATCGGCTGGCGAAAGGTCACCTGGTCGACGCTCATCGTGACCACGTAGCGGCCGGCGTAACGGCTGGCGCAGGCATAGGCGACCTGGTCGAGCAGTTTCAGGATGGTGCCGCCGTGCACGTTGCCGGAAAAGTTGGCCGTGTCGGGCGTCATCAGCACCGTCATGCTGAGCTGGTGGGAGGGCAGGTTCATGGTCGTGTCATTACAAAAGAAAATCAGTGCTGGATGTTGCCTTAGAAACTGCCGCACGGCAAGTTCTGCCGTTGGCGGGGACTGTTTTCGAGCCGGTCAAAGCAGACATATCGACATACCAATAAAATCATAGTCATTGAAAAACGAATCGTATAGGCTCGGCGAATGAACAGCGAATTTTTCCATCAAGGCGGATCGGTGCAGTGGCACCTCGGACCCGTCATCGAGGCACTGCGCACTTCGCGCGAATCCACCCACAATATCCGGCACCAGGGCAGGGTACGTGAACTGCCGTCACGCGAAGTCGTGCGCCAGATCGTGGACGGCATTTCCGCGGCGCTGTTCCCGACCCATTACGGCCGCCCCGACCTGAACGACGAAAGCATCGACTACTTCGTCGCCGACACGCTCAACGTGGCGCTTGACCGCCTGGCCGAGCAGGTGCGGCGCGCGCTGCGCTTTTCGCCCGCGCATTCGCCTGATTCGTCCTTCGAGCACGACCAGACCGAGGACGCCGTGCTGGCCGAGCGCGCCCGCGCCATCACGCGCGAGTTCGCCGCCAGCCTGCCCGCCATCCGCGCGCTGCTGGTGTCCGACGTGCAGGCCGCGCTGGCCGGCGACCCGGCCGCGACCTCGGTGGCCGAGATCATGCTGTGCTATCCGGGCACCATCGCCATCCTCTACCACCGCATCGCGCATTGCCTCACCCGCCTCGGCGTGCCGTTCCTGGCGCGGGTGACGGCCGACATCGGTCATTCGCTGACCGGCATCGACATCCACCCCGGCGCGCAGATCGGCGGCAGCTTCTTCATCGACCACGGCACCGGCGTCGTCATCGGCGAAACCGCCGTCCTCGGCGAGCGCGTGCGCCTGTACCAGGCCGTCACGCTCGGCGCCAAGCGCTTCCCGGTCGACGACAGCGGCGCCCTGGTCAAGGGCACGCCGCGCCACCCGATCGTCGAGGACGACGTCGTCATCTATGCCGGCGCCACCATCCTGGGCCGCATCACGATCGGCGCCGGTTCGACCATCGGCGGCAACGTCTGGCTGACCCAGAGCGTCCCGCCGGGCAGCAATGTGTCGCAGGCGCAGATGCGCAATACCTGAGTCAGCCGATAGCGGCGCGGAAGCGGGCCACCACGCCCCAGGAAGGCGGCCCGACGGGCGGCCCGGCGCGCCCGTCATCGCGCTTTGCTATGATGGCGCGATGACTATCCTGCTGGTTCCCGGCTACATGCTCGACGAGACGCTGTGGGACGGCATGCGCGACCGGTTGGCCCCCTTCGGCCCGCTGGCGCATGCCGACCTGCGTCACGATTCCACCATCGAGGACCTGGCGCGCCGTGCATTGGCCGAGGCGCCGCCGTCCTTCATCCTGATCGGCTTTTCGATGGGCGGCTACGTCGCGCGCGAGATGGTGCGCCAGGCGCCCGGGCGCGTGCGCGCGCTGGTGCTGATCGCCACCTCGACCCGGCCCGATGCCGACGCCGTCCGTCAGGGCAAGCGCACGGTGGCGCGGGCGGCGCCGTCGGTCTCGTTCGCGGGGCTCAGCCGCACCGCGATCGCCAGCTCGCTGCATCCGCGCGAAGCGGATAACGAGGCGCTGGTCGAGCGCGTGCGCATGATGGGCGTGCGCCTGGGCGGCGCGGCGTTTCGCAACCAGTCGATGGTCGAGCGGCCGGGCGACCTGCACCTGCTGGGCGAGATCCGCTGTCCGACGCTGGTGGTGGCGGCCGGGCACGACCGCCTGCGCAGCCTGGAAGAAGCGCGCGAGCTGCATGCGGGCATCGCGGGGGCGCAGTTCGCGCTGGTCGAGGATAGCGGCCACATGATCCCGCTCGAGGCGCCGCAGGCATTGTGCGACGTGATCGTGCCGTGGCTGGCGCAACTGCCGGACAGCTGAATCAGGCCGGCGTGAACCTTGAACACCAGCCATCGAGGCCGCGGATCGCCTCTTCCTTGAGCTTGGCCTCGATCTCGATATATGGCGCGGCGAGGTAGGACGAGGGCATCGTCGCGATCAGGTCGGAATGCTGGCGGTCGTTGAAGCCCTCGCGGCCGTTCGAGATATGCACCAGCTGGTGGGCCGGGTCGGGCCAGGTGGCGCGCGCCCTGGCCACCATCTCGGCCACGCTCGGATGCTCGTAGCTGTCCAGCTTTTCGTGGACGATGTGGTGGTGGGCGTCGAACACCATCGGCACGCCGGCGCGCACGCACACGGCGTGGATCTCGTCGGCGCTGTAGGCGTATTCGTCGTTCTCCAGGCCGATGCGGCGGCGGATCGCGTCCGGCAGTTCTGCAATGCGCGCGACCAGATTGTCTTCGCGGTCGGCCTTGCCGCCGTGGATTTCCAGCAGCGCCCAGGGCGAACACGGCTGGTCCAGCAAATCCATGATGTCGGCGTGCATCTGCAAGATCTTGATGCTATTGGCGACCACGTCTTCCGAGTCCGAACTGAGCACCACGAACTGGTCGGGGTGCATCACCAGGCGGATGCCGCGCTCGCGCGCGCGCCGGCCCGAGCGGCCCAGGGTTTCCTTGAACTGTTGCAGGATGTGCAGCCCGAACGGCGTATCGGCAAACGGGAAGATCGACGAGGGCATGCGGTAGAGGGCGATGCCTTCGCGCTCGCAGTAGCGCAGCGCATTGTCCAGGGTCTGGATATTGTCGCGGTAGATATCTTCCAGCAAGCGGCGCTGGCCCTCTTCAGAATGTTCGAGCAGGCGCTTGCGCGTGAGCGCGCGGTAGCGCACGTCCTTGGAAACGGTGATGCAGACGAGGCCGAGTCGTGGTTGCGGGGCTGGCTGGGTCATGTGTTCCGGGCCGGCGCGGCGGGACGCGCACGGGAGGTTGATGTTGAGGGAAGTCTATCCGAAGCAGCTGTCGGGAGAGGTTCAGCGCGGGACGCAATCCGGGTCGAAGGCGGGGCAGGCACGGCGGCGGCCCCTTGACGGCCCTCGTTCGGGCTCAGCGCGGCGTGCCGAACACCTGGGTCCAGTAGATGATGCCGGCCTGCCGCTGCGGCGTGACGCCATAGGCGGCGCCCATCTCGGTGAAATCGCGGTTCATGATGTTGGCGCAATGTCCGGGGCTGTCGAGCCAGCCTTCGACGACTTCGCGCGGCGAACGCTGGCCGAAGGCGATGTTTTCGCCCACCCGGCGCCAGCTGTAGCCGGCGCGCAGGACGCGGTCGGCAGCCTGGCTGCCATCCCTGGCGCGGTGGCTGAAATAGCGGCGCGCGGCCATGTCGCGGCTATGGGCCAGTGCGGCATCGCCCAGCGCGCCGTTCCAGCTCAGGGGCGGCGCCGCCGGGAACGCTTGCTCGCCGCAGGAGCGGGCGCTGGCGCGCGCGGCATTGACTTCATCCAGGATCGCGCGGCCGGCTTCGCGCCAGTCGGGATAGGTGGCCGAGGGCAGCGGTGGCGCCGGAAGCGCCAGCACGACGGTCCAGGTCGCGCCCTCGCGGTAGCTGCCCACCGCCGAGAAACGGTCGCTCAGCAATACCTTGCAGTATTTTTGCGCCAGCACCGTCATGGCGGCCTGGGCGTCCTCGGGGCCGGTGACGTAGACCGCCTGCGCCTGCGCGGCGGCATAACCGGCGCGTTCGAGCGCGGATTCGATGAAGGTGCCGGCGCCGATGCGCACCTGGGCCAGGGCGGGGTGCGGATCGAGCGCGGCGGCCGGCGCGGCGGGACGGCCGTCGCAGGCGCCGGGATCGGCGCGGTAGGCATTGACCAGCGTCGCCAGCGGATCGTCGCTGCTGGCGGGCGCGGAGACGGGAGCAATGGAGGCGGCGGCCAGGGCGGCATGCGGCGCCAGCAGCGTAGCCACCGCGGCCGAGGTCGACAGGATAAGACGGAACGCGGGAGAGAAAATCGGACCGGGCATCGAACTCTTCAAGGACTGCAGGGCAGCCGGCGGGGCCGGCGCACGGTGTTGGCTGGGGATATTACCTATGCGGAAAGAATTACGGACGGCGAAACACCGACCGGATCTCGGCGCCGTGTGCGAATCCCGCTGAAATTGAAGATGGGGACGCCTGCCTGGATTTCCAGGCCTGCTGGGTCGTTCGTCGGCGCTGACGGCAAGGACCGGCGGGCGCCGCCGACGTCCGTTAGGCTGCCAGAACCTATCGCCCGGGCTGTTGCAACTGGGTTTGCGAAGTGCGCACCAGCCTGGACACATCCAGTCCCTGGGCCGCAAGGCGGGTGAGCAGGGCGTCGTAGTCGGCTGGGTCGACTTGTGGCGTGCGCGACAGGATCCACAGGTATTCGCGTTTGGGTTCGCTGACCGCGGACAACTGGTATTTCTCGTCGAGGTCGATGACCCAGTAATCCCCCCACACCATCGGGATGAAGGACAGGATCGCCGGCGCGAAACGCACCTTGAGCTTGGGCGAGGTGGCGCCGCCGAGCTGGCGCGCGACGCCATCGGCCACGTCAAACTTACCTTCGGCAGTGCGGCAGCGGTTGACGACTTGCACACGTCCATCCTTGCCCAGGTTGTAGCTTGCGGTGGTGTCTCCGACGCATTTTTTCTGGAAATCGTTGGGGAATTTCGCGATCTCGTACCAGACGCCCATGTAGCGCGGCACCACCAGCGATTCGATCGGCTGCAGCGGCCGTGCGCTGTCCGCTGCCAGCGCCGGAACGGCGCACAGGGTGGACAGGACCAGGGCGGCGCACGACGCGAAGAACGAAGGCTTGGCGTTCATCGAAACCTCTTGTCAATATTCGGGCTCCTAGCATAAATGACAATGGCATTGCTGTGTCGCATGACTTGCATGCGCGCCGCATGACGGCGGCCTGCCTGCACCATGGCGGATGCGGAAGATGCGACACAGATGAGGACGGCCGGGCGCGCAACGCCCGGCAAGGCCCGATCACGCCGCGTCAAGATGCGTCCAGGGTCTAGAGTGCAGACAGGGCCGGCCCGTCCGGCTTGCCAAGCCAGGTGGTCGCAAACTGCTTTTGCACGGCCGCCAGCGCGGCTTCGTCACCACGCTTGCGGTACACCTCCATCAAGCCGCGCAACGCCCAGCCATTGCTCGGGGTGCGCGCCAGCGAATCACGGAAGACTTTTTCGGCTGCGTCCGGCTGTCCGCTGCGCAGGAGCGCCACGCCGAGCGACTGGCGCACCGGGTAATACCAGTAGGGCGGCTCCATGTAGGGCAGTGCGTCCTGCACCGCGATCGCCTGGCGGTAGGCGTTGATCGCGCGCGGCAAGTCGCCCCGGGCGTCGGCGATCCGGGCCTGGGCCACCAGGCGGGCGGTCTGGACGATCTCGCGGCCGGGAATGTTCCATTCGTTCACCGGCTTGAAGTCGCCCTTTTTCTCGATCTTGTCGAGCGCGGCGACTTCACGCGCGGCCGCATCGAATTCGCCCTTGCGCGCATGGCCGACGGCGCGCGCGTAATGCCACATCGCCCGAACGAGCACGAACCGCGGGCCCGGGTCGGGCAGCGCGAGCAGGGTGTCCGCATCGCTGAACTGGACGTGCGCGAAGTAGGGCGCCGACTTGACCGGCTGCAGCGCGCCGATGGCTGTCAGGAGGTCGGGCGTGATCACCTTGTCGAGCTTGCCTGCGGCGTCGAGTGCGGTAGCGCCGTCGCCGCCCATCAGGGCCGACACCATCACGAAGTGGATATTGTGCGGGTAATAGGCGCCCCGGTAGACGGGATCGCTGGCCGCGTCGGCAAAGTAGCGTTCGTCGACGGCGACCGCCTGGACATTCGCGCGCAGTGCTTCGCGGTACATGCCCAGCCGGTAATAGATATGCGAGGGCATGTGCACGATGTGGCCGGCGCCGGGAATCTGGCTCGCCAGCACGCGCGCGGCGGGCAAGGCTTTTTCGGGCCGGGCCGAGGCTTCCATCGCATGGATGTAGTAGTGGGCGGCCCCGGCATGGGTCGGGTTGCGCGCCAGGACCTTCTCGAGCGCGGCGACCAGTTCGGCCGTGCGGTTCTTGGGCCGGGCGCCGCCGTTCGCCCAGTAGTCCCAGGGCGACAGGTCCATCAGCGATTCGGCGAACAGCACCTGGATGGTGTCGTGGGTCGGGAAGTCACGCGCCGCCTCGGCCATGGCGTCGGCGTAGGCCTTGTCGAGCGCGGCGCGGTCGGCGCCGGGATCGGCGCTGTAGCGGCGCGCCACGGCGCGGATCAGGGCCTGCTCGTCGGGCCGGGTGCGCGGCGCCAGGCGCTCGGCCTCGGCCGCGGCGGCCACCGCCGGCGCCACGGCCTCGGGGAACATGGGGGCGTTGATGTTCGGGCCCAGCACCAGCGCCTCGCCCCAGTAGCACATGGCGCAGTTCGGGTCGGCGTCCTGCGCGGCGCGGAAGGCGCGCGCCGCTTCGGCGTGGTTGAAGGCGAAGGTCAGGCGGATGCCCTGGTCGAAATAGGCCTGGGCGCGCTTGCTGGCGGTGGTGACCGGCACGTGCAGCGTGCCCAGGTTGTCGTACAGGGGCGGCGGCGCGGCCTGGCCCGGCTTGTCCGCGGCCTTGGCGTCCGGCCTGGCCGGCGCCTGCTGGCCCGGGGCGAAGGGACGGGTCTCGGTCTGGGCCTGCGCCCGCACCAGGTGGGCCAGCAGGGGCGGCGCGCCGGCGCGCGCCGGCGCGCAAGCGCCGCCGGCCGCGCCTGCGAACAGCGGGTCGAAACCGGTATTGGCCGTGCCGCGTCCCGACCAGAGCGACGGCATGGCGGCGAGCGCTACTGCGCCGATCACGACAAAGGCAAGGACGACGATTGCGGCAACGGCGGCGACGCCACGCGATGCAAGGCGCGATGAAAAGAGGCGCGGTTTTTTCATGACTCCCTCCCGGTGCGGCGCGGTGCCTGCAGTGTCAGTGTCATTGGAGTCACATCGGCGGACCGATTTCCCACTTCGGGATTGAGAAGGCACAAGGCACGGTGCCGAACCACGGGTGGCGTGGCCAGTCATATCGACAACATGCCTGCTCAAGGAGGACGATCATGACCCAGCCCGCCCACCCCGCGCCGTCGTCCCAGCCGGCGTCGGCCGCTCCCGGTCCCGATCTCGCGGCGATCAAGCAGCGCCAGCAGGCCACCTGGGCCAGCGGCGACTTCGCCGTCGTCGGCGTCACGCTGCAGATCGTCGGCGAACTGCTGGCCGAGGCCGTCGACGTGCGTGCCGGCGAGCGCGTGATCGACGTCGCGGCCGGCAATGGCAACGCCACGCTGGCCGCGGCGCGCCGCTTCGCCCGCGTCACCTCCACCGACTACGTGCCGGCGCTGCTCGAGAAGGGGCGGGCGCGCGCCGCCGCCGAGGGCCTGGCGGTCGACTTCCGCGAGGCGGACGCCGAGGCGCTGCCGTTCCCTGACGCCAGTTTTGACGTGGCATTGTCCACCTTCGGCGTGATGTTCGCGCCCGACCAGGCGCGCGCCGCCGCCGAGATACGGCGCGTGGTGCGACCAGGCGGACGCATCGGCATGGCGAACTGGACGCCCGAAGGCTTCATCGGCCAGCTGTTCAAGGTGGTCGGCAAGCACGTTTCGCCGCCGGTCGGGCTGGCGTCGCCGCTATTGTGGGGAAATGAAGACTATGTGCGCCAGCTGTTCGGCGCCGACGCGCGCCAGGTGCGCATCACACCCAGGATGTTCAACTTCCGTTACGCGTCGCCCACGCACTGGCTGCATGTGTTCCGCGATTACTACGGACCGCTGAACCGGGCGTTCGCCTCCCTGTCGCCGTCTGCCGCCGACGCGCTCGAACAAGACCTGCTGGCCCTGGTCGACCGTTTCAATACGGCCGGGCCGGATTCGGTGGTGGCGCCGGCCGAATACCTCGAGATCGTGCTGACCCGCGAGGCGGCAGGCTCGCTGCACTGAGAGCCCATCCCGGTAGGTGGAGTCGTCCCTGCCGCGCCTGGCGCGCGTGCCGGCGGCAGAAGGCTGAAGGCCCCTGCACAGGGGGCGCTCATACCTTGCGCACGAATTCCGTCTTGAGGCTCATGGCGCCGAAGCCATCGATCTTGCAGTCGATGTCGTGGTCGGCGTCAACCAGGCGGATGTTCTTGACCTTGGTGCCTTGCTTGATCACGCTGCCCGAACCCTTCGGCTTGAGATCCTTGATCACGGTGACGGTGTCGCCATCCTGGAGGACATTGCCTGACGCGTCTTTGTAGACACGCACGCTATCGGCGGCGGCCGCGGCCGCCTCGGCCGGCCACTCATGGGCGCATTCAGGGCACACATACTGGCCGCCGCCATCTTCATAGGTATAGGCGGATTGGCAGTGGGGGCAGGGAGGAAGGGTGTGCATGTGAACCTTGAAAATCATCGGCGGCGCTCGAGGGCCGCAATCGGGAAGCAGATGGGCAAACGCCGCTCGGCAGCGGCTGCGCGCCATCGGACGGGCGCCGCATGTCCGGATCGCATGCCAGCCGCACGCACGGCTGCAACGAACTCCGGCCCGGCGCCGATCCCCATCAGTTGCCGTGCATAATACATCAGTGCTTCCCCGGTCAGCCCGGCCACCCCCGACATCGCGTCATCCCGCGTGCCTGCTTTGCGTGGCGCCGGGCCTGTCATACAATCCATTCTCCCTTCGGAGCTCAACGAAATGGATGTATGGCGAAAGCAAGGCAGGACCGTGATGGACAACACGCGGCGCAAGGCCGTCTTCAGATGGCCGACATCGCCAGGCTGGCTGGCGTGTCGACCGCCACCGTGTCGCGCGCACTGAACCATAGCCCGCTGGTCAATGAAGAAACGCGTGGGCGCATCCTCGAGCTGGCCTCGTCGCTCAACTATTCGATCAACATCGGCGCCCAGAACCTGCGCCTCAAGCAGAACCGGACGATCAGCGTCCAGATTCCGGTCGATCGCGATACGCACCAGAACCTGACCGACCCCTTCCTGCTGACCATGCTGGGCAGCCTGGCCGATGCCCTGACGGAACGCGGTTTCGACATGCTGTTCTCGCGCGTTGGTACGGACGAGATCGGCAAGGCGGCGGCGCCTTACGATTCCGGGCGCGTGGTCGGCATCATCATGGTCGGCCAATGGGGGCGCCACCGGGAACTCAACGAGTTGGCGGCGCGCAAGGTGCCGCTCGCCGTATGGGGTGCGCAGTTGCCGCAGCAACTGTACTGCTGCATCGGCAGCGACAACGTCGGCGGGGGCAGGCTGGCCACCGCCCACCTGCTTGCGCAAGGCCGCAGGCGCATCGCCTTCTTCGGCGATCTCGCGCTGCCCGAGCCGGCGCAGCGTTACCGCGGCTATTGCGCAGCGCTGGAAAGCCATGGGATCCCGGTCGATCCGCGCTTGCAGGTGTCGGGTTCCTTCCTGCCGGGCGGCGGCAAGGAGGCGGTCGATGCGCTGGTGGCGCGCGGCGTCGATTACGATGCCGTCTTCGCGTGCAGCGACCTGCTGGCAATGACCGCCATCGACAGCCTGCGCGCGCATGGCCGGCGCGTTCCGGACGATGTGGCCGTCGTCGGCTACGACGACATCGACCAGTCGGCCTATTTCCACCCCCGCTTGACAACGATCCGCCAACCGATCGGCGCCGCCGGTCGCGCCCTGGTCGAAGCCTTGCTGGCCCAGATCGACGGCAGGCCGGCCGCGTCGATGGAGTTGCCGACCGAGCTGGTGGTGCGCGCCAGCGCTGGCGAAATCCCGAACTGAAGGGCATGCGGCGCCGCCCGCGCGCATGCCCGACTGAGTCGGTTGCAAACGATTACAGTTAATTGCAAGCACCCCTTCGACTTTCTCTCAACTCCCGTCTGCGAATCCCGGTATATGCCCTACGTTGGCAAGATGTCTCCAAACAGCCACATGCGGAATTTCGATTGCAATCGATTGTAATGCTTTAAAAAAGTGGTGATAATGAAGTCACAGGCGAGCGCTACGGCGTCAGACAAGCCGTAGCGCAGCATGCTGTGTAATAAATACAACGGAGGAGACTATGAAATTCCCATGCACCCGATTGGGGGCGGCGGTATCGCTCGCCCTGTTACAAATGAGCGGCGTCCATGCCCAGGAAACGCCGGCGCCGTCCCTGCAGACCGAGGACGGCCTGCAGCTGGAGCGCGTGGTGGTTACCGGCAGCGCCGTCGGCACCTCGAAAATGAAGTCCAGCGTATCGATCAGTACCCTCGATGCCGACACCATCACCCAGACCGTTCCGACCAGCGCCGCCGACGTGCTGCGTTCGGTGCCGGGCGTGCGCTCCGAATCCTCCGGCGGCGAGGGCAATGCCAACATGACGGTGCGCGGCGTGCCGATTTCGGCAGGCGGCGCGCGCTATGTCCAGATCCAGGAAGACGGCTTGCCGGTACTGCAGTCGGGCGACTTCAACTTCATCACCCCGGACGCCTACGTGCGTATCGACGGTTCGCTGTCGCACCTGGAAGTGGTGCGCGGCGGCTCGGCATCGACGCTGGCGACCAATGCCCCGGGCGGCATCATCAATTTCATCGGCAAGACCGGCGAGGAAGAGGGCGGCAGCATCAGCCTCACCTCGGGGCTCGACTACGATGCGAACCGCGTCGACGCCGACATCGGCGGCAGGCTGGGAGCCAGGACGCGTTTCTTCGTGGGCGGCCATTACCGCACCGGCGAAGGCGTGCGCAAGACGGGCGTGACGAGCGAACAGGGCGGCCAACTGCGCGCCAACCTGACCCATGAATTCGACGGAGGCTATGTGCGGGTCTCGTACAAGCACCTCGACGACCGCAGCCCGACGGCGCTGCCGGTACCGGTGCGCGTCACCAACGGCCGCATTTCCACGATCGAAGGCATCGACCCGCGCACCGTCACTTTCTACTCGCCCTACTGGGTGCCGGACGTCGCGCTCGACAGGAACAACAGCCTGGTCGCCCACGACGTCAACGATGGCATGCGCGTGCGCAGCGACGCCTTCGGTCTCGAAGCGGAGCTGGCGCTCGGCCAGGGCTGGACCCTAACCGAACGCCTGCGCAAGTCGCGCAACGAGGGCCGCTTCCTGGGCGTCTTCGCCGCCAACAATGGCACCGTCGGCAACTACACCTTCGCCACCGGCCCGCGCGCCGGGCAGCCCTACGCGGGCCGGGCCTTCTCCGCAGTCGTGTTCAACACCTCTATCGACGACGCCGGTTCGACCATGAGCGACACCAAGCTGGCCAAGGATTTTCAACTGTCCGGCGGCGCCCGCCTGAGCCTGACGGGCGGGCTGTATGCATCGGTCCAGGACCTGGGCCTGACCTGGAACTTCAACGAATACCTGATGCAGGCCAGCGGCGACAAGCCGGCACTGTTGCAAACCGGGAACGCGACGCCCGGACTGGTCGGCCCGGCGTTCGGAGGCTGCTGCTCGCGCGTGGTCGACATGGAATACCGCTACTTGTCGCCCTATGTGAACATCGGTGTCGAAAAGGGCCCGCTGAACGTCGACGCCAGCGTGCGCCACGACCGCCAGAGCGCCCGGGGCAGCGCCAACATCGCCACCGCGGCGCAGCGCTACGAACCGTCGACCGTGCAAGCGGTGGATTACGACCTGAGCCACAATTCGTACTCGCTGGGCGCGAACTACCGCGTGACGAAAGCGCTCGCCGTGTTCGCCCGCGCCAGCGAAGGCGTCGCCTTCAATGCCGACCGCATCCTGTTCGGCAACCCGCTCGACGGCAGCACGCCGGTCAGCATCAACACCGTGCGCCAGCTCGAGGGCGGCGTGAAATGGCGCAATGGCCCGCTGAGCACCTTCATTACGGCCTTCCACGCCAAGACGCGCGAGAGCAACTATGAAGTGACCACCCGGACCACCACCGCCAACAGCTACGAAGCGAAGGGCGTGGAAATCGAGACGGCCTGGCGCCGTGGCGCGTTCCAGCTCAACGGCGGCCTGACGCTGACCGACGCCGAGATCGTCGGCACGGCGCCGGGCGACGAAGCGGTCATCGGCAATACGCCGCGGCGCCAGGCGCGCGCGGTGTACCAGCTGGCCACGAGCTACGAGGTCGGGCCGGCGCTGTTCGGCGCCAGCCTGGTCGGCACCGGCAAGTCGTGGGCCGACGACCAGCAAACGATCCGGATGCCGGCCTACCGGACCGTCAGCGCCTTCGTCAACTATGCCGTCACCCAGCGCGTCATGCTGTCCGTGTCGGCCAATAACCTGTTCGACGAGATCGGCTATACCGAAGTCGAGGGCAGCGGCCATGCCGCGCGCTCGATCAGCGGGCGCTCGGTCAAGGCGACGGTCAAGTATTCCTTCTGATGTATTCCTTCTGATGGCCAGCCGGCGCCCGCATGGGCGCCGGCTTCTTATCCTGCTTCGACGATGACCGATTTTCCTTCGCCAGAACCGCTGCTGGCAGCGCTTCCGGCCGCACGCCGGGACGAAGTGGCGCGCCGCTACGCCGTCCTTGGCCCGCTCCTGTACCGGCGCCTGGCGAGCGTCTACGGGGACCTGGCCGACTTCGACCGCTGGTATGGCGGCCTGCTGGCCGCACTGGGCGCACTGCACGCGGCGCGGCCGGACGAGCTGCTGGCGCTGGATGCGCGCCGCGAGCAGGATCCCGGCTGGCTCACCCGCCAGGACATGCTGGGCTACAGCGCCTATACCGGCCATTTCGCCGGCAACCTGCGCGGTGTGGAGGAACGGATCGGCCACCTGAGCGCGCTCGGCGTGACCTACCTGCACCTGCTGCCGTTCCTGCGCGCGCGCGCCGGCGAGAACGACGGCGGCTTCGCCGTGGCCAGCTTCGACGAGATCGAGCCCGCGCTCGGCACCATGGATGACCTCGAGCACCTGTGCGCGCAACTGCGCCAGTCCGGCATCAGCCTGTGCGCCGACTTCGTGCTGAACCACGTCGCCGACGACCATCCCTGGGCCCGGGAAGCGGCCGCCGGCGACCCGGCCCGGCGCGATTTCTTCCATGTCTTCCCGGATCGCGCGCTGCCCGAGCGCTACGAGGCGACGCTGGCGCAGGTCTTCCCGGAGGCGGCGCCAGGCAACTTCAGTTTCGTGCCGAACCTGGGCTGGGTCTGGACCACCTTCTATCCTTTCCAGTGGGACCTGAACTATGCCAACCCGCTGGTGCTGACGGAGATCGTGGGCGCGCTGCTGCGCCTGGCCAACCGCGGCGTCGAGGCCTTCCGGCTCGATTCCACGGCCTTCCTGTGGAAGCGCGAAGGCACCGGCTGCATGAACCAGCCCGAGGTGCACGCCCTGCTGCAGGCATTGCGCGCGATGGTCGCGATCGTGGCGCCCGGTGTCCTGCTCAAGGCCGAGGCCATCGTGCCCACGCGCGAGCTGCCGGCCTACCTCGGCGCGCCGGACGCGCCCGAATGCCACCTGGCCTACCACAGCACCCTGATGGCCGCCAGCTGGGCCGCGCTGGCCGAGCAGGACGCGGGCCTGCTGCGCAGCGTCATCGAAGGCACGCCCGCGCTGCCCGCGGGGGCTTCCTGGCTGACCTATGTGCGCTGCCACGACGACATCGGCTGGAAGATCCTGGCCGACGAGGCCGGGTCGACCGACCGGCTGGCAGCGATCGCGGACTTCTTCCATGGCGCACCCGGCAGCTTCGCGGCCGGGGTGCCGTTCCAGGCGGGATCGAAGGCGGCAGTGCATGCCACCAATGGCATGGCCGCCGCGCTTGCCGGGTTCGATACGGCGCAGGGCCCGGTCGCGCGCGAACTGGCGCTGCGCCGCCTGCTGCTGGTCTACGGCGTGGCGCTGGTCTTCGGCGGCATGCCGCTGGTGTACATGGGCGACGAGTTGGGCATGGGCAACGATCACGCTTACCGGGACGACCCCGAGCGCGCCCACGATACGCGCTGGGTACAGCGTCCCCGGCTCGATGCCGGCATCCTGGCGCGCCGCGACGAGCCCGATGCCTGGGCCGGACAGGCATTCGCGGCATTGTGCGCGCTGTCTGCGGAGCGCCGCCGCACTCCGGCGCTGGCGGCGTCGGCGCCACGTGCGCTGCTCGACGCCGGCGACCCCGCGGTGCTGGCCCTGGCCCGCGGCGAACGCTTTCTCGGCCTGTTCAATTTTTCCGGACGCAGCGTGGAGGCGGCGCCGCCGGCCGGCCTGGACTGGCCGGAGCGGGTCGTGCTGGAACCGTGGGGCATGCGCTGGCTGCAGCGCTAGCCCTGCGCCGACCAACAAAGCATCCATAAAACAGAAAACATATCTATGAGACAGGATAGCCAAAACGTCGCCGTATTCGGCGAAGCATTGGTCGATGAATTCGCGGACGGCCCGGTGGTTGGCGGCGCACCGTTCAACGTCGCGCGCCACCTGGCGGCCTTCGGCGCTTCGCCCCAGCTGTTCACGCGGATTGGCCAGGACGCCAACGGCGCGCTGGTGCGCGCGCAGTTCGGGCGCTTCGGTCTGCGCGAAGACGGGTTGCAGATCGATCCGGCCCGGCCCACCGGCCGGGTGGTGGTCGAGCAGCACGGCGGCGAGCACCGTTTCGTGATCCTTCCCGACCAGGCCTGGGACTACATCGCGGCGCCGGCCCTGCTGCATGCGCTCGGCCATGCCACGCCCGCCCTGGTGTATTTCGGCACCCTGGCCCAGCGCGCACCGGCATCGGGCGCGGCGCTGGCCGGGCTGCTGGAAGCGACCGCCGCACCGCGCGCACCGCGTTTCCTCGACGTCAACCTGCGCGCCGATCAGGTGGGAGACGATTGCGTGCTGGCCTCGTTGCGCCAGGCGACTATCGCCAAGCTCAATGAAGAAGAATTGCAGCGGGTGCATGCGATGCTGAGCGACGTTCCTCCCCTGGGTGAGGACATCTTCGGCGCGGCGGCCGCCGCCGCTTGCGCCGGCCTGATCGCGGCGTTTGGCCTGCGCGGCCTGGTGGTCACGCTCGGCGAACGCGGGGCATTGTGGTTCGGCGCCGACGGCACGCGCCTGCATGCGGCGGCGGCGCCGGTCGACGCCCTGTGCGACACGGTCGGCGCGGGCGACGCGTTTTCCGCCGTGTTCGTCCTGGGAAGCGTGCTCGAGTGGCCGATGCAGACGATACTGGACCGGGCCGTGGCGTTTGCCGGCGCCATCTGCGAGGTACGCGGCGCCGTGCCGTCCGACCCTTCCTTCCATGCACCCTGGCGTGCGCGGTGGTTTGCCAGCCCTACCTGAAAGAGGACGCGATGCAACATCAACCCCATATGTCGTTCTGGCAGATCGTGAACATGAACGTCGGCTTTTTCGGCATCCAGTTCAGCTTCGGTCTCCAGCAGAGCAACATGAGTCCGATCTACAAGTACCTCGGGGCGGACGAAGCGACGCTGCCCCTGCTGTGGCTGGCGGGGCCCGTCACCGGGCTGATCGTGCAGCCGATCGTCGGCGCCATGAGCGACCGCACCGTCACCCGCTGGGGCCGGCGCACCCCGTATTTCCTGATCGGCGCGATCTTTTGCAGCCTGGGCCTGCTGTTCATGCCCTTCAGCCCGACCTTGTGGATGGCGGCCAGCCTCCTGTGGATCCTCGACGCCGCCAACAATGTGACGATGGAGCCGTACCGCGCCTTCGTCAGCGACAAGCTGGCGCCACCCCAGCATTCGCTTGGCTTCCTGACCCAGAGCGCGTTCACCGGCCTGGGACAGACACTGGCCTATCTGACGCCATCGCTGCTGGTCTTCTTCGGCATGGACCGGGACGCCACCAACGACAGCAACATCCCGCAAGTCGTGGTGGCGGCGTTCATGATCGGGGCCGTGGTGTCGATCACGAGCGTGCTGTGGTCGCTCAAGACCACTCCCGAGCTGCCGCTCGCGCCGGAGCAGGTGGAACGCTTGCGCGCGCACCGCATCGGCATCAAGACCGTGGCGGCCGATATCTGGCAGGCCCTGCGCGAGATGCCGCCCACGATGCGCCAGCTGGTGGTGGTCAATCTGTTCCAGTGGTATGCACTGTTCTGCTATTGGCAGTACATCATGCTGTCGCTGTCGACCACGCTGTTCGGCACCACCGATCCGGCGAGCGCGGGTTTCCGCGAGGCCGGCCTGCTGAACGGCCAGATCGGCGCCTTCTATAACTTCGTCGCCTTCCTTGCCGCTTTCGCGCTGGTGCCGTTCACCCGCCGCTTCGGCGCCAAGCACATGCACTGTTTCTGCCTGGCGGTCGCCGGCGCGAGCATGCTGTCGATCCCGCTGATTCGCGAGAGCGCAATGCTATTCATCCCGATGGTGGGGATCGGCCTGGCATGGGCCAGCATCATGGGCAATCCGTATGTCATGCTGGCCGGCTGCATCCCGCCGGATCGGACCGGTGTCTACATGGGCATCTTCAACATGTTCATCGTGATTCCGATGATCATCCAGATCTTCACGCTGCCGCTGTTCTACCGCAGCGCCCTGGGCGGCAATCCGGAAAACGTGATCCGCCTGGCAGGGGCCCTGATGCTGTGCGCGGCGGTGGCGGTGTTGTGGGTGAAGATCCGGCCCGCGCAGCCGGTCCCCGGGGCCGACGGCGCAGGCAAGGGCAGCGCACTGCGCCCGTCATGAGAACCGGGCCGGGAGCCCCCGGCCCCGGCGCGTAATGGCAGTCATCCGGAATGCAGGGTGACCCTGCCTTCGAACGCGCTCATCAAGGACTGAACTTCCTCAGGCAGGTCTGCGCCGTCGTTGGCGACAAGGCGGCGCCAGCAATGCCTGGCATGCTTTCACGACCAAAGCGCGTCGTGGAAAGCGCGTGCGGCTCAGCCGCCATCCGGTCGAACGAGCGACCACACCGTCACGTGTCGTCGGTCGCTGCCGCCTAATCCAGATCATCAGACTAGCGTCGACCTGGGACTTCGCAGAAATATCGTCCTGTCTGTTCTGGTGCACGTGCTGGTGCGCTCTGGCGCAGCAATGCACCCGAATGGCGCATTCGTGCCATCAAGTAAGCGGTGTTTCCACTGTTCAATATTGGCACGCATTGTGCTTACCTGATGGGCACCACATGGACACCGCACCGCGCGGTACCGTGGGTGAACTTACATGCATATGCCTTTCGCCTCGCGTGAGCGCATATAAATTCCATATCGGCAACCCTTTCATGCCGCAGCTCGCTTGCCATCGGGCCACCAGAAGGCCCCACGATCTCGAGCACTTCCTCTTCCGTCGACAAATGAACCTCAAAGACTTCCGCATCGCTACCCGCCTCGGTATGGCTTTTATCGCCATGCTGCTCCTGAACTTCGCCCTGATGGCGGTAGCCGTGATGCGCCTGCAGGAGGTAGGTGTCGCCACGGCCGAGATGGAGGAGGCCAAGCACAAGGCCGACCTTGCCGCGCTCTGGTATTCGGGTAACCTGATCAACGATGCGATGACCGAGGCCCGGTTGCGCGCCGACGATGCGCAGGACACGAAGCTGGTCGACGACAAGATGAAAGCCAGGAGCGCCGACATCACCCGGATCAAGGACCAGCTGACCGCGACCGTCATGGGCGACGAAGGCAAGCGCATTGTCGAGCAAATCGCCGCCGCCCGCACTGTCTACATGGACGTGCGCAATCAGGTGTTCGCCCTGCGCGACAGCGGCCAGAGCATGCAGCAGGTGAGCGAGCTCATCGAGCAAAAAATGCGGCCGACGCTGGTCTCCTACGACGCCACGGTCGCCAGCCTCGCCGCGCACCAGCAGCGCCTGTTCGACGAGACCAAGGACAGGGTCGACCAGACCGTGGCCTCGAGCCGGACGATCCTGGTCGCCGTCGGCAGTGCGGCGCTGGTGCTCGGCGCCTTGCTCGCGTACCTCCTGAGCCGCAGCATTACCGTTCCCCTGCGCAAGGCGGTCGAGGTGGCGCGCTCGGTGGCCGCGGGCGACCTGTCGCGCAAGGACGAGGTGTACTCGCGCGACGAAACCGGCCAGCTGATGGACGCGCTCTCGAGCATGACCGACAACCTCAACCGGATCGTGGCCGGCGTTCGCGCCGGCACCGACACCATCGCCACCGGATCTGCCGAGATCGCGGCAGGCAACCAGGACCTGTCCGCGCGCACCGAGCAGCAGGCCGGCGCGCTGGAAGAGACCGCCTCGTCGATGGAAGAACTGACCAGCACCGTGCAACAGAACGCTGAAAACGCGCACCAGGGCAACGAGCTGGCCGCGCGCGCGTCCAAGATCGCGATCGAGGGCGGCAGCGTGGTCTCGCAGGTGGTGGAAACCATGGGCGCGATCAACGATTCGGCGCACAAGATCGAAGACATCATCTCCGTCATCGACGGCATTGCCTTCCAGACCAACATCCTGGCCCTGAATGCGGCGGTCGAGGCTGCGCGCGCCGGCGAGCAGGGCCGTGGTTTCGCGGTGGTGGCGTCCGAGGTGCGCAGCCTTGCGCAGCGTTCGGCGGCGGCGGCCAAAGAGATCAAGACCCTGATCGACGATTCGGTGGAGAAGGTGAACGTCGGCAACCGCCTCGTGACCCAGGCCGGCGCGACCATCCAGGAGGTGGTGGGGAGCGTCCAGCGCGTGAGCGGCATCATGTCGCAAATCGCGTCCGCCTCGAAAGAGCAAAGCGACGGCATCGAGCAGGTGAACCAGGCCATCGGCCAGATGGACCGGGTGACGCAGCAGAATGCGGCGCTGGTCGAGGAGGCGGCTGCCGCGGCCGCGTCGATGCGCGAACAAGCGGCCAGCCTGGCCGAAGCAGTGAGCATCTTCAAGATCGACGGCCCGGCCGCGCCGGCGCTGGCGGCCCCGGTCCGGCCGCAGCTGGAGCGGGCGCAACGGCCGCAAGGCAAGCCGGTACGCCCGGTGCCTGCCATGGCGGGTGGAGACCGCTGAGAACGATTCTGATCAGGAGCATCCGGGCGCGAGCCGGGCATGCGCCGGATGGACCGGGGGAGCCCGTGCCATGCCGGGCACTGGCTTTGTCGGGCAAAAAGCCCAAAGCTCCGGCTGGGGCTTTGGGATTTGACTGTTCGACCATTAATTACAAAAATATATGCCTGTGATGCCAGTTAACACGATTTTCCGAAAACGGGATTCTGATTAACTATCCGATGGCGTGCGATCTGTACAGCAGAGGAAAATTACGAATTAAGTAAATTGTCGAGGTCAACATGCGAGAACGGCAGTGTCGGTGAGGCGAGTTGACGAAGGATGGTCAAATGCACATCCAGGTTGAGCTTGGTGAGGTTTTCTAGACGCATCTTCCCGCCGAGCACGAGTGCAGGTTCGAAGCCATATAATTCGTCCGGCTCAAGTGGACCTAGTTTAGCCAAAGCGCGTTCAAAAAGTGGCTGCCCCGATTCATCCTTAAGGTCGCAGTGATCGGGTGACTTATTGCTGAAGAACACTCGTGCATCGAAATCCGGATCGTCCATTTCTTGCTTTAGGTTACTGCTAAACGCAATTATTGAGTTAATACTACATGCGACAGTTACGCTATCGCCCGTTTTCTCTCCCCACAGGTACAGGCACCCAAATGCGGTTCGAGCAATTGCATGAAAGCTATCAAGTTGCTCAAGTGGCGTGTCAGCAAGCCATTCATCTACTAGATCTTCATAGTCATCCGGATTAACTGTCCAGAACAAGCCGTTTGCATAGCCGCACCAACCTTCTGCCTGCCAATACTTTAATAATTGGTCCGGAAGCTTACCGCGCCATTTCTGGATAGCTTCCATTGGAACATCCGTCCGGCTGGTCGCTTCGCCAAACTCGTCTATAAAAAGTTCGAAGTCTTCGTCTCTCATCTCAGTCCCCTGCCGCGGCACGGCTCCAGTTTAACATTCATTTTTTGGTCTACTCTACCGCCTTCGATTGCCCTGTTTGCTTCCCGATCCATTCCGGAAATCCTATCGCTTTGATTCCAGCCACCGCCTATCGACGAGTTCACGTCTGCACGTCCCATCCCCGTGGAATTTGGGTGCATCCACCCGCCGGCCACCATGTCTGGATCGTGCAATGCCGCCAATTTGCTCATCACGTCTTTAGCACGAGCAGCAGCTTCTTGTTTTGCCTTTAGCGCTCCCATGCCCCCCTTTTGCAGACTTTTCTTGATATTTCCTGCAACTCTCTCTTCGAATAATTTACGCGCTGATTCCTGTGCCGAAGCCGCAGCTGGATTGCGATTCATCGCTCCAAATGCATCCCTTGCCGCTTTGTATTCGGTAACAGTCAGGCTATTGATTGCATCCTCTTGGCGTTTGAGTTGCGCGGCCATCTCCTTCAAATAGGCTTTCTGATCGGCTTTGCTCATCTGCATGAACTTCTTCTTGTCGAACGGATGGAAGCAGGGCACTTTATGCGCGCGCGCCTTGACCGTCACCTCTTTTTTCGGCTTCTTTGTGCCCGAAGCTGCTTCCCGCGCCTTCTCCGCTGCCTCTTGCGCTTCCCTGGCTTCCCTGGCTGCCTTGGCCTCTTTCGCAATCCTGGCCGTCTCTTCCGCTTTCCTGGCCGCCTGTAGCACTTCTTCCGCTTCGTGCGCCCCCTTGACGACCCGCGCTGCTGTTCCCGTTCCTTTCGCCATTCCGACTGCGCCCTTGGCGACCTTGCCGACGGTCGTGACCACCTTGCCGCCGGGGATCATGCTTGCCAATGCAAGGCCTGCCTCGACCGCCTCGCCTTCAGCCGCGTAGATGGCCGCATCCACCGCGCCTGTCACGACCGATAAGCCTGGAACGAAACTGGCCACGCCCAGCAAACCATGCACCCACGGGCTAGCCTTCTGCCACATGGTTTGTTCGGCTTCGGTTTCCGGCATGAGCGGCGGATTGGCGCCGCCGCCGTCCGGATCGATGTGCGTTGTCGAGGGCTTCGCCTGTTCGAGAATCACACCTTTGGTGGTCATGCTCAGCTCGCCAGATTCATGTCGCACTCGTCGCCATGCCGCACGACGTATTTTTTCTCCACCCGCACGGATTTGGCGCTGGCTGTCGCACGCACCTTGCCTCTGTTGACGCCGGACTTCATGCCGCCGCCCGTTCCGGCCTCGTTGCCGGTCACGGTGGCGACAACGCTGTCGTTGAGCAGGAAGACGGGATCGCCATTGAAACGGACCGACTTCGCTACTTCCACGCTGTTGCTCAGGTCCGCAACGATGGGGTAGGGAACCGGGACCATGTTCGGCCCCATCGGCGTCTTGCACACGTCAGGGAGCAGGCTGACGGCCAGGAAGATACTGTTCTTGCGGGCAGCAGTCGGCATGGATTCCTCTTAGACGGTTGGCGGCGATTCCTGGCTGGGCACGACTGTCAGGCGCGGGGGCGATGGGGGCTTGACGTCCTGCCCCCGAGCGCGCAGCGCCGCGACGTCGGCATGGGTCAGCATGCGTGCCTCGAGCACCCGCACACTGGGGGCGGTGGCGACTGTGGCGCGCCAGACGCACACGACGGATATCCTCTTTTCCGGGTCGCTGGCGTCCGGGGCTGCATCGATGATGAGCGTGTCGAGCTTCGCCGCCAGTTCGCCGATTCGTCCATCCTGGAACCGCACCAGCACAAACGGCAAATGCCCCGGCAGGGAGAAAGACAGGCAGGTATTGCCGGAGGCGTCGCGCTTGGTTGCCGCGCCCTCGGGGCACAGGTTGAACAGCGAGATTTGCTCGTCGCCGCCCAAGTGGGGTGTCACTTGCTGATCGACGGGCGCGCCATTCCAGTACCCAAAATCGAAGTCGGCGGGCAAATTCGGGTGACGTTCATCCTGCCATTGCTGGTCATAGGTCCCTGCCAGCCCTAAGCGCGGTCGCCAGCCGCGTCCAACGACGCCAAAGCCCTGCGGCGTGTATTGCTTGCCGAAGCGCCCTATGGGCTGGCTGGGCGCCTCTATCTGCGGCGCCGGCACGCATGCGAGCCTGGCCGCGTGCAGATACCAGCGCTCGGCGAAGCCACGACCAACCGGATTTTGTTCGTACACGCTGTGGGCGATTGCTTCATGCAAATCGCCCGCGCCGGCGTTGCCGGGTTGCGGCACGCGACCGGGCAAGCGATATTTTTTGTCCACCCGACTGGCCGCCTGCTCGGTGGCGAGAATCTTGTTTTCGCCGCCATAGGCGTATTCGTAGCGCAGGGGGAGGGTGGTGACAGGTATCGGCGCTGTCAGCTTCCAGCGCGGCAGCGTAAACAGGCTCAGCGCCCGCGTCACCGTGGGGCGTTTGCGCCATTCGCGCCCGCCTCTGATCAGCAGGACTTTGCGCAACACGAGAGGGCCTTCCAGCGCATGTGCCGTCAACCGGGCACACTCTTCCCGCCACTCGGCCATGCGTTCGGGTGAGGCGCGATACGTCGGATTAAGGCCGTGCGGCTCGGGCGGCAAATCCGGCGCGGTCGGCGCACTGTTGATCTTGAGGGCGACGCCGAACAGTTTGCTGGGTTTGCCCTGCGGGGCGCAGGCGTCGGCGATGACGATCACGTCCGTGTGCGGTTTGTAGGGCGCCAGGTCGGACTCTTGCCTGACGCTGGACTGGTTTGCTTCGCCGTGGAATTCGTCGGTCATCGCCAACGGCGTCTGTACGGGGGCCAGGGTGAGCTTGCCGTCGTCCCCTACCTCGAAAGTCAGGCGCATGACCACGCTGTGGAAGCGCTGGTCGTGCTGGTCCAGGCTATCGAACGCTATCGCGGGAAAAGGCGTAAGGTTGCGAAATTCCATGCGCGGGGGCCGGTCAGTTGACGTCCACGTCGTTGCCGGAAATTTGCACCGGTCCGCTGGTCTCGATGCCGATTTGCGAACCGTTGATGAATACCTTGCCGTCCGCCGTCATTTTCAGTCGCGCCAGGCCGACGGTGATCGACAGCTCTTCGCCCGCCGTGATCGATACCGCCTTGCCGACCTTGGTGATCTGGCTGATACCGACCACGGTGGCCATGATCGTTCCGACGTTGAGGTTGTAGGCAAGGCCGACGTTCTCCATGCGGCCCAGGCCAACGTTCTGCATGTAAGCCATGCCGACCGTCTCCGTCTTCATGCGGGCAACGTGGGTGGACCAGTTCCTGCCGATGTCGTCCTTGCGGTTCCTGCCGATCGTCTTGACGCGGTTGCCACCGATGCCGATGGTTTCGTTCTTGTCGACCTGCTCGGTGCGGTCGTTGTGGACGGTAATGGTCTCGTCGTGGTCGACGGTTTCCTTGCGGTCGTGCTTGATATGCGAGGTCTCGTCGCGGTCGATGGTCTTGCGGCGGTCGTTGCCGACCCATTTATCTTCGTCGTGCTCGACCTCGGTAAGCTGGTCGCGTTCGGCATGCAGCCACAGTTGTTCCTGGCCCTGCTTGTCCTCGAAGCGCAGCGCGTTGGCATTGCCGTATGTGCCCTTCGGTGTCGAGCGGGACAGGATGCCGCTCTGGGTCTTGTTTGCGGGAAGATCCCACGGCGGCATGTTGTGCGCGTTCGGCACCATGCCGGTGACGAATCCACGATCGGGATTCCCGTCAAGGAACTGCACGATGACTTCGGCGCCGATGCGCGGGATCGATGTCATGCCGAAGTTGGGACCGGCCCACGCCGTCGCCACGCGCAGCCATGCCGAACTGCGTTCGTCCAGCTCTCCTGCGCGGTCCCAATGGAACTGGACTTTGACACGCCCATACTCATCGGTGTGGATTTCCTCGCCCGGGGGGCCGACCACGATCGCCGTCTGCAGGCCGTACATTTTCGGCTCGACGCTGTTGAAGCCCCGGCCGGGGCGCCATGGGATGGACTTGCGGATGCAGGACAGGCGGTTCTCGTAATGCGGTGGACTGGCGTCGTTCACGTGGTAATTGTTGCTGGCGCTGTGGTGCACCTCGATGATCAGAAATTCCTGGCCCTGGTTACTGCCGCCGTAGAAGTGGCCGGTGAGGCGGAACCAGCGCCCGGGAACCACGTTGCGGTTGGTGCTTGCGCCCTCGAATAGTTCTCCTGCGTGCTCGATCTCTTCGATGCGCAGCGTCGCCCGGCGTTCGCCGTCGCGACTATCCTTGAACCCATAGGCGCCCGCATATTCGTAGACCTCCTTGCGCAGCACCTTGCCCTGCTCGATGATCGTCGGCCTCTCGACGTTGACCGGCCTGGGCGACTTGAAATTGAAGGAGGACAGCGCCGTGCTGGCGGACACGATGCGACGGGTCGCCGACCACTCGCCAATGCCGTTATCCTCATATGAGCCGCAATCGCGCTGGAACGCGATTTCCGTGCCGTCTATCGGTTCCGCGCAAGTCGAATCGTCACTCAGGATGAGCGTGTGGCCCTTTGCCGTATGGTCGTAGGTGTAGTGCCAGCCTGCCGCCTCCCAGCGTCTGCTCAGGTAGTTGTAATCGGATTCGTTGAACTGGCAGGCATCGGTCATCGCCGGATCGTCGCCGTGGCGGCGAAATTCCCATTCCGGATGCGCGAGGTAGTCGCGGAAGATGCTGGTCGTTTGCTCGTACAGGGTGGCGTTATGGAATAGAAAGCAGTCCTTGCGCAGAGAAAGGTATTTCAGCCACGGCCCGAGCCTGGCTTCGTAGAACGCGACACCGCCATCTGTCCTGACAAGGCGAAAACTGAAGACGTAGCCGGTGAAATAGCGCAAGGCGCCGTCGTGGCGCACCAATTCCACGCACAGCAACTTGCCCTGCATGTCTTTCAGGTCGAGCAAGGCGTTGTCCGACAGCAGCTCGACAGCAAATTCGAAATCGCGCGACAGCCCCTCGGTGGCATCGAGTTTGTTGACCAGCAGCTCGGATGTTGGCGCGTCATCAAAGGGGAACGCCAGACGCAGGATACGGGCGGTCTGGCGTTCTTGGAGGATTTCTTTCAGGCTACAAGGGAAGTTGCCCATGCGGTTTTCCTGTGCTCACTGCGAATTGATCGCCGTACAAACGGTAGAGACTTGTCATATCCCCGTTGCTGAGCTTACCTTGGAGAGGGCGGTGTTTTATTGTGTAGTGTCAGTAGCTTAGGACTGCCGCAAGCGCCCAGTCGTCCATGCAGGAATGCGGACGTCTGGAGGGCGCCTGGACGAGATGGTCGCTCGTTTCGGTGGTTTATTCGGAGGGGCGCGTGCGCATTCTGCGCACCGGACAGGACAATAGTGCCGCAGAAACGAAAAACGCCCACTTGCATGAGTGGGCGTTTCGTGAGGCATGTTCTTGGTGGCCCGGGGCGGAATCGAACCACCGACACAAGGATTTTCAATCCTCTGCTCTACCAACTGAGCTACCAGGCCAAGAGAGGCATGATTATAGCCAGCGATTTTCAGTTGCGCAAGTGCTTGTTGATGCATTGTCAGCATGTAGCGCTGGCGCGCCCCCCCGGCCCACCCTGCGTGCGGGATGGGCATATCGCTATAATGAGCACTATGACCACGCCCACGACCTCCACCACCCGGACCGATGTTTGCATCGTCGGCAATGGCGCCATCGCCAAGACCACCGCGCTCGGCTTTGCCCAGGCCGGACACAGCGTGACCCTGTTGGCGCCGCCCGCGCGTCCCGGGGCCGAGGCGCAGGGCGGCTCGACGGCCTCGGCCGCGGACCGTCCATGGGACGTGCGCGTCTATGCGCTCAACCATACGGCCCACGACCTGCTGGCTTCGCTCAAGGTCTGGGGCGCCCTCGACCTGGCGCGCGTCGCCGCGGTCGATGCCATGGACGTGCATGGCGACGGCGAGGGCGGCGGCAAACTCGGTTTCGACGCCTTCGGGGCCCGGGTCGGCACCCTGGCCTGGATCGTCGAAGACCATAACCTGAACGGGGCGCTCGATGCCGCGCTCAAGTTCTCCCACAACGTGCAACGCGTCGAGGGCCGGGCCTGCGAGCTCACCTGCAGCGGCGAAGGCGCCGCGCTGCGCCTGGAAGACGGCCGCCGGATCGAGTGCGAGCTGCTGGTTGGGGCCGACGGCCGCGAATCCTGGGTCCGTGGGCAGTGCGACATCGGCGTCGACTACCGCATGTACCACCAGCGCGCCATCGTCACCAACTTCGCCTGCGACAAGCCGCACCATGGCGTGGCCCATCAGTGGTTCACCTGCGCCGACGGCATCATCGCGTTGCTGCCGCTGCCGGGCAACCGCGTCTCGCTGGTGTGGTCGGCGCCCGAGACCCTGGCCGACACCCTGATGGACGAGTCGCTGGGCGAACTGGCGATCCGGCTCGGCGAATATGCCGACGACAAGCTGGGCGCCCTGCGTCCCCTGCAACCCGAGGCCGTGGCGGCGGTGCCGCTGGCGCTGGTCAAGCCGCATGCGATCGTGGCGCCGCACGTGGCGCTGGTGGGCGACGCCGCCCACGCCGTGCATCCGCTGGCCGGGCATGGCATGAACCTGGGCTTCGGCGACGTGGTCGACCTGCTCGCCACCGTGCGCGAGCGCGAGGAGCGGCGCGCGATCGGCGACGAACGGGTGCTGGCGCGCTACGCCCGCAAGCGCAAGGAAGACGTGCTCATGATGCAGCTGGCCACCGATGGCCTGGAGCGTCTGTTCGGGGCAAATCTGGAGCCCGTGCGCGTCGTGCGCAATCTTGGACTCAACTTGCTTGATAAAATGCCTGCTTTGAAGCGGCGCCTGATGGCGCATGCGATGGGCAAGTCATCAATCTGAGGAACCAAGCATGATCAAAATGAAGCTCGCCGTCCTGCTGGCGACGGCGCTGCTCGCATCGTGCGTCGATGCGCAGAACACGGTCGAGGCAAACATCAAGAAGGCGCTCGAACCGCATCTGGGCGGCGCCAAGATCGAGTCGGTCAAGGAAACGCCGTATGGCGGCCTGTACGAGGTGCGGGTCGCGGGCGACATCCTGTACACCGACAAAAAGGGCGAGTTCCTCGTGATCGGCCAGGTATATGACGTCAAGAGTTCGCGCAACCTGACGCGCGAACGCATCGACGAGGTCAACAAGATCAAGTTCAGCGACCTGCCGCTCGAGATGGCGCTCAAGCAGGTCAAGGGCAACGGCAAGCGCGTGATCGCGGTGTTCGAGGATCCGAACTGCGGCTACTGCAAGCGCCTGCGCCAGACGACGCTCAACGAGATCGATAACGTCACCATCTATACCTTCATGTACAACATCCTGTCCCAGGATTCGTTCACAAAGTCGAAGAACATCTGGTGCGCGCCGAACCGCAACAAGGCCTGGGATGACTGGATGATCAACGGCAAGGTGCCGCCGGCGACGCCGGCTGCCTGCGAATCGCCGAACGACAAGGTGCTGGCGCTCGGCCAGAAGCTGCGCATCACCGGCACGCCGGCGATCTTCTTCAGCGACGGCACCCGCATTCCGGGTGCGATCGACCTGAAGTCGCTCGAAGCCAAGCTCGATTCGCTGGAAGCGAAGCCGGCGCGGTAGGGTCGGCGGGTATCCCGCCGACGCGGTGATGGTTGGCGGCGAAATCATCCGGCTCGACATCGAAGCGGATGACAATCGCCGCGTCGGCAGCAACGCTGCCAACCCTACCTTGGGGGCCATGCATGCTCACATTGAACATCAACGGAAGAGACCTGCAAGTCGACGCCGACCCCGCCACGCCCGTGCTGTGGGCGTTGCGCGACAATCTGAACCTGACCGGCACCAAGTTCGGCTGCGGCGCGGCCCTGTGCGGCGCCTGCACCGTGCACCTGGACGGCGCCCCGATCCGCGCCTGCGTCACCCCGATCGGGGCGGTCGCGGGCCAGGCCATCACCACCATCGAGGCGATGCAGGACGATCCGGTCGGCAGGGCGGTCCAGGATGCCTGGGTGCGCCACGACGTGCCGCAATGCGGCTACTGCCAGAGCGGCCAGGTGATGAGCGCCGTCGCGCTGCTGCGCGCCAACCGGCGTCCGCTGGATGCCGACATCGACAACGCCATGAGCGGCAATCTGTGCCGCTGCGGCACCTATCAGCGGATCCGCGCGGCCATCAAGGACGCCGCCGCGGCACTGGAGGCATGAAACCATGGCGCTGACCGGCATCCTGCTGGCCGCGGGGCGGGGCCGCCGCTTCGACCCGGCCGGCAAGAACAACAAGCTGTTGCAGCGCCTGCCCGGCGGCGAGCTGGTGGTCGCCGCCAGCGCGCGCACGCTGCTGGCCGTGTTCGCGCGCGTGGTGGCGGTGGTGCCGCCGGATGACGGCGGGGTGGGGGACGTGCTGCGCCAACTGGGCTGCGAGGTGACGGTATGCCCGCAGGCCGACGGCGGCATGGGCCTGTCGCTGGCGCACGCGATCCGCCATTGCCTGCATGCTCGATCGGATGCTCAGTTGGGTGCTCAATCGGGCGACCAGGCGCGCGGCGAAGGCTGGCTGGTAGCGCTGGGCGACATGCCCTTCGTCGCCCCATCCACCCTGCGTGCGCTGGAGGCCGCGGTCAAGGAGGGCGCCGCCATCGCCGCGCCCCTGTTCGCGGGCCGGCGCGGCAATCCGGTCGCCTTCGGCGCGCAGCACCGCGACGACCTGCTGGCGCTGGACGGCGACCAGGGCGCGCGGCGCCTGCTTGCCAGCAGCCCGGTCGCCGCGATCGAGGTGCCTGATCCCGGCGTCCTGCGCGACATCGATTCCCCCTCCGATCTGCCGGCCTAGCCGGCGCGCCGCCATCCACCCTGCATGGCGGGCGTTTCGCCCGATGGATTACACTATGCCCATTCGGCGCGTCCCGAGAGACCATTCAAGAAGATCATGAAAAAGCCATCGCAGAAAAAGCAGCACGCCATCCACTACACCATCGTTCCCAAGGACCTGGCCGGTCACCTCTTCAACGTCACCGTCACGGTCGCCAATCCCGATCCCGACGGCCAGACGTTCGCGCTGCCGGCCTGGATCCCGGGCAGCTACATGATCCGCGAATTCGCGCGCAATATCGTGCGCATCCGCGCCGACAGCGGCGGCCAGGAGGTCGCGCTCATCAAGCTGGACAAACACTCCTGGCGCGCCGCCCCCAGCGCCGGCCCCCTGACCCTGCACTACGAGGTGTATGCCTGGGACCTGTCGGTGCGCGCCGCCCACCTCGACCAGACCCACGGCTTCTTCAACGGCACCAGCGTGTTCCTGCGCGTGGTGGGGCAGGAGTCGCTGGTCCACCAGGTCGACATCCAGCGCCCCTTCGATCCGGCCGCCAAGACCTGGCGCGTGGCCACAGCGATGCCAGAGGCGGGCGCCAGGCGCTACGGCTTCGGCACTTACGCCTGCGCCGACTACGACGAACTGATCGACCATCCGGTCGAGATGGGCGACTTCGAGCTGGCCACCTTCAAGGCCCATGGCATCCCGCACGACATCGTGATCACCGGCCGCGTGCCCAACCTCGACATGGCGCGCCTGCAGGCCGACTTGAAGGCGATCTGCGAGACCCAGATCGCCTTCTTCGAGCCGAAGACGAAGCGCGCGCCGCTCGAGCGCTACGTGTTCATGACCATGGCCGTGGGCGATGGCTATGGCGGCCTCGAACACCGCGCCTCGACCGCCCTGATCTGCGCGCGCGCCGACCTGCCAAGCCTGGCCACGCCCAAGGCGGCCGAGCCGGGCGAAGGCTATCTGCGCTTCCTGGGCCTGTGCAGCCACGAGTATTTCCACACCTGGAACGTCAAGCGCATCAAGCCGGCCGCCTTCGCTCCCTACGACCTGCAGGCCGAGAACTATACGCCGCTCCTGTGGCTGTTCGAAGGCTTCACCAGCTATTACGACGACCTGATGCTGGTGCGCGCCGGGATCATCGGCGAAGCCACTTATTTCAAGTTGCTGGCCAAGACCATCGGCGGCGTGCTGCGCGGCAGCGGGCGCCTCAAGCAGAGCGTGGCCGATTCGAGCTTCGACGCCTGGAGCAAGTACTACCGCCAGGACGAGAATTCGCCGAACGCGATCATCAGCTACTACACCAAGGGGTCGCTGATCGCGCTGGCCTTCGACCTGACCATCCGCGCCAGGACCGGCGGCGCGAAATCGCTGGACGACGTCATGCTGGCGCTGTGGGAGCGCTATGGACGCGACTTCTACCACGGCGCCGGCCGCGGCGTGACGGAACAGGAAGTCGAAGCGCTGTTCGACGAGATAAGCGGCCTCAAGCTCAAGAACATGTTCGAGCGCTACGTGCGCGGCCTTGACGACCTGCCGCTGGCCAAGCTGTTCGCGCCGCTGGGCGTGAAGCTGGTCGACGAGCGCAAGGGCGGCAGGGCCACGCTGGACGCCGGCATCGGTCGCGACCCGCTCGGCGCCAGGCTCACCCAGGTGCACGAGGGCGGCGCCGCCCACCAGGCCGGCCTGTCGGCGCTGGACGTCGTGATCGCGATCGACGGCCTGCGCGTCAACGGCAATCCGCCCAACGTCGACGCGCTGCTGGCGCGCTACCGCGTGGGCGAGCGCGTCACCGTGCACGCCTTCCGCCGCGACGAGCTGATGGCCTTCGACGTCACCCTGCAGGGCGACCGCGTGCCGGGCATCAGCCTGGCGCCGGCCGTGGCGGGCCGCAAGTCGACCGCGATCAAGCGCCCCAGCGCAGTCTGATTTTCACGCATTGACCATAACGACAAGCATCCCATGACCTTCACCCGACTCGCCGCGGCCGCCGCGGTTTCCGCCGCCCTTGCACTGTCCGCAAACTTCGCCTACGCCCAGCAGGCCGCGCCCCTCAAGAACGACGTCGTCGCCAGGGTCGACGCCATGTATCCGTGGCTCGACGCTGTCTATAAAGACCTGCATGCCCATCCCGAGATCGCCTTCCAGGAAGTGCGCACCGCCGGCAAGCTGGCGACCGAGATGCGCAAGCTCGGCTTCACCGTCACCGAGAAGGTCGGCAAGACCGGCATCGTCGCGGTGCTCAAGAACGGGGCCGGCCCGACGGTCCTGGTGCGCACCGACATGGACGGCCTGCCGATGGAAGAGCGCACCGGCCTGCCGTACGCCAGCCGCGCCCGCGCCACCAGCGAAGGCCGCGACACCTTCGTGATGCACAGCTGCGGCCACGACGTCCACATGGCCAGCTGGCTGGGCACGGCGCGTACCCTGGTCGAACTGAAATCGCAGTGGAAAGGCACGCTGGTCTTCATCGGCCAGCCGGCCGAGGAAATCGTCGCCGGCGCCAAGGCCATGCTGGACGACGGCCTGTTCAAGCGCTTCCCGAAGCCGGACTACGCATTCGCCCTGCATTCCTGGCCGCTGGCGCATGGCACGGTGGGCTTCAACGACGGCCCGGTGTCGTCCAACTCGGACTGGCTCGAGATCACCTTCAAGGGCCGTGGCGGCCACGGCTCGGCGCCGGACAAGACCATCGACCCGGTGGCGATCGCGGCGCGCTTCGTGGTCGACGTCCAGACCGTGGTCAGCCGCGAGAAGGATCCGAAGGAATTCGGCGTGGTGACGGTCGGTTCGATCCAGGGCGGCACGGTCGGCAACATCATCCCGGACAGCGTGCAGGTGCGCGGCACCATCCGCTCGTACAGCCCGCTGGTGCGCGCCAAGCTGCTCGAAGGGGTGCGCCGCGTGGCCGAAGGGTCGGCGGCGATGGCCGGGGCGCCGAAGCCGGACATGCTGATCGGCGGCGGCGGCCAGGCGATCGTCAACAGCACCGAGCTGGTGAACAAGACCGAGGTGGTGTTCCAGGAAGCGTTCGGGCGCGACAAGGCCAAGCGCATGCCGGCCATGACCGCCAGCGAAGACTTCTCGCTGTACGCCAACGAAGGCGTGCCGTCGATGTTCTTCTTCACCGGCGTCTACGATCCGAAGGTGGTGGCCGAGGCCGAGCGCGAGGGCGGCAAGCCGATCGCCTTCAACCACTCGCCGTTCTACGCGCCGGTGCCGGAACCGTCGATCAAGACCGGCGCCCAGGCGATGACCCTGGCCGTGCTGAACGTGCTCGGTAAATAAGGCGTAGGGTCGGCGGCTGTGCCGCCGACGCGGTGATTGTTAACGCTGATAATGTCGCGCCAAATGATTTGGCAGCCAACTAGCGCCGCGTCGGCGGCTCAGCCGCCGACCCTACCAGGCAGTCGGCGCAGCGGCCGTACAGGGTCAGCTCGTGACTTTCGACGCTGAAGCCCTTCGGCGCCATGTGCTCGATGTCGCCCGGGCAGGCGTGCACGTCGAACACGCGCTGGCAGACGGTGCACTGGAAGTGGTGGTGATGGTGTTCGGCGGCGCTGGTCGATTCGTAGCGCGCGCCTTCGCCCGGCAAAGTGACGACCTTGAGCGCGCCGTCGTCCACCAGCGACTTCAGGTTGCGGTACACGGTCGCCATGCCCAGCTGGCTGACCTCGCGGCTGGCTTCGTCCAGGATCTCTTGCGGCGACAGCGGACGCTGCGCATGCTCGATCGCATGCAGGATGGCGGATTTTTGACGTGTGTTGCGTTGCATAGGCGGAAGGATACCTCAAAGCGTGCAGTAAAACCAAAACGCGCCAAAAAGCGGTTGAATGCTTAATGATAATGGCTTATCATTTCATTGCTAATGATAACGGATTATCGTTATCGGACTCATCGTCATCTTGCCGCTCCATTTATTTCGAGGAAACACCATGTCCGACTTCACTTGCAAGCGCACACCGCTGACCCTGGCGCTGATGCTGGCCTTTGGCGCGCCCCTGGCCGTCCATGCCCAGACGACGAGCCGGGCGGCGTCGGATCCGGACAGCGTGCCGACCGTGGTCGTCTCCGCCAGCGCCCTGGGCGTGGTGCACGACGACATGATCACGCCGGTGACCTCGCTCGGCGGCAGTGAACTGGTGCGCGCCCGCGAATCGACGCTGGGCGAAACCCTGGCCCACCAGCCCGGCATCACCTCGAGCCACTTCGGCGCCGGCGCCAGCCGTCCGGTGATCCGCGGCATGGACGGTCCGCGCGTGAAGATCCTGTCCGACGGTTCCGAGATCCAGGACGCCTCGACCATCAGCCCCGACCATGCTGTCGCTTTTGAACCTGTGCTGGCCGAGCGCATCGAAGTGCTGCGCGGCCCGTCGGCCCTGGCCTATGGCGGCGGCGCGGTGGGCGGCGTGGTGAACATCCTCGACCGCAAGATTCCGACCGTGATGCCCGAGAAGGGCCTGGAAGGCAGCGCGGAAGTGCGCGCCAATTCCGCGGCGCGCGAAAAGACCGGCGCCTTCGAATTCACGACCGCCGCCGGCAGCAACCTGGCCCTGCACCTGGAAGGCGTCAAGCGCGACACCGACGATTACCGCGTCGGCAAGGACTGGAGCGAAGGCCGCCACGTCCAGGGCAGCTACAAGGAAACCGAGACCGGCACCGTCGGCCTGTCGTGGATCGGCAAGAACGGCTACATCGGCGCCGCCTTCACCAAGGAGCGCACCGAGTACGGCATCCCGGGGCACAGCGAAGAATTCGGAGACTGCCACCCGCACGACGGCCACCTGGACTGCGGCGGCCATGGTCATGAAGAAGAAGGCCTCGACCATGAAGAGGAAGGCCACGAGCATGAGCACGCGCACGGCGTGCCGATCGTGAAGCTCGACAGCGAGCGCTGGGACATCCGCGGCGAGTACCGCAACCCGGTGGCCGGCATCGAGCGCGTGCGCATGCGCGCATCGATCACCGACTACGTCCACGACGAGCTGGAAGAGAACGTCGTCTCGACGTCGTTCCGCAGCAAGGGGCACGACGTCCGCCTGGAAGCGGTGCATGCGCCGCTGGCCGGCTGGCGCGGCGTATTCGGCGTGCAGACCACGCGCCGCGACTTCGCGGCCATCGGCGACGAAGCCTATGTGCCGCCGACCCTCACCAAGAAGCATGCCGCTTTCCTGACCGAGGAATACAAGCTCGAACACTGGCGCTTCGAGGCCGGCCTGCGCCACGAATGGCAGGATATCGAGGTCGATGCGCCGGGCCTGCGGGACACCGACGCGCGCGGCACCTCGGCCTCGGTCGGCGCCGTGTGGAGGTTCGCGCCGCAGTACTCGCTGCGCGCTTCGCTGTCGCGCAGCCACCGCCTGCCGACCGCCGAAGAACTGTATGCCGACGGCGTGCACCTGGCCACCGCCACCTATGAAGTCGGCAACCAGGACCTGGACAAGGAAACCTCGAACAACATCGACCTCACCCTGCGCAAGTTCGAGGGCGACACCACCTTCTCGGTCAGCGCCTTCCACAACCGCGTCGACAACTACATCTATGCGCACACGCTGGACAACCACGAAGGCTTCCAGCTGGTGGAATACGCCCAGCGCGACGCCACCTTCACCGGCCTGGAAGGCGAGATCCGCCGGAAGCTGACCCCAACGATCAGCGCGACCCTGTTCGGCGACTACGTGCGCGCCCGTTTCGACGAGGGCGCGGGCAGCCGCAACCTGCCGCGCATCCCGGCCTCGCGCCTCGGCGTCAAGCTCGACGGCGACTGGAACCAGTGGCACGGCATGGTCGAGTTCTACCGCGTGGGCAAGCAGGACAAGCTGGCCGAGTACGAGACCGAGACCGCCGGCTACAATATGCTCAACATCGGCGCCCACTACTCGACCCGCATTGGCGGCGTGCCGACCCAGTTCTATGCGCGCCTGAACAACCTGACCGACGAACTGGCCTATAGCCACACCTCGTTCATCAAGAACGCGGCGCCGCTGACCGGTCGTAACTTGACGGCGGGCATTCGCGTCATCTTCTAAGACCGGGTTTCGACGATCATCGGCCGTCGCAGGGCAATGTGGTCCTGCGCCTGTAATGACGTTAAGTGAAGGCGAAATTCTTCTTGAGTTAGCGTAAAAACGTCGTCCCCACGAAGGTGGGGACCCAATCTTGCAAGCGTTTCGACGACGTTTGCAGAACTTGGGTCCCCGCCTGCGCGGGGACGACGTATTTGACGGCTAGCTCAGCAGCTTAACTTAACGGCATCAGCCCCACGCCGGTGTTTAATTGCGACGCTCAGTTGCAACACTGCGTTGCTGCACTGTCTTGCCGCACTGCGTCACTGCACTGCATTGAATCCTTAACGATAATGAGTTATCATTAGGTTTCGCTGATGGAGCATCATTGCCACCAGGGCGCATTCGACGACCAAGGATTCCCATGACTGACTTCACCGGCAGGCGCACGCCGTTCGCACTGGCTTGCGTACTGGTCCTTGGCGGCCCGCTGGCCGCCCACGCGCAATCGACCGCTGCGCCTGCGACCGTCGTCGTGTCCGCCAGCGGGCTCGGCGTGGCCAGCGACGACATGGTCACGCCGGTAACGTCGATCGGCGGCAACGAGCTGGTACGTACCCGCCAGTCGACCCTGGGCGAGACCTTGTCGAGCATGCCGGGCATTACCTCGAGCCATTTCGGCGCCGGCGCCAGCCGTCCGATCATCCGCGGCATGGATGGCCCGCGCGTGAAGATCCTGTCCGACGGTTCCGAGATCCAGGACGCCTCCACCATCAGCCCCGACCACGCCGTCGCTGTCGAATCCGTCCTGGCCGAGCGCATCGAAGTCTTGCGCGGCCCGTCGGCCCTGGCCTATGGCGGCGGCGCCGTCGGCGGCGTGGTGAACATCATCGACCGCAAGGTGGCCACACCTCGTTCATCAAGGACTATGCGCCGCTGACCGGCCGTAACCTCACGGCCGGCCTGCGCGTACTGTTCTGACCGGACCCAATCCACCGGCGCGGCGAACGGTTTTCGCGGCGCCGGTTTCAAAGAAAGGAACAAGGGTTCATGAAATCCCTGATCAAATACGGCGATGTCGCCGGCATGGCGGCATCGATCCTCTGCCTGCTGCACTGCATGGCGATGCCGCTCGTGATCCTGGCGTTTCCGATGCTCGGGCTGGCTCACGTGCACGACACCTTCCACGACACGCTGATCGCGGCAATCACCGTGCCGGTCTTGCTGGCGCTGGTGCCCGGCTACCTGAAGCACCGCGACAAGACCACCCTGCTGGTCGGCTGCGCCGGCCTGGCGATCTTTCTCGGCGCCGTGTTCGTCGCCAGCCCGCTGTTCGGCGAAACCGCCGAAGCGGTACTCGCCGTCATCAGCGGCTTCATGCTGCTGTATGCGCACCTGCGCAACCGCCGGCATTGCAAGCGTTGCGGCGCTCGCGCACAGGACGCCGCCGCCCATTCCGCGCCGGCATCCTGCCATCCTCACTGATTGCTACAAGCCCGAGCGTTGCGGTCCCGCCAGTGTTCGGATCTGGAAGAGGTAGCGCTCGCCGAACAGGAAGGTCTCGGAAAACGTCATCAGGTCGGCGTGTTCCGGCCCCAGGCCATCGGGTGGCGGTAGCGGACCGCTGCGGCGCAGCGACGCCAGCGCGACCTCGGAGGCGCCCTGGTCGCGCGAGCGCTGCACCTGGACGTCGGCGAGCTGGCCCGCGCGGTCGACCGTGATGTTCAGCACCACCACCGCCGGCAACATGGGCGGCAATTCTCCCTCGAACACTCTTTCTGGATTGTGCTGCATGACGTGACGCGCGACGTCGGCTTTATAGGCGTCGAGCGTGCGTGTTGGGGGAGGGGCGGGGATCGGCGTCAGGGGAATGGTCACCGCCCGGGCCTGGGGCGCTGGCGCCCGGGTCGACGTGCCGCATGCGGCCAGGGCCGCGAGCACGATCAGTGCGAAGAAGACGAACAGGCTGCGATGAGGGTTCTTCATGGCGGATGCAGGATGGTCGCAGGTCGCGCCGGGATTGGCGTACCAGTTCGACCCATCCGTGCATCCGGAGTTCCTCTACCGTTCCGTTACTTCAGCCGAACAGGCGCTGCAGTTCCTGGCCGGGATGTTCCGCGCGCATGAAGGCTTCGCCGACCAGGAAGGCGTGGACGTCGGCCTCGCGCATGCGCTGCACGTCGCCCGTTCCCAGGATGCCCGATTCGGTCACCACCAGGCGGTCCTTCGGGATGCGCGGCAGCAGGCCGAGCGTGGTGTCGAGGGTGACGTCGAAGGTGCGCAGGTTGCGGTTGTTGATGCCCAGCAGCGGTGTCTTGAGCTTGAGCGCGGCATCGAGTTCCGCGCCGTCGTGCACCTCCACCAGCACGTCCATGCCGAGGTCCATGGCGCAGGCCTCCAGTTCCGCCATCAGGCCGTGGTCGAGCGCGGCCACGATCAGGAGGATCGCATCGGCGCCCATCGCGCGCGCTTCATAGACCTGGTAGGGGTCGACCATGAAGTCCTTGCGCAGCACCGGCAGCGCGCAGGCCGCGCGCGCCTGCTGCAGGTATTCGCTCGAGCCCTGGAAGAACTGGACGTCGGTCAGCACCGACAGGCAGGCCGCGCCGTGTTCGGCATAGCTGCGCGCGATCGCGGCCGGCTGGAAGTCGGGACGCAGCACCCCTTTCGACGGCGAGGCTTTCTTGACTTCGGCGATCACGCCGGCCTGGCCGCCCGCGATTTTCGCGCGCAGGCTCGATTCGAAGCCGCGCAGGGTGGCGCGCGCTTCACGGTCGCTTTCCACGTCGCTGCGCAGGCTGGCCAGGTCGCGGTGCTTGCGGGCCGCGGCCACTTCGTCAGCCTTCACGGCCAGGATCTTGTTCAGGATGTCGGACATCGATGTTCTCGCAGGTGGAATTAATTGGCCGCGCCGAGCTGGCGCGTGACCTGGACGAACTGCTCCAGCTTGGCGATGGCGGCGCCGGAGGCGATCGCCTCGCGCGCCTTGTGTAGGCCGGCTTCGATCGAGCCGGTCACGCCGGCCGCGTACAGCGCGGTGCCGGCATTCAGGGCCACGATGTCGTGCGCCGGACCCGGCTCGCCGCGCAGCGCTTCGAGCACGCGCGCCTTCGACTCTTCGGCGTTGCTGACCTTGAGGTTGCGGCTCGAGATCATCGAGAGGCCGAAGTCTTCCGGATGGATCTCGTATTCGCGAATCTCGCCGTTCACCAGCTCGCCGACCATGGTGCCGGCGCCGAGCGAGACTTCGTCCATGTTGTCGCGGCCCCAGACCACCACCGCATGCTCGGCGCCGAGGCGCTGCAGCACGCGCACCTGGATGCCGACCAGGTCGGGGTGGAACACGCCCATCAGGATATTGGGCGCGCCGGCCGGATTGGTCAGCGGCCCGAGGATGTTGAAGATGCTGCGCACGCCCAGTTCGCGCCGCACCGGGGCCACGTGCTTCATCGCCGCATGGTGGTTGGGCGCGAACATGAAGCCGATGCCGGTCTGGGCGATCGACTGGGCGATCTGCTCGGGCGTGAGGTCGATGTGGGCGCCGAAGGCCTCGATCACGTCGGCGCTGCCGGACGCGGAAGAGACGCTGCGCCCGCCGTGCTTGGCCACGCGCGCGCCGGCGGCTGCGGCCACGAACATCGAGGCGCTCGAGATGTTGAAGGTATTGGCGCCGTCGCCGCCGGTGCCGACGATGTCGAGCAGGTGGGAGGTGTCGGCCATCGGCACCTTGGTCGAGAACTCGCGCATCACCTGGGCGGCGGCGGTGATCTCGCCGATGGTTTCCTTCTTGACGCGCAGGCCCATGGTCAGGGCCGCGACCATGGTCGGCGACATTTCGCCGGCCATGATCTGGCGGAACAGTGACAGCATCTCGTCGTGGAAGATCTCGCGATGTTCGATACAGCGCAGCAGCGCTTCTTGTGGGGTGATCGGCATGATGGTTCCAGTTCGTCTAGACGTAATGAGGGCGTGGCGCCGCGAGCGTGGCGCGCACGCATGGACGCATCAGCGCGTCAGGAAATTCTTGAACAGGGCGTGACCGTGCTCGGACAGGATCGATTCGGGGTGGAACTGCACGCCCTCGATGTCGTAGTCCTTGTGGCGCACGCCCATGATCTCGCCGTCGTCGGTCCACGCCGTCACTTCGAGGCAGGACGGCAGCGAAGCGCGTTCGATCGCCAGCGAGTGGTAGCGGATCACGGTGAACGGGCTGGGCAGGTCGGTGAACACGCCTTCGCCGATGTGGGCGATGCTCGAGGTCTTGCCGTGCATGACCTGCTTGGCGCGGATCACCTTGCCCCCGAAGGCTTCGCCGATCGCCTGGTGGCCCAGGCACACGCCCAGGATCGGCAGCTTGCCCTTGAATTCGCGCAGGATGTCGAGCGAGATGCCGGCATCCTGCGGCGCCTTCGGGCCCGGCGAGATGCAGATGCGGTCCGGCTTCATCTCGGCGATCTGTTCAAGCGTGATCTCGTCGTTGCGCACGGTGCGGACAGTCTCGCCCAGCTCGCCGAAGTACTGGACGATGTTGAAGGTGAACGAATCGTAGTTGTCGATCATTAGCAGCATGTCAGAACTCCCCATCCAGGCCGTCTTGCACTTGCTCGGCGGCGCGCAGCACGGCGCGCGCTTTCTTTTCGGTCTCTTGCCATTCCATCTCGGGGATCGAATCGGCCACGATGCCGGCCGCGGCCTGCACGTACAGGTTGCCGTCCTTGATCACGCCGGTGCGGATCGCAATCGCCACGTCCATCTCGCCGCCGAAGCTCAGGTAGCCGCAGGCGCCGCCATAGATGCCGCGCTTGACGGGCTCGAGTTCGTCAATCACTTCCATCGCCCGCACCTTCGGCGCGCCGGTGAGCGTCCCCGCCGGGAAGGTGGCGCGCAGCACGTCGAGGTTCGACATGCCGTCTTTCAGCTTGCCTTCGACGTTGGAGACGATGTGCTGCACGTGCGAGTATTTTTCGATCACCATGCGGTCGGTGACCTTGACGCTGCCGGTGTCGGCGATGCGGCCGATGTCGTTGCGCGCCAGGTCGATCAGCATCACGTGCTCGGCGACTTCCTTCGGGTCGTTGAGCAGCTCTTCGGCCAGCGCCGCATCCTGCTCGGGCGTCGCGCCGCGGCCCCGGGTGCCGGCGATCGGGCGCAGGGTGACCTTGCGGCCGCCCTCGGGCGACTGCTCGTTGCGCACCAGGATCTCGGGCGAGGCGCCGACGATCTGCATGTCGCCGAAGTTGTAGTAGTACATGTACGGCGACGGGTTCAGCGAGCGCAGCGAGCGGTACAGCGACAGCGGCGAATCGACATAGGGCTTGCGGATGCGCTGGCCGATCTGCACCTGCATCAGGTCGCCGGCCATCACGTATTCATGGGCTTTCGCGACGGCCTTGAGGTAGTCTTCCTTGCTGAAGTCGCGCACGGCCTCGGTGCGTACCGAGCTCGAGGTGACCGGGGCGTCGACGCTCCGGCGCAGCATCATGCGCAGGTCTTTCAGGCGCTGGCGGCCGCGCGCGTAACTCTCTGGCTGGCCCGGGTCGGCGTACACGATCAGGTACAGCTTGCCGGACAGGTTGTCGATCACGGCCAGTTCTTCGGTCACCATCAGCTGGATGTCGGGCAGGCCCAGTTCGTCGCGCGGGCAGGTATCGGCCAGCTTGCGCTCGATGTGGCGCACCGTGTCGTAGCCGAAGTAGCCGGCCAGGCCGCCGCAGAAGCGCGGCAGGCCGGGACGCAGGGCCACCTTGAAGCGCGCCTGGAATTGCTCGATGAAGTCGAGCGGGTTGCCCTCGTGCGTTTCGATCACTTCGCCGTTCTTGACGATCTCGGTGAGGTTGCCCGTGGTGCGCAGCAGCGTGTGGGCCGGCAGGCCGATGAAGGAATAGCGGCCGAAGCGCTCGCCGCCCACCACCGACTCCAGCAGGAAGGTGTTCTTGCCGGTGTGCTGGGACTGGGCCAGCTTGAGGTAGAGCGTGAGCGGGGTTTCGAGGTCGGCGAAGGCTTCCGCGATCAGTGGAATGCGGTTGTAGCCCTGGTTGGCCAGCGACTTGAATTCGAGTTCGGTCATGTTTTCTCCGGACCGCCCGGCAAGGTGGGGCGGTGGTGTGCTTCAAAAAACCTGCCGGTTTGGTATCGCGGACACTATCGCGGATACAAGCGCCGGCAGCAATCGGTACGGCTCAGTTAGCCCAGGATTGCCAGCGTCGCCACAGCCAGGCCTCAAGGGCGCGGGTCTGGTTGACAGTGTGTTTTTTGGTGAAAAACATGATTAGATGACTTAGTTTGCGGTGCGATTGTGTGCAGCGATCAGGGCCGCTGCTTCGAGCAGCGAATCAACTATACCATCGGATTGAATTTCTTGCACAGGGCGTCCGTGGTTGTAACCGTATGGAACGGTCAACACGAAGCAGCCCGCGCCACGGGCGCTTTCGGCATCGTTGGACGAGTCGCCGATCGCCACCACGCGGCCCGGCGGCAGGTCGAGCGCGGCGCAGGCGCCGAGCATGGGCATCGGATCCGGTTTCTTCTTTGCGAACGAATCGCCGCCGAACACCTGCTCGAAGTAGGGCGCCAGGCCTTTCTGGTCGAGCAGAGGCAGGGTAAAGGCAACAGGCTTGTTGGTCACGCAGACCAGGCGCAGGCCGAGGTCGCGCATGGCTTGCAGGCCCTCGAGCACACCGTCGAACAGGGTGCTGCGCTGGCCATTGATGGCGAGGTAGTGACGCTGGTAGCCGGCCATCGCTTCTGCATGCGCCGCTTCCACGCGCGCCGCGTCCCAGTCGAGCAGGAGTGCGTCGCGCACCAGCTTCTCGGAGCCCTTGCCGACCAGCGGCTTGATCACCGCCTGGGTGATGGGCCCCAGGCCGAGGTCAGCGCGCATGCCGTTCAGGGCCGCCTCGAAATCGGGCACCGTGTCGAGCATGGTGCCGTCCAGGTCGACGATGGCGGCCTGGATGCTTGCAGCGCCGGCCCGCATTACTTACCCACCGTCGCCAGTTCGGCGCGCATGGCGTCGATCACGGCCTTGTAGTCCGGCTTGCCGAAGATGGCCGAGCCGGCGACGAAGGTGTCGGCGCCGGCGGCGGCGGCGGCGGCGATGTTCTCGGCCTTGATGCCGCCATCGACTTCGAGCATGATGTCGCGGCCCGATTCATCGATCATGCGGCGCGCGATCGCGATCTTCTTGAGCGCTTCGGGGATGAAGGACTGGCCGCCGAAGCCGGGGTTGACCGACATGATCAGGATCATGTCGATCTTGTCCATCACGTGTTCCAGGTGGTGCATCGGCGTACCCGGGTTGAACACCAGGCCGGCCTTGCAGCCGTGGTCGCGGATCAGTTGCAGGGTGCGGTCGATGTGTTCCGACGCCTCCGGGTGGAAGGTGATGATGTTGGCGCCGGCCTTGGCGAAATCGGGGATGATGCGGTCCACCGGCTTGACCATCAGGTGCACGTCGATCGGCACGTCCACGTGGGGACGGATCGCCTGGCACACCAGCGGGCCGATGGTCAGGTTCGGGACGTAGTGGTTGTCCATCACGTCGAAGTGGATGATGTCGGCGCCGGCGGCGACGACTTTGCGCACTTCCTCGCCCAGGCGGGCGAAATCGGCGGACAGGATGCTGGGAGCGATGCGGTAGGTGGTCATGGACGATGGAGCGGGATTGAATGAAGCCGCTATTCTACGCCGGTCCGGGACCGGCTTGCAGTGCCCTGGCCCCGGGCCGCGCCGGGATTGGGCCGCAGGCGGTATCATGTTGTTGTTTGCGCCATACGGCGCGCCGGCCGCCGCGAAGAGCGCAGCGGCCTTGTCCACGATCATCCAAGGAAACCCGATGCCCGCCTACGATTTCACTGTCACCGTCAGAACGCAATACCTGCCGGAGCAGTCCGACCCTGACCGGAACCAGTTCGTGTTCAGCTACACCATCACGATCAAGAACACCGGCAGCATCGCGGCCCAGCTCATCTCACGCCATTGGGTGATCCTTGACGCCAACAACCAGATGCAAGAGGTACGCGGACTGGGCGTGGTCGGCCACCAGCCCCTGCTGCAGCCGGGCGAACAGTTCGAATACTCCAGCGGCACCCAGCTCGGCACCGCCCAGGGCTCGATGCGCGGCGAGTACTTCTGCGTGGCCGAAGATGGCCACCGCTTCGAGACCCCGATCCCCGAATTCGTGCTGTCGCCGCCGCGTTCGCTGCACTGATCAGGGCCGGGTGTCGTCGCGTTCGTCGACCCTGCGGTCGACGTCCTTGCGGTCGACGTCCTTGCGGCCGGCGAACATGGTCCACCAGACGATAAATACGAGCAGGAACAGCGCCACGCCGGCTTCCACCATCAGGATCCACATTTTCGTCTCCATGCCTTCTATTGATACGACACGCCGCAGTGTACCCTCCCTGGTCGCCCTCGTCTGCCTGCTGAGCGCCTGCTCGACCACGCCGCAGCCATCCCAGCCGCCCATCACGATGCCGCCGCCGCTGGGGCCGGTGGTGGTGCCGCCTACGCCGCCCACCGAACAGCCGGCGCCGACGCCCGCGCCTTCGCCCCAACCTCCGCCCGCGCCGACGCCGCCCTTGACGCCAGTGAGTTTCGAGGCGCTGCCCGGCTGGCGGCAGGACGACGTGCGCCAGGCATGGCCGGCTTTCCAGCAGTCGTGCGGCGTGCTGGCCGCGCGCGCGGCCGAGTGGAAGGCGCCATGCGCGGCGGCGCGCTCGGTCGACGCCGGCGACGCGGCGGCGGTGCGCCGCTTCTTCGAGACGTATTTCACGCCCAACCAGGTGCGCAATCCCGACGGCACCGACACCGGCATGATCACCGGCTACTACGAAGCGATGCTGTACGGCGCGCGCAAGCGCGGCGGCGCTTACCAGACCCCGTTGTACCGGGTGCCGGACGATCTGGTCACGGTCGACCTGGGCGGCATTTATCCCGACCTGCAGAACCGGCGCCTGCGCGGGCGGTTGTCCGGCAAGACGCTGGTGCCCTATTACAGCCGCGCCGAGATCGACCGGGCGCCGCTGAAGGGCAGGGAACTGCTGTGGGTGAACGATCCGGTGGAGGCCTTCTTCCTCGAGGTGCAGGGCTCGGGCCGCGTGCAGCTCGATAGCGGCGAAACGGTGCGCGTCGGCTATGCCGACCAGAATGGCCATCCGTACAAGGCGATCGGCCGCTGGTTCGTGGAGCAGGGGATATTGACCCCAGAGCAGGTGTCGGCGCAGTCGATCCGCGCCTGGCTGGCGGCCAACCCGGCGCGCCGCCAGGAAGTGCTGAACGTGAACGCCAGCTATATCTTCTTTGCCGAGCAAAAGGTGACGGACCCGAACGCCGGCCCGCGCGGCGCGCTGAACGTGCCGCTCACGCCGGGCCGCTCGATCGCGATCGACCGCAGCATCCTGCCGCTGGGCGCGCCGGTCTGGCTGTCGACCACCATGCCCAAGGATGGCGCGCCGTTGCAGCGCCTGGTGATGGGGCAGGACGTGGGCGGCGCCATCCGCGGCGCGGTGCGGGCCGACTTTTTCTTCGGCTTCGGGCCCGAGGCCACCGAGAATGCGGGGCTGATGAAGCAGCAGGGGTCGCTGTGGGTGTTGCTGCCCAGGACCGTGGCGCCGGACGCCGTCCCATAAGGCCGCGTCCGCCAGTTAATCTGCAGCGTATCCTTTCTGACGCAAGAACCTGCTCGACTTGACGCGTACGTAAAGCGCTAGAATCGCAGAGTCGTGATTAACCAATGAAGGGTGTGATATGGACTATGCTGACCTGTTGATCGAGAACCATGGCAAGGTTGCCGTGGTGCGCCTGAATCGTCCAAAGGCGATGAATGCGCTGAATGACAATATGATGAACGAGCTGGGCGACGCCCTGCGCAAGTTCGACAAGGATCCTGCGATCAATGTAATCGTGCTGACGGGCAGCGAGAAGGCGTTCGCGGCGGGCGCCGACATTGCCGCCATGGCCAATTACGATTACCAGGAAACCTACGGCAATAACTACATCGGCCGCAACTGGGAGCACATCCTCGACGTGCGCAAGCCGGTGATCGGCGTGGTGTCGGGTTATTGCCTGGGTGGCGGCTGCGAGCTGGCGATGATGTGCGACTTCCTGATCGCCGCCGACAGCGCCAAATTCGGCCAGCCCGAGATCAAGGTCGGCGTCACCCCGGGCGCCGGCGGCACCCAGCGCCTGCCGCGCGCGATCTCCAAGTCGAAGGCAATGGACATGCTGCTCACCGCGCGCATGATCGATGCGCTCGAGGCCGAGCGCAGCGGCCTGGTGTCGCGCGTGTATCCGGCGGCCGAGGTGATGAATGAGGCGATCAAGATCGCCCAGGACATCGCCGAGATGCCGGTGTCGGTGGCGATGCAGATCAAGGACAGCGTCAACCAGGCGTACGAGACGACCCTGAGCCAGGGCGTGGCCTACGAGCGGCGCTATTTCCACGCCGGTTTCGGCACGCCTGCCCAGAAAGAAGGCATGTCGGCCTTCCTCGAGAAACGCAAGCCGGATTTCGACGGGCTGTAATCGATGGGCCCGCGCCGGGGATGGCTGGTGCTGCCGGGGGCGCTGCTGGCGCTGTCCCTGGCGCTGACGAGTTGCTCGTCGTTGCCGCCGCTGGACGGCAGGGTGGCGAGCACGGCGATCGCCGACACCGACGATACCCGTCTCGGCAAGGCGCTCACGCCCCTGACGATGGCCGATCCCGGCCTGGCAGGCATCCATGCCCTTGCGGACGGGCGCGACGCCTTCGCCGCGCGGGCCCTGCTGGCGCAGGCTGCCGACCGCAGTCTGGACGTCCAATACTATATCTGGCGCAATGACACCACCGGCCGGCTGATGTTCGACGCGCTCAGGCGTGCGGCCGAGCGCGGAGTGCGTGTGCGCCTATTGCTCGACGATAATAATACGGCCGGGCTGGATGAATCGCTGGCCGCGCTCGACGCCCATCCGATGATCGAGGTGCGCCTTTTCAACCCCAACGGCATCCGCTCCCTGCGGGCGGTCGGCATGGTCGCCGATTTCATGCGCCTGAACCGGCGCATGCACAATAAATCGTTCACCGCCGATAACCAGCTCACGATCATTGGCGGGCGCAATGTGGGCAACGAATATTTCGGCGCGGCGGGTGAAATCTCGTTTGCCGATCTCGACGTCATTGTCGCGGGCCCGGTCGTGCGCGCCGTGTCGGACGATTTCGACCTGTACTGGAATAGTCCGTCGGCCTACCCCGTGGAGCTGCTGGCGCCGGATGCCGCCGCCACGCCCGCCTGGAAGCCCGATGCCGAGGCGCAAGTCTATATGGAAGCCATCAGGCGCTCCGCATTTCTCGAGCAACTGGTGGAAGGAAGCTTGCCGCTGGAATGGGCACGCGCCAGGTTCGTCAGCGACGATCCGGCCAAAGTGATGGGGACGGCGGTGCCGGAAGCGAATGTCGCCTTCAAGTTGCGGGACATCCTGGGCGAGCCGCGACGCAGCCTGGATCTCGTTTCACCTTATTTCGTTCCCGGCCACGAAGGAACGGCCGCTTTCGTCAACCTGGCCAAAAAGGGCATCCGGACCAGGATTTTGACCAATTCGCTGGAAGCGACCGACGTCGCGGCGGTACATGCCGGCTACGCCAAGTGGCGCAAACCCTTGCTCGAATCAGGGGCGACCTTGTACGAACTGCGCCGGGACGCCACCGACGAGCCGACCCGGGACCAGCGCGGCGCCGGCAGCGGCGCCGGGAGCAGGATAGGCAGTTCGGACGCCAGCCTGCATGCCAAGACCTTCGGCGTGGACGGGAATCGGGTCTTCGTCGGCTCATTCAACTTCGACCAGCGCTCCATTCACCTCAATACCGAGATGGGGATGGTGATCGACAGCCCGGCGCTGGCGACGCGCCTGACCGAAACGCTGGACCGAACCTTGCCGACGCACGCCTATGAAGTGAAGCTCGATGATCGCGGTTCGGTGATCTGGCTGGAGCGGCGCGGCGACCAGGTAATCCGGCATGAAACGGAACCTGGCACGAGCTGGTTCAAGCGGGCCGCGGTGAAGGCGCTATCGTGGCTGCCAATCGACTGGCTGTTGTAGTCGCCACACTTTCTCTCGCGCCCTCTTGCGGACCCTGCGTTTGATTTGTTATAGTTCGCCTCCGCTTCGGAACTGACTGAAAAACGCGAGCCAAATCAAACGGTTAGCGCAATGAGGTCAGCAGTGAAAACTGCGGCGAAGCGAAACGAAGGGGGTTGACGAGGTTTTAGGAATACAGCATAATCTCTCTCCTCTGCTGCTGACGAACAAAACGATTCGCAGATGCAGCAAGGCAGTACCGAATTCTGATCTTTAAAAATTAACAGTCGATAAGTGTGGGCGTTTGATGAAGGTGCCAAGAACCTCGGTTCTTGCATACTTAAATTATCAAATGTTCGCACAAAGTATTAAACGTTGTCTCAGCAATGAGATGACGGTCAGTATTTTGAGTGAGCGACTCGGCTAGCAATAGCCGATGACTCGAAAGAGTCAACAAACAGAGATTGAACTGAAGAGTTTGATCCTGGCTCAGATTGAACGCTGGCGGCATGCTTTACA
>NZ_JBWBRF010000024.1:0-52869 GCF_056279385.1 Massilia sp. UYP34 | reverse complement strand
GGGGTTTCATCATGACGGCACTCGCTGGCTTGGTTCGATGTCAGGATTTTACCCAGCCGCAGGCGTCTCGGCCGAGGTTTTTAGAGGTGGCCTTAGGCCATGTCTACAGTTTCCAGAGAATCTTTTTCGAATCGATCCCCCAATCGGACCCGATATGCGGAAGAACTTGAGACAACCTGGGCCGGGACTGGCCCAAAACGATGCTGTCCTCGCGGCTGGAAACCAACGGCTGCGGGAGCACAAGCTGATCGACATCGGTCCGGCGGTGGAGTGCAGTCGGGTGACGACTCTTCTCGGGCGGCCTTACCCGGTCCAGTTTCGACATCAAGGCGCAATCGATGCCTGGACGCGGGCGCTCGGGACGACCGAGGTCTGGCGTCGCTGGCAAGATCCAGGCACGCTGTGTTGGCAGATCAGGAAGGAGATCCTGCGGCAGTTCGAACTCGCACGTCCCGAGCGCCCGCTATCGGGGGTGATGGCCGAGATGCTCGCCGAGGATATGCAAAGGCTCGCGGTCGAGATCAGCGTGAACCTGAAATACCATTTGCAAAAAGGGACGGTGATCGAGGCTACGCCGGCACTGGAAACGCTGTTGACGCACTCGGACGTGGCCTCAGTCTGCCGATGAGCATGGTGGCGCCCCCTTATCGCGCCCAGTACCTGCGCTTCGGAGAAACGGCGATGCGTTACCTGAAGGTGCCGGTTGCACAGGCTGCCGACCATTTCTTCGACGGGGTGTTCTGTTTCCTGACGCCGCCCGCCGAGCCTTGCGCCGCCGGGGAGGCGCGCTGGACTCTGGAACTCGTCTTCGCCAGCAAGCGCCGGGATCTCTACAGGGGCCATGTCTCGCTGCTCGGCGAGACCGACAGGGGAAGCACCACGGTAGGCGAATGGTTGACCAGGGTGCTTGGCGCCGTCAAGGAGCAGCGGGACGGGGAGTTCCATCGGCCGATGTACGCTGCGGTCAGCTACGTGGTGAGGGTGTTCCTGTACATGGCGTTGAAACAGGCGCGCGTGACCGAGCACCGGGACCACGGCGAGGCACTGCGCCGCGCCGCCGGCCTGGGTGAGCGCAAGCGCGCCAAACTCTTGCAGAGATCGGCTTCCCTGTACGACGGCATTACCGTCGGTCCCGAGTCTCTGCCGTCAAGCGCTTCGGCTTGCGCGTCTGGAGGTGGCGTGACCCCGCACTGGCGCCGTGGGCACTTCCGGATGCAGCCCTGCGGTGCCGGCAACCAGCAGCGTAAGCTCATCTTTGTCGCGCCGGTGCTGGTGCATGCGGAGCATCTGCAGGGCGAGGTGCCCACGCCAAAATCCTACCGGGCCGGCGCGGGCGCAGTCACTGCGGCTTGATCCATGCCTAGCCCCTGTGATTGGCAGGACGCGGGTACCGGCAGGTGCAGCATGGCCTTGATTTCGGGGCGGCGGGCGACGCCATTCGTCCCGGTCAGGAACGTGCTCCAGCCAAGCCGGCGTGGCGTCGCCCTCGTGCTCAGCGTGAAGCGTTCGATGCAGGGAGGCGCCAGCAGCAGCCGTAGTTCGTAACGCACCGTTGGCGTCGCAAACAGGCTGGCCATCTCCGCCAGGGCCGCCAGCGTACTTCCCCCAGGAAGAAAACCCTGGACCTGAGCCTCATCCAGAGGGCCAATGTGCAGTCGGGCGCGCAGGTCGTGGCGCCACTGGCGCACGCCGAGCGCCGCACTGCTGCCCAGCGTCGGCGCCGTGACGCCGAGCGTACTGCGCCGGTTCAAGGGGACCGGCGCCCAACAGCCCACGAACTGCTCCAGTTGGACCGGAAGCCCGAAGTAGGCGCTCAACACCTGTTCGACCGTGCCTGCCGAAACCGGCCGGGTCCTGAGCAGGCCCGAGAAGTAGGCTGCCGTCTCCTGCCTTACCTGAGTGGCCGGATACGTGCGTCCGATGGCGGAGGTGGATTTCACGCCCGCCATGGCGGTCAGCATGGGAAGCAGGCGGTCCTGGCCCTGGACGTCGAGGCTATGCTCGACCCGGTACTTGGCCCAGGCTTCGTAGAACAGCCCAATCAGGCGGTTCGACAGCACGTCGAGCAGTTCGCGCTGGTTCGCGTCGCCGTCATGCGCCTTGCGGGCGGCGATCCGCTCGGTATCGTGGAGGGGAAGGGTGCCGCCGGCACCCAGCAGTCCAATGAATGCCGGCGTGATCCGGATGCGTTTCAGTCCGCCCTTGCGCAGGGAGGCAAGAGAATCCGGCACGTCCGGCTCGACCTCGAGCGAATGCACTTCGCTGGCCGGGAACGAGAGGGACAGGTTGTTCTGGAACCTGAGCACCTCGCGCATGGCACGCTCGTAGGGAATGCCCTGGCGCCGCAGTTCGCGCAGCAGGAGGTTGAGTAGCTGCGTGAATTCGAACTGGTGCGGTTCGGCCAGCAGCACGCCGATCACACTAGATTCATGCGTCCGCTTCGTGGCTTGCATCGGAACAGTTCCTTTCCGCTTTGCTGAGACAGGATGACGAGTTCGACAAAGCTGTTGATATGCACGTATAGCGCGAAGAACTGGTCGAGGACCTGCACGAACAAATGCAGGCCGGCGCCGGCGTAGGCTTCTTCGTCGAGCGTGAGGCGGATCTCGGTGCCATGCACCAGGGAGGAGCCGCGTTTGTGCCGCATCCAGGCCGTGGTCTCGCTCTGATCGAGGGCGACAATGCCGCCGATCTGCCGGCGCGAGACCGGCGACGGTGCGAAGTCGTACAGTGCCAGCATCTCCCGCAGGCCGTGCGCCCCTTCCAGCACCAGCGAATGATGGTTGAGCGCGAGGTGCGAGATCAGGCGCCAGTGCATGCCGGGTGTGTGCGCCAGCCGAACCGGACGCGTCGGCCTGCGCAACAGGCGGATCACGTTGCCACCCGTTGCACCGGGAACGGCCAAGTCTCCGTCCGGCGCGCCGATCTTGAGCGAGCATGGCAGGTCGCGGTTGGTGCAATTCAGATCGATGGACAGGACGTTGCGTTCTATTTCGAGCGGCTCGCAGTCGGCGTTGACGAGTGTGATCGATTTCTCATGGCCGGGACTGCAAATGGCAAGGGTTTCGTCATGGCGCATCAGCCAGTAGCGTCCACGTCCGGTGAGGCTTTCGTCGCCGTGCTGAAGCGAATAAAAGGGGCGAAATTCGGTGACGGTCGTGCCCGAGCCTTGCTGGCGCACCAAGTGCACCTGGTCGACCGAGTACACCTCGTACGCTTGCGGATGATTGCCGTGGGCCAGCAGGGTGTAGTCGGCCGACAGCTGGTCATAGGTGATCGGCACGCCCGGTTGCCTGAACAGGTTCACGACCGGCGTGCAGCCGGGCAGAAGATGCTGTTTGGACAGGCTCGCCAGCATTCGCGCCTTGTCGCCCTCGGGACGAATGTCGGCGATCGCCAGGCGCAGCGTGAAATGCGTGCGGCCGGCGGGTACACGTGCAAGCAACGCCCGGATGTCAACGTCGAGGAAATTGAATTTCTCGGGAAAAGCAAAGTACTCGGCGAGAATGCGGTAGGCCGTGTGGGAACGTGCATCAAACGGAACGAGCGCATCATCGTCAGCGAATCCTGCGGGCGTGACGGGAATGACCGGCAACCGTTCCCAGGGCCCGTCGTCTTCCAGTTGAAGATACGCGCACCGGGTGTACATGAATAAGGCATCGCGTAGTGCCGCGCAGAACGACGCATCGCCATCGGCGTACAGGCGTATGGCGGCAGCCGTGGAAGCGCAGAGCGGCTCACCTGGCCGCGCCGATGCGAACTTCATCGTCAGCGTGGCGCCGACGCCCGCGGGCAGGCGGGTAGCGACAGGTGCGCAGACGGCGGTGTCGAAGCTCGCGTCAAGCAGCACGACGGCCGAAGGCTTGACGTCGTAGACGGTCTTGAAGGTGCAAGCGACGCCGGCTACTGGCGTGGATGCGAGCAGGGCGCCACGAGGCATGTCGGGAATCGTTCCTGATTCTTCTTTTCCGCCTGGCTCTCCCAGCACGCGCGCGATCGCGCACGAGGGAAAAGGTCGCAGGTAATGAGGAAACAGCAGATTGAGCAGCGCCTCGGTGAACTGCGGATACGAATCGTCCACGCGCTTCGCGACGCGTGCGCTGAGCAAGGCGACGCCCTGGATCAAGCGTTCCACGTGCGGGTCGTCGCACGTGTCTCCGCCCAGCTGCAGTTTCGCCGCGACCTTGGGGTAGCGCTGCGCATACTCCCGGCACAGCGACCTGAGGGTGACGAGCTCGCGCTCGTACTTCGTGAACAGTTCATCCATGGGATCGGTGCTTTTCGCGTTCTAGTCCGTGCCTTCGATCGAATACTGCTGGAGGGAAGGCCGGAACACGGCGTTGAAGGACATCGGTTCGCCCAAGTGCGCGCCTTTGAGGCGGGCGGTGATGACGAAGTCGACGCGGTTGATCGCCCCCTGTCTCGGTCGCAGTGTCACCGCCACCTGATGCAGTCGCGGCTCGTGGCGGACGATTGCCATCTGGACGGCTTTGCAGATTTCCTGCTGATCGTCGTCGCTGCCCATACACATGCTGGCGAAGTCGATGAGGCCATAGTTCACGATCGATCCGGATACTGCCGAATAGGATTCCAGCGACGCCAGCGACAGCGCCGACCGGGTATTGAGGAGCGCCTGCAGGTCGCGCGTGACGCTGCGCATGGCTTCTTCCATTGCCCGCGCGCGCGTTTCGCGCTTGTTGCCCGATGGCGGGGCGTCATCCTCGTCGAGGCGATCGAACAAGCCGCGGGTAAAACCTTGCATGGTGTTCTCCTCCAAGGGGCCGGAAGCGACCACGGCAGCCATTATCGAGCCTTGCATGTGAAAAACGTTGCGCATCCACAATGGAGTGACGTGCGCAGGCCATTGGCACAACAGGATGAGCAAGATCAACGACTTCGACGAGTTGCGAAGTCATGCTTCCAAGAATCTGTCTGGTAAAAAACACTTCGAGGAGGAGCTCATGAGCGCGGCATCCAAGATCATGTGGTTGGAAGGCCTGACGTTAGGTCCGCAACATTTCCAGCGCCAGGATCTGTACCACGAAGCGCGGCTCAAGCGGATAGCCTCGGCCCTGAACCCGTACTTCTGGGGCGTGTGCGCGGTGCAATGGAATCTGGCCGGGCTGGGCAATAGCCGTCTTGGTGCGAGCGCGATGTCGATCATTTTCCCGGATGGGGAAATCTACGAGGCGCCCGAAGCCGACCTGTTGCCTGAGGCGGTCGACCTCTCGCGCCTGCCGGCTGACATCAGTACGTTCACGTTTTACGCCGCGCTTGCCCTCGTCAAGCCGCACGGCGGCAATGCGGACGAGAATGGGCGCTACGTGTGCCGCGAAATCGAAACAGTCGATCTGTTCAGCGAGGCCCTGGCGATCGAAGTGCCGTTCCTCAAAAAGCAGCCGAGGTTAATTACACACGCCGAGACGAGTGGCCTGCATGACAGCGTTCCCGTGGTTCGGATCCGGCGCGCGCCGGAAGGCGGTTTCGAGATAGACCCTTCATTCATTCCACCGAGCGTGACGATCGGCGCCGCCCCGGCCCTTCGCGGCTTGCTGGATGAACTGGTCAGCGTGATGACAGCGAAGATCGAATCGCTTCAGCGTACGCACCGCAAGGCGAGCAGCGAAGTGTACGAAGTCGGCGCGGGCGACATTTCGTCGTGGTGGATGCTCAATATCCTGAGCACGGCCAACGCCCAGCTGATGCACTGCGCCCGGTCCCCGGGATTGCATCCGGAAGCCATGTTTCGGCAAATGCTATCTGCCGTGGGCGGCCTGATGACGTTTTCCGACCGCTTCAAGACAGCCGATCTGCCGGCCTACCGTCACGAAGCGCTGGGTGAGGCGTTTACGGAGCTCGATGGATTGTTGCGCGATCTGGTCGATACGGTGATCGGGACAAAATATTTCATCATTCCGCTGGTCGCCGAGCAGGGCCGGCGTGCGTATTCGCATGCGGTGCTGGACCCGGCAAAAGTCACGCAACAGACACAGCTATGCCTGGCAGTCACCGCCGATATGCCGGGACTCGAACTGGTGGCGACGGTCCCCATCCGGCTCAAGGTTGCCGCACCCGATGCCATCGAAAGTATTGTCAAGTCGGCGTTGCCGGGTGTGCCGCTGGCGCATATGCCTCAGGTACCGCCGGCGATCCCGGTGCGGCCCAATACCTATTACTTTTCGTTGTCGACGAAGAGCGTGCTGTATGAAAAGACCTTGGAAGCCGGGGCGCTGGCGGTGTACGTCCCGGATGGCATCCCGGGACTGAAGATCGAGCTGATCGCCATTGCCTGATCCGGGCCAAGGCTGACGTCGGCCGGCGTATTACGCATCAATGCTCTCGGATTGCGAATATTTATGATCGTGCTTGCGTCGCATCGGCTGCGACCGGGAAGAATTCCGCAATGTTACCCAGGGTTCCATGGGTTCCCTGCGGCGTTGATGACCCGGTAGGGAATCTCGACGACGTCAGGGTACGACCTGCAGGAGATGGGCGGCTGGAAGTCAGCCGCGATAGTGCGGCGGTATGCGCACCTGGCGCCGGCGCAGATGGCGCGTCACGCAGCGGTAGTAGATGGGCTGCTGCGCGTCACAAGCACGGCACAGTAGGTAGAAGAGGGGACTGCCGCAGATACAAAAAAAGCGTCACGATCACTCGTAACGCCTTGATTTGATACTGCAAATTCGTGGTAGGCCGTGCGTGGCTCGAACACGCGACCAACGGATTAAAAGTCCGCTGCTCTACCAACTGAGCTAACGACCCGAAAGAGGCAGCATTATAGCCGACGCTTCCGGTTCGCGCCAGGGCTATCTGATATTTTCGACATGAACACAGGTCACGACAGCGCGGACGTCACCTTCAGCACCTCATCCGCCGTCGTCACACCCTCGACCACTTTCATCGCCCCCGCAATGCGCAGCGGCTTCATCCCATCCTTCACGCTCTGCTCGCGCAAGGTCCGCATCTCGCCAGATTCGCGGATCAGGCGTCCGAACCCTTCGCTCACCGTCAGCAGCTCATAAATGCCGGTCCGCCCACGATACCCGGTCTGCCGGCATTCCGGACATCCCACCGGCCGGTACACGGTCGACGGCTTCGCGATCTTCCACGCCCCGCCGATGCCGTCCCACACCTCGTCGCTCAATTCCCCGCCCGGCGCCTTGCAGACCGGGCAGAGCGTGCGCACCAGCCGCTGCGCCATCACGCCGATCAAGGTGGCTTCCAGCAGATAATCCGGCACCCCCAGTTCCAGCAGGCGCACCACCGCCGACGGCGCATCGTTGGTATGCAGGGTCGACAACACCAGGTGTCCCGTCAGCGCCGCCTGGATTGCCATCTCGGCCGTTTCCAGGTCGCGGATCTCGCCCACCATGATGATGTCGGGGTCCTGCCGCATCAGCGAGCGCACGCCATCGGCAAACGACAGGTCGATCCCCGGCTGCACCTGCATCTGGTTGAACGCGGGTTCCACCATCTCGATCGGATCCTCGACCGTGCACACGTTCACTTCGCTCGTGGCCAGCGCTTTCAGGGTGGTGTACAAGGTCGTGGTCTTGCCCGATCCCGTCGGCCCCGTCACCAGAATGATCCCGTGCGGGCGCTGCGTCAGCGCATCCCAGCGCTCTGCATCATCAGGCGGGAAACCCAGTTCCGGCAGGGTCTTGACCACAACTTCCGGATCGAAGATGCGCATCACCAGTTTTTCGCCAAAGGCGGTCGGCATCGTCGACAGCCGCAATTCCACTTCCTGGCCGCCGGCGGTGCGCGTCTTGATGCGGCCATCCTGGGGCCGGCGTTTTTCGATCACGTCCATCCGCCCCAAGAGCTTGATGCGCGCGGTCATCGCGATCATCACTGCCGCCGGCACCTGATAGACCTGGTGCAGCACCCCATCGATGCGAAAACGCACGGTCGCGAATTCGCGCTTGGGTTCGAGGTGGATGTCCGAGGCGCGCTGCTCGAAGGCGTAACCCCAGAGCCAGTCGACGATATTGACGATGTGCTGGTCGTTGGCGTCGAACTGCTTGTTCGATTTTCCCAGTTCGACCAGCTGCTCGAAGTTGTTGCGCATCGCGACGTCCTGCCCGCTGCTGCGGGCGGCGTCACGGATCGACTTGGCCAGCGCGAAGAACTGCGCGATGTACTGGGCGATGTCGAGCGGATTGGCCAGCACGAGCTCGATGCGGCGGCGCGCGACCTTGGCGATCTCGGGTTCCCATTCGGTCAGCGACGGATCGGCGGTCGCCACCACCAGCGTGGTCGCCGTCATTTCCACCGGCAGGATATTGAAGCGCGCCGCGTAGCTGGCCGACATCACGTCCGCCACCTTGGTGAAATCGATCCTGAGCGGGTCGATGCGGATGAAAGGCAGGCCCACCTTGGCCGCGCACCATTCGGTCAGCACATCCAGCGTCAGCAGCCGGTGCGGCGGCAGGTTCGACACCAGTTTGCACTGCGCCACCGCCGTCAGCGGATGCATGATGCCCGGCGCATTTTTCAGGATGCCCTGGGCCCGGGCGAAATCGGCTTTGACGGTGTCCTTGGTGACGATCCCGTCGGTCAGCAGCCACGAGAAAATCGATTGCAGGTCGAGCTTGCGCAGGCTGGCGGGTTTTTGCGGGATGGCGTTCACGGTGGCCCTGGCTGAATGGTCAATCGGTGGCGAGCAATCCCTTGACCCAGGATTTGGCAGGCAGCTTGGTTTGCGCCACGATCTGCGCGGCGCGCGCCTCGAGCGCGTCCTTGTCGAGCGTGGGGCGGGTCTTGAAGCACAGCGCCACCACGTTCCCGTCGTGCACCTCGGGCAGGCAGATCACGTGGCCGAAGGCGAACTTCATCGCCTTCAGGTTCTTGGCGAAGCTTGGATGGTCGCCGAACAGGTTGACGGTCATGATGCCGTCCTGCGTCAGGCAGGCGGCGCAGGCCTGGTAGAACTCGGGCGTGTCGAGCACCGGGCCGCGCGCGGTGGCGTCGTACAGGTCGCACTGCAGCACGTCATAGGCCTCATGGTTGGCCGGATCCCCGACGAAGTCGAGCGCATCCATCTCCAGCACGCGCAGGCGCGCGTCCTCGGGCGGCAGCTTGAACATCGCGTTGCAGATCGTGATCACCGACGCGTTGAGCTCGACGGCGGTCACGCTCGCTTGCGGGAACTGGCGATAGCAGAACTTGGTCAGGGCGGCCGTCCCCAGGCCGAGCTGGGCAATGGCCTGCGGCGCCTCGATGAACAGCATCCACGCCATCATCTGCTGCGCGTATTCGAGCTCGAGCCAGTCGGGCTTGCGCAGGCGCATGGCGCCCTGGACCCATTCGGTGCCGAAGTGGAGGTAACGGACACCGTTCTGTTCGGACAGCGTGACGGGTGCGAATGTCGGCTTGCGCGCGGGACGGCGCGAGGATTCGACTTGTTCGATGGATTTGCGTTTGATGAGCATAGAGAAGCCTGATGGAATCGCCCTATTATCGGGGGACGGGTTCCCCCAGCGCAAGCTCGGGGCCGAATACGACAACGCGGCCTCATGGGCCGCGTTGCTCGATTCTCAACGGTTCGCCGATGCGCGATCAGTACTGGCTGTATGCCTGCTGCCCGTTGTAGCTGTCCAGCGGCTCGACCGAGACGCGCAGGCGCACGCGGTTGCCCGGATCGCGGTTCATCAGCGACGTGTAGGTCTGGCCGCGGTATTCATACGTCACGTTGTAGCCGGCGGTGCGCGACTCGATCGCTTCCACGGTGCGGCATTGCTGCACCGCTTGTTCTTGCACGGTGCTGCCGACCGGGCGGCCATTGTTCTGCACGCGGTCGCCCACCATGGCGCCAGCGATCGCGCCGGCCGCCGATGCGGCGACTTTACCGTTGCCACCGCCGACCTGGCTGCCCAGCAGGGCGCCGGCGATACCGCCGATGATCGTGCCGCCGGCGCCGCGTTCCTGCTGCACCGGCACTTGCACGTAGTCGGTGCGGCATTCCTGGCGTGGGGTACGCACCTGCTCGAGGCGCGGCTCGACGCGCACCACGCGGCCGAAGTCCTCGAAGTCGGCGGCCTGGGCCAGCGGCAGGGTGGCGACGCCGAGGGCCGAGATGATCAATTTGGCTTGCAAGTTCATGGGAGTACCTCGTTGAGTGGTGCGACTTGATTCGTCGATTGGTTGCAGACTTCATGGTACGCCTATCGCAAAAAACCATCGAATCCACGTGGCAACAAAATGTAACAGCGAATAAAGCCTGGTCCAACACGCGCCAGAATGAAACCGGCCCCCGGAAGGGCGTTTCTGTGTCACATATGTACGTACCGATTCTTACAAATGGGCATCGGAAACTCACATTTGGGTTGCTTCCAATACCACAAAACGTTACCCTTACACAAATCATGGACTTATTGGCGTATAGCAACGACAGCGAGGTAAGAAGCAGCAGCGCTCCCCAGCGCCGCGAGGGGTGGCGCGATGGCGCGTTATTGACAGGTCGATTTGAGGAAAAAATGAGTTTGTTGATGAGAGTGGCGCCAAATCTTGTTCAAGCCATTCGCGCGTTTCGCGTTGCCGATTTGCAACAGGAGGCTGGGCGACTCGGACATCATTTCCTGTACGCCCACTGCGCCAATACGCTCACCAAGCAGCAGGTGTGCGCCCGCATCGGCGAGAATTTTTATTTCCCCAAACCGTGCAGCAAGAATTTCGATGCGCTGCGCACCTGCCTGACCGAGACCATCCACGAGGCCGGCCCCCAGCCGGGCTTCATCGTCGTGCTCGAGCAACTGCCGAGCGCGCAGAAGTTCGACAAGGAAGCGCGCGAAAACCTGCTCGACGTGTTCCGCGACGCGGCCGAATTCTGGGCCGAGAAAAAGGTGCCGTTCCGCGTGTTCTACTCGTTCGCGACGGTCCCGCCGACCGCCTGAGTCCCTCGAAACCCTCCCCGTAAGGGACCCGAGGGCTGCGGCCGGCAGCCGTCCTTACGGTACAATGCCGGCTATGAAAAACATCGTGATTCTCATCTCCGGCCGCGGAAGCAATATGGAAGCGGTCGTGCGCGCGCTCGATGCCGAAGGTTGGCCGGCCCGCATTGCAGCGGTGATCAGCAACAAGCCCGACGCCGGCGGCCTGGCGTTTGCCCAGTCGCGCGGCATCCCGACCGCCGTGGTGTCGAACACCGATTTCGCCACCCGCGCCGAATTCGACGCCAGACTGCAGGAAGTGATCGACACCTTCCAGCCCGACCTGGTCGTGCTGGCCGGCTTCATGCGCATCCTGACCGCGCCATTCGTGGAACACTATGCGGGCCGGATGCTGAACATCCACCCGTCGCTGCTGCCCCTGTTCCCGGGGCTGCACACGCACCAGCAGGCGCTCGACGCCGGCATGCTTGAGCACGGCGCGACCGTGCATTTCGTCACCGCCGAACTCGATCATGGCCCGTCGGTGCTGCAGGCCAGGATCCCGGTCCTGCCGGGCGACACGCCGGACCTGCTGGCCGAGCGCCTGCTGGCCGAGGAACACAAGCTCTACCCACGCGCCGTACGCCTGTTCGTCGAAGACCGCCTGGTCATCGAAGACGGCGCGGTGCGCATCGTCGCGCCCACGGACCACCCCCAGGCCGACGCCATCAGTATTTAATCAAGGATTTACATGAGATTGCCTCCAGCGATCGTCGCCAAGACCGAAGAAGTCTTGCGCGAGATTCTCCGTTTTACCTCGCCTGCCGATGTCACCCTGTCGCGCTTCTTCAAGGACAATCCACGCTTCGGCGGCCGCGAGCGCGGCGTCATCGCCGAAGCCGTGTACGCCGTGCTGCGCAATAAATCGTTCTTCACCGACTTCGCCGGCCATGGCAACACGCCATCGATGCGCAAGCTGGCCCTGCTGGGCCTGGCCGAGACCGTCGGCATCGACAGCATCGGCGGCCTGAGCGACGACGAGACCGATTTCCTCACCCGCATCAAGGAAGTCGACCGCAACCTGCTGCCGGGCCCGATCCGCGCCAATCTGCCGCAATGGCTGTTCGACAAGCTGGTGGCCCAGTTCGGCGAGCAGGAAGCGTTCGAGCTGGCGGCGGTGCTGAACACCCCGGCGCCGCTGGACCTGCGCGTCAATTCCATCAAGGCCGAGCGCGACGACGTGATCGCCCAGCTGGCGCAAGCGCCGATCGTGGCCGAGCCGATGCCGTTCGCGCCGCTGGGCCTGCGCGTGCAAAAGAAGCCGGCGCTGCAAAACCTGCCGCTGTTCAAGGAAGGCGCGATCGAAGTGCAGGACGAGGGCAGTCAGGTGCTGGCCCAGATCGTCGGCGCGCGCCGCGGCGAGATGGTGGTCGACTTCTGCGCCGGCGCCGGCGGCAAGACGCTGGCCCTGGGAGCGCTGATGCGCAATACCGGCCGCCTGTATGCGTTCGACGTGTCCGAGAAGCGCCTGACCAAACTGAAGCCGCGCATGGCGCGCAGCGGCCTGTCGAACGTGCATCCGGTGGTGATCGCGCACGAGCGCGATGCCAAGGTCAAGCGCCTGGCCGGCAAGATCGACCGCGTGCTGGTCGATGCGCCGTGCTCGGGCCTGGGCACCCTGCGCCGCAACCCGGACGTCAAGTGGCGCCAGCAGCCGGGCGCCATCGCCGAGATGCAGGAGAAGCAAGCTTCGATCCTGGACGCGGCCTCGCGCCTGGTCAAGAACGGCGGCCGCCTGGTGTACGCCACCTGCAGCCTGCTGAACGAAGAGAATGACTTCATCGTCGACGGCTTCCTGGCCAAGCATGACGACTTCGAGCTGGTGCCCATGCGCCAGGTGCTGGCCGAGCAGAAGATCGCGCTCGAAATGGACGACTACCTGAAACTGCTGCCGCACAAGCACCAGACCGACGGCTTCTTCGCCGCCGTCCTGCAGCGCAAGGCGCTGGTCAAGCCGGCCAAGGTCGTCGCCGCTGACGACGCCGACGCGGACGCCGCCGCCGCTGACGTCAGGGCCGAGTAAGGAGTCGCGATGCCGCTGTCCGACCTGGTGAGCGTTCTGCTGGACGATGCGCGCCGTCCCGCCATCGCCTGGCAGATCGTCGCCCTCGTCCTGTGCGTGGCGCTGGGCTGGGGCCTGGCGCGGCTGATCCACCGTTCGCTGCTGAAAGACCGGGCCCAGACGGCCGGCCTGATCAGTGTCGGCCTGGGCAGCTTCAGCCGCGTGCTGTGGCCGCTCCTGACCGTCGGACTGCTGGCGCTGGCCAAGACCGTGCTGGCGCAGTACCAGGGCGTGTCGCTGCTGCGCGTGGCCCTGCCGCTGTTCATGTCGCTGGCGGTGATCCGCACCTTCTTCTACCTGCTGCGGCGCGCTTTCGCGCGCCACGGCCAGCTGGGGGCGGCATTGCAGACCTTCGAGAAGGTGTTCGCCTTCGTGGTCTGGATCGTCGTCGCCATGCACCTGACCGGCATCCTGCCGGACGTGATGCGGGCACTCGAAAATACCGTGCTACCGGTCGGCAAGAACAAGATTTCGATCGCCGACCTGCTGCAGGGCGCGATCTCGATCGTCGTGCTCATGATACTGGCGCTGTGGGCCGGCGCCTCGCTCGAAGAACGCCTGATGGGTTTCGAGCGCATGCACAGCTCGCTGCGGGTGGCGATGGCGCGCGTGGGCCGCGCGGCCCTGATCCTGGTCGCCGTGCTGTTCAGCCTGTCGCTGGCCGGACTCGACCTGACCGTGCTGTCGGTATTCGGCGGCGCGCTGGGCGTCGGCCTGGGGCTGGGCATGCAGCGCATCGCCAGCAACTACGTGTCCGGTTTCATCATCCTGTTCGAGCGCAGCCTGTCGATCGGCGATCCGATTACGCTGGACAAGTATTCCGGCAAGGTGGCGCGCATCAATACCCGGTACACCGTGCTGCGCGGCGCCGACGGCACCCAGACCCTGCTGCCGAACGAGATGCTGATCACGGGCGTGGTGCAGAACCAGTCGGGCGCCAACCGCAACGTGCGCGCGGTCACCAAGCTGGTCGTGTCCTATGACAGCGACTTGTCGGTGGTGATGCCGCTGCTGGAAGCGCAGCCGCAGGGTGTGGCGCGCGTGCTCGAGACGCCGGCGCCGAACGTGCTGCTCAATGGTTTCGTGGCCGACGGCTACGAGCTCGAACTGGGCTTCTGGCTGGGCGACCCCGAGAACGGGCAGGGCGGTCCGATCTCCGACGTGAATCGCAAGATCTACGCACTTGTGCATTCCGGCGCGATCAAACTCGGACATCCGTCGATGGACACGCGGCTGCTCGACGCCCATATTACGAAGGTGGTGGGGCGGACTCCTCAGGAATAAGGCCGGGACAAGACCGGGACTGGCGCAAATTTGGGCGAGTAAAACTGCCGTGCGGCAGTAGAACCACGTAAAATGCCCGGTTGAGATGTGCGATCACGGTGGTTGCACATCGGATAAGCCCTTTGGAGACTGAATGAATTTCTTTGACGACGCCCTGCACGCCGTGCTGTCGTTCCTGTCGACCGGCCTGCTCGATTTCTCGGCATGGCAAGTCGTGATTTATACGCTGGTGGTGACCCATATCACGATCGCCGCCGTGACGATCTACCTGCATCGTCACCAGGCGCACCGTGCGCTCGACCTGCATCCGATCCCGAGCCACTTCTTCCGCTTCTGGCTGTGGCTGACCACCGGCCAGGTCACCAAGGAGTGGGCGGCGATCCACCGCAAGCACCACGCCAAGTGCGACACCGAAGAAGACCCGCACAGCCCGCAGACGCGCGGCATCCGCAAGGTGCTGTTCGAAGGCGCCGAACTGTACCGCGCCGAAAGCAAGGTCAAGGAAACCATGGACAAGTATGGCCATGGCACGCCGGACGACTGGATCGAACGCCATGTGTACACCGGCCGCAGCACGCTCGGCGTGGTTTCGCTGCTGGTGATCAACGTCGCCCTGTTCGGCGTGCTCGGCCTGACCGTGTGGGCGATCCAGATGATGTGGATCCCGATCACGGCGGCCGGCATCATCAATGGCCTGGGCCACTGGTGGGGTTATCGCAACTACGATTGCAACGATGCCGCGACCAATATCTTCCCGTGGGGCATCCTGATCGGTGGCGAAGAGTTGCACAACAACCACCACACCTATGCCACCTCGGCCAAGCTGTCGAGCAAATGGTATGAGTTCGACCTGGGTTGGGCGTATATCCGCATGCTGGAAACGGTCGGCCTGGCCAAGGTGAAGAAGGTGGCGCCGAAGCCGAAGCTGGCCAAGGACAAGGCGCAAGCCGACTTCGACACCCTGCAGTCGGTGATCGCCAACCGCTACGACGTGATGGCCAAGTACGCCAAGTCGGTACGCCACGCTTTCCACGAAGAATTCGAGCACCTCAAGCACAAGGCGCAACTGGAATCGCGCTTCCTGAAAAGCTCGCGCAAGCTGATGCAGCGCGAGCCGGCCAAGCTGGAATCGTCGCAGAAGCAGCAGCTGGTCGAGCTGTTCCGGCACAGCAAGGCGCTGGAAACCATGCACAACATGCGCGTCGAACTGGGCGCGATCTGGGAGCGTTCGCATTCGACCCGCGACCAGCTGCTGCACCAGCTGCAGGACTGGTGCAACCGCGCCGAAGCCTCGGGCATCAAGGCGCTGCAGGAGTTCTCGATGCGCCTGCGCACCTATGCCTGACCGACTGCGTCGCTAGGGGTATACAACAACGGCTTCTTCGGAAGCCGTTGTCGTTGGTGGCTTACGCGCTGCGCCGCAGCGGCGGCCAGGTCAGGTAAGTCAGCGCCCGCCACACCCATTCGAGCGGCCCGTACTGGAAGCGCGCCAGCCACCAGTGGCTGAACACGATCTGCAGCGCGCACAACAGCAGCGCGATGCCGACCTGTTCGCTCCTGCAGATGCCCCACCAGCCGAGCCCATGGGCGTAGAACAGCAGGGAAAACACCAGCGACTGCATCAGGTAATTGCTCAGCGCCATGCGGCCAAACGGCGCCAGCATGCGCACCCGGGCCAGGACGCCGCTGCCGTGCAGCGCCAGCAGCACCGCCGCGACGTAGCCGAGCGAGGCGGGCAGGCTGCCCAGGGTCATCAAGGCGTTCGCCAGGTCGTAGCCGCCGTCGTCGACGCCGGGAGGACGGCCGGTGCTGATCAGGCTGCTGAGCAGGCCAAGCCCGACCCCGAAGCCGATCCCGCCCACGGCCAGGCGCTGGAACAGACGCACATGGCGTCCGGCGTTGGCGATCACGCCGGAGCGCACGAACCAGACCCCGACCAGGAACACGCTCACGCCGACCACCACGAAGCCGGTTTCATCGCGCATGCGCGCCTCCAGGTGGCCCAGGCGCATCGCCACCGCGTCCGCGTAGCCGCCATTGGTGAGCACCTGCTTTTCTTCGATGCTGCGCGCCGTGCGCTCGCGGTATTGCAAGAGGGTGGCGGACGCGGCGTCGGTCTGTTCGCCGGTGGCGCTGGTGACGCTGGAGACGGGCCCTGACTGGGGCGCGAAGTGACGCACCGCGCCGTCGAGCGAAGTGAGGCCATAGGTGAGCACGAAGATCGCGACGCCGGCGCGCAGCGGCCGCGCCCGTTCTGGCTGGTCAAAGCCCCAGGCCAGCAGTCCGAGCAGCACGAGGGCCGCCCCGATCGCCAGCAGCGCCCCCATATCGCCCTTGCCGCCGGCGAAGTCGAGCATGGCCGCCAGCAGCATCAGGCTGCCCGGGACGATCGCCACCAGCGGGAACAGCGCGCGCTGCTCGCTGCGCAGGTACACGCCCACCAGGCCGGTGAACACGAGTGGCGTGACCAGCCAGCCGGCAAAGCCGAAGCCCGGCAGCTGGGCCAGCAGGAAGCAAGCGGCCAGCGCGCCGATCAGCCAGCGCGCGCGGGCGAACAGCATCAGCATCAGGGCCAGCGCGCCGATCGCATAGCTGATCAGGATGTCGCCGCTCCACAGCAGCAGGTAGTGCAGCAGGCCGAACAGGCCGAGGACGGCGATCCGGCGGCCATAGGCAGGCAGGAAGGGACGCTCGGCCGTGCGCGAGCGTTCCAGCATCAGGGCGAAGCCCATGCCGAACAGCAGCGAGAAAATGGTCCAGAACTTGCCGCTGACAACATAAGCGACGAGGAAGGCGGTCAGCCAGTCCAGGCCGTGCAGCCCGGCCGGGATGCCGTTGCCGGATTCGGCCACCGGGCGGTTGAAGAATTCGACGTTGGCGATGCAGATGCCGATCAGCGCGAAGCCGCGCAAGACATCGAGGGCATCGAGACGGTCGTGGGTGGGGATGGGAACGAAGGTGGAGGAGGAAGGCGAACTGGTCATTCCCCGATGGTAGCGCGGATTGACGGGACAACAAAAAACCGCCGGGCTTGCGCGCCGGCGGCTTCGTCAAGAAGACAAGATCGATTATTTGATCTTGGTTTCCTTGTAGATCACGTGCTTGCGTGCCTTCGGGTCGAATTTGGTGATTTCCATCTTCGCCGGCATCGTGCGCTTGTTCTTGGTGGTGGTGTAGAAGTGACCGGTACCTGCGGTCGATTCCAGCTTGATTTTGTCGCGGCCAGTTTTTGCCATGATAGCTCCCTAATTAAACTTTTTCGCCGCGGGCGCGCATGTCGGCCAGCACGACGTCGATGCCGAGCTTGTCGATCACGCGCAGGCCGGCGTTCGACAGACGCAGCGAAACCCAACGGTTTTCGGATTCGACGTAGATACGACGGTTCTGCAGGTTAGGCAGGAAACGACGCTTCGTTTTGTTGTTAGCGTGGGAGACGTTGTTACCAACCATCACACCCTTGCCGGTTACTTGGCAAACACGTGCCATAGTGCACTCCTTAAATATGTTCCAGAATTGGAAAAACGAGAGTATAGCGTGAAAAGCAAAGCGGAATCAATCACTTACGAAAAACAAAGGTGTCTTAACGCAGTGGAAAAATTTAACAATTCCCGATGAGTGTCGTAACTCGCTGTTTACGCTGTGTAATTTCAAGCAAATATGAGGGGCTGCGCCCGGACGCGGGCGCGGCCCGTTGAGGTTTATCGGTCACAGCTGTCCATTCTCGGCAAACGAGTGCACCTGGTTGCCCGCCACCACGAAGTGGTCCAGCACCCGGATGTCGACCAGCGCCAGCGCCTGCACCAGCGCGCCGGTCAGGCGCAGATCGGCCTCGCTCGGCTCGGCCACGCCGGACGGGTGGTTGTGCGCCAGGATCACCGCCGCGGCATTCCTGCGCAGCGCTGCCTTGACCACCTCTCTTGGATAGACGCTCGTCTGCGTGAGCGTGCCCCTGAACATCTCTTCGCAATTGATCAGGCGATTTTTCACGTCCAGGAACAGGACCATGAACGATTCATGCGTCTGCAGCGCGAACTGGCTGCGCAGGAAGTGGCGCACCGCTTCGGGCGAGCACAGCGCTTCGCGCCGGAACTGCTCGGCCACCGCGCGCCGCGCCAGCTCGAGCGCGGCCTGCAGTTGCGCGTACTTGGCCGGTCCCAGGCCGTGCAGCCGGCCGAACTCGCCCGATTCGGCATGCAGCAGCCGGTGCAGCGAGCCGAAGTGCGCCAGCGTGTCGCCCGCCAGCGTCACCGCGCTCTTGCCGGCCACGCCCACGCGCAGGAAGATGGCCAGCAATTCGGTGTCCGACAGCGCATGCGCTCCATCGCGCAGCAGGCGCTCGCGCGGACGGTCTTGTTCGGGCCAATCGCAAATTCCCATGTTTGATTCCTCGCCAAAAAAAGAGGCAGCCAAGGCGCAAGCCGCGCGCGTGGCTTACAATAGCGGTTTGCCTGATCAGGTATGCCCGTCACCACAAAGAACATGTCCAACGCTGCTCCCGTCGTCAACGAATCCTCTTACCTGACTCTGCATTACCGTCTGGCAGTTGCCGGTGGTTCTGATGTGATCACGACCTTCAATGGCACGCCCGCCACCTTGCTGCTGGGCCAGGGCCAGTTGGCGCCCTTCCTCGAGGCGCTCCTGATCGGCCTGCCGGAAGGCACGCACCAGACCTTCGAGCTCAGCGCTGCCCAAGCGTTCGGCGAGCGTAACCCGGAGCTGATCCAGTCGGTGTCGAAGGCGACCCTGGAAGACAATTCGGTGCCCGGCACCGAATACAACGTGGGCGAAGTGGTCGAGTTCAATGCGCCGAAGGGCGGCCGCTTCGCCGGCGTGCTGCTCGAATTGCGCGACGATGCGGCGCTGTTCGATTTCAACCACCCGATGGCTGGCCGCGCCCTGCAATTCGAGGTGAAACTGATTTCGGTTCTGTAAGAATGACAGGAACAATCATGGAAAACGAAATTCTGCTGGCCCAGCCGCGCGGCTTCTGCGCCGGCGTCGATCGCGCGATCGAGATCGTCGAGCGCGCCTTGAAACAATTCGGCGCGCCGATCTACGTGCGCCACGAGATCGTGCACAACGCCTACGTGGTCGAAGACCTGCGCACCAAGGGCGCGATCTTCATCGAGGAACTCGAAGACGTCCCGCCTGGCAACACCCTGGTGTTCTCGGCCCACGGCGTCTCGAAGGCCGTGCGCGCCGACGCCGAGGCGCGCGGGCTCTCCATCTTCGACGCCACCTGTCCGCTGGTGACCAAGGTCCACGTCGAAGTCGCCAAGATGCGCAAGCAAGGCGCCGAGATCATCATGATCGGCCACGACGGCCATCCCGAGGTCGAAGGCACCATGGGCCAGGCCGAAGAGGGCATGCACCTGGTCGAGACGGTCGACGACGTGCAAAAATTGCAGGTGCGTAATCCCGACCTGCTGGCCTATGTGTCGCAGACGACCCTGTCGGTCGACGACACCCTGGACATCATCGCCGCGCTCAAGGTGCGCTTCCCGAACATCATCGAGCCGAAGAAGGGCGACATCTGCTACGCCACCACCAACCGCCAGGAAGCCGTGAAGTTCATGGCGCCGCAGGTCGAGGTCGTGGTCGTCGTGGGCAGCCCGAACAGCTCGAACTCGAACCGCCTGCGCGAAGTGGCCGAAAAAATGGGCACGCCGGCCTATATGGTGGACAACGCCGGCAACATCGACCCCAGCTGGATCGCCGGCAAGAAGCGGATCGGCGTGACCGCCGGCGCCTCGGCGCCCGAGGTGCTGGTGCAGGCCGTGATCGACCGCCTGAAGGAACTGGGCGCGGCCAGCGTGCGCGCGCTCGAAGGCGTCGAGGAGCACGTGACCTTCCCGCTGCCGAAAGGCCTGGACGGCGCACGGACCGAGCCGGCAGCGCCTGCTACCTGAACTTTATTTCTCGTTTTCTCAGAAAACAAAATTTGCTACCGTAGCGATTTACCGTGATTAGTTTTCCAAGAGCCAAGTTATGATGGCGGGCTCGGAAAATTTGTCATGGTGAGCAGACCATGAGCGGCACTTCGGGAGTCATCCCGCAGTGCCGTTTTTACTGGTCGCTTCACTCGATACAGGCAGCTCAATACAGGCGGAACGATGGAAACCTTTATTCAACAGCTACTGAACGGCCTGGTGCTGGGCAGTATGTATGCGCTGGTCGCGCTCGGCTACACGATGGTGTACGGCGTGCTCAACCTGATCAACTTCGCCCATGGCGACGTGCTGATGATCGGCGCCATGATCGGCCTGACGATCCTGCAATTGCTCGAGGCTTATATTCCCGGCTTGCCGGGCTATGTCCAGCTGGCGGCCGCCATCCTCGGCGCGATTCCCCTCACCATGCTGGTCAGCATCCTGATCGAGCGCGTCGCCTACCGCCGCCTGCGCGATGCGCCGCGCCTGGCGCCCCTGATCACGGCGATCGGCGTCTCGATCCTGTTGCAGACCTTCGCCATGATGATCTGGGGCCGCAGCCCGCTCCCGTTCCCGCAACTGCTGTCGTCCGAACCGATCATGATTGGCGGGGCCATGATCTCGCAGACGCAAGTGCTGCTGCTGGTGCTGGCAGCCGTCGCCATGGGCGCCCTGGTGCTGCTGGTCGAGCGCACCAAGATGGGCCGCGCGATGCGCGCGGTGGCCGAGAACCCGCGCGTGGCCGGCCTGATGGGCGTGGACGCGAACCGCGTGATCGTCGCCACCTTCGCCATCGGCGCCGCGCTGGCGGCCGTCGCCGGCGTGATGTGGGGCGCCAACTATGCGTCGATCACCTTCACCATGGGCGTGCTGCCGGGCCTGAAGGCCTTCTGCGCCGCGGTGCTGGGCGGGATCGGCAACATCTATGGCGCCATGCTCGGCGGCCTGCTGCTCGGGATCATCGAAGCGCTCGGCGCCGGCTACATCGGCGACCTGACCGGCGGCTTCCTCGGCAGCCACTACCAGGACATCTTCGCCTTCGTGGTGCTGATCCTGGTCCTGACCCTGCGTCCGTCCGGCATCATGGGCGAGCGCGTGGCCGACCGCGCCTGACCACGAGGAGAACACCATGGCACTCCTGACCTTCGACACCCAGCACAAGCCGCGCCAGGCGTACGTCAGCATGGCGATCGTGCTGGCCATCATGCTCGCGTTCCCCTTCGTCGCCTCGCAGTATGGCAACTCGTGGGTGCGCATCATCGACATCGCGCTGCTGTACATCATGCTGGCGCTCGGCCTGAACATCGTGGTCGGCTTCGCGGGCCTGCTCGACCTGGGCTATATCGCCTTCTTCGCCGTCGGCGCCTACCTGGTGGGCCTGTTCTCGTCGCCGCAGTTCGCGGCGCTGCTGGAGTCGCTCATCTATTATTCGCCGGCGCTCGGCGAAGCGCTGGTGGCCTTCTTCGGTCCCGAGATCGCCCAGAACGGCATCCACCTGTCGCTGTGGGCCATCGTGCCGCTGGCGGCGTTGTTCGCCGCGCTGTGCGGCGCGCTGCTGGGCGCCCCGACTCTCAAGCTGCGCGGCGACTACCTCGCCATCGTGACGCTCGGCTTCGGCGAGATCATCCGCATCTTCATGAACAACCTGAACGACCCGATCAACTTCACCAACGGGCCGCAGGGGATCAACATGATCGACCCGATCCGCGTGTTCGGGGTGTCGCTGGCGGGCGAGCCGGGGTCTGGCGCCAACGTCATGATCGGCGACTACGCGATGCCGTCGGTGAACGCCTATTACTTCCTGTTCCTGGCCATGGTGATCGCGACGATCTTCATCACCGGGCGCCTCCAGCATTCGCGCCTGGGCCGGGCCTGGGTGGCGATCCGCGAAGACGAGATCGCGGCCAAGGCGATGGGCATCAATACCCGCAACGTCAAGCTGCTGGCGTTCGCCATGGGCGCGTCCTTCGGCGGCGTGGCCGGCGCGATGTTCGGCGCCTTCCAGGGCTTCGTGTCGCCCGAATCGTTCTCGCTGACCGAATCGATCGCGGTGCTGGCGATGGTGGTGCTGGGCGGCATCGGCCACATTCCGGGCGTGGTGCTGGGCGGCGTGCTGCTCGCGGCCTTGCCCGAGGTGCTGCGCCACGTGGTCGATCCGGCGCAGCAGGCGCTGTTCGGTAAAGTGGTCATCGAGGCCGAGGTGCTGCGCCAGTTGCTGTACGGCCTGGCCCTGGTGCTGATCATGCTGATCCGCCCGGCCGGCCTGTGGCCGTCGCCGAACAGGGAAGAGCGTCCCAACGCCGCCCTGGCGCGCGAGGAAGAAGAAGCGGCGGCCGCGCGATGAGTGGATATACCATGAGCGAACAAATCCTCCTGAACGTGCAGGGCGTGAACAAGCGCTTCGGCGGCCTGCAGGCGCTGACCGACGTCGGCATCCGGATCATGCAGGGCCAGATCTATGGCCTGATCGGCCCCAACGGCGCCGGCAAGACCACCTTCTTCAACGTGATCACGGGCCTGTATCAGCCGGACAGCGGCACCTTCGAGCTGGCCGGCAAGCCGTATTCGCCCTCGGCGCCGCACGACGTGGCCAGGGCCGGCATCGCCCGCACCTTCCAGAACATCCGCCTGTTCGGCGAGATGAGCGCGCTCGAGAACGTGATGGTCGGCCGCCACGTGCGCACGAAGCAGGGCGTGCTGGGCGCGATCCTACGCCACAGGGCGGCGCGCGAAGAAGAAGCGGCGATCCGGGCGCGCGCGCAGGAGCTGCTCGAGTTCGTCGGCATCGGAAAGTATGCCAACCGCACTGCGAAATTCCTGTCCTACGGCGACCAGCGCCGCCTGGAAATCGCGCGCGCGCTCGCCACCGATCCGCAACTGCTGGCGCTGGACGAACCGGCGGCCGGCATGAACGCCACCGAAAAGCTGGCGCTGCGCGAACTGCTGGTGAAAATCAAGGCCGAGGGCCGAACCGTGCTGCTGATCGAGCACGACGTCAAGCTCATGATGGGCCTGTGCGACCGCATCACGGTGCTCGAATACGGCAAGCAGATCGCCGAAGGCTTGCCGGCCGAGATCCAGAAGAACCAGGCGGTGATCGACGCCTACCTTGGAGGTGCCCACTGATGGCTGACATCGTTCTGAACATCGCCGGCCTGAAGGTTGCCTACGGCGGCATCAAGGCGGTCAAGGGCGTCGACCTCACCGTTGCGAAAGGCGAGCTGGTGACGCTGATCGGCGCCAACGGCGCCGGCAAGACCACCACCCTGAAGGCCATCACCGGCACCCTGCCGCCGTGCAAGGTCGAGGGGACGATCACCTATCTCGGCCAGCCCCTGCGCGGCACGCAGTCGTTCCGCATGGTGCGCCAGAAGCTGGCCATGGTGCCGGAAGGGCGGGGCGTGTTTACCCGCATGTCGATCCACGAAAACCTGTTGATGGGCGCTTACACGCGCGACGACCAGGCCGGAATCGATGCCGACATCGAGAAGTGGTACACCGTCTTCCCGCGGTTGAAAGAGCGGTCCAGCCAGCTGGCGGGCACGCTGTCGGGCGGCGAGCAGCAGATGCTGGCGATGGCGCGCGCATTGATGAGCCATCCGACCCTGCTGCTGCTGGACGAGCCGTCGATGGGCCTGGCCCCGATCATGGTCGAGAAGATCTTCGAGGTGATCCGAGACGTGTCGCGGCAAGGCATCACGATCCTGCTGGTGGAGCAGAACGCCAGGCTGGCGCTGCAGGCCGCGCACCGCGGCTACGTAATGGATTCGGGCGCGATCACCATGAGCGGCAATGCGCGCGATATGCTCGACGATCCGCGGGTGCAGGCGGCTTACCTCGGCGAATGAACCAGTCGTAGGGTCGGCGGCTCCGCCGCCGACGCGGTGATCGTTACCGGCTCCGATGCCGCGCCGGATGATTTGGCCGCCAACCATCACCGCGTCGGCGGCTCAGCCGCCGACCCTACGGCAAGGTCAGATGCAAGAAGGCCGGAGACGCGATTGCGTCTCCGGCCTTCGTTATTTGACCAGCCGCAGCTTAGGCCGCAGCGGCAGCCGTGGCAGCGCTGGCAGCATTGCCAGCCTTCGCAGCAGTTGCAGAAAATTGCGACACGGCGGCGTTCATATTGCTTTCCATCGCTTCGACCGCCTGCTTGGAGGTCTTGCTGAATTGCTCGTAGCCGGCGTTGGCGTTGCTGATCGCGGTCTTGACGGCGGCGACGAAGCTTTCCGAACCGGCCGGGGCGTTCTTGCTCACTTCGTCGACCAGCGAGATGACCTTGCGGTTGGCTTCGACGATCTGGCTTTCGGCGGCTTTCGAGAACTCGGCGCCGGTGCCGGTGGCGATCGAGGCCAGCTGGCGGCTGTACGACAGGGCTTTCTCCGCGTTCGGCTGGGCCTGCGCGGCGGTCAGCGAGAAGAACTCTTGCGGGTCCTTGGCGCTCAGCAGCTGGCGGGCAGCGGCCGACGAATCTTCCAGAGTCGAGCGCGCGGTGCTGATGTTCAGCTCAACCAGCTTTTCCATGCCTTCGAAGGTTTTCGAGGTCAGTGCCGAAAACAGGGCGAATTGCGATTCGAGGCTGGCCTTGGTGGCGTTCGAAAATTGTTCAGGGATTGCAAACATGTGGCTCTCCAAATATGTCGTTTCAAGAATGGACTATTGCCTGTGAAACAGGTTCTTCATCAAACCGCAACGAAACTCTTTTTGTGCACCGCAACAGGACAGATTCTCTGTCAGTTCGGTTGAAGCGTCAAGTGTTTTTGATGCGTTGCACCATCCAAGATACATAATTCCGTTGAATGCATTTAATGCAAGAAAAGTCAATTGATCTCGCGCAAACCTTGTGCATCTTTCGGCCAGTCAAAACTCCATTGTAGAGAGCATGCTAGACTCGGTGCTTGCGATTCATTCAATGTCGTGCGCTGCGCCAGGACCATGTCTACCCACGTCACCTCCATGCCCGGCAGCTCCTGGCTGTCGCCCGTGCCGCTGTTCTTCGTCTTCCTCTGGAGCACGGGTTTCATCGTCGCCAAGCTCGGCCTGCCATACGCGCCGCCGCTGACCTTCCTCATCGTGCGCTGCCTGGGCGTGCTGGCGGTGCTGCTGCCGTTGATGCTGCTGTGGCATGCGCCATGGCCGCGTGGGCAAGTCCTGCCCATCGCGGTCTCCGGCCTGCTGCTGCAGGCGGGCTATCTGGGCGGCGTATGGGCCGCCATCAAGCTCGGCATGCCGGCTGGATTGACCGCCCTGATCGTCGGCATGCAGCCGATCCTCACCGCCGCTGCTGCGCCGCTGATCGGCGAGCGGGTGCGGCCGATACAATGGCTGGGCCTGCTGCTCGGCCTGTCCGGCGTGGGGCTGGTGGTCTACGCCAAGCTGGGGCTGGCCGGGCTGTCGCCCGCCGCCCTCGGCCTGTGCGTGTTCGCACTGCTGAGCATTACGGCCGGCACCATGGTGCAGCGCCGGTTCTGCCCGCGCTTCGACCTGCGCAGCGGCACCGCGATCCAGTTCGGGGCCACGGTGCTGGTGCTGGCGCCGATCGCGGTGTGGCTGGAAGACCTCGATCCGGCGTTCTCGAGCATCACCTGGAGCGCCGACTTCATCATCGCCTGGCTGTGGTCGGTGTTCGCGCTGTCGATCGGCGCCATCTTCCTGCTGTTTAAACTCATCGGCCGCAGCCAGGCCACCGAGGTGACCAGCCTGATGTACCTGACCCCGCCGACCACGGCCATCATGGCCTGGCTGCTGTTCGGCGAAACCTTCAACGTGCTCGGCCTGGCCGGAATGGCGGTGGCCGTCGCCGGCGTCGCTTTCGTCGTGCGCAAACCACAGGAGACCCCATGACCATCGACAATCCCAGCCAGGCGGCCGTCGACGCCGCCATCACCTCGCGCCGTTCGATCCGCGCCTTCCTCGACAAGCCGGTCGCGCGTGAAGACATCGTCCGCATCCTGGACGTGGCGGCGCGCGCGCCGTCCGGCACCAACACCCAGCCGTGGAAAGTCCACGTGCTGACCGGCGAAGCACGCGCGCGCCTGTCGCGCGCGATCCTGGCGGCGTATGCCGACCCCGAACAGGCCGTCCAGCATCAGGAGGAATATCCCTACTATCCGCGCGAATGGGTGTCGCCGTACATCGACCGGCGCCGCAAGGTCGGCTGGGATCTATACGGCCTGCTGGGACTGAAGCGCGACGACAAGGCCGGCATGGCGGCCCAGCATGGGCGCAATTTCACCTTCTTCGATGCGCCGGTCGGGATGATTTTCACCATCGACCGCATCATGGAGCAGGGCTCGTGGCTCGATTATGGAATGTTCTTGCAGAACATCATGGTGGCGGCGCGGGCGAGGGGGCTGGATACCTGCCCACAAGCCGCTTTTACGCAGTATCATCGGATCATCGCGGCCGAACTTGGGCTGGCGCCGAGCGAGATGGTCGTGTGCGGCATGGCGCTGGGCTGGGCCGATCCGGCGCGGATCGAAAACACGCTGCAAACCGAGCGCGAACCCAGCCAGGGATTCGCCCGCTTCCTGGATTGAAGCGTCCATCAAGTTAGACACTAAACTAACAACCAACAATATCTCATTGATATCAAAAGGAAGTTTGCGAGCGGGGAAGGTGTTGGTTTTCGCGGATTATTGCCGCATGGAATGTTCTTTTCGCTTGCGATCGAGCGTCGTTCCGCTACACTTTCATCTGTATCTCATCAGTTTGGTTCAGGGGCGTTTCGATGTTTAAACTTGTTTTGGCTGCGGTTGTCGCCACGTTGTTCGCTATTGCACCAATGCAGGCATCCGGTGCGGGGGCGGGCGCAGGTGCGGGCGCAACCGAACAGGCGCAGAAGTCCAAGCCTGCCAAGGTTGCCAAGAAAAAGCCCAAGCGCAAAGCCAAGGCCCGCGCCACCAAGAAGCGCAAGGAAGTCGCCAGCGTCGGCGCCAATGGCCAGCGCATGGTGCGCCGGGTGCGGACCGTCAACGGCAAGCGCGTCGTCACCTATCACCCCGCGCGTACCGCGGCGGCCGCGGTCGCGGCGGTCGCGACGGCGGGCGACAGGGCGGGCCTGGACAAGACGGACGATCCGCTGTCCCTGCGCTCCAGCGTCGCCTATGTGGTGGACCAGAACAGCGCCGAAGTGTTGTTCGAGAAGAACGCCAACGTCGCGCTGCCGATCGCCTCGATCACCAAGCTGATGACCGGCATGGTCGTGATGGAGGCCAAGCAGGATCTCGACGAAGTGCTGCGCGTCACCGACGCCGACGTCGACCGCCTGAAATACAGCAGCTCGCGGCTGCCGGTCGGCGCGCGCATGACGCGGCGCGAACTGCTGCACATCACCCTCATGAGTTCCGAGAACCGCGCCGCCTCGGCGCTGGGCCGCAACTACCCGGGCGGCATCGAAGCCTTCGTCGCCGCGATGAACGCCAAGGCGCGCGCACTCGGCATGAAGGACACCCGTTACGTCGATACCAGCGGCCTGTCGAGCCGCAACGTCTCGAGCGCGCGCGACCTCGTCAAGCTGGTGATGGCGGCCCACGAAGACCCGCTGCTGCGCGAATTCTCCACCACGCCGAAATCGACCGTGCAGGCCAGCGGTCGCACCATGCATTACGCGAACACCAACTACCTGGTGTCGCTGCCGGACTGGAACATCGGCCTGCAAAAGACCGGCTTCATCAATGAAGCGGGGCGTTGCCTGGTGATGCAGGCCATGATCCATGGCCGCAATGTGGTGATGGTGTTCCTGGATTCGAAAGGCAAGATGTCGCGCACGGCCGACGCCGGCCGCATCCGCCGCTGGATCGAGTCGCTGCCGGACCGCATGGACGTCGACGCGGTGCGCACGCCGACGATCACGGCCAGCGCCCCGGCGCTGCCGCATTAGTCACGACGGGGCGGCTTAAGGGCGCCTCGAAAAACCGTTGCGAGCGGCAGCAGTTTCGGTCGGGCCGCGCAGGTTGAGAAGCGCAGCTGTACTGGAGTACAGCGAGCATCGCAGACCGAAAATGCAACGCGCAGCAGGTTTTTCGACGTGCCCTTATACCGGCGTCGACCGGTAACCGAGCGTCGACGAAATCCGCGACGCCGTCTGCACCAGATCTTCGAGCCAGTCTTCCTGCAAGCGGTCGGCCGGCGCCGAGATCGACAATCCCGCCACCAGCTTGCCGCTGTCGTCATGGATGCCGGCCGCCATGCAGCGCACGCCCAGTTCCAGTTCCTCGTTGTCGCGCGCATAGCCGCGCGCCCGCACCAGGCTCAGCTCGCGCTCCAGCCGCGCCAGTTCGGTGATCGAATTGCGCGTGTGGCCCGCCAGCCCCGTGCGGGTGGCATAGGCGCGGATCGCCTTGACGTCGTCCACCGACAGGAACAGCTTGCCGGTCGAGGTGAGGTGCAGCGGGCCGCGCCCGCCGATGGCGCGCACCACCTGCATGCCCGAGCGCTCCGAGAAGGCGCGGTCGATGTAGACGATCTCGTCGCCCTGGCGCACCGACAGGTTCACCGTCTGCTGGGTCTTGCGGTGCAGGGCGCGCATGGCGTCGAGCGCCGCTTCGCGCACCGACAGCCGGCTCTTGACCACGTTGCCCAGTTCCAGCAGGCGCATGCCGAGGCGGTAGGTGCCCGGCTCGACCCGGTCGACGAAGCGCGTGACCACCATGTCGTTGAGGATGCGGTGCGCGGTCGAGGGATGCAGGCCCGATACCCGCGACAATTCCTTGAGGCTGACCGGATCGGTATAGCTTGCCAATGCATCGAGCAGCGCCATCATGCGCTCGATGACCTGGATCGATGTCTTGGCTGGGGTGGGCGTTTCCATTTTCATGATGTGGTTGGTGCAGTGCAGTATCGTTCCCTTTATACCATGATGTGAAAAGATGATGCAAACCGGCGGGTTGCGTCGCGGGCCGACTTGCCACATGCTTGTACGGGACCGGGCATAATGTCGTTCCCGCATGTTGGATGCCAGGCACGATGGAAAACCCGATCAGCGAGTTCAAGACCTTGCGCGGCCTGGAGCGGCTCGGCGCCGCCTGCCGCAACACCTGGGACGGCCTGCGCTGGGCCTGGCGCAGCGAAGCGGCGTTCCGGCAAGAGGTCGTGGTGATCGCCATCGCCAGCGTGGCGGCGCTGCTGCTGCCGGTGTCCGGTTTCCAGAAGCTGGCCCTGATCGGCGTGCTGGTCGTGGTGATGGTGGTCGAGCTGATCAATTCGGCGATCGAGGCGGTGGTCGACCGCATCTCGCTGGAGCGCCATCCATTGTCCAAGGCGGCCAAGGACCTGGGCAGCGCCGCGGTGGCCCTGACCCTGCTGCTGGCGGCCGCCACCTGGGCCGTCGTGCTGTACAACCGTTTTGTTTGACGCCATCCGCGTGGGTGGCGGGTTCATTCAGGACCGCCCCTGCCGGCGGCGCGCTGCCGGCGTTTGCGGGCGGCAATATGTATGACTTAACCATGGAGAAGACTATGACCTTACGCCTCGGCGACACCGCTCCCGATTTCGAGCAGGATTCCAGCATCGGCAAGATCCGCTTCCACGAGTGGGCAGGCGAATCCTGGGTGGTGCTGTTCTCGCACCCGGCCGACTTCACGCCGGTATGCACGACCGAGCTGGGCCTGACCGCCAAGCTCAAGCCGGAGTTCGACAAGCGCAACGTCAAGGCGATCGCGCTGTCGGTCGACCCGGCCGACAAGCACCTCGACTGGATCCGCGACATCGAGGAAACCCAGCAGACCGTGGTCGGTTTCCCGATCGTGGCCGATGCCGACAAGACCGTGTCCGAGCTGTACGACATGATCCACCCGAACGCCTCGGCCACCGCCACCGTGCGCTCGCTATTCGTGATCGACCCGGCCAAGAAAGTGCGCCTGACTATCACCTACCCGATGAGCACCGGCCGCAACTTCGACGAAGTGCTGCGCGTGATCGATGCCCTGCAACTGACCGACGGCTACACCGTCGCCACGCCGGGCAACTGGAAGGACGGCGACCCGGTCATCATCCCGCTGACCGTCACCGATCCCGAAGTGATCAAGCAGAAGTATCCGAAAGGCTTCGAGGCGCCGCGTCCTTACCTGCGCCTGACGCCACAGCCAAACAAGTAATCCGCATCGAATGGCTGGCTGCACGGGCGCGATTGCCCGTGCGCACCGCAAGACGGCGAACCCAGGTTCGCCGTTTTTCGTGGTGTTCAGCCAACGAACCCGCGATGGTCAGCGTCATGGGACGAATATCTTTGCATAAGCAAATGAGAAAGCTGTCCTTTGGAAACCGGCAGCCTGCGCCTTACCCTGTACGCTACAGGAGAGCTCGGCATGTCGATGACGTATGTAATAGCAGGATTCGCGGTAGGTTTGTTGGTCGGCATGACCGGCGTCGGCGGCGGCTCGCTGATGACGCCCCTGTTGACCCTGATGTTCGGGGTCTCGCCCTCGGTCGCGGTCGGCACCGACCTCGCCTTCGCCGCGATCACCAAGAGCGCCGGCACCATCACCCACCGCTTCACCCGCACCGTGCACTGGCCGATCGTCGGCCGACTGTGCCTGGGCGCGCTGCCGGCGGCCGTGGTGGCCGCCATCGCGCTCAACTACTTCGGCGCGCTCAGTGAACAGCTCGGGCAGGTGATCCGCTACACGATCGCCGGCTCGGTGATGCTGACCGTGCTGGCGCTGCTGCTGCGCAGCCGCCTGATGGCCTGGATCCATGCCCACCCGGAACGCCAGCTGCAGGGCCGCACCCTGGCGGTGGTCACCATCATCTCCGGCGCCGTGCTGGGCGTGCTGGTGACGGTCTCCTCGATCGGCGCCGGCGCCATCGGCGCGACGCTGCTGGTGTTCCTGTATCCCAAGCTGACCCCGGCCGAAGTGGCCGGCACCGACATCGCCTACGCGGTGCCGCTGACCGCCATCGCCGCGCTCGGCCACTGGTGGCTCGGCTCGATCGACTGGATGTTGCTGCTGACCCTGCTCGTCGGTTCGGTGCCCGGCATTACCCTTGGCGCCATGGCGGCGCGCGCCGTCCCGGAGCGGTTCTTGCGCGCGCTGCTGGCCACCACGCTGACCGCGGTGGCCGCCAAACTGGTGCTGTAAACTGCGCTCTATCAAATAGCGTTTACCGTCTATGCAAATAAGTATTCTTTCGTTTGCTTTATGAATATAGCGTGAGAATATTCGAGTCCAATAGAAGAATTTGTAATAAGGATTCGCATGACTTCGCTTGCATTGCCGGGCAGCACGGCAACACCCAAGCCCAAGCGACCGGGCCGGGTAATTCCCGGCTTCGGCATTTCGCTGGGCTTCACGCTGTTCTACCTGGCGCTGATCGTCCTCATTCCGCTGTCGGCAGTGTTCCTGAAAACCTCCACCATGAGCTGGGCGGATTTCTGGGCCACCGTCACGTCCGAACGCGTGATGGCGTCCTACCGCCTGAGCTTTGGCGCATCCCTGATCGCGGCCGCCATCAACGTCGTCTTCGGCGGCATCGTGGCCTGGGTGCTGGTGCGTTACCAGTTCCCCGGCAAGCGCTTCGTCGACGCCCTGGTCGACCTGCCGTTCGCGCTGCCGACCGCGGTGGCCGGCATCACGCTCACCGCGCTGTACGCCCACAACGGCTGGATCGGCCAGTACCTGGCGACGCTGGGCATCAAGGTGGCGTTCTCGCCGCTGGGCGTGGTGGTGGCGCTGACCTTCATCGGCCTGCCGTTCGTCGTGCGCACGGTGCAGCCGGTGCTCGAAGAAGCCGAGCGCGAACTCGAGGAAGCCGCCGCCAGCCTGGGCGCGCCGCCGCTGCAGACCTTCGTGCGCGTGGTGCTGCCGACCATCGTGCCGGCGCTCCTGACCGGCTTTGCGCTGGCCTTCGCCCGCGCCACCGGCGAATACGGCTCCGTCATCTTCATCGCCGGCAACCTGCCGATGGTGTCCGAGATCACGCCGCTCTTGATCATCTCCAAGCTGGAGCAGTACGACTACACCGGCGCGACCGCGATCGCGGTGGTGATGCTGGTGTTCTCCTTCATCCTGCTGCTGACGATTAACCTTCTTCAGGCGTGGACGCGCAAACGGGCGGGCAAGGCATGAGCGCGGTCCTCGACAACGTGGCGCAGCCGGCGAAACGCCCCGCCAACAACAAGCGCCTCGACACCAGCGTGCTCGAGCCGCGCTGGGTGCGCGTGGCCCTCATCGCCGTCGCGCTCGTCTTCCTGACGCTGTTCCTGTTCATTCCGCTGGCGGCGGTGTTCACCGAAGCGCTGAAAAAAGGATGGCAGGTCTACGTCGAAGCGATCGTCGATGCGGACGCCTTATCCGCGATCAAGCTGACCCTGATCGCAGCCGCGATCTCGGTGCCGCTGAACCTGGTGTTCGGCGTGGCGGCGGCATGGGCCATCACCAAGTTCGAATTCCGCGGCAAGAGCCTCCTGCTGACGCTGATCGACCTGCCGTTCTCGATCTCGCCGGTGATCGCGGGCCTGATGTACGTGCTGCTGTTCGGCGCCTCGGGCTGGTTCGGTCCCTGGCTGGCGGAACACGACATCAAGATCCTGTTCGCGGTGCCGGGCATCGTGCTCGCCACGGTGTTCATCACTTTCCCGTTCGTGGCGCGCGAGCTGATTCCGCTGATGCAGCAGCAGGGCACCGAAGAAGAGGAAGCCGCGCTGGTGCTGGGCGCCTCGGGCTGGTCGACCTTCTGGCGCGTGACGATGCCGAACATCAAATGGGGCCTGCTGTATGGCGTGATCCTGTGTAATGCCCGTGCGATGGGCGAGTTCGGCGCGGTGTCGGTGGTGTCGGGCCACATCCGCGGCGAGACCAACACGATGCCGCTGCACGTCGAGATCCTCTACAACGAATACAACTTCACGGCCGCCTTCGCCGTCGCATCGCTGCTGGCGCTGCTCGCCCTGGTGACCCTGGCCGTCAAGTCCATAATCGAATGGCGTCTGCACGAAGCCCGCAGGGCTTCGACCGACGCCCCTCACTGAAACAACGCCGGAGCCACGCATGACGATCGAAGTACAACATATCCGCAAGCAGTTCGGCCAGTTCACGGCGCTCGACGACGTTTCGCTGCAGTTCCCCGACGGCGAACTGACCGCCTTGCTGGGCCCGTCGGGCTGCGGCAAGACCACGCTGCTGCGCATCATCGCCGGCCTCGAATACCCGGATTCCGGCGCCGTGCTGCTCGACGGCCAGGATTCCTCGCACCGCCATGTGCGCGAGCGCCAGGTCGGCTTCGTGTTCCAGCACTATGCGCTGTTCAAGCACATGACCGTGTTTGAGAACGTCGCCTTCGGCCTGCGCGTCAAGCCGCGCAAGGACCGCCCGAGCGAAGCCCAGATCCGCGAGAAGGTCAAGCAGCTGCTCGAGCTGGTGCAGCTCGACTGGATCGCCGACCGCTATCCGCCGCAGCTCTCGGGCGGCCAGCGCCAGCGCATCGCCCTGGCGCGCGCGCTGGCGGTGGAGCCGCGCGTGCTGCTGCTCGATGAACCGTTCGGCGCGCTCGACGCCAAGGTGCGCAAGGAACTGCGGCGCTGGCTGCGCCGCCTGCACGACGACCTGCACGTGACCTCGATCTTCGTCACCCACGACCAGGAAGAAGCGCTCGAAGTGGCCGACCAGGTGGTCCTGATGAACAAGGGTCGCGTGGAGCAGCTGGGCAGCCCCGACCAGGTGTACAACAACCCGGCCTCGCCCTTCGTGTACGGCTTCCTGGGCAACGTCAACCTGTTCCATGGCCGCGTCAACGACGGCGTGCTGGCCAGCGGCGATGTGAGTTTCCAGGCGCCGCAGCACGCCGGCGTGCGTGACGGCGCCGGCATCGGCTACGTGCGGCCGCACGACCTGGACGTGGAGCGCTACACGCCCGGCGCCGAAGGCGTGGTGGCCAAGCTGCGCCGCGCGCATGCGATCGGCCCGCTGGCCCAGCTCGACCTGGAGCGCGCCGACAACCAGCAGCTGATCGAGGCGGTGATGCCGAACGAGCGCTTCGCCAGCCTGGGCCTCAAGGAAGGCGAGACGCTGGTGGTGCGTCCGCGCCGCATCGAAGTGTTCGTCGACGAAGGAAACGCGATATGAACTTCCAACAGTTGCGCTCGGTCCGCGAAGCGGCCCGGCGCGACTTCAACCTGACCGAAGTCGCCAACGCACTGTTCACCTCGCAGCCGGGCGTCTCGCGCCAGATCCGCGAGCTGGAGGAAGAGCTGGGCGTGGTCATTTTCGAGCGCAACGGCAAGCGCCTGACCGGCCTGACGCCGCCGGGCAAGGGCATCCTGCGCATCGTCGAAAAGCTGCTGGTCGAAGCCGAGAACCTGCAGCAGGCCAGCCGCGAGTACGCTGCGCAGGACAGCGGCACGCTCACGGTCGCCGTCACCCACACCCAGGCGCGCTACGCGCTGCCGCAGGTGGTGCAGTCGTTCCGCGCCGCCTTCCCCAATGTGCGCATCGCCTTGCAGCAGAGTTCACCGGAACACATCGCCGAATGGGTGGCTTCCGGCAAGGCCGACATCGGGATCGCGACCGAGGGCCTGTCGGCTTTCCCCGACCTGGTGTCCTTCCCGTGCTACCGCTGGAGCCACCTGGTCGTGGCGCCCGAGGGCCATCCGATCTTCGCCAGCGGCTCGCTGCTGCGCCTGGAAGACCTGGCCGAGCACCCGCTCATCACCTATGACGTCGGCTTTACCGGCCGCAGCCACATCGACGCCGCCTTCGTCGAGGCCGGGCTGGCGCCGGACATCGTGCTCACCGCGATGGATTCGGACGTGATCAAGCAGTACGTGTCGCTGGGCCTGGGCGTGGGCATCGTCGCCTCGATGGCGTTCGACCATGGCCGCGACAAGGGGCTGCGCGCGATCGAGGCCTCGCATCTGTTCGCGCAGAACGTGACGCGCCTGGCGGTGCGCCGCGGCACGTACCTGCGCGCGTATGCCTTCCACTTCATCGAACGTTTCGCCCAGGGCTATACGCGGGCCGATATCGAGAAGGCGATCGCGACGGCGGAATGAGGAAACGGGGCGTGTGTCCCAATGACGTCAAGTGAAGGCGAAAGTCTTCTTGAGTTAGCGAAAAAACGTCGTCCCCACGCAGGCGGGGACCCAATCTTGCAAGCGTTTCGACGACGCTTGCAGAACTTGGGTCCCCGCCTGCGCGGGGACGACGTAGTTGACGGTTCGGCTTGTCGCCCTGGCCTACTGGCCCGGGTTCGTGATCCGGCCATGAATCTCATCGATGCGCCGCACCACTTCGTCACTGAGGGTGATCTGCGCCGCATCGATGTTCTCTTCCAGCTGCGCCAGCGTGGTCGCCCCGACGATGGTCGAGCCCATGAACCACCTCGAATAGCACCAGGCCAGCGCCATCTGCGCCGGCGTCAAGCCGTGCGCGCGCGCCAGCGCCGCATACTCGCGGGTGGCCTCCAGGACCGCCGGGCGCAGGTAGCGCGGGCTCCAGGTCGGCGGATAGATGCTCAAGCGGCCGCGCGCCTGCGGGTCGTCGACGTACTTGGCGCTCAGCTGGCCGAAGGCGAGCGGGCTGTAGCCCAGCAGGCTCACGTCCTCGCGGTAGCAGACTTCGTCCAGCAGGGTGGTCTCGAATGCGCGCGCGGTGAGGTTGTACAGGTTCTGGATGGTGGCGATGCGCGGCAGGCCGTGGATCTCGGCCTGCTTGACGAATTCGCACACGCCCCACGGGCTTTCGTTGGACACGCCGATGTGGCGGATCTTGCCTGCCTTGACCAGGTCGGCCAGGGCGCGCAGGGTGTCCTCGATCGCCACGCCGCCGCGTTCCTTGCGCGGATCGAACGCGTTGGCGCCGAAGATCGGCACGTTGCGGCTCGGCCAGTGCAGCTGGTAGAGGTCGATGTAGTCGGTCTGCAGGCGGCGCAGGCTGGCGTCGACGGCCGCGCGCAGGTTGGCGGCGTCGAGGTTGTGTCTTGAACCGCGGATCCAGGCCTGGTTGCCGTTCGGGCCGGCGATCTTGGTCGCCAGCACCAGCTTGTCACGGCCGCCGCGCGCCTTGAGCCAGGAGCCGATGAAGCGCTCGGTCGCACCCTGGGTCGCCGCGCTCGGCGGCACCGGATACAGCTCGGCGGTATCGATGAAGTTGATGCCGCGCTCGAGGGCGTAGTCCAGCTGGGCGTGCGCTTCCTGCTCGGTATTCTGCTCGCCGAAGGTCATCGTGCCGAGGCAGACGGCGCTCACCGCGAGGTCGGTGCGGCCCAGCGTCTTGCGCTGCATGCTCATCTCTTCTTTTTCGTGCCGCTCTCGCGCAGCGCGTCGGCGCACTCGCGCACCAGCCTCGGGCCCGCGTAGATCAGGCCGCTGTACAGCTGCACCAGCTGGGCGCCGGCCGCGATCTTGGCCTTCGCGTCCTGGCCGCGCATGATGCCGCCCACGCCGATGATCGGGATGTCGTCGCGCAGCTCGGTCTTGAGCGCGCGGATCACGATGTTGGACTGCTCGAACACCGGGGCGCCGGACAGGCCGCCGGCCTGCTGCGCATGCTTCATGCCCTCGACGTCGCGCCGGTTGAGCGTGGTGTTGGTGGCGATCACGCCGTCGATCTTGTGGCGTAGCAGGGCGCCGGCGATGTCGCGGATCTGGTCGCCGTCGACGTCGGGCGCGATCTTGAGCGTGATCGGCACGTAGTGGCCGTGGTGCTCGGCCAGCCTGGTCTGCTCCGCCTTCAGCTGCGCCAGCAGGCCGTCCAGTTCCGAGGCGCCCTGCAGCTGGCGCAGGTTCTTGGTGTTGGGCGACGAGATGTTCACCGTCACGTAGCTCGCATATGGATAGACCTTGCGCAGGCAGTGCAGGTAATCCTCGGCCGCGCGTTCGATCGGCGTGTCGGCGTTCTTGCCGATGTTCAGGCCCAGCACGCCCTGGCGCTCCTGGTAGAAGCGCGATGCCTGGACGTTGGCCACGAAGGCGTCGACGCCGCCGTTGTTGAAGCCCATGCGGTTGATGATGCCGCGCGCGCGCGGCAGGCGGAACATGCGCGGCTTGGGGTTGCCGGCCTGGCCGCGCGGGGTGACGGTGCCGATCTCGATCGAGCCGAAGCCGAGCGCGGCCAGGCCGTCGATGTAGGCGCCATCCTTGTCCAGGCCGGCGGCCAGGCCGACCGGGTTGGGGAAGGTGATGCCCATGACGGTGCGCGGGTCGGGCAGGGGTTTCCGGAATCCGCCCGTCAGGCCGAGCGCGGCTGCCCGACGCAGCATGGGCAGGGTGAAGTTGTGGGCCGTCTCCGGATCGAGCGAGAACAGTGCGGGGCGAACGAGGGTGTACAGGAATTTGTCGGGCATGGGGAACTCTAAAAGGATCTCCCCATCATTCTAACGTGATGCGCTGCGGCATACGTAGTCAAGTAGCGACGACTTTGTTAGCACTTGTATCACACGCCATGGCAGCGCCGGGAGCGGACTGCTAACGCTGCAGCACGCCCCATTCGCCGTCGATGCGGGCTTCGAGCGGCCGGAAGTTGATCTTGTAGGCCATCTTGGGGCTCTGTTCGATCCAGTACCCGAGATAGACGTAGGACAATCCCAGCTCGTGGGCCTGGTTCACCTGCCACAGGATATTGTAGGTGCCGTAGGAGGCATTCTCGACGTCGGGGTCGAAGAAGGTATATACCGACGACAGGCCGTCGGACAGCACGTCGATGATCGACACCATGCGCAGCAGGCCGTCCGGTTCGCGGAATTCGACCAGGCGCGTGTTGACGCGGCTTTGCAGCAGGAACTGGGCGTACTGGTCGCGGCTGTCCTGGTCCATGCCGCCGCCCACGTGGCGCGTGGTCTGGTAGCGCAGGTAGAGCGCGTAGTGCTCGTCGGAGAAGGCCAGGTTGGCCACCATCGCGACCAGGTCGCCATGGCGTTTCCAGGCGCGGCGCTGGGTGCGGTTGGGCGTGAAGTCCGCGCACTTGACGCGCACCGGGATGCAGGCCTGGCAGCCGTCGCAGTAGGGGCGGTAGGTAAAGATGCCGCTGCGCCGGAAGCCATTCTTGACCAGTTCGGAATACACGTCGGCATTGATCAGGTGCGACGGTGTGGCGACCTGCGAACGCGCCTGGCGCGCGTCGAGATAGCTGCAGGGGTAGGGCGCCGTCGTGTAGAACTGCAGCGTCGCGAATGGCAGGTCGTGTAGGTGCGTCATGCAAAAAACTCTCGAGACGACGTGTGATGGGCCTATTCTAGCGAAAACCGGTCGGGCCCACCGTTAGCCATCCAACGGTATCGCGGGCGAATTGCCGGTCTGGTCGGGCTGCACGGTGGACGCCGCGGCTGGCATGGACGGCGTGGACGGCGCGGATGGTGCCGCGCCTGGCGCTGCGAGCGGCGCACCGACCGTCCAGTGGCGGATGGGCGGCTCGGCGATGGCGGCGCGCAGGTGCTCCAGGAAGCGGCTGCGCGGGATCGGCGCCGCGCCGAGCGAGGCCAGGTGGCCGGTCTCCTGCTGGCAGTCGATCATCTGCACGCCGTGCCGGCGCAGGAAGGCCACCAGGTAGGCCAGCGCGACCTTGGAAGCGTCGGACACCCGCGCGAACATCGATTCGCCATAGAACATGCGGCCGATGCAGACGCCATAGGCGCCGCCCACCAGTTCGCCGTCGAGCCAGACTTCGGACGAGTGGGCATAGCCCAGCGCGTGCAGGCCGCTGTAGCCGCCGATGATCTCGTTCGAGATCCAGGTGCCGGGGCCGTCGCGGCGCGGCGCGGCGCAGGCGCGCATGACGTCGGCGAACGCGGAGTCGAAGCGCACGTCCCAACGCCCCCCTTCGAGGCGGCTGCGCTCGACCTTGCGTAGCGTCTTGGCCAGGCTGTCGCTCACCTTGAAGTCGGCCGTGTACAGCACCATGCGCGGGTCGGTGCTCCACCACAGGATGGGCTGGCCTTCGGAAAACCAGGGGAAAATACCGTTGCGGTAAGCCTGCAGCAGGCGCGGCGGCGACAGGTCGGCGCCGGCCGCGAGCAGGCCCGGCGCCTCGACCGTCAATGCCTTGGATACGTCGGGAAACGGCGTATCGGTCTCGAGCCAGGGAATCATCTCAATCCGGTTCGCGTGGGGCGATCATCGGGCGATCGATGTCGCGGCTGTGAAAGCCGTAGTCGCCCCCCTCGCGCACTTTGATCCAGTCGGCGAAGAACAGTTCCAGCGTGCTGCGGATGGTGGGGAAGGCCAGGTCGTCCCAGGGGATGTCGGCTTCGGTAAACAACTGCACGTCCAGGCTTTCGATGCCGGCCGCGAAGTCCAGGTCGAGCAGGCGCGCCCGGTAGAACAGGTGGACCTGGTGTACGTGGGCTACGTTGAGCAGGGTGAACAAGGGGCCGAGCTCGACGTTGGCGCCGGCTTCTTCCTCGGTCTCGCGCAGCGCCGCCTGCCCGGTGGTCTCCTCGTTTTCCATGAAGCCGGCCGGCAGGGTCCAGTAGCCGTAGCGCGGCTCGATCGCACGCTTGCACAGCAGGACCTGGAGCCGGCCGTCGGCCTCCCAGACCGGGATCGAGCCGACCACGAGTTTCGGATTCTGGTAGTGGATCGTGTGGCAATGGGTGCAGACGTAGCGCGGCCGGTTATCGCCTTCGGGAATGGTGAGCAGGACGGGGTGGGCGCACTCGGAGCAGAATTTCATGGTTGTGTGACGAATTGGTATTGCCCTTACTTTACACCGAATGCGGGGGCGATAGGGCTGCGCCCGGGTGGTGAGCAGGCCCTGTCGTCGGCCGGACCATGCGCTATATCGTGTTGCAATCGCATATCGCCGCAGTATTGCATTTGCCTAATAACGGGAATGCGCGTATAATTCATTTCACAGACGCGGGGTGGAGCAGTCTGGCAGCTCGTCGGGCTCATAACCCGAAGGTCACAGGTTCAAATCCTGTCCCCGCAACCAGTTTCAAAGCCGCTGACTCGCAAGAGTCAGCGGCTTTTCCGTTTTCCGGGCCGATGTTTTTCGAGTCGGGCAACGTCTTTCCCCATCTTAACGGCCTCGACGCAGGTCAAACCCGCTCGCCTTTGCTGCAATGCACACGAGCCCGGCCTGTCCAACCCTGCGAACCGCCGCGCGACGCGCGATGGCGACAGTCAGGGGCGATGACCATGATCGATGTAGACGACATCAACGAGGCCTGGGGCTGGGTCGGCATGAGCGCCGTCGAAGTTCTCGGGGCCAATGCCTTCGGCAACCTCATCATCCGCGACGAGGACGACCATTTCTGGTGCCTGCGTCCGCAAGAGCTGGTCTGCGAGCCGCTGGCGCGCAGTCGCGCCGCGCTCGACGCGCTGGCCTACAACCAGGATTTTCTCAACGACTGGTACATGCCCGAGGCGGTGCGCCTGGCTGAAGCCGCGCTGGGGCCGCTGACCGAGGGGCGCAAATACTGCCTCAAGATTCCCAGCGCGCTGGGCGGGCACTACGGCTGCGACAACCTGGCCACGGTGCCGCTGGCAGAGCTCATCCGATTTTCGGGCGAGGGTGCGCAGCAGTTCGACGGCTTGCCGCGCTGGAACTGACGCCCTGGCGACGACCATGCCGGGCGCCGGTTTCCGGTAAGGAGCAAGCGCTACCTGTCCCGGCAAGGGGCAGGCGCTTATTCCTTGCGCGCGGCGGCCTGGGGCCGCAGGCGTCCGGCGACCATCTGCCACGCGACCGACGGCACGTACAATGGCAGCAGCGGGTCCATTGCCAGGTGGCGGCGCAGCAGCGGGGCGTTGATGGTCTTGCGATGCGCCAGCCGGTGGACGATGTCCTTGAGCATGGTCTGGCGCAGAAACCGGAGCTTGGCGCGGTTGCGCCCCCGTTGCTCGGCGTTGAGCCTGAACAGGCGCGGCAGCGCGAGCTCGAGTTTGGTTTCGTAATGCAGGCGGTCCATCGACTTTTCGGTGCCCCAGCCCGAGCCGGCGTAGATGTTCACGCCGCGGCCATAGGTCACTTCCGCTGTGGTGCCAAATACATAGCTCTTCGTCAGGGTGCTCAGCGTCAGCCAGAACAGGAAGTCCTCGCCGGCATAGACGAATTCTTCGCGAAAACGCTGGTTGGCGAACTTGCGGAAGCGGTACACGACGGTCGACGTGCCGATGACGTTGGCGCCGAGGATCTGTTCCGTCATGTCGCCCTGGTACTGCGCAACCGGGAAGCCGCCCGGCAACACCGGGTGCGCGTCTTTCCTGAACGCCGTGCTCTGCTCGAACACGGTGTTCGACTGGCCGAGACGGAAAAAATCCGAAAAATAGAAGTCGTTACCCGGCGCCAGGGCGGCGTTCGCATGCAGCAGGTGCGTATCGTGCCACTCGTCGTCCGAATCCAGGAAAGCCACGTAGTCGCACTGCGGCGACACGCTGTCGAGCCCCTTGTTGCGCGCCGCGGCGGGTCCGCCGTTCGGCTGTTCGATCACGCGTATGTTCAGGTGCGGCCAGCGCCGCTGCACGGCCTCCACCTCCCCCCGCGCCGGCACCGGCGAGCTGTCGTCGACCACGATGACTTCGGCAGGGTATAGCTGCTGGCCGCCGATCGAGGCCAGCGCCTTTTGCAACACGCCTTCCTGGCGCTGAAAGTAAGGAATCACGACGGCGATCGCCGCGCTCGCAGGCGCGGCGGCAGTGCTGCCTGCGCTGCTGGAAGAGGTGGAAAGCGGGGTGTTCATGTTGCTGAATATATCATACGTCCTTGCCGGAACGCCGTCTGTCTTTCCAATTGAAAACATCGCCGGGCGACGTTCGCGCCTGCTATTCGGCCAGGCTGGCCCACAGGTAGGCGGCCGCCATGGTGCGGTGCGGCGCATAGCGCGCCAGCAGGCGCTGGGCTTCGGCCAGGGTCGGCCGCTCGGCGCTGCCGGTCAGATTGTGCAGCGCGGTACGCACGGCCACGTCGCCTTCGAGCGAGCAATCTGGGTAGCCATAGCCGCGTAATAGCACATAATTGACGGTCCAGGGGCCGACGCCTTTGATCGCCAGCAGTTCCTGGCTCACCTGGGCGGCGTCGCGGCTGCGCTCGAGCGCCAGGCTGCCGTCGACCACCATGCGCGTCACGCGCAGCACGGTCTCGGCCTTGGCGGTCGAGAACTTGCGACTGGTGAGCTCTTCCAGCGCCAGGCGGGCGACGTCGGGTGCTTCCGGGTAACACCACAAGCCAGTCGAATGCCGGCGGCCGGCCAGCTGGATCAATGTGCGGCGCAGGGCGATTGCGAAGCCGAGGTTGATCTGCTGGCCGATGATGGCCCAGGTCAGGGCCTCGAACACGGTGGCCGATTGCACGATGCGCAGGCCCGGCGCGCGCGCGAGCACGGGACCGAGCACGGGATCGGCGTGCGCGAAGGCGGCAAAGGCGGCCGGGTCGATGCGCAGGCCCAGCACGTTCAGCAGCGCGTCCCGGGCCAGCGCGTCGAGCGCGGGCATGCCGGGCATGTCGGACATGTCTATCGGCACGTCGAAGGCGATGCGGCAGCGCGCCATGCCGTCGTCGAAACGGATGTCGAGCAGGGTCGGCACGCCGTCCAGCAGCACGCCCTTGCGCAGGCCTTGCGGCGACACCTGCTCGGCCAGGCCTTCGGCATCGCGGCCGTGGAAGGCAATGACGTCGGCCACCCGGTAGCCCGGCGGCAGGGCGATGGCCTGCGTCGCCTCCACCGTCTTCACCGTCTCCATCATTTGCCGCCCGCCGCCGCGGCTGCGCGCCCGACGCGCGGCCGGAAGCCCGTCACCAGCGCAGTCCCGAGCAGCACGATGGCCGCGCCGGCGATCGTGTGCCAGCCGATGGCTTCGTGCAGGAACAGCGCGCCCCACAGGATGCCGAACAGGGGATTGAGGAAGGTGACGGTGAGCGCCGAGGTGGTGCCGACTTCCTCGATCAGCTTGAAATAGAGGATGTAGGCGATGCCGCTGCAGACCACGCCCAGCGCCAGCACGGCGGCCATGATGCCCGGCGTCGGCTCGCCCGGCGCCGGGAAGAAGGCGACCAGCGGCAGCACCAGGATGGCGGCCGCCCACATCGAGCCGTGGGCGTTGGCGAACGGCGCCACCGCCGGAGCAGATTTCGCATACTGGCTGGCGATGCTGTAGCTGAACGCCGCGACCAGGGCCGCGCCGACCGCGATGCCGGCGCCGGGCCGCTCGGCGACGTGGTCGAAGCCGACCAGCAGCGCCACGCCGCCGGTGCCCAGCAGCAGGCCGAGCGCGCTGCGGCTGGCTACCCTCTGCCGCGCCCACACGGCGCCGACCAGCGCGCCCCACATCGGCGCGGTGGCGTTCAGCACCGACAGCACCGAGGCCGACAGGGTGCGCGCGGCGAAGGCGAACAGCAGGAAGGGCAGGGCCGAATTGAACAGGCCGAGGATCAGGTAGTGCTTCCAGTGGCGGCGCACGTCGAGCGGGGCGCCTTTGCCGCGCAGGTGGAACACCCAGGCCACCAGCGCCAGGAACAGGGCGGCCAGGCCGACCCGGTATTCGATCAGCACCGCCGGCCCGAGCACGGGCGCGGCAATGCGCATGAAGAGGAAGGAGCCGCCCCAGATGGCGGCCAGCGCCACCAGGCGCAGCATGTTCGCGGTGTTCATTAATAAAAAGATGGCCCGTCTGATAACGGGCCATTGTGGCAGGACCGGCGCTTTCCTGCCAGCCGCTGCTTGCTGTCGAATGCGCGCCCGATCCGCGTTCAGGCCGCGCTGGCCAGGGTCAGCGCGGCGGCGTGCGGCACCAGCATCGTCTGCGGCACCGCGTTCTTCACGGCCGTCATCTCGGCCATGATCGAGATCGCGATCTCGGCCGGCGTCTTGCTGCCGATGTAGATCCCGATCGGGCCGTGCAGGCGCGCCAGTTCGGCCTCGGTGAGGTCGAACAGCTTGAGGCGCTCGCGCCGCTTGGCGTTGTTGGCGCGCGAGCCGATGGCGCCGACGTAGAAGGCGTCGGACTTGAGCGCTTCCATCAGCGCCAGGTCGTCCAGCTTGGGATCGTGGGTCAGCGCCACCACGGCGCTGCGCGCATCGAGCTTCGCGTCGATCACCAGGTCGTCGGGCATGGCGTGCACCAGGCTCACGCCGGGAATGGAAAAGCCGCTGCGATATTCCTCGCGCGGGTCGCACACCGTGACGCGGTAATCCATGCCGGCCGCGATCGTGGCCAGGAAGCGCGACAGCGGGCCGGCGCCGATGATGTACAGGCGCCAGCGCGGGCCGTGCAGGGTGTGCAGCACGCCATCCTCGATGCGCTGGATGGCGCTGGCCTGGGCTTGCTCGAGGGTGACCGCGCCGCTGGCCAGGTGCACGCGACGCTCGACCAGCTCGCCCCCATCCAGGCGCGCCAGCAGTTCGGGAATGCGGCTCTCGGTCGACAGCGGCTCGATCGCCAGTTCGATGGTGCCGCCGCAGGGCAGGCCGAAGCGGTGCGCCTCGTCGGCGCTGATGCCGTAGCTGATGATTTCGGGGAGGGCGATCTCGATGCCGTTGTCGCGCACGCGGGCGATCAGGTCGTCTTCGATGCAGCCGCCGGAGACCGAGCCGACCACCTGGCCATCCTCGCAGATGGCGAGCGTGGCGCCGACCGGGCGCGGGCTCGAGCCCCAGGTCTTGATCACCGTGACCAGCTGGCAGCGCTGGCCGCCGGCAAGCCAGGCGGCGCAGGTCTTCAGTACGTCGAGGTCGATGCTGTCCATGATGTGGTCGCCGCCGTATGCGGGATAGATACGAGATGGACAATCATACAAAAAAAGCGGGGAGGGCGTCGGACCGGGCGTGCGCGGCATGGCGCCGCCGCGCACGCCGGCCGGGTCAGGGCACCAGCGGTTTCTTGCCGCTCTGCTTGGCCTTCACCTCGGCCACCGCCTTGTCGATCGCCGCGAGCCGCTGCGTGGTCGACGGATGGTTGGCCGTGTAGCCGTTGAGGATGCGCGCCGGGTAGGTGGCCGCCAGGCGCTTCCAGAAGGCGGACGCCCCTTCGATGCGGTAGCCGGCGCGCGCCGCCAGGTAGATCGCCAGCCGATCGGCCGCCACGTCGTCGGCCACCGGCATGGCCTTGATGCCGCCGCTGCCGATCAGCATCGACGTATCGGGCGTGATCGCGGTGAGGTTGTCGATGATGCTGCCGATGGTGGCTGCATTGCGCTGCGTGGCCGCGTGGCCCAGCATATTGTGCGCCATCGTGCGCGCCACCACGTAGGCCAGCTCGTCGTCGTTGCGGGCGAAGCCCAGCATGCCGCGGGTGACCATCACGCGCGAGCCGTCGGCGTAGGCGTTGATGTTGTCGGCGTTGCCCAGCTCGATCGCGAAGGCGCAGGCGCGGGTGACCGGGATGGTCAGGTCGCGCTGGTTGCCGTTGCGCTCGATCGACAGCGGCAGGCTGGCCTGCTTCGACACGATCGGGCCGAACACGGCGCCGGCCTTGGACAGGGCGTTCGGGCCCTCCGGCAGCGGCGTGCCGGCGGCGGCCAGCAGGTGGTCGCCCTGGCGCAGGCCGGCCCGGGCCGCGCCGCTGCCGTTGAGGACGTTGGTGACCTGCAGGCGCTCGCCCATGCCCAGCACCACCCAGGCGGCCTCGTTGTACTGGCCCGGATAGGTGTAGCGGTTCTTGGCCGTGAAGCCGAGCAGGTTGCGCGCGTGCCTGGTGCACAGCTGGGCGTTGTCGATCAGGAGGGGGGCCGCGATCCGGTACAGGCGGTCGTGCTGGGTCGCCATGCGGGTGAGCGTGTCGGCCGCCGCCGCCATCTGCGGCGTGACCTCGGGCTTGCCCGGCGCCTGGCTCGGGATCACCCCCGGCGTGGTCGACGATTGCATCTGGCCCGGCGTGCTGCAGGCGGCCAGCAAGGCCGCGGCGCCAGCGATCAGGGCCGCTGACTTGAAGCGTTCAAGACGGTGCATAGGGATCATGGTCCTCCTCTGTTATTGTTTGCCGGTGCTGCCGAAGCCTCCGGCGCCACGGTCGCTCGATGCGAACTCTTGTACCACGTTGAAGCCGACCTGCAGCACCGGCACCACGATCAGCTGCGCCAGGCGGTCCATCGGCTGCAGCACGAAGGCGGCGGCGCTGCGGTTCCAGGTGGAGACCATCAGCTGGCCCTGGTAATCGGAGTCGATCAAGCCTACCAGATTGCCCAGAACGATGCCGCTCTTATGGCCGAGCCCACTGCGCGGCAGGATCATGGCGGCGTAGCCCGGGTCGCCGATGTGGATGGCGAGACCCGTCGGCACCAGCACCGTCTGGCCGGGCTCGATGGTGAGCGGCGCGTCGAGGCAGGCGCGCAGGTCGAGGCCCGCGCTGCCCGGGGTGCCGTAGGCCGGCAGCAGGTCGTGCATGCGCGGGTCGAGGATTTTCAGATCGATATTCTTCATGTGGTGCTTGTCGTCGATGATTCAGGTGAGCAGCGAGCGTTGTTCGATGCGCTTGGCGATTTCGGACACCAGCTGGCGCGCCAGGGTCAGCTTGTCGGCCCGCTCGAGCACCGTCTGGCCGCTCTCGTCGAACAGGATCACGGTATTGTCATCCTGCCCGAAAGTCTGGTGGCCGATATTGCCCACCAACAGGGGAATGCCCTTCTTTTCGCGCTTGGCGGCGCCGTACCGTTCCAGCTGCTCGGATTCGGCCGCGAAGCCGACGCAGTAGGGCCAGCCGGACAACGACACCGTGCCGGCCACCGCGGCCAGGATGTCGGCGTTCTGCGTGAATTCCAGTTGCGGCGGCGCGCCGTCCGCCGTCTTCTTGATCTTCTGGTCGCTGGCATTTGCCACGCGCCAGTCGGCCACCGCCGCCACGCCGATGAACACGTGCTGGCCTTCCACGCCCGCCATCACGGCGTCGTGCATCTGTTGCGCGGTCAGCACGTCGATGCGGCGCACGCCGTGCGGCGTGGGGAGCGACACCGGGCCCGAGACCAGAGTCACTTCGGCGCCGGCTTCGCGCGCCGCGCGCGCCAGCGCATAGCCCATCTTGCCCGACGACAGATTGGTGATGCCGCGCACCGGATCGATCGGCTCGAACGTGGGGCCGGCCGTGATCAGGACGCGCCGTCCGGCCAGCACCTTGTGCTGGAACGAGGCGATCAGTTCTTCGACCAGTTCGTCGGCTTCGAGCATGCGGCCCAGGCCCGTCTCGCCGCAGGCCTGCGATCCGCAGCCGGGACCGAACAGGCCAATGCCGTCTTCGACCAGCCGGGCGACGTTGCGCTGGGTGGCCGGGTTTTCCCACATCTCGACGTTCATCGCCGGCGCCACGTGCAGCGGCACGTGGCGCGGCCGCGCCAGGCACAGCGTCGACAGCAGGTCGTCGGCCGCGCCGTGCGCGAGCTTGCGCATGAAGTCGGCCGAGCAGGGCGCGATCAGGATCGCATCGACGTTGCGGGTCAGGTCGATGTGGGCCATGTTGTTGGCCATGCGCGCGTCCCACTGGTCCAGGTAGACCGGCTGGCCCGAGAGGGCCTGCATGGTGACCGCGCCGATAAAGTGCGTGGCGGCGTCGGTCATGACCACCTGCACGCTGGCGCCCTGCTTGACCAGGGCGCGGCACAGCTCGGCCGCCTTGTAGCAGGCCACGCCGCCGGTCAGGCCGAGGACGATGCGCTTGCCTTTCAGCTCCATGTTCAAGCTCCTTGCGCTCAAGACTTGTTAACCCGGCGCAGCTCGTCGAGGACGAACAGGACGGCGCCTACCGAGATGCCGATGTCGGCGATGTTAAAGGCCGGGAAGTGACCGATGCCGGCCCAGTAGAAATCGAGGAAGTCGATCACGTGGCCGTGCACCACGCGGTCGATGCCGTTGCCGATCGCGCCGGCCATGATCAGGGCCAGGGCAAAGCAGAACAGGCGCTGGCTCGAATTCTTCGACATCATGTAGATGCAGAACACCACGGCGGCGATCGCGATTCCCAGGAACAGCCAGCGCTGCCAGCCGCCGGCGTCGCCCAGGAAGCTGAACGCCGCGCCCGGGTTGTACACCTTGATCAGGTTGAAGAAGCTCGTGATCGGCAGCGTCTCGGCATAGGCGAAGGTGCGTTCGACGGTGATCTTGGTGACCTGGTCGAGCAGGACGATGATCAGGGACAGGCCGATCCAGGGGAACAGGCTGGCGGTACTGCCGCGGGTGACGAGGGATGGACTCGACTTCGGGCCTGCTGCGAGGGGTTTCTTTTTGGTTGCCATGGTGTGTGGTGTCGGTGCGCGCCATGCCGCCCGGGATGGCGGCATGGCGGAAAACCCGCGGGTCGCTCGACCCGCGGGAGCTTAGGCGTAGCGGCGCTTTTCGCCGGCGCCGAACAGGTTGCTGGTGCAGCGGCCGCACAGCGTCGGATGCGCATGGTCGTGGCCGACGTCGCGGCGGTAATGCCAGCAGCGCTCGCATTTCTCTGCGCTCGATGGCGCCACTTCCACGGCTTCGTCGGCGTCGTTTGTCACTTCGCCGACGCTCGCCTGCGAGGTGATGAAGACGAACTTCAGGTCGTCGTCCAGGCTGGCCAGCACGCGGTACTTCTCGCCCGCGGCCTTGATCGCCAGTTCCGCCTGCAGCGAGGAACCGATGGCGCCCGAGGTGCGCACTTCCTCGAGCTGCTTGGTGACGTCGGTACGGACCTGGCGCAGCAGCGCATACTTGGCCAGCAACGCCTCGGCGTCAGGCAGTTCCGGGAAGGTCCACAGCGTCTGGGTGAAGATGGTCTCGTCGCTGTCGGCATACCCCTGCTGGCCGGCGAACACGGCCCAGGCTTCCTCGGCGGTGAACGACAGGATCGGCGCCATCACGCGCAGCAGCGAATGGGCGATATGCCACAGCGCGGTCTGCGCCGAGCGGCGCGCCGTCGATTCCACGCCCGTGGTGTACAGGCGGTCCTTCAGGATGTCGAGGTAGAAGCCGCCCAGGTCTTCCGAGCAGTAGTTCTGCAGGCGCGAGACGACCGGGTGGAACTCGTAGCGCTCGAAGTGGCCTGCGATGTCGTTCTGCAGTTGCGCCATCGAGGCGATCGCATAGCGGTCGATCTCGAGCAGTTCAGGCATCGGCACCGCGTGCTTGGCCGGGTCGAAGTCCGAGGTGTTGGCCAGCAGGAAGCGCAGCGTGTTGCGGATGCGGCGGTACGATTCGGTCACGCGCTTGAGGATCTCTTCGCCGATCGACAATTCGCCCGTGTAGTCGGTCGAGGCCACCCACAGGCGCAGGATGTCGGCGCCGAGGGTATCCGAGATCTTTTGCGGCGCCATCGTGTTGCCGAGCGACTTGGACATCTTCTTGCCGTTCTCGTCGACGGTGAAGCCGTGGGTCAGCAGCGCCTTGTAGGGCGGGGTCCCGTTGAGCATCGACGAGGTCAGGAGCGACGAGTGGAACCAGCCGCGGTGCTGGTCCGAGCCTTCCAGGTACAGGTCGGCCGGGAAGCGCGACTGCGCCTTGTGCGAGCCGCGCAGCACCGTCTGGTGGGTGCTGCCCGAATCGAACCAGACGTCCAGCGTGTCCTTGTTCTTTTCATAGGTCGCGGCGTCCTCGCCCAGCAGGGTGGCCGGGTCGAGCTCGTGCCAGGCGTCGATGCCGCCCGCTTCGATCAGCTTGGCGACCTGTTCCAGCAGTTCCGGCGTGCGGGGGTGCAGCGCGCCGGTTTCCTTGTGCACGAAGAAGGCCATCGGCACGCCCCACTGGCGCTGGCGCGACAGGGTCCAGTCCGGACGGTTCTCGATCATGCCGTGCAGGCGCGCCTGGCCCCAGTCCGGGAAGAACTGCGTCTTCTCGATGCCGGCCAGCGCGCTCTGGCGCAGGGTCGGGCCGCCGTCCTTCGGCGTGACGTCCATGCCGGCGAACCACTGGTTGGTGGCGCGATAGACGATCGGGGTTTTATGGCGCCAGCAGTGCATGTAGCTGTGATCGAACATCTTCAGTTCGAACAGGGCGCCTGCGCCCGTCAGCGCGGCGCAGATCGGTTTGCTCGCTTCCCAGATGGTCATGCCGCCGAACAGCGGCAGGGTCGCCGCGAAGCGGCCGTCGCCCATCACCGGCTTGAGCATCTCGTCGTCCTTCATGCCGTGCGCCTTGCACGACTGGAAGTCTTCCAGGCCGTAGGCCGGGGCCGAGTGGACCACGCCGGTGCCGCTGTCGACGGTCACGTAGTCGGCCAGGTAGACCGGCGAGGTGCGATCGTAGAACGGATCCTGGGCGTGCAGCGGGTGCTTGAAGCGGATCCCTTCGAGGCTGGCGCCGACCGTGGTGGCGATGACGGTGCCTTCCAGCTTGTAGCGGGCCAGCACCGTCTCGACCAGTTCCGAACCCAGGATCAGCAGTTGCGGCTGACCGTCACGCTCGACCCGCACCAGCGAATAGTTCACTTCCGGGCCCACGTTCAGGGCCTGGTTCGACGGGATGGTCCACGGGGTCGTGGTCCAGATCACGATGAAGCCGTTCTCGACCGGGAGTTTATCCAGGCCGAAGGCGGCGGCGATCTTGTCGTGTTCGTGGAACGGGAAGCCGACGTCGATCGCCGGATCGCGCTTGTCCTGGTATTCGACTTCGGCCTCGGCCAGCGCCGAACCGCAGTCGAAGCACCAGTTGACCGGCTTGAGGCCCCGGTACACATAGCCTTTTTCCAGCAGGATGCCGAGCGCGCGCAGCTCGTCGGCTTCATTGCTGTAGGCCATGGTCATGTATGGGTTGTCCCATTCGCCCAGCACGCCCAGGCGGATGAAGCCTGCGCGCTGGCGGTCGATCTGCTCGAGCGCATAGGCGCGCGCCTTGTGCAGCACTTCGGCGGTCGGCAGGTTCTTGCCGTACAGTTTTTCGATCTGGATCTCGATCGGCATGCCGTGGCAATCCCAGCCCGGCACGTAGGGCGCGTCGAAGCCGGCGATGGTGCGCGACTTGATCACCATGTCCTTCAGGATCTTGTTGACGGCGTGGCCCAGGTGGATGTCGCCGTTGGCGTACGGCGGACCGTCGTGCAGGATGAACGTCGGACGGCCGGCGGCGGCCTTGCGCACGCGCTCGTAGATTTTTTTATCCTGCCATTGCTTGACCCAGCCCGGCTCGCGCTTGGCGAGGTCGCCGCGCATCGGGAATGGGGTGTCGGTCATATTGACCGGGTATTTGCTCTCAGGCTTTTTCTGGCCCTTGGTTGCCTGGGACTGGCCGTTGTTCTGTTTGGTATCGGACATAAGCTTCTTCTGGTAAGTATTCGGTGTGCACGGCGCAAGCTGCCGCGGCAGAGTCTGGTGAGGCGCTTCCAACGAGCCGGCGCGGCTCGGGAAGCGCGCTCAAATTCGGTCGGTCGCCGTCAGCGCGCTGTTGCGGTGGGCGAAGAAGGCGCGCGCCTGGGCCGCGTCGTTGTCGATCGCGGCGGTGAGCGTGGCCAGGTCGTCGTATTTCTCTTCGTCGCGCAGCTTGGCCAGGAATTCCACGCGCACCAGCTTGCCGTAGCATGGCTGGTCATAGTCGAACACATGGACTTCAAGCAGCATACGGCCGGCATCTTCGACAGTCGGACGCACGCCCAGGCTGGCCACGGCCGGCAGCGGCGCGTCGGCCAGGCCGTGCACCTGCACGACGAAGATCCCGGACAGGGCGGGACGGTGCGCCACCCGCAGGTTCATGGTCGGAAAGCCGAGCGTGCGGCCGAGCTTTTGGCCATGGATCACGTGGCCCGACATCGCATACGGATGGCCGAGCAGCTCCCTGGTACGCAGAAAATCGCCTTCCAGCAGGGCGGCGCGCACGGCGGAGGACGAGATGCGCTGGTCGCCGTGCATGACGGCGCCCAGGGTGTGGACGTCGAAACCGAACTCGCGGCCGGCCTCGGCCAGCATCGCGATATCGCCCTGGCGCCTGGCGCCGAAGCGGAAATCGTCGCCGACCATCAGCCACTTGACGTGCAGGCCGTCGACCAGCACGCGTTCGACGAAGTCGCGCGGCGACATGGCGGCGAACTGTTCGTTGAAATGCTCGACGATCACGCGGTCGATGCCGGCCTGGTCGAGATCTTCGAGCTTGTCGCGCAGGTTGGCGATGCGGGCCGGGGCCCGCGACAGGTCGCCGGACTTGCGGGCGAAGTATTCGCGTGGATGGGGTTCGAACGTCATCACGGCCGCTTCCAGGCCGAGCCCGGCGGCGGCGCTGCGCACGTGGGCCAGCAGGGCCTGGTGGCCGCGATGGACGCCGTCGAAATTGCCGATCGTGAGCGCGCAGGGCGCGCGCGCCCTGTCGTTGGGAAGTCCGCGAAATACCTTCATCAAATCTGGGTCCGGTTGCACGCCGCGCGACAATGGAGCGGCGCGAAAACCCTGATTATATACGGTAACTGCGCGGTAACCCGTAGGGTCGGCGGCTCTGCCGCCGACGCGGTGATTGTTAAGGAAGCGCTGATTTAATCGTCGACCGATCCCGGCTGGCGTGCGAGCTGGCACAATGACGTCTTCGATTCCTGCTGAGCCGCCATGAAGCAAACCACGTTCTCCGACGCCGAGTTCACCAACAAAAAGAAGCAGACCCGACGTGATCGGTTCCTGGCCGAGATCGAGGCTGTGACGCCTTGGCCAGCACTGGTCGCTGCGCTGTTGCCGTACTACCCGAAGGGCGACGGACGCGGCCGGCCGCCAGTCGGCCTGGAGCGAATGCTGCGCATGTACATCGCGCAGCAATGCTTCGGCCTGTCGGAGGAAGGCATCGAGGATGCGATCTACGATAGCCAGGCCATTCGCGGCTTTGTCGGCATCGACCTGACGCACGAGTCGGCACCGGACGCGACGACGCT
>NZ_JBWBRF010000023.1:0-56260 GCF_056279385.1 Massilia sp. UYP34 | reverse complement strand
CTCTTCTGAAAACAACCGTCTTTCACGTGCCATGTAATTCCTCCGATAGGGACATCATACCTATCGAAAGTGTCCGAGCTGGTGGGGGAAGGCCAGGATGCTTACCCCAAGTCGGGCCGCTACTTCGCTTGCTGGGTGACCGCCCTGCGCCACCTGCTTGGCCGCTGCAATCTTGAATTCCTCTGTGTACCGCTTACCGCTCATATCTTCTCCTTGTGCCCGATATTATGGCTCAGGAGTGTCTACGATAGTCGTGGCGATTCAATCCGAATGAAGAATGAGATCTTAATTCTGCTTGACGCTATGCCCAAGCCAGAGGTAGCTGTTCTGGCAGGCACGTCTGCGATAGGTGTCAAATATCCGCGTGCGTAGCGTCGATCTCAGAGTGTAGCGGCGGCCATTGCCGCCTCTCCAGGTAGTCTGAATTCACACTTCTCTGACCAAATTAGTACCCTTGTCAGCGAAGTGCTAGTTTTACTTACAAAAACAGGAAGTAAAACCGTCAGATCAGAGCTTTCGAAAGGCCATGTGCTGCTATGGCGAGCGATGATACCGATCTTACAAAATTACTTCCGAGAGCTCGGTGTCCCCGGCTCCGGGTATGACAGCACCGAGCAAGGCTGTTGGTGAGGTACGCGCTGATGAATACGGCTCTTCCATAAGGTCAGCCAGCCTCAATCATGCGCAGCCTGGGCACCTGCTATAGTCTGTCCACCACGATACCATTGCCTGGATACGCCGCGGGCGAGCCACAAACTGATACGGCGCCACGTTTCATCCTCAAGCTAACTATGCGCACATCGCTTCACACCGTCGGCTTTCTCGGGTTCGACGTTTTCGGCACCGTCGTCGACTGGCGCTCCGGCATTGCACGGGCAGCGCAGCCGTTTCTGGAACGGCACCGCATCGATGTCGATCCATTTGCGTTCGCCGACGAATGGCGTTCGCTGTACCAACCTGCCATGCAGTCGGTCCGGTCTGGTGAGCGCCCCTGGGTTCGCCTGGAGCTCCTGCAGCGCGAAAACCTGGAAACCCTCCTGGCCAGGCATGGCGCCGACTTCGGCGCCATGCCTGGCGCGGAACTGGCAGAGCTGAACCGGGCATGGGAGCGCCTTGACCCCTGGCCGGACGTGCTGGAAGGCCTCGCACGGCTGAAACGCCGGTTCCCGATCGGACCGCTGTCGAACAGTCACATCGCCGGTATGCTGCGACTGGCTCGCTATGGTGGCCTGCCATGGGACACCATCCTCGGCGCCGAGATCGCCAGGAGCTACAAACCCCAGCCACAGACCTACCTGAAGTCGGCCGACGCCGTCGGACTGCCTCCGCATGAATTCGCCCTGGTCGCAGCCCACAACGGCGATCTCCAGGCTGCCCGGGCCTGCGGCCTCAGGACGATCTTCGTGCGCCGGCCCCATGAACATGGTCCGGCGCAATCGACCGACCTGGAGCCGGAGCACGACTGGGACATCGTGGCCGACAGCTTCATCGAAGTAGCCGACCTGCTCGACTGCCCGCGGTTGTGAAACGCCCGCCACCCGGCGCGGAGAATCAGGACGTGGCGATCGCCGCCACATTTGGCCCCGGACTGCCGCATCGAAAGCAATTTGTGTTCTCGATTGCGCAACTAATATCCCAATGCATAAAACCGATTAATACCGAGTCACGGCGCTAATATCGTTAAGTTAAGCTGCTGAGCTAGCCGTCAAATACGTCGTCCCCGCGCAGGCGGGGGGCCAAGTGCTGCAAACGGCGTCGAAACGCTTGCAAGATTGGTTCCCCACCTTCTTGGGGACGACGTTTTTACGCTAACTCAAGAAGACTTTCGCCTAGCTTCCGCGCCGCGACAGCCGTGCTATACTGATTCGACCTATGAACCGTCTGCTCTCGACATTGCTGGTCTGGCTCCTGATGGGCATGCTCCCGCTCCATGCGGTTGCCGGTTCCATCAATATGTCGTGCGCGCCGGTTTTGCCGCAAGTCGCCGTGCCGCTCGCAGACCAGCATATGGCGCACGCCGCTTCCAGCGACATGCATGCGCATCACGGCGACCACGCCATGACCGAAGCGGACGCCGCCTTCGGCGATGACGGTTCCCATGCCAACGTTGAAAAGTCGACGCACTCGTCGTGCAGTGCCTGTTCGATATTTTGCGCCGGCGCCGTGGCGCCTCCATCCTTCTCCCTCTCCTTGCCTGTCTTTGACGGCTCCAGCGCGGCTAGCGCCTCGCCTGCCGACTTCGTGGCTGGTTTCATTCCTGACGGCCTCAGACGCCCTCCTCGGCAATAAATCCGCCTGATCGACCTGGACATCGCCTCGGCCTCTAGTTGCCGCCGCCTGTCCTGAACTTCGGCGCCCCCGCGCGCCCCTGTTTACCGATTTCGAGGATTGACAATGAAACTCAAGCTGTGGGCTGCCTTTGGCACCCTGCTCGCTGCTGCGCTTGGAGCACAGGCCCAGCAAAGTTCCCGTACTCCCGATCCGGCCGACGCATCCGTCGTCGTGCCACCAACCGGGTACGTCTCGGCGATGACCAATCATTCGCCGACCGTGAAAGGTGGCGTGTCACCTGACAAGAACTGGCGCGCCGCCAACGCCGCCGTCGCAGATCCGTCCGCCCACGCTGGCCACGCCAGTCATGGGACTCACGCTGGCCATGCCGGTCACGGGGCTCACGCTGGCCACGCCGATCATGGGGATCACACTGGCCAACCTGGTCATGATGCTGCCCCCGTTCAGAGGCCGCCCGGTAACGCGCCGGCCGACGCATCTGAAGATCACCACAAGCATCACTGAGGCGAGGCCAGGCTATGACAACAACACGAATGGCACCGTCTCTGCGCGCGGTCGCGACCGCGGTCGTCGCCCTGACACTGGGCGGATGCGCGACGTTTTCCAGTGACGGTGGTCTGGACGCCGTCTCGGCAATGACGACCGATCGCATCGGCCAGGACATCCAGCTCAAGCGCCCGGCCGGGACTGATCCTGCCACGCAGGCCGAACTGAACGAGCTGCTCAAGCAACCGCTGTCTGCCGACAGTGCCGTGCGGGTCGCACTGCTCAACAACCAGGGATTGCGTGCCTCCCTCCAGGAGCTCGGTGTGGCCGAGGCTGACCTGGTGCAGGCCGGCCGCATGGCCAACCCATCGGTGGGCTTTGGCCGCATGTCCGGCGGCGGCGAAACCGAAATCGAACGCAGCGTCATGTTTGACCTGGTCGGCCTGCTGACCATTCCGCTGCGCCGCGACATCGAATCGCGCCGGTTCGAAGGCGCCAAGCTCATTGCTGCCACCGATGCGGTGCGTCTGGCTGCCGACACGCGCAAGGCCTATTTCAATGCCGTAGCGGCCGCGCAGTCAGCGCAGTACGCCGAGCAGGTACGCGAGGCGGCGCAGGCAAGCGCCGAGTTGGCTTCCCGGATGGCCAAGGTCGGTAACCTGAGTGCACTGGACCAGGCACGCGAGCAGGCGTTCTCCGCCGAAGCGACTGCCCAGTTGGCCCGCGCGCGCCATCACGCCACCGCAGCGCGGGAGCAACTCACCCGCCTGATGGGCGTGTGGGGAACGAGCACCGCCTTCCAGCTGCCCGAGCGGCTTCCCGACATGCCGGGCACGCCACGTGAACCATCGAACATCGAGTCGCTCGCCATGCAGCAGCGCCTGGACGTCCAGCTCGCCAAACTGAACACGCAAGCGACGGCCCGCGCGCTGGGCCTGACGAAGGCGACCAGCTTCGTCAACGTGCTCCACGCCGGCTATGCCAACTCGAGCACCTCCGGCGAGCCGCGCGAGAACGGTTATGAGATCGAGCTTGCCCTGCCCCTGTTCGACTGGGGTGGGGCCCGCACGGCAAAAGCCGAGGCGCTGTACATGCAGGCGGTTCATCGCACGGCCAATACCGCCATCACGGCGCGCTCCCAGGTACGCGAAGCCTATTCGGCCTACCGGACGAGCTACGACCTGGCGCGGCACTACCGTGACGAGATCGTCCCACTTCGCAAGAAGATTTCGGAAGAGACCCTGCTGCGTTACAACGGCATGCTCATGAGCGTGTTCGAGCTCCTTGCGGACGCCCGCGCCCAGATCAACGGCGTCAATGCCGCCATCGAGGCGCAGCGCGACTTCTGGATTGCCGACACCGACCTGCAAGCTGCCATCCATGGCGCAGGCGGCGCAACCACCAGCCTTTCCAGTTCCGTGGCGACCGAGTCGGCCGCTGCCGGACATTGAAACAAGGATTAAAAACAATGAGCTCTCGTCGAGACTTCTTTACCGGCGCCGCGGCGCTCGTCGGCGCCGGCCTGGTGAGCCGGGCCGGCGCGGCCACGCTGCCCGAGGCGCCCATCATGGACAGCGCCGTCACCCAACCGCCGCCGCCACCACCGAATGGCCGCCCTTTCAACCCCGTCGTGACGCTCAACGGCTGGTCGCTGCCCTGGCGCATGAACAATGGCGTCAAGGAGTTCCACCTGATCGCCGAACCCGTGGTGCGCGAGATTGCGCCGGGAATGAAGGCGAACCTGTGGGGCTATAACGGCCAGAGCCCCGGGCCGACCATTGAAGTGGTGGAAGGCGACCGGGTGCGCATTTTCGTCACCAACAAGCTGCCCGAGCACACCAGCATCCACTGGCATGGCCAGCGCCTGCCCAATGGCATGGATGGCGTGACCGGCCTGAACCAGCCCGGTATCCAGCCGGGCAAGACCTTCGTGTACGAGTTCGTCGCCCGCCGCCCGGGTACCTTCATGTACCACCCGCATGCCGACGAAATGGTGCAAATGGCGATGGGCATGATGGGCTTCTGGGTCACGCACCCGAAAAATCCGGCCCACCACCGGGTAGACCGCGATTTCGTGTTCCTGCTCAATGCCTACGCCATCGAACCAGGCAGCTACACGCCGCGCGTGAACGAGATGCTGGACTTTAATCTATGGACCTTCAACAGCCGTGCATTCCCCGGCATCGATACCATGAACGTGCGCCAGGGCGACCGCGTGCGCATCCGCGCCGGTAACCTGACGATGACCAACCATCCAATCCACCTGCACGGACACGAGTTCGAAGTCACCGGCACCGACGGCGGCTGGACCCGGCCCGAGTCGCGCTGGCCGGAGGTGACGACCGACATCGCGGTGGGTCAGATGCGGGCGATCGAATTCATTGCCGACGAGCCCGGCGACTGGGCCTTTCACTGCCACAAGTCGCACCACACGATGAATGCGATGGGGCATGACGTGCCGACCCTGATCGGCGTCGACCACCGCGGCGTGGCCGAGAAGATCACGAAGCTGGTTCCCGACTACATGGTCATGGGCGAAAAAGGCGGCTCGATGGGCGACATGGAGATGCCGCTACCTGACAACACGCTTCCGATGATGACCGGCCAGGGGCCGTTCGGGGGCGTTGAAATGGGCGGCATGTTCACGATCCTGAAGGTGCGCAAGGATCAGAAGCGTGGCGACTACAGCAATCCAGGCTGGTACCAGCACCCGCCAGGGACTGTCGCCTACGAGTGGAAAGGCGAACCGCCCGCGGCCGTCCGTAGCCAGGACGCGGGCGGCCAGGCAATGCCCACGGCCAACAGGCCGGAAGTTGAAGTAACTGTCCGTAAACCCCAGAACCACCAGGGCCATCACTAACCCGCAAAAGGAGACCTACCCCATGATCAAGCGACTTATTTCACGTGCGGCCATGGCCGCCGTCCTGTCCATTCCGGTGCTGGCGATCGCCGCGGGCCCGGTCATCGACGTCTACAAGACCGAATCCTGCGGCTGCTGCGGAGCCTGGGTCGAGCACCTCGAGGCCAATGGCTTTACACCCCGCGTGACAAACGTCGCCAATCCGGCGGAATACCGCGAACGGGGCGGCATCCCGCACGAACTTGGCTCGTGCCACACGGCGATGATCCAGGGCTATGCGATCGAAGGCCACGTCCCGGCGGCCGACATCAAGCGGCTGCTCGCGCAAAAACCGATGGCCAAAGGGTTGGCCGTGCCCGGGATGCCCCTCGGCTCGCCCGGCATGGAGGGGCCACGCAAGGACCCGTACGACGTCCTGCTCGTGCAGCCCAATGGCAAGACCACCGTTTTTAAACGCTACAACTGATCCGTCTCGAAAGGAACAACGATGAACGCATTCTCGAAACCGGCCCTGGCGATCGTGATGGCCGTCGCAAGCTCGCTCACCCTGGCACAGGAAACCGCCCACGCCGGACACGAAGGCCATGAGTCCCATGCCGGCCACGAAGCGCCGGCGGCGTCCGGGCTCGTCGATGGTGAAGTCAGGAAGATCGACCAGGAGGCCGGCAAGATCACGCTGCGCCACGGTGAAATCAAGAACCTCAACATGGCCGCAATGACGATGGTCCTGCGCGTCAAGGATCCAGCCATGCTCGGGCTGGTCCAGGTCGGCGACAAGGTAAAATTTGCCGCCGATCGCATCGAAGGCGCCATCACCATCGTTCAGCTGGAAAAAGCCCAGTAGTCGAGGCGCGCCCATGCCCCGTGTCTTTCCGCGCCGGCGTGGCGCGGGATTGAGAGGAGAAACCACAGATGACAATGAAAAACCTGCTTGCCGCCGCTGCCGCGGCCATCATCACCGTGGCGGCGCCGTCCGCGCTCGCTCATGCCAGGCTGGAGGCGTCGACCCCTGCTGCGAACAGCGTCGTCAGCCCGGCGCCGGCCCAGGTCCGCCTGCAGTTCAACGAACCGCTCGAACTGCCCTTCAGCAAGGTCAAGCTCGTTGACGAAAAAGGGGGCGTCGTCGATGCATCCAGGGTCGCCGCGGACCCTGCCGATCCCAGGGCGCTGGTCGCGACCACGCCCGGGCTGCATGCCGGCGTTTGGCGTGTGCAGTGGACCACGGTCGCGCGCGATGGCCACAAGGTCAAGGGCGAATTCTCCTTCCGGGTGCAATAAGTGGAATCCGACCTCGCGTCGGTCCAGCGCGCCATCACCGCCCTCCTCAACCTGTCGCTCGCCGTGCTTGTTGGTGCGAGCGCAGCGCTGCTCTGGCTGCGCACCCGCCAATCGCCCTGGGCTGGCGCCCTGCTGGTGCGCCTGCAAAGAGCGCTGCTTGCGGGATCCGGCGCGGCGATCGCTACCTATATCGCCATCCTGTGGATCGAGGCGGCGTCGATGGCCGAAGTGCCACTCGCCGAAGCGCTGCCCGCAGTGAAGTCGGTCATCAGTGCGACCCATTTCGGATTGGCGTGGATGATCGGCGCTGTCGCGCTCGTGGTTGCAGGCGCGGCATCGGCTGCGCCGCTGCGGCTGCAAACCACGCCGGCCGTATCGGCGCTGCGCGTGCTGGCGATCGGCGTGCTGCTGTATAGCCGCAGCATGGTCAGCCATGCCGGCGCGGCGGGCGATTTCACGTGGGCCGTGGCAGTCGACTGGCTACACCTGGTATTGACCAGTATCTGGGTCGGCGAAGTGATCGTGGCAGGCTTGATCACGCTGCGACATGCACCCGACAGCGCTCCGGGCAGCCGATCGGACTGCGTCGCCTACGTCGAGGCGCTCTCGTGCAGCGCGACAGTCGCGCTGGTGGGTATTTTCGCCACCGGCGCAATCAGTGCCTGGCGCGTGCTGGAGCGCCCGGAAAACCTGTTCGGCAATCCGTATGGCGATGTCCTCATCATCAAGCTCGGCCTCGTGTTCTTCGCCGCGGCGCTGGGCGGCTTCAACCGCTTTATCGTGATGCCAGCCGTGCTCGCATCACTGACACAGTCCAGTCAACGTGCGCCGGACGCCAGCAAGCGCTTCGCACGGATCCTGCATATTGAAGCCATCGTCCTGATTGCCGTGCTGGTAGCGGCGGCTGTCCTGACGTCGACCTCTCCCCCAATGTCATCCTGAGCAAGTTCACCTGGAAAGAAAAAATGTTTAAGAAAACCCTGGCCGCCATCATCGTTACCGCTGCGTTCGCTGGCGTGCATGCCTCTGCCCTGGCCGCATCGCCCAAGGAAACAGTCGCCGCATTCCATCAAGCGCTGACCAGCGGGGACAAGGAAAAGGCACTATCGCTACTGTCTCCTGAAGTCGCCATCTACGAATCCGGGTTCGTCGAACGCTCGCGCGACGAGTACGCGGGCCATCACCTGGGTGGCGACATGGCATTTGCCAAGAATGTCACGCGCAAGACCCTCAAGCAGTCCGAGCGTATCGACGGCAACACCGCCATTGTCTGGGAAGAGACGGAAACCGTCGGGTCGTCGCGCGGCAAACCGGTGCATGTCTTCGGCACCGAGACCGCGGTCCTTGAAAAGAAGGGAGAGGACTGGAAAATCGTGCATGTACACTGGTCGTCGCGCAAAGCGAAATGATGCGCTGGTGAAGCGACAGGGCGGGCCTGAAGCCCGCCCTCTATTTCCTGCTCGACGGACTATCCTTGCGGACTATCCTTGCGGACTATCAGTCATCTGCTGGCAGTACTTGCCGAGATTGTCCGGCAGATCAGTCGGACACACGCCGCACTGCTTGTTGCCGGGAACCGCATAATCGATAAATTTCGGGTATGGCAGGTTGAGCCCCGCCATGATCTGCCGGAACTCCTCGATCGAGCGGTCTGCGCCAAGGCGAGGATTGCGCTGCTTTTCCTGCATGACGGAAGACACCCACCGGTTCTGATAATCGTGCGCCGGGTAGACGAGCGTTTCATCAGGCAATGCGAACAGCTTTCCCCGCACGCTGTGATAGAGCGCATCCGCATCGCCCTGCTGGAAATCGGTGCGCCCGCACGCGTCGATCAACAGCGCGTCGCCCGTGAAGACGCGGCTGCCCAGCACATAGGCGAAATGGCCAGACGTATGGCCCGGCGTATGCAGTGGCTGGAATTGTATGGAGCCTACCGTGAAAGGCGTCCCCTCTTCCAGCTGAACGTCCGCACAGTCAACGCGTTCCGCTGCTGGCGCTGCAATCTTGCTCCCCACCTTGTTCTTCAGTTCCAGCGCCGCCGTGATGTGGTCGGCGTGGACATGGGTGTCGACGCTGTATGCAAGTGTCAGCCCCAGGCGTCGAAGCTCCTCCAGGTCACGCTCGACGGTCACGATCACGGGATCGATCAATACCGCTTGACCGGTTTCCGGACAGCCGATCAGGTAGGTGTAGGTGCTGGACAAGGGCTCAAACAATTGGCGGAAGATCATGCGGATTCTCCTACTGACAATCAGGCGTACGTGCCCCTGGATGGCGCAGTATAGACGCCGATGAGATCTCGGGCGCGCGCGTCCACCCCGATACCCTGCGCTTACGCACGCTGCTCGCCCGGCGCATCGGGCAGGCGTTCCAGTAGTTCGAAGATCGCCATCCCGGCCAGCATTGCGCCAGTAAAAATGAGCGGTTTCTCGCCGCCGACGATCAGCGACACCAGCGCCGGCCCTGGACAGTACCCCGCCAGGCCCCAGCCCACCCCGAAGGCCAGACTACCGAACACCAGTCGCCGGTCGATCTGCGTGGCGGACGGCAAGCGCATGGCGTCGCCGAGCAGCGACTTGTTGCGCCCGGCGGCAACATGGAAGGCAATCAAGCCGACTGCGATCGCGCCACCCATGACGAATGCCAGCGACGGATCCCAGTTGCCGGCCAGGTCGAGAAAATTCAGGACTTTCGCTGGGTCTGCCATTCCGGAGACGAGCAGCCCGATACCGAAGATCAGCCCGACGATCAGTGCCATGACGATCTGCATGAATATTCCCCTCTTTACGCCATCAGGTGGCGTACGACATACACGGTGACGAAGCCGGCCAGCATGAAGCTCGCCGTGGCGACCAGGGAACGGGGCGAGCGCCGCGACAGTCCACAGACGCCGTGACCGCTGGTGCAGCCGGCCCCATAGCGCGTGCCCAGTCCGACCAGCAAGCCGGCGACAACCAGGGTCCCGGCGCCGGCATCGATGCGGGCCTCGGGCAAGATGGCAAACATCCCGACCACCAACGGCGCACCGATCAGTCCCGTCAGAAATGCGATACGCCAGGCGATGTCGCCGCGCAGCGGACGCAGCAAGCCGCCGAGCACGCCGCTAATGCCCGCGATCCGGCCGTTGAACAGCACAAACAGCGCCGCCGACAGCCCGATCAGCAGGCCGCCGAACAGCGACGCCCACGGCGTGAACTCGCTCCAGTTGATGGTCATGAATGACTCCCTTTCATCGTTTACAGTACAGCGCGTACAACACTTCCATCACGGCCATCGCTTCCCTGCTCGCTATGCTGTAATGGATCTGCTTGCCTTCGCGGCGGGTATCGACCAGCTTCTCGTCGCGCAGCACCGCCAGCTGTTGCGACAGCGTGGGCTGGCGAATGCCAGTCAAGGCTTCCAGTTCGCCGACACAGAACTCCCCCTGTGTCATCTGGCAAAGCAGCAGCAGGCGGTCGGGATTGCCCAGCGCCTTCAACAGGCCGCAAGCCTGCTCGGCAGCACGGCGCATCGATGCGATATCGATGCCGTCGGCAGGCCGTCGGCTCCCTTCTTCATGATTCATTGACATCGCACGTACCAATCAACATACACTTTTATAGTATATCTTTTATCGATATATATTCAAGTAGATTGTGATTCCTACCGGTGAGGGCTCGCGCCGCACTCACGGGCAGCGTCCTGCATGGCCGCGTGCTGGCGCCGTCGTGCCTGGCTTACGCCAGCAAGAAGAGTTGGTCAGATGGTAAAACCACCCTGGAGATACCATGAGGCAGCCTTTACCAGGCCGGCATGGTTGGGGGCGGAAATGCTCAAGGCCGGCGCCCCCACGCACGACCTCGCCCTGATCACGTCATAAAAAAAACCCAAAAGTTGACGTCCAACTTTTGGGTTTCAGCTCAGAGTGATCGCAACGCTTATTTCTCATCCTGCCAGACGGCCAGACCTGATCCAGTGCGCATTGGCAGGCGCACTGGATCAGGGCGGAATCTGCCCTGAACGCAGGCCGCGCGTCAGCGCGCGACCGCGCCCAGCGGCTGCATCTCGCGCACGCCGTGCGCCGACGCCGGCAGCGGATTGACCAGACGGATGCGCTCCAGCTGCAGGCCTTCGCGTGTCACCGTCTTGCCCGGCAGCGATTCGAGATAGCGCGCCACGACGTCGGTCGCGTCGAGCGTGGCGCCGTCCTTGTCCTTCACCACCACCACATCGGTCGCGGGCAGGCGGTTGATCATGGTCGGAATTTGCTGGTACCAGAAGCCGGCCACGCTGTAGCTGGCGTCCATTTGCACCGGTGCGGCGCCGATGCGCAGGTGTCGCACGCGCGACCCCTGTGGCGCCAGCGGATCGAATTCGGCGACCAGGCCGCTGATGCCGGCAGTCCAGCCGTTCACCCACTCGCCGGCACGCGCCGGGGTGTTCTGCGGCCTGCCCTCGAGCGCGTTCCGGACCTGTTTGCCGCTCAGCTGGCCGCGCGCGATCTGCGCGCCCACCGGCATGAAGTGGTACAGGTCTTCGAGCGTGATCGGGCCGGGAGCGACCACGGTGCCGTAGCGGAAGCCCGTGATGATGCCCAGCTGGGCGTCGCCCTGCTGGCGGAAGGCGTCGGTCAGGAAATCGTGCGACGAGCCCTCGATCACCGCCGGCATGCGCTCGTCCCCGAAGTTGCTGCGGTACAGCGGCACCTCGGTCCGTCCGACCACGGTGTCGATCGGGCGGCGCAGCGGCGCGCCGCTGAACGGATTGACGATGGCGCCGGTCTTGAACCCCGGCCCGCTCACCAGCGGCGCGCGCACCTTGGCGACCAGGGCGGCAATGCGCTTGTCTTCCGCCAGGAGCTCGGTGATCCGGTGCGACACGTAGCGCTTGTCCGTCACTGCGCCTTTCTCGACACGCACGCGCAGTTCGCCCACGACCTGCCCATCCATGCCCTGCTCGACGATCAGGGTGCCATTGCGCGAGACCACCGGCTTGGACGTGAGCTCATGCTTGTCGGACGAGAGAATCACGTCCACGCCGGGAATCGCATCGGCCAGCGTCAGGTTGCCATGCAGGCCGAGTTCCGAGATGACGACCAGCAGGTCGACGTCCTGGCCGCGCACTTCCTTCACGTAGCGCTCGTACTCGGCCCGGCCATCGGTGAAGCGCAGCCCTGCCGTGATCTTCGGGTCGCCGGCCTGCGGACCGCGGTCCGAGGTGAACCCGATGATGCCGACACGCAGGCCGCCGACTTCCTTGACGATGTAGGCTGGTGCAACGGTCTGGCCGTTTCGGGCTTCGAGCCCTGGATAATTATCGTAGTACAGGTTGGCCACGACCAGGTTCCACGGCGCGCGCGGCTTCGGGCCGGTAAAGTAGGACAGGAACTTGTCGGCGCCATACACATAATCCCAGTTGCCTGGCGCATAGGCATCGAAACCGAAGGCGTTGAGCACCTCGATCATCGCCTCGCCCTGGGTGAACATCGCCTCGGCGCCGCCGTGCAGGGTGTCGCCGGTGTTGACCAGCAGGGTCTTGCCGGGCTGGGCGCGGCGGATCTGTTCGACCAGCGTGTAGATCCGTGCGACGCCGCCTTCGGTCTTGCCGAGAGAATCGCTGCGCACGCTGGGGTGCGGCACCAGGTGGCCGTGCAGGTCACCCATGTGGATCAGCGTGACCTCGCCGCTGCCCTTGCCGGCCTGCGCCTGGCCGCCCAGGCCGAACAGGACGGCGGCAAGCGCCGCCGCCAGAAACTTATTGGATTTCATTGCAATTCCTTGGATAACATTGATTAGCTGGCACGGGTCAGCAGGGCCGGTTCGGCGTGGCGTCCGAGCGCTGGTACGGGGGCGGCGGGAAGCCGGAATACGCTGACCGAGCGCGCCAGATCGGCGGCCTGGTCCTGCATGGCGCCGGCTGCCGCCGCCGCCTCCTCGACCAGGGCCGCATTCTGCTGGGTGACCTGGTCCATTTGGACGATCGCACCGTTGACCTGCTCGATGCCGGCGCGCTGCTCCTGGCTGGCAGAGGTGATTTCCGCGATCACGTCGCTGACGCGACGCACGCTGGCGACCACCTCGCTCATGGTCTGCCCTGCGCGGCCGACCAGTTCGCTGCCGATGCCGACTTTCTCGGACGAGCTATCGATCAGGCCTTTGATTTCCTTGGCGGCTGCGGCGCTGCGCTGGGCCAGGTTACGTACTTCCGCCGCGACAACGGCAAAGCCACGCCCCTGTTCACCGGCGCGGGCCGCCTCCACCGCCGCGTTCAGCGCGAGGATATTGGTCTGGAAGGCGATGCCGTCGATCACACCGATGATCTCGGCCATCTTGCGGGCGGATTCGTTAATCGCCCCCATCGTGTCGACCACTTCCGCCACCACGGCGCCGCCGCGGGTGGCCACTTCGGAAGCCGAGATCGCCATCTGCTTTGCTTGATGCGCGTTATCGGCATTCTGGCGCACGGTGCCCGTCAGCTCTTCCATCGAAGAGGCGGTTTCCTCGAGCGCACTGGCTTGCTGCTCGGTGCGGGCCGACAGATCGAGGTTGCCCGACGCAATTTGTTCGGATGCGGTCGCAATACTATCGGTGCCGATACGCACTTCGGCCACGATGCCGGCCAAGCGTTTGGTCATGTCCTGCAGGGCGCGCAGCAACTGGCCGATCTCGTCGCGTCCCGTCGCCACGGCCTCGATACTCAGGTCGCCGCCGGCAACCGCCTCGGCGATGCCGACCGCCCGCTCCAGCGGGCGCGTGATCGAGCGTGCAATCAAGACCATGATGACCACACCGGCGAGGAAAGCCGCGATGCTGAGCGACAGCAGTTGCACGCGGCCGCTCAGGAAGGCTTCCTCCACCAGGAGGCTGCGTGCATCCAGTTTGCCTTGCAGATGCTGCGCCAGCTTGCCCTGAGCGGCGCCGAGTGCGGCCAGACGCGGCCTGACATCGACCTCCATCAGGCGGTTAGCCTCAACCATGTCGCCATTTGCCTTGGCCTTGAACGCGGAATCGAGCGCTGCGCGATATGGCTTCCTGATCGCCTGGGCCTCGGCAAACAGCTCCTTGCCCAAGGGATCATCGGCCAGGCGTTCCTGCAGCTGGCGCTGCAACTCGACGCCGCGCTTGGTTGTCGTGGCGATGGTGTCGAGGAAAAATTTGGTTGCCTGCTCATTGCCGGCCTCGAGCGCCGCCAGGCTGCGTACGCCGGTCACCTCGGCGAGACCCACCCATTCCCGGACAATGCGTGCGGAAGCAAGGTCTTCCTCGACCATTGCACGGTTGGTCAGGCCAACGTCTTGCAGGCGTGTCATGCCAATGCCGGCCACGGCCGCGAGCAAAAGAAGGAGAACGGAAAAACCGAGGCCGAGGCGGACCCCAATTTTCAAATCTGTGAATTTCATGATTGACTCTGCAAGAATGCGCGCGCCGTCGAACACGCCTGACAGCGGACACAATAGAAGGGAGGGAAATGTAGTTTCCGTAAGGCAACAAGTATAGCACCAGCTTTGGACTATATAGGCGACAGATCCATAATTCACGTCGAATTGCAGCCTTTTTGCCACGTTTGGGGCTGTTTCGCGATGAAATCGCTTCTTTTCCGGCCCGGTTGCGCATCCGTCCCTATTGCTTACGGATCCATCTGATGTGGTTTGGAGACGGGGTGGTCGGAAGGAACTTTGAAGAGGGATGCACTCGTCCAACGCAGAAACGACTGACGGCCAAGCGCTACCGCCTGCGCAACGTATCGGGGATAGTCGATCGATCCAGTCCCATGGCGATGAGCGGCGAAGATCCATGGCGCAGTTATTTACATCCCAAGTCTATCGCCAGCACGCCATGTTCACTACGCAGGCTCGTTGGGCTTCGGACGTCTCAACCACGCATAAGCGAAGGCAGCATGAACAGCGTCAGCAGCGTCGCCGAGAACAGCCATCCGACGGCGACGGTGGGCAAAGGCAACTACACCTCGGCCCCGGCCGTTGGCAATCGGCATCGACACGAAGCCGTGCTACGCGCCCAGAGCCATCATCGGCACAGTACACAACCGGCGCGGCGCCCCCGCCCTCACCGCCTCAACCAGCCTCACTAGTTTCTCTAACTACAACAGATGGGTGCACTGAACCGGGTTAACCATCAGCGATGGTCCAAAGGCCGTGCAAAAGCATGCCGCTTAACATGGCTGCGGGTCAGGCCGCCAGCGGTCGGTCGACAGCAGCGCGTCCAGGGAAGCGGGCCGAGCCCAGCCCTCCAGTTCGAGCATGGGTTTCGTATAGAATGCGGTCACGTGACCCAGGCAGAGGATGGCAACCGGCTTGGCGCCATCCGGGATGCCAAGTAGCCCAGCCAGCCTGGCGGGATCGAACAGCGACACCCAGCCCATGCCAAGCCCCTCGGCGCGCGAAGCCAGCCACATGTTCTGGATTGCGCAGGCCACCGATGCGAGATCCATCTCGGGCAGGGTGCGGCGGCCGAACACATGGCGTTCACGCCGGTCCATCAACGCCGCCACCAGCACTTCACCACACTCCCGAATGCCTTCGACCTTCAGCCGCATGAAGGCGTCGCCGCGATCGCCCAGTGCAGCCGCGGTCGCTTGGCGTTCGTCGTCTACGATCTGGCAGATCTGTTCGCGCACGGCACCATCCTTGATGCGGATGAAACGCCAGGGTTGCATCAGCCCAACACTGGGCGCCTGGTGCGCCGCAGTCAGCAGGCGCAGCAGAACCTCCTCGCTGACCTCCCCCGGTATGAAGTGGCGCACATCGCGGCGGTTGGCGATGACGCTGTAGACGGCGTCGATGTCGGCGCTACTGAATTCTTTTGGCAACACAAACCTCATCTAAAAAGAGCGGCCCTTCCGGCATCTGACGGCAGGGGGCGCCATCATGCGCGCCGGATGCGCGCGAACCGACCTTGGTCGAACGACGCAAGCGCTGACGCATTGTCGTCGCGCTCATCCATCTCACTGAGCCTACGCCGCCTTTGCCGCCGGATAGCGAAATGATACCCGACCATCCGCGTACGCCGACGCTGGCGCTGGTGGGTCGCATCAATCATCGTTCATGTCGACGAAGGTGCGCAGCGGTAAAACGGAACTTCGGAGGGGGCTGCACCTGTCCAACGCCAGAAACACTGGTGGCAGCCGGCTGCCGCCTGTGGCGCCTGCGTACCTTCGGCACTTCTGCATGATGCCGGCGTTGTGTCGCGTGGGTCCTGCCGTGTCGGGCAGGCGGCCGACGAGATAGCCGCCCAGGTGCGCGAGCACGGCCATGCCTGCATCGTCAAGGGGACGCATGGCCCAGGCCTCATCGCCAGCCTGCTCTCTGGTGCGCTCGCGCGCCGGGGCTCGGCCTGGCGCGCGTGCCGGTCACGCTCGTCAAGTAAGGGAACAGGAAAAATTCTCCATGAGCGCTACCCGGCAAGCTACTGTCCCCCGCCCCGATCCGCGCGCGAGCCGGCTGGCGAAAAGGATCGCGTCGCTCCGGGCCGCCTGCCTGCTTATCCTGCTGGCCCTGCTCGCGCTGTTGCCCGCCCCGGCCTGCGCCGCACCGGGCGTGGGCCTCTTGACGATCGACGGCGCGCTCGGCCCGGCAAACGCCGACCATGTCGTTCGCGGCATCGAGCGCTCCGCCGCGCAAGGCCACCAGCTGCTGATCCTCAAAATGGACACGCCGGGCGGCCTCGATACCGCGATGCGCACCGTGATCAAGGCGATCCTCGGTTCGCCGGTGCCGGTGGCGGCCTACGTGGCGCCAAGCGGCGCGCGCGCGGCCAGCGCCGGCACCTATCTGCTGTATGCGAGCCACATTGCCGCCATGGCGCCCGGCACCAATGTCGGCGCGGCCACCCCGGTCGAGATCGGCCTCGCGCCGCAGCCGCCGGCATCCGGCGAGCGGGACGGCAAGCAAAAGGACGGGCAAGGCGGCGAGGACGTGGCCTCGCGCATGAGCGCCAAGCAGCTCAACGACGCCGCGGCCTACCTGCGCGGCCTGGCGCAGCTGCGCGGGCGCAACGCCGAATGGGCGGAACGCGCCGTGCGAGAATCGATCAGCCTCACGGCCGAGGAAGCCCTGCAGCAGAACGTCATCGGGTATCTGGCGGCGGACGTGCCGGCCCTGCTCGGCCAGCTGGAGGGCCAGTCCGTCGCGGTGCTTGGCCAGCAGCGCCGCCTGGCGACCAAGGGCGCGATCATCGTCGAGTACGCGCCCGACTGGCGCACAAGGCTGCTCGTGGCGATCACCAATCCAAGCGTTGCCCTGTTGTTGATGACCCTCGGGATCTACGGCCTGGTATTCGAGTTCATGAACCCGGGTTCGGTCGCGCCGGGCGTGATCGGAGGGATCTGCCTGCTCCTGGGTCTGTATGCCCTGCAGCTATTGCCGGTAAATTACGTCGGACTGGCCCTGATCGTGCTCGGTCTGGTCTTCATGTGCGCCGAGGCCTTCCTGCCCAGCTTCGGCATTCTCGGACTCGGTGGGATCGCCGCCTTCGTCGCCGGCGCACTCATGCTCATCGATACCGAACTGCCGGGCTATGGCATCCCCCCCGGCCTGGTGGGCACGCTTGCCGTGGCCAGCGCGCTGCTGCTGTTCGGGACGATGCGCCTGGCCATGAAGACGCGCCGGCGCAAGGTAACGAGCGGCGTCGAAGGCCTCATCGGCACACTGTGCACGGTCGAGAAGGTGGCCGACAACGACGCGCGCCAGGGCTGGACCCGCGTGGATGGCGAGCTCTGGCACGTCGCAGGCGGTTTTCCCCTGTTTCCTTCGCAAGTCGTCCGGATCATCGGCAGACGAGGCCTGACCCTGGACGTCTCCCCTGTCGAGAAAAACTAGGAGAGCTTCACCATGATCGCGATTCCCGGATTCGGCATCGGCCTTGGCGCCGTCTTGTTTTTGGTGCTGGTGCTGCTGGCAGCGGCAATCCGGATACTGCGCGAGTACGAGCGCGGCGTCGTGTTCCAGTTGGGCCGTTTCTGGGGCGTGAAGGGTCCGGGGCTGATCATCATCATCCCGGTATTGCAGCAAATGGTCCGGGTTGACCTGCGCACCATCGTGCACGACGTGCCGACCCAGGACGTGATCTCTCGCGACAACGTCTCGGTCAAGGTCAATGCCGTGATCTATTTTCGGGTGGTCGATCCGGAACGCGCCATCATCCAGGTCGCGAACTTCATGGAAGCGACCAGCCAGCTGGCCCAGACCACGCTGCGCGCCGTGCTCGGCAAGCACGAGCTTGACGAGATGCTGGCCGAACGCGAACGGCTGAACATGGACATCCAGCAGGTTCTCGACGCCCAGACCGACGCCTGGGGCATCAAGGTCGCGAACGTCGAGATCAAGCACGTCGACCTGGACGAATCGATGGTGCGCGCCATCGCGCGCCAGGCCGAGGCCGAGCGAGAGCGGCGCGCCAAGGTGATCCACGCGGAAGGCGAGCTGCAGGCCTCGGAAAAACTGCAGCAGGCGGCTTACGTGCTGGCGCAGCAGCCTGGCGCGATGCAGCTGCGCTACATGCAGACGCTCGGTTCGATCGCAGGCGACAAATCGACCACCATCGTCTTTCCGCTGCCGATGGAGCTGCTGGCTGGGTCCGGCACGCCGATGCGCAAGGAGGCGATCTGAGCGCCAGGTCGCGGCGCGCAATAGCGTTGTCCGCAAACACCGGCGCCCGGAACTCACTTCGCCGTTTGCGCCGGCGCTCGACGCGTCGATCGCCGGGATCGCAGCCTGGTCATTTCGCGCGGCGTTTCACGGCATAGCCATATTGCACCGGCCAATCCGGCTCCTCCTCGAACGCATGCTGGGCCTTCAGGCTCCAGTACGGCTCGCGCAGCAATTCGCGCCCGACCAGCACCAGGTCGGCGTCGCCCCCGGTCACGATGTCGTCCGCCTCCTTCGGATCCGTGATCAGCCCGACCGTGCCGGTAAGGATGCCGGCGTCGTCGCGGATGCGGCGGCTGCATGGCACCTGGTAGCGCTTGGCGACGGGAATGCGTGCGGTCGGCAGATTGCCGCCCGTCGACACGTCGATGAGATCGACGCCCAGGTCCTTGAGGCGCTGCGTCAGTTCGACCGACTGCTCGATGTCCCAGCCGCCGGCGACCCAGTCGGTGGCGGAGATGCGCACGAACAGCGGCAGCTCGGCGGGAACGGTGGCGCGCATGCGTTCGGCGACGCGCAGCAAGAAGCGCATCCGGTTCTCGAGGCTGCCGCCGTACCCGTCAGTGCGCTGATTACTGTGCGGCGACAGGAATTCATGCAGCAGGTAGCCATGCGCGGCGTGGATTTCCAACACCTTGAACCCGGCGGCAAGTGAGCGCCGCGCAGCCGCCTCGAAGGCGTCGACGATGCCGTCGATGCCGGCTTCGTCGAGCGCGATGGGCGTTGGATCGTTCGGATGGAACGGGATCGGACTGGGCGCGACCACGGGCCAACCGCCCTCCTCGGGCGTCGTCAGGGTAGCGCCGCCCGTCCACGGTGCCGCCGTACTCGCCTTGCGTCCCGCGTGCGCGAGCTGGATGCCCGCGCACGCGCCCTGGCCTTCCAGGAAGCGGGCGATGCGCGCCAGGGGTTCGATCTGATCGTCGCTCCAGAGCCCCAGGTCGCCCGGGGTGATGCGGCCGTCCGGCGTGACACCAGTCGCCTCGACGATCACGAGCCCGGCGCCGCCCACCGCGCGGCTGCCCAGGTGCACCAGATGCCAGTCGTTGGCCATGCCCTCCACGGCCGAATACTGGCACATCGGCGCCATGGCGATGCGGTTGCGCAAAGTCAGGCTGCGCAGCGTTAGCGGACTGAGCAGGTCAACTTCCGGCACTTCCTGGTCATGGGCGGCGCCGGCCATCGCGCCATGCACGCCTGGATGGGCAAGCTGGGCGGCCGGCCCCGTGGATTGGTTCTGTTGCGGGTTCATTGCTTGCCTCCGGGTGAAAACAATGGTGAAAGTACATGGCGACCGCTGGGAGAACACTGTTTGCGCTGTTGCGCCCACCGCCGCGGTGGCGCTGGGGCCCTTGCGCACCAAGCCGGGTTGTCGCGCAGCTTAGAGCGGATTCCCATATTCCCGAGCACATTGGACAGGTGGCTGTGCCCCAGGGAGAAGGTTGGACACCGGCGCCGGTGGCACGTTCGTCATGGGCGCGCGACGCTTCTTCCTGCCGCCGCGCGCCCTGCGCCCCTAGGAACCCGGGTGCAGGATCACCTTGGTCCAGCCGTGCTCGCGCTGGTCGAAGTGCTGGTAGGCGTCCGGCGCCTGGTCGAGCTTGAGCTCGTGCGACACGATGAATGACGGCTTGGCGCGGCCGGCGTGGATCAGGTCGCGTAATTGCCGGTTATAGGCCTTGACGTTGCACTGGCCGGTGGCGACGAGCTGGCCCTTGAACCAGAGCGCGCCCCAATCGAGCGCGATCTTGCCTTCTTTCTCGAGCGCGTCCGGGGCGTTCGGGTCCTGCGGAATGAACACCCCCACCACGCCGATCCCGCCGGTGGGCTTGACCGAGGCGACCAGGTTGTTCATCGTGAGTTCGGGCCGTTCCTGCCGGTGATGGTGGTGATCGTGGCACTGGTAGCCCACGCATTCGCAGCCCACGTCCGCGCCGCGCCCGTGGGTCAGGTCCATCACCCGCTGCACCGGGTCTTCCTTGGAAAAATCGATGGCCACCGCGCCGATCGACTCGGCCAGCTTGAGCCGGTCCGAATGGCAATCCACCACCATCACGCTGCACGCTCCCTTGATCATCGCCGAGTGCGCGGCCATCAGGCCGACCGGCCCGGCGCCGTAAATTACCACCGCATCGCCGGGCTTCATGCGGGCCAGCTCGGTCGCGTGCCAGCCGGTCGGGAAGATGTCCGCGCACATCACGTAGTCGGACTGTTTTTGCTCCGCGTCCGGCGGCAGCTTCAGGCAGATGAAGTCGGCCCAGGGCACGCGCAGGAATTCGGCTTGCCCGCCCTGCCATGGCCCCATGGAGGCAAAGCCGAAGGCGGCGCCGACGATGCCGGGCACGTTCGCCCTGAGGCAGTAGGCGGTCAGCCCGCGTTCGCAGTTCTTGCAATGCCCGCAGCTGACGTTGAAGGGCATGCAGACCCAATCGCCGGGCTTGAGCCGCTCGACCGCGGGACCGACTTCCAGGACCACGCCCAGGTTCTCGTGGCCAAAGACGCGGCCCTGCTCGAAATCGGTCCGCCCCTCGTACATGTGCAGGTCGGAGCCACAGATGTTGGTGCTGGTGATCTTGACGATCGCATCCGTCGGGCGTTCGATCTTGGGATCTGGCACGTTTTCGACCGCAACCTGGTTGGGACCTCGGTAGACAACAGCTTTCATGATCTACTCCTTGAGCTGCCGGAGAAGGGCCTGCGGCGAGACGGAGACAGGACGCGGCAATGCGTTCCGGCAGTGGTTGGCGATACCCGCGAAAGGCGCCCGCGGGACCCTCTGCCGGCCGCCTGGGCATCGGTGGTCCGCGGCAGAAGCGAAACAGGTTAGATACGCGCCCGCCCGATCGCAAGCGGTAATTCGATTGACGTCACTACCGACGAGTCGCTTTTCCGGCGTGTGCATGCATGCGACACGCTTCGTACGGCGTGATAACCGTCACTCGTGGAGTGCCGGATTCGCTGCACGACGGCGCTGCGCGAGCGCCACCATCCGGTTGCGCAGCTTGAGCGGTGATGTGCTTATATTGCCACTCGACGAAATACGATATCCATTAAATCGGCACTCCTGCAGTGGCGGTTTTCCCAGAGCCAGAGCCCCGCTACATCACTCCGGCCTGACGGTCGGGGCCGGGATGAATGCCGACAGTTTCACCTGGCTGAACTCGCGCAGCAAGGCGCCCGCCGCCTGCGCCATCGCCACCTCGAGTGCGCCGTTGATCGCCTGCTCTTGAAGACAGCCAGGATGATCGACATGCGCCCCGATGGCGAAGATCACCGGCTCTTCGAGCGCCTCGTAGACGTCCAGCACCGTAATGGCGTCCGGGTCCACCGCCATCACCCAGCCGCCATTGCGGCCCGCGGTCGAGCGCACGTAACCCGCCTCGCGCAAGCCGCCCATCATGCGGCGGACCAGGACGGGATTGGTGTCCAGCATGACAGCCAGCTCTTCCGAACTCGTCGTGCCCTTGCGGCCGTGTATATGCACCAGCGCGTGCAGCATGCGCGCCAGCCGAAAATCAGCTCTCATCGATATCCTCCTGCCGCAAGGATACCGCAACTCCGAAAGTATCGGAATCAAGATCCCTATCGCGATAGCAGGAATCCGCATGTTCCTTGCCATGCCCTCCCCTGGCCTTGCCGAACGTTCATCCTGTTTCCTGGTGGCTTTCGTCTGATGTGTTAGCGCTTTCGTAGTCAGCGGCTGTGAAGATACTTGTTTGGCGTTGTAACTTTGTTGGTTAGTTACGTTTTGATGCAAAGACCTAGACTGTGCCAGTCCCCGATATATCTTCCGGACTCAACTTTGTATTGCGGGCTAGTATTTATTGAACGACAATGATTGCGCAATCATTCGTGACGTTCCCCTTACGATCCCAACCGCCTGACGCATCCAAAGCGGCGGTTAATTTTTCAAGGTCATCATGATTTCCCTACGCACCCTGGCAGGCATCGCATCCATTGCCGGATTGGCGGCCTGCTCCACTCCGGGCAGCCAATCCGCCACCGATGGCGCATCGGCCCGAGCCGCCCTCTTCGAGCGCTTCAGCTATCAAGGCCGGTCGCAGGAGACGGTAACGCCCACCGCCACGCAATACCGCAATCCGATCCTGTCCGGCTATTACCCCGACCCCTCCGTGCTGCGCGTGGACGACGACTATTACCTGATCAATTCGTCGTTCACGAACTTCCCCGGCCTGCCCCTGTTCCATTCGCGCGACCTGAGCACCTGGACCCAGATCGCCAACGTGATCAGCCGGCCTTCGCAAGCGAACTTCCAGGGCCTGAGTTCATCACGCGGCATTTTCGCCCCCGACATCTCTTTCCACAAAGGCGTGTTCTACGTGGTGACCACCTGCGTCGATTGCGGCGGCAATATGGTCATGACCGCCACCAGACCGGAGGGCCCGTGGTCCGAGCCGGTCAAGCTCGCCTTCGGCGGCATCGACCCTTCGCTGTTCTGGGATACGGATGGCAAGGTCTACCTGGTCGGCAACGACGCTCCGGCAGAGAACCCGCGCTACGACGGCCACCGCGCGATCTGGGTCCAGGAATTCGACCCCGCCGCGCTGGCGGTCAAGGGCGATCGCACCTTGCTCGTCAACGGCGGCGTCGACATCGCGGCCGAACCGAGCTGGATCGAGGGGCCGCATATCTTCCGCCGGGGCAGCCATTACTACCTGATCGCAGCCGAAGGCGGCACCGGCGACAACCATTCGCAAGTGGTGTTCCGCTCGGCCAGCGTGCGCGGTCCGTTCACGCCTCATGCGCATAATCCAATCCTCAGCCAGCGCAAGCTCGATCCGGCGCGCCCGAACCCGGTGACCTCGGCCGGCCACGCCAAGTTCGTCCAGACCCCGGACGGGCAATGGTGGGCAACCTTCCTGGCCACCCGGCCCTACCGCGACGGCATGTACAACATCGGACGCGAGACCTTCCTGCTGCCCGTCACCTGGAAGGACGACTGGCCGCTGGTGCTCGAGGACGGCAAGGCGATTCCCTTCGTCGCCGATCGGCCCGCGCTGGCGCCGCAGGCGCGCCCCGCCCCGCCGCTGTCCGGCGACTTCGCCTATGTCGACGAGTTCGACGGCGCGCGCCTGTCCGAGGCCTGGATCGGCGTGCGCACCCCGGCCGCGCCATTCCACCGCCTGGCGGCGGGGCGCCTAGTGCTGGAGCCGCGCGGCCGGCTCGGCGACCTGAAAGCAACGCCGGCCTTCCTTGCGCGGCGCCAGCAGCATCACATCGCCACGGTCGGCGCCAGCCTGCGCTTTCGGCCCGCCCGCGAAGGCGACCGCGCCGGCCTCGTGGCCTACCAGAGCGACGCTTCGCACCTGTTCTACGGCGTGACCCGGCTGGGCCGGCGCGACGTGCTGGCGCTGATCGTGCGCGACAAGGCCGACGCCAGGGACGACACCGGCGCCGACCGCCTGCTGGCCAGCGCTCCCGTGGACGGCGACGCGATCGACCTCGAGATCCGCTTCGATGCCGGCAGCATGGACTTCTTCTATACCGCCGGCGGCGTGCGGCGCACGCTGCGCGCCGACGTCGACGGGACCTTCCTGTCGACCAGCAAGGCGGGCGGTTTCACGGGCACGATTATCGGCCCCTACGTCTGGCGCGCCGACGGCGCGGATGCGCCTGAATGAGAACGTGGCGGTCTCCTGGCCAAGGTCGGCGCCTTGGCCAGCGTCACCTCTAACATTGCGTATTATGCGCCACCATGGCACAGCAAGATACGGCAAGCTGGCCGGGCAGGCCTCGTGTGCGCCCGGCCTTGCCCGCTATCGCCCCGTCGCCCCGCAGCCGGCCAACGCCGCGAGCTGCTGCGCGCGCATGAAGCTGCAGCAGACCACGATCTCGCGCATCAAATAGACGAAGCCGACAATCAGCGCCAGCATGCCGCCCACGAAGCACAGGACGATGTACTGGTCGAGCGGCAGGTCGGTGGTGCCTTCGAGGAACAGCGTTGCGATCACGACGCAGATCAGCAAGCCGCAGGCGGTGCTGGCGGCGATGCCGACGTTGATGAGACGGGCGCGGTGATGGAGGTTGAGCAGTTCACCGACGTCATCGCTTTCCTGACGCATCTTCAGGCGCTCTTCCAGCACCCGGCTGCGGTCGATCAGGCGGCCCAGGCGGTTGGTCAGCACGATCAGCATCGTGCCCACCCCGGCCAGCAGGAATACCGGCGCGGTCGCCAGCTGGATGGCTTCACCGATATTGCTGAGCTGGAGGTCCATGGGAAAGTGGCGTCGGCCTGATGACGGGGATGCGGCTAGTGTAGCAGCACGGCATGCGTCATTGCAGCACGCACGCCTGGCTGCCTGCCGGACAGGCGAACTCATGCGTAAGTGGTACGATGCAATTTTTACAATACAGCTGCGATGCCTTCCGAACTGCCCTCCACCGGCGCGCCCCTGGCGCCGCTCCTGCGCACGGCGCTCCCGTCCCTGCGCGATGCCGCGCCAGCGGCCGCATTCAAGCGGCTGGTCGCGCTTGGCCTGGACCGCCTGCCGCTGCCGGGCCACGGCGCCACGCTCGAACGCTGGCGCGCGCTGGCGGCCGTCGGCGCCCACGACCTTGCGCTTGCCAAGCTGTTCGAAGGCCATACCGACGCCCTGGCCATCCTCCATGAAGCGGGCGCCCCCGCCGGCGGCGACGACGCGCTCTGGGCCACCTGGTGCGCCGAGCCGCCGGATGCGCGCCTGGCACTGTCCCCCGGCCGGGATGGAGGATTGCGGCTGGACGGGCGCAAGGCCTGGTGTTCGGGTGCGCGCGACGTCACCCACGCCGTGGTGAGCTGCTGGCGGCGCGACGGCGCCGCGATGCTGGCCGCGGTCGACCTGCGCCAGGCCGGCGTCACGGTGACCGGCGACGGCTGGAACGCCGTCGGCATGGCCGCCAGCGGCAGCGTCGACGTGCATTTCGACGCCGTCGAGGCCCGGGCGCTGGGCGGGCCGGGATTCTATGTGGAGCGCGCCGGTTTCTGGCACGGCGGCGCCGGTGTCGCGGCCTGCTGGTTCGGCGCCGCGACCCGTCTTGCCGACGCCCTGGCCGAACGCCTGGCCGGCCGCGGCGACCCGCACCGCTTCGCGCAACTGGGCGAAGCGGCAGTGGCCCTGCAGGCCAGCGCCGCGCTGATGCGCGAAGCGGCGGCGCGGATCGACCGCACGCCGCAGGCCAACGCCATGGGCGAGGCGCTGTCGGTGCGCCTCTCGGTCGAAGCCAGTGCGGGCGCGGTGCTCGCCGTGGCCGGCCGCGCGCTGGGCGCGGGCCCTCTGTGCAAGGACGCGGCGCTGGCGCGGCTGTATGCCGACCTGCCGATCTTCCTGCGCCAGAGCCATGCCGAACGCGACCTGGAAGCGCTCGGGCGCCTGGTCGGTGAATCGGGAGCGGCGCCATGGACGCTGTAGCGCACTCGCGCCACATCGCCGGCGCCGGCACCACGGCCGCGGCCTGGCGCCAGGCCACTGAACTGGCCGCCGCGCCGTCCACCACGCTCGATCGGCTGGCGCCGCCGGGCAAGCGCGTGGTGGTGGTCGCCCCGCACCCGGACGACGAAATCCTTGCCTGCGGCGCGCTGCTGTTTCTGCTTGCGCAGCGGGGCGACGCGCCGCTGGTGGTCGCCGTCACCGATGGCGAAGCGAGCCACCCCGGCTCGCCCGACTGGCCGCCGGCGCGTCTGCGCGCGCAGCGCGCACGCGAGACCGTGGCGGCGCTCGCCTGCCTGGGCCTGGCCCATGCGCGCATCGAACGGCTCGGCATTCCCGACGGCGCCGTCGCCGCGGCCGAGCCGCAGCTGGCACAGAAGCTGGGCGCGCTGCTGCGGCCCGGCGACCTGTTGATCACCACCTGGCGCCACGACGGCCATCCGGACCACGAGGCCACGGCGCGCGCCTGCGCGGCGGCGGCGCGCGCGCACGCGGCCAGCCTGCTGCAGGCGCCGGTGTGGGGCTGGCACTGGAGCGCGCCGGGCGATGGCGCGATGCCGTGGGCGAACGCCCGCAAGCTGGCCCTGCCCGCCCATGCGCTCGCGCGCAAGCGCGCCGCGCTGGCCTGCTTTACCAGCCAGATCGAGGCCGACGCCAGCACCGGCGCCGCCCCGATCCTGCCGGCCTTCGCCATGGCGCGCGTGCTGCATCCCTTCGAGCTGTTCTTTGCCGACCATGATTGACGACCACCTGCGCCACTTCGAAGCGCTGTACGCGGCCAGCGACGATCCCTGGAACGTGCGCGGCGCCTGGTACGAGCAGCGCAAACGCGCCATCCTCCTGGCCAGCCTGGGCAAACCCGTCTACCGCAGCGCATTCGAGCCCGGCTGCGGCAACGGCGCAATGAGCGCAGCGCTCGCGGCGCGTTGCGAGCGCCTGCTGGCCTGCGACGGCGCGGGCGCGGCGCTCGAGGCGGCGCGGCGCGCCCTGCCGCCGGCCGCGCGCGGCGCGGTGCGTTTCGAACGGCGCCGGCTGCCGGCCGACTGGCCCGATGGCCAGACGTTCGATCTCATCGTCGTGAGCGAGCTGGCCTATTATTTCGAACTGGACGCCGCCAGCGCGCTGCTGGCGCGGGCCGCCGCCTGCCTGGCGCCGGACGGCGAGCTGGTGCTGTGCCACTACCTGCACGACTTCGACGACCGCGCCTGCGGCACCGAGGCGCTGCACCGGGCGGTCGCCGCGCTCCCGGGCCTCGCGCCCACGCTGCGCCACCAGGACCAGGACTTCCTGCTCGAGGCCTGGACGCGGGCCGGAGGCCACCCGTGATCGGCGTCGCCATTCCCGCCCACAACGAAGAAGCCTGCCTCGACGCCTGCCTGCGTTCGCTGCTGCGCGCCGCGCGCCACCCCGCGCTGGCGCGCGAACCAGTCTGCGTGTGCGTGGTGCTCGATGCCTGCGCCGACGGCTCGCGCGCCATCGTCGCGCAGCACCAGCAGCGCTTCGCGGCCGCCGGCTGCGTCCTGGAATGGGTCGAGATCGCGGCGCGCCGGGTCGGCGCCGCGCGTGCGCTCGGAGCGCGGCGCCTGCTCGAGCAAGGCGCGCGCTGGCTGGCGTTCACCGACGCCGATACCCGGGTCGGACCCGGGTGGCTCGCCGCCCAGCTCGCGCAGGACGCCGACGTGGTCTGCGGCTCTGTCGCGGTGGACGACTGGTCGCCGCATGCCGGCATGGCCGCGGCGCTGCGCGAGCAGTTCGTGCGCGACTACCAGGATCGCGACGGTCATCGCCACATCCACGGGGCCAACCTGGGGGTGAGCGCAGAGGCCTACATGGCGGCCGGCGGGTTCGCCGCGGTCGACTGCCACGAAGACGTGATGCTGGTGCGCGCGCTCGAGCATATCGGCGCGCGCTTCGCCTGGAGCGCCGCGCCGCGGGTGTTCACCAGCGCCCGCGTGGATGCGCGCGCGCGTGGCGGCTTCGGCGATACGCTGGCAGCGCTGAGCGCGTGCCTGCACCCGTGCCTCGGCAGTCCCTGAACCCCGCGACCCACGGTGGATGAACCGGCCGGCGTTCAGTCCCCGGCGCGCCGTCCCAGACCTGCCAGTGCCCGACGCCCCGCGCGGCCGGCCGCGATCCGCATGCCGTCGGCGAGCAGGCGGGCCGCCCAGCCGAATACCGTGTTCTGGCTTACCACGGCGCGCATGGCGCGCATGCGGGCGGTCTGCTCCTGCGCCGGCATGTCCAGCGCGCGCCCGATCGCGCGGGCGACGCCGGCGATGTCGCGCGGCTCGACCAGCAGGGCCTGCTCCAGTTCGGCCGCGGCGCCGGCCTGGCGGCTGAGCACCAGCGCGCCGCGCAGGTCACTGCGCGACGCCACGAATTCCTTGGCCACCAGATTCATCCCGTCGTGCAGGCTGGTGACCAGGCACACGTCGCTGGCGCGATAGCAGTCGGCGACGGTGGCCGCATCGGCGCTGGCGGCGTGCAGCACCACCGGTTGCCACGCGCCATCGCCCGCATGGGGACTGAACCGGGCATTGATCCGGTCGGTCAGCGCCTTCACCTGGCGCGCGACCTCCTGGTAGGCCGGCAGCGCGCCGCGGCATGGCGCGCCGATCTGCAGCAGGGTCACCTGTCCGAGCAGCTCGGGACGCCGTTCCAGCAGCAGTTCGAAAGCCTGCAGCCGCTCCGGTATGCCCTTGGTGTAATCCATGCGGTCGACGCCGACCAGCAGGCGCACCCCCGGCGCAATGCCGAAGCGGCGCCGGACGTCGTCGCCCAGCCCCGGCGCGGGCAATTCCTGGCGGCCGGGCCAGGCGATCGAAATCGGGTAGGCGTCGACGTGGGCGGCACCTGGGCCCTGGGCGCAGCCGGCGCGCGCCAGCTCGAAGTTGGCCAGGTCGCCCGGGGTCTGCAGGCCGACGACGGTGCTGGCCAGCAAGCTGGAGATCACCCGCTCGCGCCACGGCAGGCGCGCCAGGCGCTGCGGCGCCGGGAACGGGATATGCCAGAACAGCACGATGACCGCCTCCGGCAGGCGCTCGCGCACCATCTGCGGCACCAGCGCCAGGTGGTAATCCTGGACCAGCACCACCGGACGCGCGCTCGCGGCTTCGGCCACCACGGCGTTGGCGAAACGGCGGTTGACGTTCACATAATGGTCCCAGTCGGCGGCGCGGAAGGTCGGCTCGACCCCGGTGTGGTGGCACAGCGGCCACAGGCCCTCGTTGGACAGGCCGTCGTAGTAGCCGGCGACTTCGTCAGCGTCCAGCCACAGGCGGCGCAAGCGGTAGGGAGCATTCAGGTAGTGCTTGCGCACGCGGTCGTGCTCGTCGCAGGTGGCGCGGTCGGCGTCGCCGCTGCCGTGGGCAATCCAGCACCCGCCTTCCTTGGCCAGCACCGCTTCGAGCGCCGTGACCAGGCCGCCGGCCGGGCGCTGGGCCTTGATGCCGTCAGGCGTATGGGAGTGGATGCAAGGGGCCCGGTTCGAGACGACGATCAGGTCGTCGCCGCAGCCCAGCTGCTCGAGCAGGCGGGCCAGGTCGGCGCCGTCGCGCACGTCGCCCGGAGTGAGCAGGCTGGCCGGCACTTGATGCCTGCGAACGTCGCGGCGATCGGCGGGCAGCCCGTCCGGAAGATGGGTCGGTAGATGCGCAGGATTGCCGCGCATCCGTGTAGTCGGATGGTTGTGGTATCTCGCTGTCATGCAAACAGCTTAATATCTTAACGTTCCGCCCCACCGTGCGCCAGCGTACTCAAATTTACAATTTCCCAACTACCACTTTCAGTGGCGCAGGTATCAAAGTACAACGTATCAGGCTACAACGTAATGGTCCAGCAGCAGTGCCGCGAACAGCAGCGCCAGGTACGCGATCGACCAGGCGAACGCCTTGCGGGCGATCCGGTCGCTGTAGCGCTTGTGGATCAGCCAGCCGTAGCGCAGGAACACCGCGTTCAGCGCACAGGCGGCCACCAGATAGACCGGCCCGCTCATGCCCACCACCCATGGCAGCGCGGTGCCGGCCGCCAGCGCCAGGCTGTAGCGCCACACCTGCCGGCCGGTATGGGCCATGCCGTGCGTGACGGGCAACATCGGCAGGCCGGAGCGCGCATACTCGTCGCGGCGCGCCATCGCCAGCGCCCAGAAGTGCGGTGGCGTCCACAAGAAAATGATCAGGACCAGCAGCCAGGCCTCCATCGGCACCGCATTGGCGACCGCGGCCCAGCCCAGCGCCGGCGGCATCGCGCCGGCGAAGCCGCCGATCACGATGTTTTGCGGGGTGGCCGGCTTGAGCAGCAGCGTGTAGATAAAGGCATAGCCGACGAAGGTGGCCAGGGTCAGCCACATCGTCAGCGGATTGACCCTGGTGTACAACAGCGCAGCGCCGGCGCCGCCCAGCGCCAGCGAGAACGCGACGGTTTGCAGCGGGCTCAGGCTGCCGTTGGCGGTCGCGCGGCGCGCCGTGCGCGCCATGCGGGCGTCGATCCGCGCCTCGAGCAGGCAATTGACCGCGAAAGCGGCGCCGGCAAGCAGCCAGATGCCGGCGCCGCCGAACAGCAGCACGCCCCAGCCGGGAAAGCCGTCGCTGGCCAGCAGGCTGCCGATGACGGCGCAGAAGACGGTCAGCAGCGTGACGCGCGGCTTGGTCAGCGTCCAGTACTGGGACACATACCGGGACCAATACCGGACCGGGGACGGCAGCCAGTCGCGGGCCGGGCCGGCAGCGGCGCCGGCGCCCAGCTCCGGCGTGTCCGGATCTACAACTTTAACGTTCGACATGATCGCTCGACCGCGCTGCGACGTCGGCGGTCCCTTACCAAAACCCGACATCGTAGAGGAAATCGCACTGCAGACAAACGGGCAAAATGTCCCAGTTGCCGTCCATGCCATGAAATCAGGGCGGGCTAACCGGCTTCCTGCGCCGTTTCCTTGGGCGCCGCAGCGGGCGCATGCACGGCGTCGGGCAAGCGCGCCGCGCGCGTCTGATGCATGAACACCCTATGCTGGACCATGCAGAGCGCCACGTAGGCCAGCAGCTCGCACAATTCCTCGAACACCTGAGCGCCTGGCAACACCTGGTCGAGATGACAGGCCATATGGCCCTCGGCGCAGGTCGACCCCATGGCGACCGCCAGCAGGACCGCCAGGACGACCCAGGGTACGCGCTCGGCGAAGGCGGCCCGCAGCGGCCGGTCGATCCGGTAGTACACGGCGCTGAACAGCAGCCAGGCCAGCAGCACGGCGGCGCCGGGCCGGACCAGCGGCTCGACCCAGAGCGCCGTCGCGGCCATGGCCTCGCTGGCGTGCTCCGGCAGCCACGCCCTGCCCCAGCTGAGCTCACGCCCCGCCAGCAGCAGCCAGACCGGCGCGACCCACAGCGCCAGCATGGCGACGCGCGCCGGCCAGGCGCGCGCAACCATCCGCAGCGCCAGCACGCAGCCGGCGCAGAGCACCAGCACCTGCAGGCTTTCCAGCAGGCCGCCCTCGCGCGCCCAGGACGCGGGCAGCGCCAGGCTGGCCGGATAGCAGGCGGCCAGCGCCGCCAGCAGCGTCCACTCGCCGCGTCCGGCCGGCAACCATGGAGGACGTCGTCGCATCTGCGCTCCGTTCGCATGAGGCCGCCGTTCCCGTGTCGGGAAACCGGTCGGCAATCACGCGATTGTACGAAGCGGCATCATGCGCACGTTTGGTCTAGATGAAACTCCAACCGCCGGTTGTTGTTTTCGCGTCAACCGTCACGCTGCCGCGCTCAGTGTCCGGCGTGGGCCGGCCTGGCGCCGCTGTTCAGCGCTTTCACGGGCGCCTGGATCTCGACCTGCTCGCGCTTGCCGTCCTTGCCCTCGAACACCAGCGTCAGCGGCACGGTATCGCCCTCCTTCACCTGGGCTTTCAGGTTCGTCATCATGATGTGATGGCCGCCCGGCTTGAGTTCCACCGTTTTTCCTGCGGGCAAGTCGACCGACTGCACCTGGCGCATGCGCATGACGTCGCCCTGCATCGCCATCTCGTGCACCTCGACCGTCTGGGTCAGCGGTGAGCTGACCGAGACGAACTTGCTGTCCCTGGCGGCCTGCAGCTGCATGAAGGCGCCGGTCGCCTTCTGGCCCGGAACGGTGGCACGCACCCAGGCGTCCTTGACGCTGACGTTGACATTGGCGTTGACATTGGCGTTGGCCTGGGCCTGAGCCGAACCTGCGGCGGCGACGAGCATGGCGGCGGCGGCGATGGTGCGAATGAAGTGTTGCATGGTGTTCTCCTTGGATGGTCTGGATTGGCAGGGTTCAGGCGGCATGCAGCAGCTTGCGCACGTCGGCTGCGTATTCGATCGCCGACTGGCTGTGCGAAAGCTTCAGGCGCAGCTTGCCGTTGGTGTCATAGGCGTAGGTGACCGAGGTATGGTCGATGGTGTAGGAGTCGCCGGTTGGCACCTTCTGGACGATCACCTTGAATTCCTTCGCCGTCTCGGCCAGGCGTTCCTGGTCGCCGTACAGGGCGAGGAAGGTCGGGTCGAAGGCGGCCGTGTAGGCGTTCAGGACTTCGGGCGTATCGCGCTCCGGGTCGACGCTGACGAACAGCACCTGCAGGCGGTCGCCATCCGGTCCCAGCAGGGCCTTGACCTCGGCCGCGCGCGCCAGCGCGGTCGGACACACGTCGGGGCACTGGGTAAAGCCGAAGAACACCAGCACGACCTTGTCCTTGAAGTCGGCCAGCGTGCGCTCCTGCCCGCTCGGATCCTTGAGGCGGAAATCGCGGCCGAAATCGGCGCCGGTGATGTCGGTGCCGTTGAAACTGACCGACCCGCCGAGGCTGCAGCCGGCCAGTGCGCCAAGCGCGAGGGCCGCGCCCGACAGCATGAAGGCGCGGCGCGGGTTGCTACGTGAAACTCGTTGATGCATGTTGCTGCTCCTGACTACGTCACTACTCGTGACTACTCGAAACTACGCGTAATGCGCGCGCAAGGCGCGGGCGCGGGACCCATATCGGCCGCGCCGCGCCGCGCGCATGAAGACTGCGCCGGCCTGTCTGCCGGCGGAACAAGGTCAGGAGTGCGCGGGCGGCCCACGTGGCGGCAGCGGTGCGCCGACCGCGGCGGCGACATGGAAGGCGGTAGGCGCCTGCGCCACCGCGGCCGGCGGCCGGGACGGCGCAAGGCATGGCGCTGCCGCCGGGGGCGGCGGCGCGGCGGCGGGCAGGCACAGCGGACAGTCGAGGGTATGTCCCCTGGGGTGCACGGCGGCGCCGTCGCGGTCGACGAGCACGACCTTGACGCCGCCCTCGGAACAGACCAGCGCCATCGCGACCGGCTGCACCATGGGCGCGGCGCTGGCGACGCCCAGGGTGAGGACGAACCAGGCCAGGACCAATCGGACCAGCATCGACGATGTGCGCAGGATGTGCATGACCTGCGATTATTGGTGATGACTTCCACATCCGTCAACGCAAAGCTGCGTTAAGTTGCATCGCGGAAGTTAAACCTTGCTCATTGAGGGAAGTTACCCTCACGGCCGATCAGGCAGCGCTACGTCGAAGGACGCCTCGTGGTGCACACCAACTTCACCACGGGCAAGCACAACGAGCCGGGCAACGATCCCCATCCAGGATGGTCGCCGCCTAGAAAACAAGCATGCGCCAGCCCGGCGCGCTGCCCTGCTCGACGAAGGACACCATGCCTTCGACGCCGGCGCACTGCGGGGCCAGCATGGCGCGCTCGGCGCCGCTGGCGTGCAGCGCCTGGGTGCAGGCGCGGATCTCCACGCCCAGATCAAAGCTCGCCTCCAAGTGACGTGAAACCGGCCACTGCTCTGCGCCGAAGCCGGTCACACGCGCCGCATTGTCAGCCAGCAGCCACTCCACCGACTGGTTTGAGAACAGCATCTTGACGCGCATGTCGAGCGCCGCCGCGGCTTGCGCGGTCATGAAAGGCGTCGCGAGCAGCTCGGGCCGTGTCAGGTCGCACGACCAGACCAGGATGGCCAGCCCGCGCTGCTCCTGGCTCACGGCTTGATCCAGTCGTCGATCGGCTCGAGGCGCATGCGGCGCTCCGCCTGTTCGGCCAGCGTGGCGCCATGCGCCAGCCGCGCGCGATCCCGTTCCCAGTCGCTGGCCTGGACCACCGTGATCCAGCCCTTGCCGTACGGGTCCTCGTGGATGAGCTCGGGCCTGTCTTCGAGCAGCTCGTTGATCTCGACCACAGTGCCTCCGACCGGCGTCTTGATCGTCACCACCGTCTTGCTCAGCTCGACGACGCCCATGGTCTTGCCCTGCTCGAGCACGGTGCCGACCGATTTCGGGCGGCACATGTAGAAATAGCTGCCGCTGATCTTGACGCCGAAGGCGCTGACGCCGACCTGCATGCGACCGTCGCCCAGGTCGCGGCACCACATATCGTTATCGAGATCGAAGTAGCAGTCGTCTGGATAGTCGAAGCCGAGGATGAGCATGGTCTTGGTGTAAAGGGGATTTGAGGGAAACGAAAAGCGATGAACGGCTGGCGGAAGGATGCGGGAGTCGAACCCACCCGGCGACGCATGGCGCCACCAACTGGGTTTGAAGCCCAGCCGCCCCACCAGGGACGATTTCCTTCCGATCAGCCCGCATTCTACCGCGTGCGGGCGATTCCATCCAGTGCCGGGTTGGAACGACGGTTCAGCAGCTGCAACTGACCCAGGACGCTCGCCACTTTGGTCGTGATGACGTCGATCGCCGGGCCGTTCGCGCCGTGCGGCAGGATCACGTCGGCCTTGCGCCGGGTCGGCTCGATGAATTGCTTGTGCATCGGACGTACCGTATCGAGGTACTGGCCGATGATGCTGTCGAGCGAACGGCCGCGCTCGGCGACGTCGCGCTGCAGGCGGCGGATGAAGCGCACGTCCGGCGCGGTGTCGACGAAGATCTTCAGCGACATCATGTCGCGCAGGTCGGCGTCGTACAGGGCGAACAAGCCCTCGATCACGATCACCGGGGCCGGCTTGACCGGAATGGTGCGGTCGGTACGGTTGGATACCGTGAAGTCGTAGATCGGCATCGCGATCGCTTCGCCGTTGCGCAGGGCGCGCACGTGCTCGACCAGCAGCGGCCAGTCGAAGGCTTGCGGGTGATCGTAGTTCTGCTCGCGCCGCTCTTCCAGCGTGAGATGGGTCTGGTCGCGATAGTAGTCGTCCTGCATGACGACGGACACGAGATCGGCGCCGAACGACGACAGCACTTGCTGCGTCACCGTCGACTTGCCGCTGCCGCTGCCGCCGGCCACGCCAATCACGAAGGGAACGAAGGGTTGCGAAGGGTTCTGATTCATCCCGCCATGATACCGGAGCGGCGTGCCTTGCGACAGGGGTGGCGCCCCGGCGCGCCGGCCCTGATGGTGGCGGCGCGCCGGCGGCCGGCTAGTCCTGTGGCGGGAACAGCAAGGTTCCCGGCCGTAGCAGGTGCGCGTCGCCGACCCGGCGCAAGAAACCGATGCGGTCGAAGAACTCCAGGATCTGGATCGCGCGCTTGCGGCCCAGGCCAGTCTCGTCGCGAAAGCGCGCCGCCGTGACCTGGCCCCCGGCGTCCTCGCGCGCCAGGCGCCGCACCAGGTCGGCGGCTTCCTGCATCACGGCCGGGTGGTAGAACAGGTCCTTGACCACCTGGTAGACGTCGCCGCCGCGCGCCATGCGGCCCAGCACCTGGCGCACCTGGACTTCGGGCAGGCGCGCGGTCTGGGCGATGTCGCGCACCCAGGGCGGATCGAACCGCCCGTCCAGCAGCTTCGGCAGCGCGTGTTCGGCCACCACCTGCTCGGCCGCGCGCAGCGCCACGCCGTGCTCCGGCAGGTGCAGGAAGCCGTTGCGGCGGTTGACGCTGCCGGCGGCGATCATGTGCCCGGTCAGCTGCAGCCACAGCGCCTCGGGCATGCGCGGCGCAGCCAGGCGCCGCGCCCGCAGCAGGTCGGGGCCGATCTCGTCCGGGTATTTGGCATGGAAGTCGCCCAGCGCGCGCAGCAGGCCGGCCTCGTTCTCCTGCAGCCGTGCGCGCGCGATCAGCCATTCGCCGCCGGCGCCGACCACGATGTCAGGTACGTTCGCAAGATCGAACGGCCAACGCGCCAGGCCCGCGCTCCTCAACCAGATCGCGCCGTTGACGCCGTACGGCGCCTGGGCCAGCGCGCCCAGCAGGCGCGTCAGGGGGTCGGCGGCGCGCTGGGTCTCCAGGTAGGCCAGGCGCTCCGGCGTCTGGCGGTAGCGCACGGGGCCCAGGGGATCGAGCACCGCGCCGCCGGCCACGGTGCGGATCGCCGAGGCGTCACGCAGGATGAAACGGTCGCCGTGCCAGACGTTGGCCGGCTTGTGCAGCACCAGTTGCGCCGGGGCCGCGGCGCCCGGCGCGATCGACGGCTGCCCAAGTACGGCCACGGTGGCCAGGCAATCCTGGGTCGCGGCGTGCAGGTGCACCAGGGTGCCCGAACGCAGCGCGCGCTCCTCGGTGGCCGCCACCTGCAGCCAGACGTCGATGCGCTGCGTGGTGAGCGCGATCGCCGGATCGCACAGCACCTGGCCGCGCAACTCGTCGCTGCGTTCCAGGCCGGCCAGGCCCACGGCGCAGCGCTGGCCGGCGTGGGCCTCTTGCGCGGCGCGGCTGTGCACCTGCAGGCTGCGCACGCGGTACTCCCTGTTCGGCGCGGCGGCCAGCGCGAGACCATCGCCGATGGCGACGGCGCCGCGCGAGACGCTGCCCGCGACCACGGTGCCCACGCCGTCGAGCGTGAAGGCGCGGTCCAGGCCCATGCGAAAGCCCGCGCCGGGCGCGTCATCGACCGGCGCCGCCTGCAGGGCCCGCACCAGCAGCGCGCGCAAGGCGTCGATGCCGTCGCCGCGGATGCTCGACACCTGCAGCACCGGGTAATCCGCGAGGCCGGCGCTGGCCAGGAGGCCGGCGACCGCCGCCTCGGTGTCGCGCAGGCGCTCGGCATCGACCCGGTCGACCTTGGTGATCACGGCGGCGCCGCGCCGCACGCCCAGCAGCGACAGGATGGTCGCGTGCTCGATCGTCTGCGGCATGGGACCGTCGTCGGCCGCGATCAGGAGCAGGCCGAAGTCGATGCCGCTGGCGCCGGCCACCATGGTGCGCACCAGCTTTTCGTGACCCGGCACGTCGACGAAGCCGATCCGTCCGCCGTCATCGAGCGGCATCCAGGCATAGCCCAGTTCGATGGTAATGCCGCGCTTTTTTTCTTCGGGCAGGCGGTCGGCGTCGATGCCGGTCAGCGCGCGCACCAGCGCGGTCTTGCCGTGGTCAATGTGTCCGGCGGTGCCGACGATCATGCGAAATCCTTCAGGTTCTGATTCTTGGACTAATTCTTCGTCTTATTCGTCGACGAGCGCCGCGCGCAACGCGCCCAGTTGCCCCAGCAGCTCGGCCGGGTCGTCGACGCAGCGGCAGTCGAGCAACAGGCGGTCGTCGGCAATGCGGCCGATCACCGGCAGCGGCAAGCCGCGCAGCGCTTCGGCCAGGGCGTCGAGCGCCGTGCCCATGCCGCGCTTGCCCGACAGGTTCGGCGCGATGGCCAGCCCGCAGGACGGCAGGCGGTCGACCGGCAGCGAGCCCGAGCCGATCTGGCTCAGCATCGTCTCCAGCGTCACCGTATAGCGCGGCGCCAGCGCTTCGCGCAGCGGCGCCAGGAGCGCGTTCGCGGTCGCACCCACCTGCTCCTGGCTGCGCGTGAGCCAGCGCAGGGTCGGCAGTTCGCGCACCAGCAGCTCGGGCTGCAGGTACAACCGCAGGGTCGCCTCCAGCGCCGCCAGCGGCAGTTTCGACAGGCGCAGCGCGCGCTTCATCGGGAACTTGCGGATGCGGGTGACGGATTCCTTCGAGCCGACGATCAGGCCGGCCTGCGGCCCGCCCAGCAGCTTGTCGCCCGAAAAGGTGACCACGTCGCAGCCGGCGGCGAGCATCTGCTGCGGCGTCGGTTCCTGCGGCAGGCCGTATTTGCCCATGTCGATCAGGGAACCGCTGCCCAGGTCGCTGACCAGGATCACGCCGCGCGCCTTCGCCAGCGGCGCGAGTTCGGCTTCGGACACCGCGCTGGTGAAGCCCTGCACCGCATAATTGCTGGTGTGAACCTTCATCAAGAGCGCCGTGCGTTCGTTGATGGCGCGTTCATAGTCGGCCAGGTGGGTGCGGTTGGTGGTGCCGACTTCGACCATGTGGGCGCCGGCGCTGGCCATCACGTCGGGCATGCGGAAGGCGCCGCCGATTTCCACCAGTTCGCCGCGCGAGACGATCGCCTCGCGTCCGCCGCCCAGGGCGGCCAGCGACAGCAGCACGGCGGCGGCGTTGTTGTTGACCACGGTCGCGGCTTCGGCGCCCGTGATCTCGCACAGCAGGCCTTCGACGATGCTGTCGCGGTCGCCCCGGCTGCCCCTGGCGAGTTCGTATTCGAGATTGTTCGGGCCGGCCATCATCGCCACCAGGTGGTCGATCGCCGCTTGCGGCAGGACGGCGCGTCCGAGATTGGTATGGATGACCGTGCCGGTCAGGTTGATCACCCGACGCATGCGCGGCGCCAGGCGTTCGGCGATGCGCCCGGCCAGCATCTGGCCGAGCGCCTCAGGCAGCAGCGCGCTCGCAGGGAGCACGCCCGCCAGGGCCTGCGCGCGCAGGCTGTCCACTTGCGCGCGCGCTTCCAGCGCGACCAGGGTATGGCCGTGACTGGAAACCAGCGCCTGCACGGATGGCAGGCGCAGCAGTTTATCGATCGAAGGCAGATCCTTGACTGTCGCCTTCGAGCCGTGGACCACGGACTCGCCGAGCGACATGATCAATTACTCCTGGATTGACTGGATGGGCCGTCGTCATCCGACGGCGCTTCTTCGCCGCCCGTGAGCAGCAGCAGGTTGACGCCATGCGGCTGGAAGCCCGCTTCCGACACCAGGATGTCCAGCGTCAGGGTGGCCACGTCGTCGGCCACCGGATCGACGTGGAGATCTCTCTCCATGCGCACGATCTTGAGGTAGTGGCCGCACTCGTCGCAGGTTTCGGCCTGGACCGATGCCTGCGCCGTGTCTTCCTGCGCGCCATCGGTGGCCATCGCCTGCAGCGAATGGTAGTGGATGCCCTTGGTGGACTGGCAGTGGCTGCACTTGACGCGCACCATATGCCACTGCGTCGAGCACAGCGCGCAGTTCAGGTAGCGGAAGTTGCTGCCACCGGGGTCCAGCCTGGTGATCGACGAGGTCGGCAGGCTGCCGCAGCACGGGCACAAGGTCACGTCGAGCGTGCGCCCGAACGGTTCCTGGCGCGCCGCGCCGTGGGCCTGCTGGGTCGCCAGCACCATATGGGTCCAGTAGACCTGCAGGCCGGCCGCCACCAGCGGCGCCGCGCTCATGTCCAGGCCGGCTGCGCCTTGCAGCAGCAGTTCGGCCTGGCCCTCGAGGTGGGCGTCGTCCTGCGCCAGCAAGGCCTGCACGGCCGCCTGGGCCGGGCTGTCCGCGAGACGCGGGACCAGGAGCTCCAGCATGCGGCGCAAGGCCGCACGCCAGGCCGGGTCACGCGGCCACAGCGCCGCAGGCAGCGGCGCCTGGGCGGCGCGGCCGGCGGACAGCAAGTCGTCGTTGCTGGGCAGCGCGACGCCGGGATAGTCCTGCAGGACTTCATGCTGCACGTGCGCCAGTTCGGCGGCGAACAGCATGAAGTCGCGCATCGCATGCCCGGCCGCCAGCTGGCGCAGGCGGGTTTCACGGGTGGCGAAGAGCTCTGCCCGCACCGGGAGGTGCAGGTAGGGCATCTGCTGCCCGGACCGGACCGCGATTTCTTCCGGGCTGAGCAGCGGTGTTGCTTTGGTAACACTCATAGAGCAGTGAAGTCCTTAATGTTTCTTGCGCGTTGCGTTGTCTTGCGTGGATTGCGCGACTTCCTTATACCACAGCGGATGGTGCGACTTCGCCCAGTCCTCGTGCACGGTGCCGCGGGTCATGGCGCGGAACGAGCCCTTGACCCAGATGGCGGCGTACACGTGGATGATCACGCTCATGACCAGCGCCAGGGCCGCCACCGCATGCAGCAGCATGGCGAAACGGCGCAGCGGAATCGGGAAGAAGTCCGCGAACCATGGCTGCCAGAACATGAAGCCGGTGATCAACAGCAGCACCAGGCTGATGGCGAAGATCCAGAACACGAACTTCTGGCCGGCGTTGTACTTGTGCACCGGCGGCATGCCGTGCTCGTCGCCGGTCTTGACCATGTTCGGCGCCTTCTTGACCCACTCGGTATCGAGCTTGGTCCAGAAGTTGTCGCGCACCACGGCGAAGAACAGGAACACGAAACCCAGCACCATGAACAGCCCGAAGAACGGGTGCAGGATGCGGGTCCACTGGCCGCCGCCGAAGAAGACGCTGAAGAAGTACATCGAAGGATGGAACAATGCCAGCCCGGTCAGACCGGCGCAGATGAACAGCAGGGCCACGGCCCAGTGGTTCATCCGCGTGCGGTCGCGATAGCGAGTGATATACATGTTCTTCTCCTTAAACGCGCGTATCTTCGCGCTGGTCTGCGTCGGGCGTCGGCTGCACCGGCGGTTCGTCCACGTGGGTCTCGATCGGACCCACTTTCATGTAGTGGAAGAAGCCGGCCACGGCGGCGCCGATCATCGCGGCCACGCCCAGCGGCTTGGCCACGCCCTTCCACAGCGCCACGGTCGGGCTGATGGTCGGGTTTTCCGGCAGGCCCGAGTACAGGTTCGGCTTGTCGGCGTGCTGCAGCACGTACATCACGTGCGTGCCGCCGACGCCGGCCGGATTGTACAGACCCGCGTTCTGGTAACCGCGCTCCTTCAGGTCGACCACACGGTCGGACGCGTAGTGGATCATGTCCTCTTTGGTACCGAAGCGGATCGCGCCGGTAGGACAGATCTTGACGCAGGCCGGCTCCATGTTCACTGCCACGCGGTCCGCGCACAGCGAGCACTTGTAGGCCTTCGAGTCCACCTTGCTGATGCGCGGCACGTCGAACGGGCAACCGGCGACGCAGTAGCCGCAGCCGATGCAGTTCTCGCTGATGAAGTCGACGATGCCGTTGGTGTACTTGACGATCGCGCCCGGCGCCGGGCAGGCCTTCAGGCAGCCCGGTTCGTCGCAGTGCATGCAGCCGTCCTTGCGGATCAGCCACTCGAGGCGGTCACCTTCGTCAGGCGTCTGGGTGACGACTTCCGAATACTTCATGACCGTCCACGACTGCGGCGTCAGGTCGCGCGGGTTGTCGTACGTGCCGTTGGTGTCGCCGATGTCGTCGCGCAGGTCGTTCCACTGCATGCACGCCACCTGGCAGGCCTTGCAGCCGATGCAGCTGGAAACGTCGATCAGCTTTGCGACCTCGGCCTTGTGGGTACGCGCCATCGGCGTCGTCGCGGTCGTCGCCGACCGCAGGGCGATATCGAGAGATTGAAGCGAAGACATGGTATTAAGCCCTTTCGATATTGACCAGGAACGACTTGAACTCAGGCGTCTGGGTATTCGCATCGCCCACGAACGGGGTCAGCGTGTTCACCAGGAAGCCCGGCTTGGTCAAACCGACGAAGCCCCAGTGGTTCGGCAAGCCCACCGTATCCACCTTCATGCCATCGCAATCGAGCTGCGGAATCCGCTTGGTGACGACGCACTTGGCCTTGATGTAGCCGCGCATCGACGACACCTTGACCATGTCGCCATTGGCGATGCCCTTGGCCTTGGCCAGCTCTTCGCCGATCTCCACGAACTGCTCTGGCTGGATGATCGCGTTGCTCTGGACGTTCTTGGTCCAGTAGTGGAAGTGCTCGGTCAGGCGGTAGCTGGTCGCCACGTACGGGAAGTCCTTCGCGGTGCCGAACGCTTCCATGTCGCCCTTGAACACGCGCGCCGCAGGGTTGGCACGGGCTTTCGGGTTCTTCGGATGCATCGGGTTGACCGGGAACGGCGACTCGAACGGCTCGTAGTGCTCAGGCAGCGGGCCTTCGGCCATGCCGGTCGGCGCGAACAGGCGCGACACGCCTTCGGCCGTCATGATGAACGGCTGCACGCGGTCCTCGTCGCTCGGATTGGCGTCCGGACGGATGTCGGGGATGTCCGAACCGGTCCAGCTGGTGCCGTTCCAGGCGATCAGGTTGCGATGCGGGTTCCACGGCTTGCCGGTCTTCGGATCGGCCGAGGCGGCGTTGTACAGGACGCGGCGGTTCGCCGGCCATGCCCAGGCCCAGCCCAGCGTATTGCCGATGCCATACGGATCGGCATTGTCGCGGTTGGCCATCTGGTTGCCGGCCTCGGTCCAGGCGCCGGCATAGATCCAGCAGCCGCTGGCGGTCGAGCCATCGTCGCGCAGCACGCCGAAGCCCGGCACCTGCTGGCCCTTCTTGAGCAGCAGCTTGGACGGGTCCTTCGGATCGTACAGGTCTGCCAGCGCCTTGCCGTTGAACTCCTTGGCCAGCTCTTCGGCCGACGGGCTGTGCGGGATCTTGTACGGCCACGACAGGTTCACCATCGCATCCGGGAAGGCGCCGCCCTCCTGGATGTAGGCGTTCTTCATGCGCGTGAACAGGTCGGCGATGATCTCGATGTCCGGCTTGGCTTCGTATGGCGCCGCGGCGCCCTTCCAGTGCCACTGCAGCCAGCGCGACGAGTTCGACAGCGAACCGTCTTCCTCGGCGAAGCAGGTGGTCGGCAGGCGGAACACGGTGGTCTGGATCTGGGTCGGATCGACGTCGTTCGACTCGCCGAAGTTCTGCCAGAATTCCGAGGTCTCGGTGTTCAGCGGATCCATCGTCACCAGGAACTTCAGTTTCGACAGGCCGGCGATGATCTTCTTCTTGTTGGGGAACGAACCAACAGGATTGAAGCCCTGGCAGATGTAGCCGTTCAACTTGCCCTGACCCATCAGCTCGAACGCCTGCAGCACGTCGTACAGCTTGTCGATCTTCGGCAGGTAGTCGAACGCCCAGTTGTTCTCGGCGGTCGCGGCATCGCCCCACCAGGCTTTTTGCAGGCTGACGAAGAACTTGGGATAGTTCTGCCAGTAGCTCGTCTGGTTCGGACGCAGCGGCTTGAGGGCGCGCGGCTTGTAGTAGGTTTCCAGGTCCTGCTCGTTGTCGGTCGCCAGGGACAGGTAGCCCGGCAGCGAGTTCGACAGCAGGCCCAGGTCGGTCAGACCCTGGATGTTGGAGTGGCCGCGCAGCGCGTTCAGGCCACCGCCGGCGACGCCGACGTTACCCAGCAGCAGCTGCATGATGGCGCCGGTACGGATGATCTGGCTGCCCTGGCTGTGCTGGGTCCAGCCCAGCGCGTACAGAATGGTCATGGCGCGGCCCGGCACGGAGGTCGACGCGATGTATTCGCACACTTTCAGGAACTGCTTGACCGGGGTGCCGGTGATCTTGCTGACTTGCTCCGGGGTGTAGCGCGAGTAATGGCGCTTCATCACCTGCAGGACGCAATTCGGGTCTTGCATGGTCGGATCGACCTTGGCGTAACCGTCTTCGCCCATGGCGTAGCCCCACGACTTGTTGTCGTAGCGGCGCTTGCTTTCATCGTAGCCCGAGAACAGGCCGTCCTCGAACGTGAAGTCCGGACCGACGATGAACGACGCATTGGTGTAGCTCCGGACGTATTCGGTCTGGATCTTGTCGTTACTCAGCAGATAGTTGATGACGCCGCCCAGGAAGGCGATGTCGGAGCCAGCGCGGATCGGCGCGTAATAGTCGCTCATGGCGGCCGAACGCGTGAAGCGCGGGTCGACCACGACCAGCTTGGCTTTGTTGTGATGCTTGGCTTCGATCACCCACTTGAAACCGCAGGGGTGCGCCTCGGCGGCATTGCCGCCCATAATCAGTACTACATCGGCATTCTTGATGTCAACCCAATGGTTGGTCATCGCGCCACGTCCGAACGTCGGGGCCAGACCGGCCACCGTAGGTCCGTGTCAAACGCGAGCCTGGTTATCGAAAACGAGCATGCCCATCGAACGCATCGCTTTGTGCGTGATGTAGCCCGTTTCGTTGCTCGCCGCGGACGCACACAGCATACCGGTGCTGGTCCAGCGGTTGACGAGTTTGCCTTCGGCGTTGGTCGCGATGAAATTGGCGTCGCGATCTTCCTTCATGAACTTGGCGATGCGGGTCATCGCGTCGTCCCAGGACACGCGCTTCCATTCCTTGCTGCCCGGCTCGCGTACTTCCGGGTATTTCAGGCGGTTCGGCGAATGCACGAAGTCGAGCAGGCCGGCGCCTTTCGGGCACAGGGTGCCGCGGTTCACCGGATGGTCCGGGTCGCCTTCGATATGAATGATGTCCGAAGTGACGTTCTTTGCCCCGTCGCCGATGCTGTACATCAGCAGGCCGCAGCCCACCGAGCAGTACGGACACGTGTTGCGCGTCTCCTTGGCCTTTGCCAGTTTATAGTGCCGGGTCTCGGCCATTGCCGGCAGCGGCGAAAAGCCGAGCGCGACGATGGTGGACGCGGCAAGTCCCGCCCCGCTTACGCGGAGGAACTGCCTACGATTCATGCCCATCTAGGTTCTCCTACTAGTAATGGATTGCGCACGCCGCAATTGCCGCTGCCGGGGTCTCGGCCCCGGCATTTTCGCCAATCGCGACGATGCCGCCGTCAGGCGGCGTGCGCGCGTTGCTACGTCGCCGGTGGGGTTACCTGGCCGGCGGCGTCGTTGCCTGGGTGGCGCCATCGCCACCGGTTGGTTCGGAAGCGCCGCTGTCGCGGGGCTTGCCTGCATCCTGGCCGGCGACCACGCCGCCGATCGCGGTGCCGCCTTCGCCCGGACCGGTGCCGGCAACCACGCCCGGGGCGGTGGCGCGCTCGGGCACGATGGCGGCGTGCGGATCGGGATTCTGGGTGGCGACTGCGGCGGGCGACGCCGGATCGGTCGGGGCCGGCGAAGCTTCGACCTCCGCCTTCTTGTCGCAGGCGGACAAGGCGAGCACGGCGGCCAACATGCCGATGCTCAGCAGGGTGCGATTCTTGCGTGGTTCAGTGCTATATGAGGTATGTTGCATTGCAATATCCGTTGACCGTGAGATATGGGTGGAATATATATGAATTTATGAACGCTACAAATAAGTATTTTACGCAATATATGCATTCTCTGCGTGACATTGGGTGAGAATTGAACCGCGATTGTCATGCTAGGCTCGAACTCTTGCCGCTAATGCAGCGAAACGTCGCCGCCACCGCGCCGCGCCGGGTGCCACCCGGCCGCCTCCGGCTCGCCCTGGCGCAGCGCCGCCGCCGCCTTTTCCTCGACGTCGACCAGCCGCGTTTCGCCCAGGCGCCAGCCCCCGTCGCCCTCGCCACCGTCACCGTCACGCAGCAGCGTGCTGCCTTTCAGTCGCAGCAGGCGCCCCTCCACTTCGGCTTCGGCCGCATGCCAGCGCAGGCTGGCATGGCCGGCGCCCTCGATCGTGATCACGTCCGGCGCCACCAGGCCGCCGGCCATGCGCGCCTGCCCCGGCAGATAAGGCATGGCGCGCGCCAGCCGGTCGCTGGGCCGGGCGCCCATCATGCCTACCTGATGCGCCAGCGCCTGCCACAACGCGCCCGATTGCGCGCGCAGCGCCAGATAGCGCCGGGCCTGCTCGCGACCATGCGCGAGCAAGGCCTGGGCCAGTCGCGGGTCGCGGTCGAACTTGGAAAACAGACCCAGCTCCCTGCGCACCGCGGCGCCGACCGCCGCGCCGTCGAGCACGACGCGCACCACCTCGATCGGCTTGTCGTGGGGACGGAAGCGCTGGCCGGGATCGTCGAGCCGGGCATTGACGGCTTCGATGAATGCCACCTCCTGGTTCAGGGACAGGTTGCCGGACAGGGTGTCGCGGCGATGCCACAGTTCATCGCCCGACTGGGCGTTGCCCGGAGCGGCGACCTTGCCGCTGAAGTCGTAGCGGTCCTGGTTGATCTGCAGGATCCAGAGCCCGTCCGGCTTCTTGGCCGGGTCGACGCCGGACGACACGAAATTCTTGATCGGCGGATTTTGCGAGAACAGGCCGTCCCAGCACGCCATGCGGCGCGGCTCATGGGTCTCGGGGTCGAGCGCCTGGATCGATTGCGCCATGAAGACCCACGGCAGCGAGGCCGAGGCCACCACCGCGTCGAGCGTGATGCCGGCATCGATCGGTGACCGGTCCGAGCTGAAGGCGACGAAGGCGCCGCTGTCGACGTCGACCGCGCCGATCAGCAATTGCGGCAGCGCGCGGGCGGCGCCGCGCACGGCATGCGCCAGGCGGTCCAGGGCGTCCGACTCGAAGCGCAGCGCGGGCAGCTCGAGGTCGTCGAAGATGGTCCGCAGCAGCGAGTCCGGCGCCAGGGCGTGCGCCCGCGACCAGGCCGCGATCCAGTCGCCGGACGCCAGCCGGGCCCGCAAATCAACCTCGAGCGCGGCCTGACGCGCCTGCAGCCGTGCGCGCTCGCGCGGCGCAGCCGCCATGCGCGCCTCGAGGGCGAGCGCCTGCCAGCGCTTGATTTCTTGCGGAATGCTGCAGAAGTCGCCGATGGCGCCGACCAGGTCGAAGTCGACGTGCGGCGCGATCGACTCGCGCAGCTGGAAATAAGTGCCGCGGATCCAGCCGTCCAGCGGCGGCCACAGGGCGGTGAGCATCGGCCAGGTCGCGGTGGCGAAGTACTCGATCTCGCGCAGCGGCGACAGGTAGGGACTCAGCTTGAGGTCGACCTGGACCAGGCTGCCGGCCCATTGGCCGATGTCGTTGAGCAGGCGCTCACCGGGCGCGCTGGCGCAGTTCGCATCCCAGAAGCGCGCGAGACCGGCCCTGGCCGCCTCCGGGCCGCCCACCAGGTAACCGTACCAGGCCAGCAATGCGCTGATGGCGCCGCCCGAGGTGCCGCTGATGCCGGTCAGCTGCAGGATGTCGGCGGCCCCGTCGGCCGGCGCGTCGGCCCCTGCATCGGCCAGCGCATCGGCCCGCGCATCGGCCCGCGGCGCCCGCCCCTGGCGCGACGCCAGCTCGACATTGCGAAACTGCGGCAGCAGCACCGGCAAGGCGCCGGCGGCATAGGCCGCGTGACTGCCCCCGCCCTGGCAGGCGATGGCGATGTTCTTCATAGGCATGATGTTCTCCCTCGTCCGGTTCGACAATCGCGGCAGGCATTCGCCCATGGATGACGTGTCAGGCACCGGAAAACGCCTGCCTGTCGCTTTTAGGCAGTTGGTGCGGCGCACAGTTCCACGCCCGGCCCGGCGCTGACCAGCGGGTGGGGCGTCATGATAACGATTTCATCAAAAGCGCAACGGTATCAATGAATATTTGCGAGGAGCTCATCGATCGGATGATTGCGCGCAACATTAAGTGTTATATTTATTAGCAGATCGCGCCGTCGCCATCGCCTGCCGGCGTCGCGCTGGCAGCGCCAGAAAAAGGACCCCACAGACGGGTTCTGCAAACACAGACGGAGACACACGATGAGGAAGTTGAACAAGCCGGTCATTGCCGTGGGCGCCACACAGCGGTGCGGGCTGTCCGCGGCCTTCGCGCAGCGCGCTGCGTCGGCGGCGAGCGCCGATCGTATCGGCGTTCGCTGCGTCAAGACCGATGCCTGGTCCTGCGGTTGCACGGTCTACGACGCAACCTTCGACCTTCCCCCCGGCGCCACCACCGGCCTGCCCGCGCCCGTCATCGCCCCCTTCGCCGGCCGCGCGCCCTGTCAGAACGGCGATCACGACTGGCGCGACATCATCATCCATCAGAGCGGCTTCTTCCAGCTGATTGGCTCGGCTGGTCGTGTAATCGATTTCACGATCGCCACGCTGGTGGACGGTGGCCAGTCCGATGGCGCCGTCAGCGACAAGTTCAACGACAACGACCGCATCGACTTCCAGGCCCGGAACCTGATCGACGCGAAGGTCGAGCAAACCATGACCCACCACGTCGGCTACCAGGGACGCGCGTGGTTCGTGACCCGGCCGCGCCGTCCTTCATCGGCGGCGCGGTCATCCAACAAGAGCAAAAGGAGACAACAGTATGCAGCATGTTTTGCCTAGCGCCCGCTGGGCCATTGCCTTCGGCGCCGCCTGCGCGGTCCAGTGCGCGCACGCCGCCCCCGACGCCGCCCAGCAGCGCGCGGCGAAGCTGGTGAGCCAGATGACCATCGACGAGAAGATCAGCCTGGTGTTCGGCCAGTTCGGCGCCGAACACCAGGGCAGGCAGCCGCCGCCCGGATCGCTGGCGCAGTCGGCCGGCTACGTCAAGGGCGTCGAGCGCCTGGGCATCACGCCGCAATGGCTGACCGACGCCGGCATCGGCGTCGCCTCGCAGCCGGGCAAGCACGCGCGCGAGCGCACGTCGCTGCCGGCGGGGATCGCCACCGCCGCCACCTGGAACCCGGCGCTGGCCTTCAAGGGCGCGGCCATGATCGGCAAGGAGGCCCGCCTGTCGGGCTTCAACGTGATGCTCGGCGGAAGCGTCAACCTGGCGCGCGAGCCGCGCAACGGCCGCAACTTCGAATACACCGGCGAAGACCCGCTGCTGGCCGGGATCATGGCCGGCGAGCAGATTCGCGGCGTGCAGTCGAACCACGTCATCTCGACCGTCAAGCACTACGCCTACAACGACCAGGAAACGGGGCGCAACCACCTGAACGTCAAGATCCAGGACGCGGCCGGCCGCATGTCCGACCTGCTGGCCTTCCAGATCGCCATCGAACGCGGCAACCCGGGGGCCGTCATGTGCGCGTACAACCGCATCGGCGGCGTGTACGGCTGCGAGAACGACCACCTGCTGAACAAGGTGCTCAAGCGCGACTGGGGCTACAAAGGCTATGTGATGTCCGACTGGGGCGCCGTGCATTCGACGATTCCCGCGGCGCTGGCGGGCCTGGACCAGCAGTCCGGCTACCCGTTCGACAAATCGCCCTACTTCGACGGCGCCCTGAAAGAGGCGGTGCAGAACGGCCACGTGCCGGAGCAACGCCTGGACGACATGGTGGCGCGCATCCTGTGGGCGATGGGCGCGCATGGCGTGCTCGACCATCCGGTCAAGGTGCGCGACAAGGAAATCGACTACGCCGCCCACGCGCGCATCTCGCAGGAGGGCGCCGAGGAAGGCATCGTCCTGCTCAAGAACGCGGGCAACGTGCTGCCGCTGGCGCCGGGCTTGAAGCGCATCGCCATCATCGGCGGCCACGCCAACAAGGGCGTGCTGTCCGGCGGCGGTTCGGCCCAGGTGTATCCGCGCGGCGGCATGGCGGTGCCCAACGAGGGGCCGAAGGCCTGGCCGGGCCCGATGGTATTTCTGCCGAGCTCGCCAATGCAGGCCCTGGCCCGCCGCAGCAAGGCCAGGCTCGACTGGCATGACGGCAGGGACGCCGCGGCCGCCGCGAAGGTCGCCGCCGGCGCCGACGTGGTGCTGGTGTTCGCGACCCAGTGGACCTCGGAGTCGAACGACGTGCCGAACCTGTCGCTGCCGAATGCCCAGGACGCGCTGATCGCCGCCGTGGCCAGGGCCAATCCGCGCACGGTGGTGGTGCTGCAGACCGGCACCCCGGTGACGATGCCGTGGGTGGACGCCGTGGCCGGGGTGGTCCAGGCCTGGTATCCGGGCACGCATGGCGGCGAAGCGATCGCGCGCGTGCTCAGCGGCGAGGTCGACGCCTCGGGACGCCTGCCGCAGACCTTCCCGCTGTCCGAGAACCAGTTGCCGCGCCCGAAACTCGACGGCCTGGACCTGCCCAAGGACAGCCGCTTCGACGTCGACTACGACATCGAAGGCGCGGCGGTCGGCTACAAATGGTTCGACCTGAAGGGCCACAAGCCGCTGTTCGCCTTCGGCCACGGCCTGTCGTACACCAGCTTCACCTATACCAATCTCAAGGCCGAGGCGGTGGACGGCGGCATCCAGGTCAGCTTCGACACCCTCAACAGCGGCGCGCGCGCCGGCAAGGCGGTGCCGCAAGTCTACGTGTCGAAGGTCGGCGCCGGCTGGGAAGCGCCGAAGCGGCTGGGCGGCTGGGACAAGCTGGCCCTGAACGCCGGCGAGCGCGGCGCCAGCAAGGTCACGCTCGACCCGCGCACGCTGGCGGTGTTCGACGCCGGGTCGAACCGCTGGAAGATCGCCGCCGGCGACTACCGCGTGATGCTCGCGACGGCGGCCGACGCCCCGGTCCAGACCGTGACCGTGCGCCTGCCGGAGCGCGAGTTCGCGGCCGGAGCGCGCTGACGAGCCGGACCCGACGCGTACGGAGACGCCGCAACCGCCGCTCGCCGGGGCCGCTCTGGCGCTCCTGGCGGGCCTGGCTGGCTGCGGCGCTCGTCCCGCCTTCGCCGGCGGCCAATGATGCGTCAGCCTCGCGCCAGGATGGCGGCAATCGCCGCGTCTGAGCGTTTATAGAACGCCGGCCATTCCTGGTCATAGCTCGCCCTCGCCTTTTGCGTGAGCGCGCTTCGGGAGGTGAATATCTGCAGCACACTGCCGTCACGCTGGATGACGACCTCGGGCGTGACGATCTCTGACTCGATGACCTTTTCGCCCGGCTTTTTCGCGATCGGCGCGAAGCGGCCCGGCACTTCGTAGACCTGGACCCGGCCGTCCGTCCCTTGCCGGATATGGATGATCTTGGTCTCGCCCGGCCCCATCGCGTCGCGCAGCCGCACGACGCCGGCATGCGCCTCGCGCGCGGCCCGGACATCGAAGCCTCGCTGCAGCATGTCGACCACGACGCCGAATCCGCCGAGGTATTTTCCGATGGCCGGGTCGATCGGCTGCGGCCGCTGGAGGCCTTGCCAGGCCATGCCGAGCAACTCGACGATGGTCGCGCTGTCGAGCCCGGCGGCGCCGGCCGGCGCTGCGGCCGCAGTCGCAGCCATGGCGGGGGCGGAAGCGGAAGTGTCGGTCGGCCCGGCGCTCGCCGTGGACGAGCCCTCTGCGGCGCTGCCACCAGGAGCTTGCTCCGGGAAGCCTGTCGGGCCAGCCCCGCCATCGGTCGTGCGCGGGGATGCCCCCGGACCGCCGGCAGTCGTGTCCGAGGACTGCTGTAGCGGCTTCCCGCCCGCATTGGCCGTTGACTGCGGCCACCAATCGAATGCTGCGCAACCTGTCAGCCCGAGAATCGAGCCGGCGATCGCTGCACGCGCCAAGAGCAATTTCATCGCGACCTCCCTGAATCTGTGTCGATAGAGGGAGTATGATGACGCCCACCACGGGCGGCTTTTTATATCTATAACAAGCCGCGCGCCGGTCGGCCTGTCGTCGCGGTGAGCATTCGCCTCGACATGCGGCTACGTTAGAATCGTGCAACGCTGATCGCAACGATCCAGCGTTTTATTGGTCACGCAACAATTTGGGAATAGTCATGGCAAAGAAGGAAGAAGAACTGGACGAAGAAACATTAGCGTTCATCGCGTGGTGCATCGAAGTGGAAGGTTTCCTGGTCGCCGGCGGCGCCACCGTCCGGCAAGCCCAGGACCATATCGAGGAAGAGATCGACTGGTTCACCGACCAGTTCTACGATGGACTCACGCCAGAAGCAGTGGCGAAGGAAGCGCTGGCCTGATCCCGCTCAGCGCGGATAGGTGAAGCCGGTGCGGATATCCATCGGCGCCAGCCTCTCGCGCGTGCGCACCATCAGGCGCTGCGGCGGCGCCTCGCCGGCCAGGGCGCCCGGCGTGAACGGCAATCCCTCGGCCTTGCGCACCAGCGCATCGCAGCGCTCGTAGACGTTTGGGCAACCGGTGGCGGCCAGCAGCGCCTGCACCACCGGCACCTTCCACAGGTCGACGCCCCCGGCGTTGAACTGGCAGACCAGGTAGCCGCCCGGGCCGCCGTAGCCCTCTACGACCAGGCCGGGCAAGCCGTCCTTTTCCCCATCGATCAATTGCACCAGCGCTTCCGGTCCAACCGCGCGCCAGGTATCGAAACGGCGCTCGATGGCGGCGCGCACGCGGCGCTTGACGAGCGCATGGTCGACCGCTTCATCCTCGCGCAAGGTCCAGACGCGGGCCGCGATCTGCGACTTGCCGTTGTAGGCGGCGCGCGCCAGGAAAACGCGCGCCGACGACTGCACGAGCGCGGTGACGCCGATCTTGTTGCGCTCGTACGGCTTGCCGTCGACTTTCTCGATGGCGGACTGGTAGATCCAGGGGTCGCCGGCAAGAATCGATGATTCCTTGCCCTGCTTGATGGTGATGATGAGCATGTGCGGCTTTCTTCATTAAGGGCGGGATGATATCACCCCCCCTGCCGCCGCACTACCAACCCATTCGCTTGCGCACGAACGCGGTCAGGATGTCCGCATTCGCCTGGTGCTGCGCCACGCGCGGGTGCTTGCCGAAGCCCGTGAACGGAAAGAACAGCGTGTCGATGCGCGCGTCGCCTGCGGTGCGCAGGTTGTGCACGGCGGCCGCGACATACCCCGGCCAGGGCGAGCCAGCCCTGGTCGCATCCATGCTGCCCAGCGCGCACACGATATAGGCCTTCGGGTACAACGACCGGATGCGCGCGAGCGATCCGCTGCGCATCGTCGGGCTCGGGCTGCAGCTTGTGGTCGCGCCCGATCAGCCAGCTGTCGTTCTGCATCAGGTTCACCACCACCACGTCCGGCGTCCAGCGCGCGAAGTCCCAGCGGCTGTCATTGTCGCCGACCGCATTCAGCTGGTCGTAGAAGTCAGGCATCGTGAACGGGAACCAGCTGATCATGACGCCGATGCCGCCCTGCGAGGTGAAATGCGCTTCGGCGCCGAGCTGGCGGGCGGCGATCGCGGCGTAGGAGCGGTAGTTGTTCTTGTCCTTGCCGTGATGATCGTCGCCCTCGACCGGCGCTTCATTGCCCATGCCGCTGGTGATCGAGTCGCCGAAGAACTCGATCCGCCGTTCAAGCCTGGGCGGCGGCGCCTGCAACGCGGCCCGGTCGTCCAGTTCCAGGCCGAGGAAGACGGTGGCGCCCTCCTCGCCCTCGGTGCGCTTGGTCAGCAGGACCCGATGCGCGCCGGGCGCGAGCCCGTTGGCCACCAGATACGTCTTCTTGCCCTTGTCGAGATGGAGGATGATCGGCCGTGCGGAGTCGCCGTCGAGAAAGACGTTGTAGTAGTTCTTGCCGTGCTGGTCGTCGAGGACGATCGCGAGCGACGTGCCGGTGAAGGTGGCGGCCACGGACGTGCCCGGCCAGCTCAGCACCGGCGCGCGGCCGTCGCTGAAGTCGATCCGCCCCGTGTACTGCAGGTGCTGGTGGTCCGGCGCCACCGTGTCGGCCGCGTGGGCCGGCGCAAAAGCAAGCAGCCCGGCAAGAAGCAGGCTCGCCGCATGGAGCACAATATTCATCGATTCCACCCCAAAAATGCCGGACGCGCGCACGCGTCCGGCGACTACTTACAGCTTGATGCTGACAGGCTTGCCGTCATACACCACCGACTTGTCGGACGCATCCATGTCGGCCGCGGTCGACACGCCTGGCTTGATGACGCGCACGCGGAACTCGCGTTTTTCCACCATGCCCTGGTAGCGGCCGGCGCGCGCGCCGATGTGCACCACACCGGCCTTGTCGTCGTAGCTGATCGGAATGCGGCTGGCTTCGCCGCGCTGATAGGCGTTCGAGACGCCATCGTCCTCGTACAGGGTCGCGGCGCCGTTCGCCCCGGCGTACACGTGCACGGTGATCGGCGCATCCGGCTTCTCGTCGACGTACTGGGTCACCGGGCCGGTCGTGATCACCGAGCCGGCCCTGACGAACAGCGGCATGCGCTCGCGCGGCGCCTCGATGGTGCGGGTGGAGCCGCCCTGGTGGCGCTCGCCGGTATGGAAGTCGTACCAGTCGGCGCCGCTTGGCAAGTAGACCCGGCGCTGACGCGCTTTGTATTCATACACCGGCGCCACCAGGAACGCGGGGCCGAACAGGTACTGGTCCTTGACGTTCCTGGCCTGGGCGTCGTGCGGGAAGTCCATCGCCAGGCCGCGCATCATGGTGCCCGAGCGGTAGTGGGTGTCGGCCGCGATCGTGTAAATGTACGGCATCAGGCGGTAGCGCAGCTTCAGCCACCACACCATATTGTCGCGCATCGCGTCGTCACCGGCGGCGATGTTATAGATCTCGCGCTTGACCACCTCGCCGTGCGAACGGAACAGCGGCGTGAAGGCGCCGAACTGGAACCATCGCTGGTTCAGCTCGCGCCACTCTTGCATGTCTTCCGGATTGGCCCTGGCGCGGCTGGTGGCGCGGTTTTCCTGGGCCGAGCCGACGTCGCCGCTCTGGAACCGCACTTCCTGGGCATAGCCGCCGATGTCGTGGGTCCAGTTTGGAATGCCCGACATCGACATATTGGCGCCCGCCGCGATCTGGTCGTACAGGTTGTTCCAGCGCCCGACAGTGTCGCCGCTCCACACCGCCACCGCATTCCGCTGGATGCCGGCGAAACCCGAGCGCGACAGGATGAACTGGCGCTTGTCGGGCTGGTCGCGCCTGAGGCCGTCGATCATGGCCCCCGTGCTCACCAGGCTGTAGGGATTGAAGGTGATCTCCCCGGCGCCATACACGGTCGGCCCGATCAGCTGCTTGAAGTCCTCCAGGCGGCTGTTCGACAGCACGTCGGGTTCGGTATTGTCCATCCACCAGGCGTCGAAGCCCAGGTCGACCAGCTTCGGTTTGAGCTGGCGGTAATAGATCTCGCGCGCTTCCCGGGTGTACGGGTCGTAGTGGCTGTTGAGGTAACCCTTGCCGACCCAGTCCTTCGAGCCGTTCTCGACGTTCCTGGTCCACATATGGCCCTTGGCCGCGAGCTCCTTGTAGTTGTCGGTATTGGCGTAGAACTTGCCCCACACCGACAGCATGATGCGCGCATTCTGCTTGTGGACCGCGTCGACCATGCCCTTCGGATCGGGAAAGCGCGTCTTGTCGAAGTCGTGCGAGCCCCAGCCATCCTCGGGCCAGTAGAACCAGTCCTGCACGATATTGTCGAGCGGCCAGCCGCGCTTGCGGTATTCGCCCAGGGCGTCGAGCAGCTGCTGCTGGGTTTCGTAGCGCTGGCGCGACTGCCAGAAGCCATAGGCCCATTTCGGCATCATCGGCGCCTGGCCGGTCAGGTGCCGGTAGCCGGCGATCGCGCCGTCCATGCTGTCGGCGCTGATCACGTGGTAGTTGATCGCCTCGGCGATCTCGGACGACATGGTCAGCGAATGGCGCTGCGCATCCGGCAGCGGGTTGTTGTGGGTGATCGCCACCATGCCGCCCGACGGGTTCCACTCGAGGTGCAGCTTCACCGGCCGGTTCTTCTCGAAACGCACCTCGAAGTTGTGGTACCACGGGTTCCAGCCCATCCGCCACACGTCCATCACTTCCTTGCCGTCCACCGTCAGCCTGGCGTAGTCCGACGAATAGAGCTGCATCTTGTGCAGGCCCGGCTTGTCGCTCGTCATCGTGCCTTCCCATACCACGCGCACGTTCTTGAGGTCCTTGGCGGGCTTGAGCCCCCTGGGCCAGTTTTCTTCCACGTCCTTCAGGTACTGGTAGTCGATGTCCTTTTCCTGGCGCGTCAGCGCCAGCTTGCCGTCGACGTAGTAGCGCGCCGTCAGGCCGGCCTGCTTGCCGTCGAGGCTGCGCAAGACCAGGTCGCGCGACATGTGGTCGTAGGGCGTGGGGTCGCCGAAGCGCGAGATCCCGTTGTTGTCCCACAGCAGGCCATAGCCCTTGTCCGACACCACGAAGGGCACGGCGGCGATCATATTGTGCTGGGCCAGCAGCACGTCTTCGCCGTTGTAGTTCATCTCGTTGTTCTGGTGCTGGCCCAGGCCGTAATAGGCGTCTTTGGTGCCGTGGTTGAAGCCCTGCTCGATCGCCAAAAACGGTTTGCCGCCGACGTCGACCGGCCGCATCGACTCGGCAGCCTGGGCCAGGAAGCGCTTGCCGGCGGCGTCGAAGAACTGGACCTGCCCGTCTTTCAGGGACACGGTGGCGGAGATCCTGCCCGCCTTGAGCTGGACGTGTTCGGTTGCGGGCGTGACCGTGAACGCGCACTTCTCGGCGCAGGGCGCCGCCACCGTCATGAGCGAGGGCGTGAGCGCTTTGTTCTCCCGGTCGGATTTCACGACCTGGATGATGTTGTCGCGGGCTCTGGTGCAAATTATGGACAAAGGCACGCCAACCTGCCGGTGCGCCGGCTGAGTTCACGCAGCCAGAACAGCTGCCCAGATTTCGGACGAAGTTTGCCCCTGAGTTCCCAGACCTCGTAGGTCGAACTGCCCTTTGCGAATGCGATGCATGAGCTCAATGCCTTGTATTGTCGTGGTAGCGGAAGTGAAGCTTTTCAAGCCCAGCATCGGTCCAAGTCTGGAT
>NZ_JBWBRF010000022.1:0-65980 GCF_056279385.1 Massilia sp. UYP34 | reverse complement strand
GCTGTCGGTAAAACGGGAGGTCTTCATGTAGAGCTTTCTGTATCTTAAGTAGAAAATTCTACTTCTGATCGCGCTCTTTTTGCGGGGGGATTACCGTAAGCCAACAGTATGCTCTCGGATGAAAGTTTCTCCAGAGAAAATCGCAGTGTAGTCTGACAAGTACTGCTTCAAAAGGTCGTTCGGCACTACGTTAGCTAGAAACTTCCCTTCAAAGTCCTCTGGTCTCATGTTTGCGGCTCTTAATCCACTGCCCCCCGCATGTACGTATCGAAAGTCCTGGTCAACTACAAACACAGCAGCATTCGGTATGTGTTCTGTGATTGCTTGGAAGAGTGTTAGTTCGCCTGGGATCATGGACGGTTCGGCCGCGTGCGGCTGTGTCATCCCTGTCAGTGCTGGCTTGTTCATTGGGATACCTGAAGTTGGTTCATGACGTACACACTTGGTATTATAACCGATCAGCAGGTGTATTGACACTCAAAAGTTGCCGATCACCAGTGCTACCGTTCTGCCGGCAACTGGCTCTCATAATTTCAAACACTTTAGACATTGAAGATGTCCAGTCTTCCAACGCTATAAAAGCTTGAAGGTCTCTACTTTTGCAAATTGGTTCGTTGACTTCTTTATTTCATTTGCTAGAGTATTTAGAATAAATTCTAGAAAATATGAAAACAATAAGAACAAAAAAAGAGAACTATTTAAGAGCAGTTCAGGCAGCGACAGCACGCGGAGGAAAGTGTCTCAGCAGTCACTACATAAATGCTGGTACCAAAATGTGTTGGCAATGCGCAGAAGGTCACAAATGGGAATGCTCATATACACATGTCGTAAATGACGGTAGATGGTGTCGCAAATGCTACAGTAAGAGCCGTTCCCTGCTAAATGGACTAGATGAGGCACAAGCATATGCAATCCGTAAAGGAGGATTATGCTTGAGTACAGAGTTCAACAGTACTAAAACGAAGCTACATTGGCGGTGTGGTAACAATCACGAGTGGCATAGCATATATGACGCAATCGTTAGAAAGGAAAACTGGTGCAAAGAATGCACAATTGACGGGCTTAGATTGTCTGACGGTCTTGAAAGAGCAAAAATGCATGCGCTCGCGAAAAACGGTATTTGCCTCAGCACTTCATATGTAAAGTGTGACGATAAGCTGTCTTGGCAATGCGCCAAAGGCCACACTTGGGACGCTAGCTATTCTAAAGTGGTTAGGGCTGGTCGATGGTGTGCGACGTGCTCAAGGACGAATAATCGATCTGAGAAGCGAGTCAGAATGATTTTGGAAACCTACTTTGGTTTCAGCTTACCTTCCGTTCGTCCAGATTGGAATCGTAACCCGCTTACTAACTTTACATTAGAACTTGATGGCTACAATGAGAGATTTAAGCTTGCATTTGAACACGATGGCGAGCATCACCACGGCGTAAGCAAGTCTAGACAATATGGACACCAGCGTGAGATCCAATATCGAGTTCAAGTTTATAAAGATTTCATCAAGAAGCGAAACTGCGTGCAACGAGGTATAACACTCATCAACATTCCCATAGTTGCAGAGCGACGACGCGAGGACTTCTTTATTGTTCTTCGCCATGTAATTTCATGCTGTTCGCCCCATGAAGCAATTCTTACCTTCACACTTTCCCAAATGCGGCATATGCGTCAAAAATTCTACTCATTTTGAAAAATGCCCCATCCGGGGCATTTTGCGTGTCACCTGGTAGAACCTTACTTCTTGATTCGCAGGTCTTCCAGCGTTCCGCCATTTTCAATCGTGTTGACCACAAATTTTGGTTGGCGACCACGGCCCGACCATGTTTGCGACTTGTCAGCCGGGTTCTGATATTGGGCCTCCACCTTCACACCAGTGCCACCCTTGGCTTTTCCAGCAGCTTTGCCGCCCGAACCACCAAGCAGAGCTTCCACGGACACACCCAAGCGTTGAGCGATTGCCTGGATCTCTTCACGAGCTTTCTTCAAGTCGCCACTCTGACGATCCTTGATTGCCTTCTCAATATCAAATTGCAGACCTTTAAGCTCAGCGAGGTTGTAACCAGACAGATCAATTTTCGACATTTGCATCTTTCACGTTGTTAGTTGAATTCGTAGGCGAATGATACGAGATAATATAGTTAAGCTGCAAGCTTCAACTTAGGCTTCTTCTTTGTCACTGCTGGAAGCAAACTAGTCTTCGCTTGGTATTTGGCAAATAAGAAGGCTACCCTGGTAGGATCGTCTTTACTTCCCTTGTAAGCGAACATGGCATCAACCGCGCGATCAAGCTTCTTGTGAGCTTCCATAAGCTCTGGCGGCATTGCAGTCGGATCGTACAATTCACCCAGCGTAGCATTAGGGTGTTTCTCTCGAGCCTTGAGAACCAAATTCCCGGCCGCAATGATAGCTTGCTCGTCCTTAGGATCTACCGTGTCAGGCCAAGGGAAGTTGTTGTAGACCGCTGGCGAATAGCTGTAATCACTCTTCATGCGACCCGCAACAACCCTCATCCAAGCATTATGCATTGTGCTGCACAAGACACCAAAGTGATACATCGTCCCTTCAGGAATGATCTGAAGTTTGTTGCTGGCAATCACTTCCTTAGGCAGGAATCCGATAGGGATGAATCTTCTGTTTTGCGAAGAAACCTCAGGCACGGCAAGGTAGTCAATGTCGGGCTGACGGTCTTGGGTGAACAGACTCGGCTTGTGCGCATATTCGTTCACGCTAGCGGTAGGACTCTTTAGGCGAGACTCTGTAACTTGCTTCACACGCTCATAGACAAGCGGCATGGCCTTGAGCGCCTTGGGAGCAATCCCCTTGAGCCACAAGCACCAGCGGCCATTCCCGTTGATGAGTTCGTCACTTCCGATATACGGATAGAGCCAGTCTTCGGCGCCCGGTTCTTCCGCTATCAACTCGTCTTTTTCCTCTTCAGTCAAGATCAAGTGACCGCCATCTGTCGGTTGGCTTCCCTTCCCCATTTTCGGCATACCTGGTGGAGCGCTGTTCCTGGATGGGAGCAAAATATCAGCCGCGTCAATCAGGTAGGGATTGATAGTCTTCGCAGGTATCAGGGTCGGCTCACCCTTGATATTGAACTCGTAATCATAGATAGCCCGCTTCGCAGGAGTGAAGAGCGACATTCCGACAATCACACAGTGAACCGCAGCTACACCCTTGCCTTCATTCTTCCACTGGAAGCTCCTGTGTGCGAACTTGATTTTCACACCTTGCGCGAGCATGTAGCTCCACAAAATTCCGACTTGCTCACCTTGGCAAATACTGTTCGTTGAAACGAGTGCAGTCTCGATTTCCTCGTTCTTCTTCATGTAGGCAACTGCTTTATTGTGCCAGCAAGTCACATAGTCTAGGCGACCAAAACGCCCATCCTTGCCCCATACAAGATCCATATCCTTAACCTGTTCAGGCGTGCGAACCTGATGCCCAATGAACGGAGGATTGCCAAGCACGTAGCTGCAATTGTCAGGGTGAAGAACGGTTTCCCACTCAGTGCGAAGCGAGTTGCCATGATAGATCGTTGCACTATCAATGAGAGGCACACTTGGACGAGTCTCACCAAAACGCGTTGCCGCCTCTGTGTTCAACTGGTGGTCGGTAATCCACATGGCTACCCTGGCGATATGAACGGCTGACTCATCGATCTCAATACCGTAGAACTGACTCACCTTTACGCGGCACAGAGTTGAGATGTCCAGCAGGCCACCGCCACCAGCATTCGTCAGGCCAATGTCGCTCATGGCCTCAATGGTATCCATCTCAAGCTGGCGAAGCTCTCGGAATGAAATCACAAGGAAGTTTCCGCAGCCGCAGGCAGGATCGAAGAACGTCAGTTCAGGGAGCTTGTCATAGAAGGCTTGGAGCAGCTTCTTGTTCTTCTTGATTTTTTCCAGTTCAGCGCGCAGGTCATCCATGAAGAGAGGATTAATCACACGAAGAATGTTGCGCTCGCTCGTGTAGTGGGCCCCAAATTCACGGCGTGACGCCTTCCTGTTAGAACTATCTGCACCGTCAGGACTATGCTCTTCCAAGACCCCTTGGAACATAGCACCGAAAATTGCAGGCGAGATCCCGCTCCAGTTGAGCGCAGCACACTCAATCAGGACCTTGCGTAAGTCAGTATCAAACGAGGGAATACGTGTGTTTTCTTCAAACAGGCGACCGTTGATGTAGGCGAACTGCATGAGCGCTTCATCAAGGTTGCTCTGACGGTCTTGGTCGGGGGTGTTAAGCACCTGGAAGAACTCGGAGAGCACACGGCCAACGTCGCTACCGTCTTCCTTCGTCGCTCGCACGAGCTTGAGGAACATGCCGTTGTCGCCAAAGATGTTCGTGTCGTCGGCAAACAGGCAGAAGAGCAAGCGAGTCAGGAAGACTTCAAGAGCACGCCCTTTGAAATTCTGTCGCAGCAGGGCTTCATGGAGCTTACTGATGGTGTACGCAGCTTTCCGGTCGGCATCAGACTCTTCAGTGACATCCACCACCTCACCGTCGACCAAGAACATGAACCAGTCAGCCTTCTTGGAAAGGTCGGAAAGCTTGCACTGACGGTAGCCCCCACCAGTTGCCAAGTCATAGACACGAATACGGGCGAAGTCGCTTGTAATGATGTAGCGAGGACGCTCGCCCTCCTTTAAGGCAAGGAAGTAGTCACTCGCCTGGTCAAACGCCTTGTCCAAGTCTCGCCCTGCACTCTTGTGCTCAACGATCAGCTTTCCGGGGATGAAGCTGTCAATGAATCCTGGTGCGCCACTGAGCTTCTTGACCGACTGTTCGTAAATCGTCGCGCTCTCCGCACGGATACCGAAGCACTCGTAAAACCGCAGCCAGAAGGTCTGGGATTGCCCCCGCTCGCTTTTCGCATCTCTTTGGAGCTTGGCAAAGGCTGTCAGTCGCCTACGAATTTCATTCTTAGTCAGGGTCATCAGGCATCTCAAGGTGTAGTTATCCTGACATTCTCCCTCGGCAACACTCGGCGGTCAACAACTGTCGGTTCTCTTTTCCCATCAACCGATATCCAATTGAATAATATTGATAACTTAACCTTGCTTTAACCTTGCTTTTTAATATATTTCTTTTATATTAATATTAACAAAACAAGGAAACAATCATGAATACTAAAAATGTCAGAATTAAAATCAACACAGGTAATACATATGAAGTCATAGAAGTATGCTTAGACTTCAGCGAAAGAAGCACACCTACTCTTTCAAGATTCTACGCGGACGGCGAATACTACTTTGTGCATGAATGGAAGAGACTTGACGGCACCATTGACGCATACAGTGCGTGCCTTAAAGAAGCGATTGAGAACGGATTAAACTAAGCACACCCTACTACTAAACAAAGGAAATCTATGAACACATTAATTATCACTGAACAGTCATTCAAGGAAGAAGCAATCACAAAGATTCAAGCAATCACTCACCGCAAGGAGTTTGACATTGTTGAATTCACAGTCAATGACTTCGTTTATCAAGTCATACACAGCAACCCGAAGTTCGGTGTTAATGGATCAAGAGAGTTGCACATCAACGCGACACATATTAATGAAGACGGATCAGGCGAGAGAGTTCTTCGTTCAGTGAAAACGGCGACCTTCACTTTTCAGAACAATGTTGAGATTGCACGCAAAGCCATTGATAATTTGTTTGGAAGAACCATAGCAATATCCGTTACAAACTGAACCACTCTAACCAATAATAATAAGGAGAACACTATGAAATATTACGAACACGAATTACTTTACGCATCAGAGTCAGGAACAGCTTACTTTTTCGTTGAAGTTCTTAACCAAAAAATTTTAGTGCAAATTAAAGACATGTGCACAAAGTTAGGCTTTAAGGATTACCTAGTGCATGGATACAGAACCAGCGTTGAAGACACCCACTTTCTAATGCTTGAACAAAGATTCTGAACGAATGCCCCTTTTGGGGCTTTTTCTTTTACAGATATCCATTTCTATCTAAACAATGTTCAAACCTTGACTTTCTATATCATTTCACTATATTAGTTTTATAACTAAAAGGAAATGACATGAAAAGAAAAATAATATGCGCAAGTTTGATTGCTTTATCTTCATTTGCAACAGCAGCAGACGTTACAGTAACTAATACAGGAACATTGAATATTGCCCCAACTTTTTGCGAGATGTCTTCAGCTACGAAAACCCCTAGCTGCACTATCAGCATTCAAGCAAGCCAAGGCTCCAAGGTAAGTACTCTTTTCTACTTGCGTCAGCCGTCCAGCCAGTATGAAGACACTACCAATATCTTAAGTGCCGACTTCTCAAGCAATACAAGAAATTTCACCACAAACCCTCTTTTTGCTGAATATGAAAAAGACGGCACAAAGCAGATTCGCCTTATCTACACTTCTAAGATTACCCCTGATATGGCTTCAGGTGAAATGTATGGTCGTTTGTTCATAAACGTTGAGAAGCCTGGTAGTTCACCCTTCATGTTCAATTTACCTGTCTACTTCACCACAGCTAAAAATCAAAAAGCTGAAGTGACAAGCGCAACAGTTGGCACCACTACTCGTTTTGACGGTAGAAGCTACCCTCGCCCTATGACAACCCTTACTGTTGTTAATAATGGAAGTGGAGTGTTTGCCATCAATGGTATTTCCTTCACCAAGAAAGCTACTGCGAGCGAGTATAGCTATGCAGACTTCCTACCACTTGACGGCAATGTTCTTCCACGCTCAAGAGACACTATTCTTATAACTGATGAGAAATTGGCTAAGCAGCTTCAGGAAGCCAAAGGGTCAACAATCATCTTGTCAAGCAAGCGTAAGACAGAATACGTTGAGGTAGCTATAGAAAAATGATTACTAGAATAAGAAAAACACCTCTAGTAATCATCTTAAGCAGTTTGTTCGCACTTCCAGCACAAGCACAAGCACAAGCACAAGATCCTACTTCAGTCAGCACTAACTTCTACAAGTTAGTCGTTGAAAACTCACGACACCAAGCTGAGGACTTAATTAGAATCTTCGTTGCGGGGAAAGATTACTTCATAGCTAAGGCAGATGCCGACGCCTTCAAGCTTGCGTACTCACCGAACGACATGACTACAATTTCTGGTGAGCTAGTCGTCAAGCTAAACAATTTAGGGTTAATTACTGACCAAGGAAGCGATCTTATTTTGCATGCTAATGCTCGCAATCTTGAGAGCATCAACTACAACTTCCAGAATAATGTTGTGCAGAGTCCTAAAGTCTATCTTGACTCTGCATTCATGAACTACAACTTTACCAGCGACAGCTACAGCAAGACCACTGCCCTTGCAGGTTCCTTCTACAAAACCTTCAGCAACGGCGTTCTCTACAACGTTGCCGCAAACTTGAGCACACAGAAGAGCAGCCTCGTCGACGTCTACCGAGAGCAGTATTTCAAAGACCGCATGACCACGGCCCGAGTTGGTTCAGGCTTCACAGGCACTAACAGCGTAACCAACCCTGTGAGCTTCTTCGGAGTCCAGTACCGCAAGGACACGAGCTTAGACAGCAACTACCTGGTAGCGCCCTACCTATCGATCGCTGGCACAGCCGAGGTCAAGTCAGTGGCCGAAATCTATGTCAACGACAGGTCAATGGGTAGCTTGGACGTAAGCCCTGGTCCCTACAGCTTCAGCAACTTAACTACCGGACAGACATCAAGCAATCAAGTGCGAGTCGTCATGAAGGACATCAACGGCTTGGTGCAGTCCCAAAGTGTCACCCTTGTTGGAGCACCCTTCAACCTTAGACGCGGCACAGACAATTTCAGTTTTGAAGCTGGACGACTACGCCACGGCTACGACAGTTTAGGCAGCTACTTCGCATCAGGCACCTATGCCTACGGCCTTACCGATCATGTCACCCTGGAAGGCCATGTAGAGGCTACCGCGGACCAAGCACGCGGCGCCGGCAGCGTGACCTATGCAATCCCGCTTGGCACCATCAAGTACGGTATCGCAGCAGGCAGAGGCGAATCCATGCAAAGGCTTCAGTACACCTATCAGAAGGGAGACCTCTACGGGACAGTCGCAGCCACCAAGTCCAACCGCTTTGCAATGTTTGGTAGTCCCGCCTACCTGGTGCAAGACCAGAAGATTGCTACAGCAGGCTACAGGTTCGGCTCAAGCTCTTTGTCAGGCAATGTCGTTCAATACGGCGCCGCCCCTACCCGCAGCTCTCTGAACTTCAACACCATCATCAACCGAGGCACCTTGAGTGTCGGGCTTACACGCGCGGCCGGAAAGTCAGGTATCGCCTTCATGTTCAACACGCCAGTTGGCAAGAGCGCATGGAGAAGCATGACTACCGCACAGCATGATGCGACAGGCACAGAGTTTCGCCAGTCAATCATCCGAGGGGGCAACAGCTACAACGATTGGAGCCTACAGGCGCAAGCCACGAAATCCTCGAGCGGTACAGGCGCCACGGCCACCTACCAGTATGCAGGGGAGAAAGCAGTTGCAACCGCCTACCTCACTACTGGACGAGGCCAAATGAGCATGTCAGGACGAGTGGAAGGCTCACTTGTATTTGACAAGGGAATTCATGCGAGCCGTCAGATCTTCCAAGGCTACACAGTCGTAGAGACTGGCACACCGGGTCTTCCTGTTGCCTTGAACAACATGAGAGTTGCGACCACAGGAAGCGACGGCATAGCGATTGTGCCAAACACGAGCACGACTACAGACAACCTTGTGAGTCTACCTGCGGATCTACTACCCGTTGAAATTCAGGTTGACGACTCTGTAGCGAAGGTCTCATCCCAAAAATTCTTCAAGTCCAGTGTTGTCTTCAAGGTCAAGAAGAGTCCAGTTGTCTTGCAGCCAGAAGTGGCAACCAAGGGCTTGAAGGAAGTTGAGATTGACGGCAAGAAGTTTGCAGTCATCCCCCAAGGCATCTTCTTTGACGACTATGAGCCTGGTAGAGCCTACGAGCTTCAGATCAAGACTTGCAAGATGAGATTTACCGTGAAGCACGATCCTTCACTAAACGAACAGATACCGCTTCATTGCGAAAAATAAAAAGGAAAATCTATGAAGACACTACTTACCGTATTACTTTTTTTTGTGACCATCAATGCTTGGGCTGTTGGTTCAAAAAACAACATTGGCTTCACACAATCAAGGTTCTACGACAGTCCAACATTTAGCTACCCAAACCCTTACAGTAGTGCAATTGGTATTAGCTTCACTCTTCCATCAGCGAACCCGACAAGTAAGCTCTTTATTAGAGAAGACATCATAGTAGCGAACGAAGATCCTAACCAGCTTGTACGGCTTTACGTTGACTCTGCCCTAACAATCCCATTGGCTTCTCAACCGATTGATGTCTCCAGCTTCGGTGACGAGCAAACTCGCACTGTTGAAGTCTATGCAAAATACTACAGCACGAGCGGAAATGCAGTCAGTCGCGCAGGTTCGTACAGCTTTCAAATTCCAATCTACGTGACCGACGCAACAGAAGAGTACGCGGCAACTATCGAGTTCTACCCTACCGTTGAAGGATCATGTGGCTTCTCTCAAGCGAGCTACAACGTGAGCACCAATGTTGGAATGAGTCAGGTTGCCAAGACTTCTACCAATGTCATCTATAACTGTTCTCCTGGACTTACACCGTCAATGACTTCAGACAGTGCAAGCTTCACTTCCGCTGAAGATAACGATATGACTATGCAGATTTTTAGCGACAACAGCTACAGCCGAAACATAGCAAACGAACCCTTGGAGCTACAAGCAGACGGCACAAACAAAAGCCAAACTTTGTACTTGCAACACTTTGAGAATGGAAGCCCGATTATTAGTAAAGCTGGAACATACAACTTTGCATCTGCAATCATCATCAACTTCTAAACAAAAATATTAATTATCAGCCGTTGACTTTACGAATTGTTTTTGTATTATTAGATAGAGTATGCGGTAAAGCATATGACAACCACAACAAAAGGAAAACTATGAATTTCAAAAAATTAAAAATCGCAGCTTTAGTTTCAAGCTTAGCTCTGTGCTCTTCATTCGCACAAGCAGGAACTGCTTATTCCACTATCAATGCAACAATGAATGTAGCAGGTACATGTTCATTCAATCAGCCAACCTACACATTGACTGTAAATGCAACAACTGGACAGAAGCCAACTGGCAATGTCCAAGTCTTTGTTCAATGCTCTACAGGACTAACAGCAACTCTTCAGCAAGGCTATGCTAGAGCTTACTCAGGTAGCGGACAAGTTGGAGAAATCGAAGCCGTAGCATACAGAGATTCAGGTAACACTCAACCTCTTAGCGGTAGCTCAATAAGTTTGACAGCAGACAACAACATGAATCCTTACACTATCTATTACATGTTCAGAGATTACCAATCCGAGGGGCCAATACAGAAGACAGGAACATTTGAAATTTCAATGCCAATGCAAGTTAATTTCTAATTACCTAGTGAAATATAAGAAGCTCGCCATGTGCGAGCTTTTATTTTATCTAAACAATGTAGAAACCTTGACTTTCTATATATTTTCAATATAACTAGATATATATACAAAGGAAAATAATCATGACAAAGATAGAAAACAAAAAAGAAAAGAATTGGACAATGATCGGTTGCGCAGGATTAGCAATCTGTGTAGTTGCCTACTCTTTAGCTTCCATGAAAGTTGCGGATATAACTGAAGACTACAGAAACGAACAAATCGCTCAATATGCTGAGATTAATTCTAAGCTACAAAAAAATGAATGTGACAGACCAATTGCAGCGTACTTAAACGAACTTAAACGAAGTGGAATTTCCGCAGACTTCAGAAACGAAATTGACATGGTAGATACAGCAACACGTGAACGTTGCTTAAAGGCTCAAACCACTATCAGTGAAAACAAGGACAAAATGAAGAATGCGGTTCATCTTAAGCCGTCATTCTCATACATCACACAACATTTTTTTGGATAACAAAACTATGGACTCATTACTATCAATTCTACTAAGCCGTTGGGTTCTAGCTGGAAGCGCTTTAGCATTCATGGCACCAGTCGTTCAACCTTTTGCAAAGCTAAGCATTCCTGAGAATGTTTCAGTCGTAGCATACATGACAAAGGACACTTCATTTAGAAGTGCAATGGCTGAGAGCCGTGAAGAGTCCAACAAGCTATTTATAAAGGCAAAAACGCATGCAGGTTCTGCACTTACAAAAACATTAAACAGTATTTAAAGGAGGCTATTACGAAACTACAACTTAAATTTAAAGAAAACGAACATGGGAAGTGGCAATACGAAGTCAAAGAGAATGGAAAACGAGTTCTAATATCGGGCAAGTTCGACAATCTCTCAGCAGCAAGACAAACTTACTTTAGACATCATAGTAGAAAGCCAGTTGAAAATGAAATTGAATACGTACCGTGCATCAAAAACAAACCAACTTATCAACTCTATCAAGGAAAAATATGATAAAACAAAAACAGATCTACACAGCAGTTGCAGCATTATTTTTAGCTAGTTCAGCATACGCACAGCAAATCAATATCGGCACAAGCCCAACAGATTTGCCAGTTGCTGGTGGCACAAGCACTATCGCTATCGGTGACTCAACCACAGTAGCTACAACACACCCTATTCCAGCTTCCATCGTTGGCACTTCAGGTGCAATCGCTATCGGTATGGATAAGACTAACGGAGCAGTAACAAAAGCTTCAAACGGCGGCGTAGCAATCGGCTTAGGCACAAAGGCAACAGGCATGCAAAGCTCAGTGGCAGTCGGAACTTATGCAGATGCCACAGGAAATTATGCAATAGCTATCGGTTCAAATGCTGAGGCTGGTGGATACTTAGGTACAGCTATCGGCCCTGGTGCGAAGGCCAACTTCTCAGAGAGCGTCGCACTAGGTGGATCATCTACCGCAGGCAGAGATAGAGAAGTGAGCGTGGGCGCACCTGGCTTCACCCGCTATGTGTCCAATGTCACAGCAGGAACAAAGGCGACTGACGCAACCAACCTTGCTCAAGTTCGTGGTATCGCATACGAGACTTTAGATTCAGCGAACCTTTACACTGACGAGAGCCTTGCAAACTACGATGTCCAGCAGAAGGCATATGTGAGCAGCGCAGTAGCGAGCGGAGTACAGCAAGCGAACGGCTACACGGATACACAGTTCGGCAGAGCAAAGAGCTACACAGACAGCAAATTTGAGCAGTCCAAGAGCCTAGCTTATGCAGGCGCCGCAATGGGAATGGCATCTTCAGCTTTGGTCTTTGACCCTACCAAGTCCAGACAGATAGCGGTAGGAGCAGCAACCGTTCATGGCAAGTCTTCAATCGCAGCAGGGGTAGCTTGGAAGGCAGGAAGAAGCTTGATCAACGTGAGAGCAGCCACAGGAAACAACGGCATGTCTGGTGTAGCTGGTGGAGCTTCCTGGTCCTGGTAACACCTCACCTGGTAGCACAATTGAGAGCCCCTTCATGGGGCTTTTTGCTTGCCCTTCAGCATTGAAGAACGAAGTACAATCGGTTGAATGATCATTGTCAGGAACGAACATGCATAGGCTTTATGAAATTGGATTTCAAAGAGCAGGACGATGGTTGCTCAAGGGTGACGACTTGGCTTTGGAGCTACTTAGTCTCATGGATCGTCAGAACGTCCTTTATGCCTTTGTCAGTGGGAAGACCGTCAAGTATGTAGGCAAGACGACACAGACCCTACAGCGTCGCATGTTTGGCTACCAGAAGCCCAACCAAGACCAGCGAACCAACTGGCGCAACCGCCTGGCGATTGTGGATCTTCTCAAGAGGGGCGAACCTGTAGAAATTCTTGCCCTGGCAGACAATGGCCTACTGCGCTACGGAAGCTTTCACCTGAACCTTGCAGCAGGACTGGAAGACAGCATCATCCAGACCTTGAAGCCCGAATGGAATGGTGGCCGCACGAGTACCGTGATCGAGACCCCGAGTGAGGCGAACCCACCAGACAGCAGCCTTGAAGCCAAGCTTGAGGCGCAAGTACAGGAAGTCGTCCAACATGCGAGCGAGCCAGTGCAGAGCGTAGAGAAGCCCTTCCCTACGATTGAGACCCGTGCGAAAGTAAGTCCGACGACGATGGCCAGCGAACCTAAGCCTGTGCTAAAGGAGCTTAGTGCGGCGCCGCACTTCATCCTGACCTTGCAGGACACCTATCACCGCAGGGGCTTTTTCAACGTGCCTGTCAACTGTGACAAGTACTTTGGCCGCGACGAACAGAGCATCACGATCTATTGTGGCCGCGAGAAGCTTGAGGTAATTGGAAAAATCAACAGGACTGCGAACACGAATGGAACCCCAAGGATCATGGGAGCAGTCCCACTGCGGGAGTGGTTCCAGAAGCGCCGTGTCATGAGCCCTCTCAAAATATCAATCGTTGACCCTACGACGATTCACATACACGAGAACTAGCCCTACCTGGTAGCGAGCCACACAAGCCCCTTCATGGGGCTTTTTACATTTCAAAACTCAACCTTAGATCTTCATCGCTTCTTCGTAGAGGTCAAAAATCTTGGGTACCAAGTTGTTGCTCACTCTCATCATCAATGCATTGACATCGTGTTCAACTTTTGACGATTCTTGAACCTCATCGAAGTCACGCATTAGCAAGAAAATCACCCCGTTCCTCCACAAGAATTCAATGATGTACCTGTGCTTTGACAGGTTCATTATTTTCTTCAGTGTCTGGAAATCCTCGTCTTTCTCAAAATCTCTCATCTTCTCAAGAAGCTGACCCGTAGAAGGCACGGCCTCAACCCCCTTCATGAAGTCTTTGCTCCATGCGCAATCCTGGTCGCGTAGAGGTTTGCCACCCTTCTGTAACGTATCCAAAATTGACGACTTCAAAGCAAAGGGAAACTGATCACAAATGATATGGATGTTGTGAAGGAAGCCCATGATATTAGCTTCGCATTTTACCCTATCACTGAAGCCGTTCTCATCCTTGTTAATCGACCAGCCGAGATACTTCTTACGCTGAGAAGTCGCCAAATACTGATTCCAGAAATATCCAGAATAAGTTTCTGCCCTGTTTAAAGAATTGACTACCAGACGAAGCTTTTGACTATGAATCTCCGAATGCTTCACCTTGTCCAATAACGGCCTCAAATCTAGACTTTGTTCTTCACTCACCGGCTACTCCCTCATATGTGATTGCCTGAATTCTAGCATGCCTAAATATGAAAGCATGAAGATATCCAATTCTCTCCAACACCTTGCTCAGCCGTTGACTCTTGAAGATTTTTCACTATGGTAAGTACACCACAGGAGTAATTATGAATAATAAAAACAAGACAGGACTTACAAGAAGCGAAAACGGAACCCGCTACTTTGCAATGAAGAAGGAAGCTGAAAAGAGTATTGACACATTGTTCAACCGAGAAAAGGAAGATCAGAGTGCGCTTGTGAAACGACATCTCAGACTTGGAACAGTTCGCATATCAATCTACAACAAGGTAACAAAGCAGGAAGTTGACGAGGTAGACATCACTACACCTTTCATTATCAACGCAAAGGTGTATGACTCAACAACCGGAAAATTTGTCCCCAACAATCATGTAGCAAGGTATATCCGCAACACCATGCCTACAAGCGACCAGACGCATTTAGACAAGCTTAAAGAACTTTGTGATTTATCAGGACTACATAATGAATACAAATTTTTTGAGACTCAATTTCTTCAATATAGAGACAACTCAACAGATTGGCATAGTGAATCCGAATGGAATTTAATCAGCAGAGGCGCACAACATAAGGAGATTAAACAAACATTCTTCAGCAAGATGGAAGCGAGATACGAAGCTTTGACCAGAACGAAGTTCAAGCTTAATGCCCACGTATTGTGTTACCTATCTATTTTTGAAGTCTATTCAAATGGGCAAAGAAAATACTGCACAGACGACTATAGATTGACTTCTGAACATATTCTTAACCAGGCTCTTAATTACTCTGGAACCTACCCTAAATTGTTCATCCGTTCAGTCGTCAAGCAGTCAGCATTAAAGAGAATTTTTGGGAAACAAGCTAAGTGGTCTGGATATACCGTAGACCTTTCTCAAACGTCGATCAACCAATACGAAGACGACGACTACAAAGAAGAAGATTTAAACGAATTACTTAACTACACCATCCTTCCTCGTATCCACACAGACTATTCCTGGTTGAACTCAATCCACCTTGAAAGCATTCCTTGCGCACTTTGGGTAGAACTCTTCAAGCTAAACAATGGCATTCCACCATTCCTCGTGCCTGACGATACCATTGATGACTTCACCGATGAGCAATTGAAGGAGATCGTCAAACACGCGCCAAGAATAATTCTTGCGTGGAACAAGCCCGAACTCTTCAACTTAGATGTAAAGCTACCGATTACTGAGGTGTATCCAGTTCTTTCACTTAAGCAGAAGTGCGACCAGCTTACACTAGTACACCTCGGCTTTGAAAACCGTCACCTTATTCCTGAGTCATTGACCTGTATTTCTTCGTTGGAAAAAGCAGTTGAATCCAGCACAGCGAATCTTTCCGAGATCTACCATTTATTAAGTGAAGAGCTTAGGATTAAACACTGGAAAGGATTCGCATGTCCCTATAATCTAGCCTTCATTCCTGACCACCGTTTAGTTGCGGCAGACTTTGAACATTTAGTCGTAAAAACGCTCTTTGAGTATGCCGTTTGGACTGATACAGAAATTCCTAAGTTGCGATTTGAGGAATTGCATCCGATTCTACGAAGAGATCCTGAGAAATTATTTAACACTATCGTTCACTTGTGCGAAATAGGATTTGACCCACAGCAGACCGTTGAGCCTCACTTCTACTGGAAAGACAGAATCGAGCAGATAGTTTTAGAAGAGTACGAAGACTTTAGAAATAAGTTAAGTTCTGAGGTACAAAATGCTATTGCTGATTGCGGTATGGTAGAAGGTTGCGTAATTAACATCAACCCTAAGCTTGCAGCAGAATTTAGAAAAATTCTCCACTACCATAAACTTCAAGCAAAGATTCCTCTAAAGACTGACATACCCAAGAAGAAGAACAAGATCTAACAACAAGCCCCTTCATGGGGCTTTTTCTTTATCTGATATCCACTTTATTAAAAACAATGACTTAACCTTGTTTTTACATTTTGTTTTGCTATAGTAATCTTATAACAACAAGAAAAGGTAAATCATGAAAACTCAAAAGGAATTGGCGATGGAAAAGTTTGGAGACTCTGAATACACAAGAAGGAAAATCTCAGAGAAGGATTTAGAAAGAGCTTGGATACTTATCACTGATGGAACCGACCCTGACTTGAAATATTGCTGCGACTGGAACTACAAAAATAGGGAGTATACATTTTATAAAGGCGACTTCAATTGCCCTAATTACCAAGTTTGCTTCAAGAAGAAAGGTGAAGCGTACTGGTTCTTGTTGAATACCTATGGATCAGCACATTCGACGAAAGAATTATCACCCGTTTAAAACGCCTGGACTAGCCCACCTTACGGGCTACACTTTTTATAAGGAAAATATATGCGCGAAATTAAAAACGATGTAGCAACCACCAGCCCTAAGAGCTTTGACCCCTGGAAGATCACAGCAATCATATGTGTCTTGCTTTCAGCTTACCTAATCATTTCACCACGCACGCCGGCCCCAAATTCACATCCCTCCAACTCTGTTGAAGTAGCTAAAGCTCACAGTCCAGACGAAGCGACCATGCAGGAAGCTAAGGCGACATACAAGCCCAAGAGCATTCGTGAGAACTTGGCACGAGCGAAAGAAATAGCTAAGGGCTTCAAAGAGCAACCTGGTGAAGAGCATATGGATCGCATGAAGCGTTTTAATGATTACGTTTTAGAAGAAACCAAGGAAGATGTAAAGGTTAAAAAATAATAACAGCAACCCACGGAGACAATTATGACAAAGAATGAAAAGGCAACAAATATCGGATACACACAACCTATTGCTACTGGCAAGACATTAACCTTACTTATGCCTGACCACAGCACACTCAATGATGAGGAGATAGACGACATCAAAGAATTCTTCAATCTCATTATGCGAAAAATGGATAGGCAGAGAGAGCGAAACAAGCCAGCAGAATGTGTTTTTAAGACTGTTTTCGATCCTAATATTTTGAATTCTGTAGAGACTGATACCCCAGAACAAGCACAGCTTAAAGAAAATCTTATGCACTTGTTCTACCAATACGAATATCAAAAAAAACATCTAGGACAAGAGCACATGCCATTTGCGAGTGACGAATATCAGCAGGTTATAACCGTAGATAACAGCGGCAGTCGTGGTGAGCAAGATGGACATACTAAGTAAAAGAAACGGAGAGTATATGGATAATGAAGAATGGGAAAAGAATGCAGCAAAATTGTTTGTAGCAAACTACGCAAAAAATATTTCAGAAAGACAGAAAAATGGTGGTAGCTATACAGCTAATGGAGCATCGCAATCTGAAGAAATTCTAGACAATTCGTTGACTAAAGACTTTTTGATTATCCTATTTCAAATTTCCGCAATTGTTTCTTCTTGCTTTTTCTTGACTCTAGAACAATCCGCTACGGCAACACTCATGATACTAGCTTCACTTCTTATTATGGCTTTCTTTAAGGTCAAGATTGAAAGCAAGGCTGTTTTAAACCTAATGGGATTACTGATCTTGCATGCTGTAGTTTTGTCTGTGGTTGGATGCGTACAAAGTAGTTCGGGAATGAATAAACCTGATACAAGGCAAGAATCAATGCAGTCAGCAGGAGTGTAATGAAAAGGATTTGCTCACCTCACGAGCACATAACAATAAAAATAACGGAGCACCACATGAATAATAATAAGAACAGATTTGCAGAGGATTGGGAAGATGGTTGGACAGGCACACACAAAGACATAGAAGAACTTCTTGGTATTTCTGATAAAGACGACTACGAGCCAACTATAGAGGAAACGAAATCAGAAGACGACGAATACCTATCCGAGATTCGTTCACTCTATCAAGATGATCACGGCTTATCCTATGCAGTCGTCTATGCCCAGCTTTTTCTTATTGAGCAGGAAGAAGCGATTGCTCCAGCAAGTGACAATTGGAGGTTTTCTTTCAATGCCCTTATATCTTCAGATACCATAATAAAGTTCTACAAAACAAGACGTGATTCACCAGAGTTTGTTAGAGCAAGAATCCGCGCTGTACTAGACTCAATCGGCTGGAACGAAACTGAATTCAAGCAGAGCGAAGAAGTTCTATACAAATATCTTTCGCTAGAATTGGCTTGCAGAAGATTCATTGCTAGTCTTCACAGCAAAAAGCTACTTGCCAGATTCGTTGAGGAATGCAAAGCAAACTATGACAATCTATCAAAACTTACCAAAGACCTAGACAGGGACACGATAGCAAAAGGGATCACAGCCGACATTTTCACAGGGGTAGTTGAAGAGAAATACGTTGAGTCACCACTTGGCGCCGCTAACAGAACACAAACAATCCAATGGGTAGCGAGCGAAATTCAAGACTGCGCGAAAGGTAAGGACAACAGCAGGTTCCTTGACAGGCTCTACAGCAACCGCTTCAAGGAGCGTCTTGAGGTTGACGAGGAAATCTATGCCCACTTGGAAGACCGCTTCCCTCACTTCTCGGAAGTCATCAGCTACTACAAGGCTCAGTTCAGGTTGAACTTGCTCACTGGCCGCGACTACATCCCACCTGTCCTTCTACTTGGCGCACCTGGTATCGGCAAGACCATTTTTGCCAAGGAGTTAGCCCATGCTCTACAGACCGGCTACACCTTCATTGACATGGCCTCCGCATCGGCAAGCTGGACACTTTCAGGACTAAGCTCTTCCTGGAACGGAGCCAAGGCTGGCAAGCTCGCGACCACCATGTTAGACAGCCCTACCGCCTCACCAGTCGTCGTCCTGGACGAGGTTGAGAAGTCAGGATCTAGCGCCCACGGCCAAGACTCAAGAACACCTCTTTACCAGCTACTTGAAGAAAACACGGCCAAAGCCTTCACAGACGAGTTTGTGGACTTTCCGGTCGATCTCTCAAGGATTATCTACATAGCGTGTGCGAACAGCACTGAGGGGCTTACAGAGCCGTTGCTAACCCGTTTCAAAATCATGGAGATTCGTGACCCTTCCGACCTTGAGCACGACATGATTGTGGACAGCATCTACCAGACACAGCTTGCAGGATCTAAAGCCTTTCCTTCCACCCTACCTGGTGAGATCAAAACTCTACTAAGGGGTATGTCATTGCGTGAAGCCAAGGTAATGATCAGTGACGCTATCGCCACTGCCCTACTTGAATTGACATTGAAAGAAGTGAAGGATCGAAGAATACTTTCAATCACGCTTCACCCTCACCACTTCAAGAAGAAGGCAGTTCAGAAGAAAAAAATAGGGTTCTAACTCGCAAATAAGAAACGCCCATGCGGGCTTTTTTTCTTACCTCATCAAAACCAAAACCTACTTTGAAGGCTTTCTCCCTCTTCGTCCTTTAGGACATCTAAACTTCGTGACAATAAAATTTCAACAAGTAAAAAAGCACGACGCCCTACGGGGCTTATTCCTTATTTATAAATATTGCAAAAAACCTTGCTTTAACCTTGCTTTTATCTTTTTTTCTATTATATTAATTCTACAACAAGAGAAAGAAAAATATGCAACTATCAAAACCTTTTGATTACATTAGCGACTATGCCCTAACAAATCGTTCAAAGCGTGAATTCGTCACTGACAAGAAAACAGGTTGTGTCTATCACGTGGCTTATCGATCAAAGAACCATGAAAAAAGAGTTCCTGGTAAAAGCCATCAGCCAAACACCGAGTACATGCGCTTAGAGATCGATCCCAACCTTTCCCCTAATTTCAGCATTGAAGAACTTGACCTAGTTTCAGGCCGAAGTATCACCTGCAACCTCACCGGCTTAGAACAGCCAAGCCGAGGCACTACGAAGCTAATCATGTCTGTCTTCTATATAGACGAGACTCAAAGCCTTCAGGAGAGCGTCAGGACCTTCTACATGGATAGTATCGGCGGCACTATCACAAAGCGCCTGGATCTTGCTTTAGACACCTTCAGGAAGGAAGCCAAGGCGACCATAGACGAGATCAACGGCAAGGGCTTCAGCAACAAGCGAACTGAGAAGGCGAGCTATTACGCTAGCTACTTTGCTTTGAGAGGTAAAAGCTTGGACTCCCGCAGGGACAAATGGGCACCAAAAATTTTGCATGACGTTTGGAGTAATTACGATGCGACGAGCTTGAACATCATGCTTTACCTCTTCTCAATGTTGAAGGGAGATTTCTTGGACACAGGCGGCAAGTTCATGTACGTCAGCGACCACTTTATTGAAGTGAGGCGCTACAACTGGCATCCGACGAAGCACCTCTACACAGAGCAGGAAATGGCTGAGCTTGATGCAGTAATGGAATACTACAGATTGAACAGAGAATACATACAAAACCTAGTGAACGATTGCAGTAAAGGTTCATACTTCGATCAGGATAAATTCAAAGCAAATGTAAAAATATCATTCTGTGAAGAGGTAGCTCAATGACCCGCGATGAGTACAAGGAAGGCTTTACACACTTTGCTGAGACAATGATTCGTATGTGGAAGAAAGGAGGCGATAGGGATAATCAAATTCTTCTTGCAATGACTCATGAGAACTTCCCTGAATATTTTGAGACCTACAAGCACATGTTCATCATGGGCTTCTCTACCCTGGACAACTTCTTGATTGCCCTACTTCGCAACTACATCATGGTTGAGATTGCATGTATCTCTCACGACGCTCCTAACGACAGGCGACATGAAGTAAGCGACATCTTCAATGAAATAATCACGGAGAACTTAGAGAAGTACAAGGGAATTCTCATGACACTACATGCTCCAACATATCGACAGATTGAAGAGCTACATAATAAACAGCTACGGTTCAACTAAGCTCCTTCGGGGGCTTTTTTTACGACAGAGAAGATATCGACTTTAAAATAAACCTTGCTTTAACCTTGTGTTTTAATTTCCTTTTGTTATCGTAATTTTATAACAACAAGAAAAGGAAGATATATGAGAACAGCAATTGCATACGTATCATTCACAAACGACGCAGAATTCTTTGAGCTAAGTCTTGAAGGATCATTGGAGCATCCATTTGACGATGGTTCAGCTTATATTAAAGCGAAGCTCGTTCGCATGGAGAAGGAATTTAAAGATGGTGAAGAGCCAAGCTTCATATATGTAGGTGACAAGACAGTTCACTTATCTAAGGCGCACATCGTCAGTATGGAGATTTGGCAAGAATCATAATAGGACTGGCCCACCTTGCGGGCTACAACAAAAACATCCCAACCTAAGGAGAATATATGACAATTCAAAGAATGACACAGAAACACAGCTTAGCCGAGCATGTACACTTTCAGGCTTACCTTTTCTTAGCAATCAACAATGCGGTTGAACGGCTGAACCAATCATTGCCCGATCCGATAGAAAATTTAGAACACAATATTGCGACCTGCAACCACCTTCAAGCACTGACCAATGCCCTGGTTGAGTCAAGCGAGTATGTGAAGAGCATCATCGAATCAATCACGAGCGAATCTGACTAATTCTCTTACAGTCACACAAATAGATTACCCCTCTTAAGGGGTATTCTTTCGCCTCAAGATAATGATATCCACTTGCAAAAACCTTGCTTTAACCTTGTGTTTTATTTTTCTTTTGTTATAGTAATTTTATAACGAGTAAAAAGGAATCAATCATGTACAAAAACTCCATTGCTGAAATACATTTTAATCATACAAAAAACGCAATCAATAATCTTGAGAGTGCTTTAGCAAGCATTGAACACTACAAGCAACAAATTTCATTAAGTCTTGCAATACTTAGAGATTTCAAAGTTGGCGATTCTGTTACAGATGTGCTTTCTGCAAAAGACTCCGAATTTCTTTATCATGCCAACTCGATAGGCAACGATTTCACTGAAGATGAAGAAGATAACGGAAATATTACACTTTCAACACTAGATCCGTTAGAAGACTTGGTTAATGAGTATAACAAAGCTGAATCCAACTGATATTGACAGCGACGATAAAGGCTTTACCCACCTTACGGGCTACACAACAACATCCCAACCAAAGGAGATCATTATGGAAGTTAAAAATAAAGAACAAAAAGTGAGCAATGTCGCGCATTCAAAGTACCACTTTGAAAATTTTGAAGACGCAATTAAGTCGCCTAAGTATACTTTCAAGATTCCTGACTGCGATGAGAATGGGGAAATTGACATGCATTTTGAATTAATTGAGGACGACACAGACAAGAATGAGAAAGATTAATCATAAGCCCCTGGAGGGCTTTTTTTTCGCCTCAACACAATGATATCCACTTTCACAAATAACCTTGCTCTAACCTTGTGTTTTGATTTCATTTTGTTATAGTAACTTTATAACAACAAGAAAAGGAATGTGCATGGAATCATTCATACTTTTAGATACAGAAACCACAGGGTTAGACGACACAGCAGAGATAGTGGAAATATCTATCATCGATCACTTGGGACATGTCTTACTTGACACCCTGGTTAAACCTACTAAGCCTATCCCCTCTTCCGCTACTGCCATTCATGGAATCACTGATGACATGGTAGCCAATGCACCAAGCTACGCCGACATACACAGCAAAGTTTTAGCTCTACTTGAGCAAGGCACCTGCTACATCTATAACAGCAGCTACGACACAAGAGTCATTAGGCAAACCGCAGCACTTCATGGACTGTCTTTTGACTCTTCAAAATATTCGTTCTGGTGCGTAATGGAGGACTATGCCCACGAGTTCAATCAAGGCTACTGGGAGAAGCTAGTCTATGCCTACAGTCATGCCCTGGATGTGACTAAGAACGAGCGAATCAGTTTGAAGGCTCATAGATCACTTGCAGACTGCTACATGACCCTTGAAGTAGTACATCTATTACAGAGTCACACCGAAACGTCTCCAAAGAGATAGGAAAATAATTTTTTGGACTTGCCCACCTTACGGGCCTCAACAATAAAAACAATAAAGAGGAACTTATGGAATATAGAAAAATTAGTGATTACGACACCAACATGTCAGGGTCGGAAGGCAACAGATATGAGTTGATAGGGTGCGAGATTTTGGCGCCAATAGATCAGGATGATCTTGCTAGTCTGATTTTAGAGCATCACGGCTACGATACCTTTGAAAGCTATCAAAGCAACGACTATGGCAGAGAATTTGAGTCCGAATACAATTCTTGGCCTGAAGTCTACAACGCAATTTTACAGGGAGACGCCGTGGATACGACTCAGCATATCCATGATGAAATTTTCTTGGCTCTTCATGCGAAAGGCGTAATTTCAAATTGTTGGGTATCTGATCTTAGATATTACCAATCAAAGTATGGCGACTATTACATAAGCAATGAGGCTCCGGTACGCCTGGTTGACGATGGAAAAAAATCGTATACAAAAAACGACCTGATACAAGAGCTTATGCGACAGGGAAAAATAGTAAAAATGGCAGAGAATTTTTACACAAAAACCTGAGTCATATAGGACTTGCCCACCTTACGGGCCTCAACAATAAAAACAATAAGGAATACCATGAACAACACGTTTAACACAGAGAACATCAAGAATGAGATAACAAGATGGGCGACAGTTAAGACACCTGCTCTCTATGACCACTTCTCTACTTACTTAGGAATACCAAGCAAGGAGATCAGGAAGCTTTTCATCGAAAGCCAAGAAATACAGGATCACATCAACCAGTATTTCCAGGAAGAAAAAATTCAGGAAAAGCTTGAGCGCGAGGAAAACCTTAAGAAGGACCTAGCCACCCTAGAAGCCCTTTTTAAAACAGCGGTCGAGAAAAAAAAGATTTTCCTCGTTAAGGCATTAGTGAAATCCACAGGGATTCCACGTTGCAATATTAAGACCTTTTCTAAGGAAAATTCTGAATTATGGGAGATGGTAGTTGGCCCTACAGCAATAGCCGAGCGAAAACGTATAAAGACCGAGAGAAAAGCCGCTATTGAAGCACGGCATGCCGAAAATAGACGCTTGAAGGCACTACGCAAAGCCGAACTGGATGCACTTGTAAAAGCTAGGAAGGAACAGAAGGAAGCAAAGGCAGCTTATCTACTTGTTGTGGCTGAACGAAAAGCACAGCTTGAAGAGCTTCAAGCACAAAAGAAAGCCGAACGAGAGATCATCCGTTTAGAGAAAATTCAGCAGCGTTATGAGACTTTTGGATCATACATTGGCAACGAGCTAAGATATGAGAAAGGTCGTTTAGTAAAGAAACTGGAGTTTTTCATATCGAACCTTGATTTGGTCAAGATTGGTTTTACTGGACATATAAACTTCATATTTGGCGATGACAATTGTTGCGGCATTTATGTTCAACACGAGGCTGATCACCTTGGAACGTTCCCTACCCGTATCAACAAAGACTTCCACAAATTTGAAATTACCTGGAACAAGCGAATTTGCGATGAGCCAGCCGAGCATACAAGGGCACCACTTCACCTTCATCTTGTAGAGACACCTCACAATAACGGTTTCTACTTTAAGATACCCGAGCGATTCTTCTTAGGCTACATACCTGATTGATTGAAGCCCCGAAAGGGGTTTTTCTTTCTCTAGCGCCGTTGACATTCATCTTAATTTTGCTATGTTTATTCAAACAACATAGAAGAGAAGAATGAATAGAAATACACTATATAAAAATATTGAACTAGGAATAGCAACTAACGGACTTGTTAAACCTAAAGCAAATTTAAAAGTATGCAAAGGACACCTTGCGAATTTCTTGAGCTTTGCTTGTTACAAGAAGAAGATGCTCAAAACAAAGGTGAAAACCTACTTTGCTGATTATGGTTATCCAGAAGAGTTCCTTCATGACTCACCGTCCGCTAATTGCCAGCAGTGCAGAGACAAATTAAATTTGCAAAGAAGTAGACGAAGGCAAAATGTTGAGAAATCAATTCGTCTACTTCAACAAACAAACAAAATTTTGAGTGAGGTTGAGAACGGAACCTTCAGGCGGCATGGCGGTAACAAGCTTGAAATCCGTTGGAAGCAACTAGCCGCAACATACATTAGAAGAGTTGGATTGCCAGCAGACACTCCGTTCATGGAGCGAATGAGGGCTTATTGTGATTACCGCGAGCAGAGAGTTGATGATAATTTTTATGGCTCAAGCAAATGGGTAAATCTTAGAACCCTCATCATCAGTGCCTACGGTTGCACATGCATGAAGTGTAAGCGCCCTGGTCTAGTCGGCTCCGAACTACACTGCGATCATATCCTTCCACGTTCCCTCTTCCCCGAACATGAGCTTGATGCAGACAACATGCAGATTCTTTGCCGTTCATGTAATAGCTCAAAATCTAACAGAAGACTTGTAGACTACAGACCTTCGGATTGGTGCTCAATATTAGAAAAGGTTCTTGTGGAAAAATAGTATCTTTTCTCATTCTTCATTATATAGATATCCATCTTAATAAAAACCTTGCTTTAACCTTGCTATTATGAAACCATGATGCTAATATAATATTATATAAACAAATGGAGATAATTATGATGACATATACACAGACATTAGAAAAGATAACTACAGACGAAAGATTTGCGAGCTTTCAGAACTTTGACCCTGAACTTCTTTACACTCTTGAGTATTTTAATGAAATTCCTGAAGATGTTATAAAGTATTGTTTTAAGTGGAGTGAAGATCAGACCGAGCCATACTTTGAAGATGTTCGTACCTATGTGGAAATCATGTCGTTGATACAATAAATAAAATGTAGTGCAAAGAGAAGCCCTTGAGGGCTTTTTCCTTTTGTACTCTCTCTTTCAGATATCCAATTACTTGAAAACCTTGTCTTGCCCTTGCATTCCTTAAGATAACTGTTATGATGATTTTATAACAGCCCTACAGGAGAAATCATGAACCAACAAGAATTTTTAGCAGCAGTGCCAGCACCGCAAGAGGACGAAAAAACAGTAATGATTGAAGGTGAACCCTATCACATCGTCAGCTTTGAAGACGAAGCTAATAGAGACAGCTTCATCAGCGACATAAAAGAGAAGATGGGATTGATTGCACGTCCTGTTGACAAAGAAATTACGCAGGACTATCAATTTTTTGCAGCAGTTCCAGCACCAGAAGAAACCGAAGACACAAGAGATATTGACGGCTCACCGTTTTATGTCTTTGGCTTTCATAATGAAGACGACATGCACAACTTCATTGAAGATGTGAAAGAGAAGCAGGACGTGGAAGCTCATATACTTGAACGAGTCGCCTCACATTGATTGTCACCTACTGAACTGGCTTGAAGACACCGGCCAGTTTTTTTACCCTCCGATACCCAACACTTCGCGCAGCGCTTCATTGTCTGTTCGCACCCGGCCGAGCAACCACTTCACACCCACATGGCCCACAGCCCGACTCATGGCGCCAATGCCTTGCAGGTCAACGATCAACACGGCTTCTGGATCTTCTTCGTCACCAAGCATGTCGTGCCCATGCGTCGCTAATGACATGAACCTGTAGAACACCTGGTAGAGGTCATCCACTCCGGCTTCAGTCGCCAGTTCAATGACCTTCTTCTGTTTAGGCAGCTTCTTGAACCTGTCCTTCTGCAAAAACTCGGCAGTTGCATCGCCTCCGCTTTCACGGTCTCGGATCTTCAGGTTGCCGTTTTGCATGTTGATTCTCGCCGCCTTGGTGAACTCGGCCAACCCCGCCTGGCTCTGGTGAATCGCGTTCTCTTCTGACACACACACCCACAGAATGAGAATTAGGCTCTCAACCATAGTGCGACCGATCACACCTACGGCTACCTGGTTGTTCTGCGCACCAAGAGCCGACGCACCGCGGACCAGCTCAGCACAGCGACCCGCAATCTTCCTGACCTCTACATCTCGAGCGCACGCTTCGCCCTTCCCTTCCCAACTTGCGACCACGGCCAGCCGCTTCGCATGCTCTGCCAGTCCATCGGCATAGTCTTGAACAGTCGCTATTTTTGTCATGGTCGTGTGCTTTTACTTAGGTTGCGATGAAGACAAGGATACCCGAGGGCTACCCTGGCAGGACAGTGACTCATCGAACTGAACCCTACACCGGAACGGGCTACTTTGAGCTTTTACACAAGGGAGGCACTATGTCTGACGACCTGAACAATCGCGGCCAGCAGGACCGCATCCGTATCAATGTCAATGAAGAGCATGAGGTTCGCTACTGGACCCAAGAGCTTGGAGTCACCCGCGAAGAACTTGAGCAAGCTGTCAAGACTGTTGGCGTCATGGTAGACGACGTGCGCAAACACCTGGAAACGTAACCTTCCAACACTTGTTCGCAAAAAGCAGCGACTGGAGCTTTTTAATATTTTAGAAAATATTTCTTCAATGAGTAGACACCTCGAACTCAACGCAGAAGCTAAAATCTCTGCAAAGCGGTTCGCAGCACCTGTTTACAGCCATGTTATAACAGAAACTTTGGCGAGCCAGAAATATGACTGCGGAACAGTTTATTGTAGCGGTTCCAGCACCCTGTATGAGTATGGATGCAGAGCTCATTGAAGGAGCACCCTACTATATTTTCACATTTAACACAGAAGATGAGCGAAGATGCTTTATGGATGACGTTAAATTCGAAACTGGGCTCAGCGCTGTGATGGTGACGCAAAAGCTTTTGAGATATAACATCGTATATACTTGATTCAGGTAGAATCTGTTTTCGCTGGCTATTTAAGTAAATGCTCCTTTATGATGGGCCCCATCATTAAATCGAGATCTACGACGAATATGCGCACCCCATCGCGCCATACACATTGTTTCATCCATGCGAAAGCATGGTATTTCAACTCAAAAGTGTTCTGATTCTCTGAGTAGGAAAATTGCAATTTGTCTCCGCATTCATCAACTAAAAGTACAAAGTTCCTGGTGAGGACTGTTGCAACAATTGCAGTTGCCCCTTCGAATGATTCGTTTGACGCAATTGCACGACAATCAACGACGGGAATGATTTGATTACGGTATGTCATCAGCAATCCTCGATTACAAGGGATTACTAAATGGTTATTTTCAATCTTAAGTATTTCCTTGATTTTGCTTTTTTCTATCGCGATAGCTCTGCCGAATGCAGAGAGCCTTAGTAACGAAACAGGCGAAAAAATTTTGGTCATGGCGGGCCATCTTTTGAATAAAAGCAACGCGTTCGACTTTACTGAATTATCACCCAGTGGTCGTCGAATCACATAAAGCGCTTAACGTCAATACCCCATGCTTCGGGCTTTTCAAAAGAAACGATCTTATCGCCCCCCCCAAACCCCACCGGACGCGAAAGATCTACGGTAGCTGGCGGCATGTACGCTCGAGTTTTAGAATTGAAAAAAACACGTACTTTTGGGGTTAGCAGATTGCTTTCATGGGACTCAATAACTATGCCTAATCGCCCCGACTCCAATAGCACTAATGTTCTAACTGGATAGATTCCCACGCAACGCATGAACTCCTGCGTCAGAATTGGATTGAAGTGAAACTCGCTCCATTGATAGATCTTACGGAGCGCTTCTGCTGCACAAATTCCCTTGTGATACGACCGATCCGACGTAATCGCGTCGTACACATCAACTATCGCAGCCATTTGCGCAAGCTCTGAGATGTCGTCTTCTCTTTGCTTGCACGGATATCCTGTTCCATCACGTCGCTCATGATGGTGCAAGGTAATGTCTAGAACAATCTCGCCGATGTCCGGCGAATTTTTTAAAATGTGATATCCGTCGCGCGGATGGCATTTAACGATCTCGAATTCCTCATCGGTGAGTCGTCCTCCTTTATTCAAAATATTGTCAGGCACTAAAGCTTTCCCAGTGTCGTGAAGAAGCCCTCCAATTCCAGCCTGGACAATCACATCATCTGCCAAGCCACGCGATCGGCAAAAGGCTACCATTAGAGTGCAAACGCTTACGGAGTGGAGAAAAGTGTAGTTGTCTTTATTCTTTATTCGTAGCAGCCCTAACAGGGCTCCTTGATTGCGAAAAACCGAATCAGTAATACGCTGTACTGCGAATTCTACGTTATCAATTTCGATTGCGCGACCGAGACGAGCATCCTTCATGACTGTACGAACTACCTCAATGGCCTGACGTTTTACGTGCACGGCTCGCCCTTGCTCGTCCGTTAGAGAACATTGAGATGGACGTAGCTGCTGATTTTCCTCAGCAACTCTCTGTAATTGTGTCTCCGTCTTCGCCAAAGTGACAGCTAACGGAGGTGCATACGATACGTCAATACCACGTTCGCAATCGATAACAACACCTCGGATTCCGGCTCTTCGTATTTTTTTAATTTCCTCATCACTGCGAATAACAAAACGACTGCGAATAAATGGATGTTCCATCCATCCGCAGTCCAAATCATGGATAGCCATGCCAAGTTTAAGCTCACTGGCATCAATCGTTTTCAACATTTCAACACCGAATAAATATCTATTGCGACAGAGCGAGACGATACGGCTCACGAGATTGCTGGCTTGAAATTTTCCCAGACCTATGAGATCTTGTACTGGCGCTAACAAGCTTAAAAGAATCGACCAGTTCCGCGAGATGCTCAGCTTGGTCACGCAACTCTGCGGTCCCATTCGCCGCCTCTTCGACAACTCCTGCATTCTTCTGAGTGTCTGCATCCATTGCCGAAACCGCTACGAACATTTGCGCTAAACTGGCACTTTGTTCACGACTCGCAACCGCGATAGCCGACATTAGCTCCGCAGCTTTTTCAACTCCAGAAACGATACGTGTCATCGTCCCGCCTGCGTGGTCAGCGAGAGCCGTTCCCGCTTCGACACGGGCGACAGAGTCTTTAATTAGAGCGCTAATCTCTTTGGCAGCCGCAGCGGAGCGCTGTGCCAGCGCGCGTACCTCGGAAGCAACCACAGCAAATCCACGCCCTTGCTCGCCAGCGCGCGCTGCTTCTACTGCTGCATTCAAAGCAAGAATGTTAGTCTGGAAGGCAATCCCATCGATCACTGCAATAATGTCGACAATCCGCTGCGAGCTTTCCCGAATGGTTGCCATTGTCTGAACAACTTGAGCAACATCAGCGCCGCCTTCTACCGCTGTCGTTTTCGCTGAACTGATCAGCGCATTAACTTCGCTCGCTAGATCGGCGTTGTTCTGAACGGTGCTGGTCAGCTCTTCCATCGAAGATGTCGTCTCTTCTAGAGTACTCGCTTGAGTTTCGATTCGTGCTGATAGCGCAGCGGAGCCCCCTGCTATTGAATCTGATTCGTCCCGCACGACTTCCGTCGACTCCTTGATTTGTCCAACAAGAAGTTTCACATTTGTTTGCAAAACACGGAGACCCTGCATTAAATCTGCAAGTTCATTAGCGCCACGTGCGTTAATCCGACCACTTAGATCGCCAGCACTCATGGTTTCGATATCGTACTTCGCCCGCGTAAGCGGATCAATAAGCGTATTAAGCAACACAGCGCGGTAGCCGAAAAGAAAGAGCAATCCTGTCGCTGCAAATCCTAAGCGAATTGTCGAATTCAAAAAAGGGCCTGGTAATGCAAGAACTACTAGCAGGCAGCTGAGAAAGAGCGTCGATGATAAAATCTTTGCCCGATAAGACATTCTTTGCCAAAACAAAAGCTTCTTGAGCGGAATTGCGCTCACGACAGCGCCTTCTTTTATCAAAAGTCCGCTGTTCCCAGATCGTATAGCTTTGTATGCAGCCTCTGCGTTTGAGACTTGATCACGGGTCGGCTTCACCCTTACCGAAGTGTAACCAACAATTTTCCCGTCTTGAATTAGCGGGGCCGCGTTCGCTTCGACCCAGTAATGGTCTCCATTCTTGCATCGGTTTTTTACAAGACCGGTCCAAGCCTTACCCGCCTGGATAGTCTCCCAAAAATCTTTAAACGCCTCTGATGGCATGTCTGGATGCCGAACAATGCTCTGCGGCGAACCGATCAGTTCATCTTCAGAGAATCCACTAATCTCAATGAAATCTCTGTTGACATACGTGATATTTCCACGCAGATCTGTTTTAGACACGACAGTCTGATTGTCCTTTAAAACGTATTCTTTACCACTAACTGGACCATTTTCTCTCATCTTCTCCTCCGAAATTTGACGTCGCTGATGACGACGAAACATTTCCAGGAGTAAATGTATCATGATTTGAGGAATTTGAGCACGGTTTTCGTGTTTCGCAACAGATGTTACGAATATGCAACGAAAATCTTGAAGAAGTGGCGGACCGCACGTGATGTTCAAGGACAACGACAGAACTGTCTAACTGGACCAGTGCGCTCAGAGAAGCAGAGGCCTTTCGACCAGCTACGTCGGGTCTTGTTCATGTCGTATGTGCGGCATAATGGCGAGATACAGTGCTTCAAGATTTACAGGTTTAAGGAGGTGGTCATTGAACCCTGCAGCATGACTGCGGTCCCGATCTCCTGGTTGTCCGTAGCCGGACAGGGCAATGAGCACCGCATTGTTAGTAGTCGAGGTGGAACGGAGAAGCTGAGCCACCTCCCAGCCGTTGAGCTTTGGCAGCCCGAGATCGAGCAGTACCACGCTTGGATGAAACTGGAGGGCGGCCGTAATTGCTGCCTCTCCATCGTAAGCACGCGCTACAGAATGTCCATCAGCCTCAAGAAGCATGCCTAATGTGTTTAGACCGTCAACATTGTCATCGACGATCAAAAATTTTGTCGGCGCGAGTCTCTTGCTTGTGCTGTCTAAGGTATCGACATTGTTGCGATCTTGCGCTCCTCTTGGAAGACGTACGCTGAAACATGCTCCGCGTCCAAAATCACGGTTTCGGGCCAAGACCTCACCTCCGTGGAGCTCAACAAGCCGCTTTACCAAGGACAATCCAAGTCCGAGCCCACCACGGGACCGGTCGAGCGTTGCCGTTGCCTGTGAAAATAAATCAAAGATGCAAGGCAACAGACCTGGATCGATCCCAGGTCCATTGTCAGCAACGCTAATCTCCACCCATTGGTCATCGTTTGTGGAGATGCGGGATTCTACATTTATGCAACCGCCAACTTGCGTGTACTTAACTGCATTCTGCAAGAGGTTCGTCACGATTTGTATAATTCGGGCTGGATCAGCTACCAGCTCAATATCAGGTGGCAAGCTGTGTTTAATTGTCTGACCTCGCTCTTTAGCGAGTGGAAAAACAGATTCCAGGGCGGGATAAATCGCTGAGGATAGAACGACCTTTTCTTTGCGAAGTTCAATTTGGCCATGGACAACACGCGATACCTCCAAGAGATCGTCAACTAATCGTGCCATGTGCTTGGCTTGGCGCCGAATAATCTGAACCGAATGAGTTCTTTTCTCCTTGTCCTCTCCAGTTAGCTCGAGAAGTGCAACAGCGTTGGCGATCGGAGCTAAAGGATTCCGGAGTTCGTGGCCGAGCATAGCTAGGAATTCGTTGCGCCGTCGGTCGGCATCGTGCAAAACATGCTCGGATTCCTTGCGCTCAGTGATATCTACATTAACACCGGTCACTCTTTCTGCCTTTCCATCTCTACCGTAACTGACACGACCACGCCCCAGCAACCATCTCGCATTCCCATCATCCAGCACGATCCTCATCTCAGCCTCGTAGTCAGTGCCTTCACTCAGACAACGGGCTAAAGAACGTTCTACGATAGCGGTATCTTCGGGATGCACCTTCGCCATGAAACTAGCGATGTTGGATTTCCCATCAAGCGCAGGAGGAAGGCCCAACAGCTCAAACATTTGTCGACTCCAAGTAGCTTCGCCTGTAGCAACCGACCACTCCCAGACACCCATACGACTCGCTGCAAGTGCCATTTCAAGGCGGAGCTGTGTACTGCAAAGCTCCTCGGTGCGTTGTTGCAGTGCTTCCTCTGCAGCTTTGCGTTCAGTGATGTTCACCGACGAGCCAATTAGACCTATTACTTCACTGCTCTCGTTGTACAGCGGTGCCTTTGTCGATAGCCACATAGTACGGCGGCCATCTGGGAAGCTAACTTCTTCCTCGACGACTTCTGCACGACCGCTATCCATTATCCGTCGATCAGTAGCCATAATTACAGTAGCTTGTTCAGAATTTTCCAAAAATTCTACATCCGTCTTGCCTAGAATCATCTCCAAAGGCTTACCAACAAGCTCTGACACACCTTGATTACCCACCGTCATGCGGCCGTTGTAGTCTTTGGCATAAACGACTCCGGGAACGGCCTCAATGAATGAACGAAGCAGATGCATTGCGCGATCTCTTTCGATCTCGACGGCGCGCCGCTGCTCGATGTCGAGCAATACACCAGGGAATCGCAACGGTAGCCCAGACTCCGAATGGTCAACGCGCCCGTTCGCCTGTATCCACCGATAGATACCGTCCCGACCGCGCACACGGTATTCATGACTATATGGGCCGCCGCAACGGATCGCTTTAGCGATGGCGGCATGCAGTTCAGAGAGGTCCTCAGGATGTACGGTCGCGATTACTTGCTCGAGGCTCAGGCCGGATCTTCCTAATTCAACATCAATCCCAAAATATTCAGCGAACGTCTCATCAACGGCGAACCGATCACTAATCAAATCCCAGTCCCAAGTTCCTGCGATTGCACCGGCTGCCAACGCTAGCTGAACACGTTCAGCCGCCGCCTGCGACTCCTCATAAATTTTCGTCAACGCCATTTGCGCTTGACGTTGTTCTGTTACATCAAGCTCGGCCACGACTCCTGCGATTATATGACCGTTAGCATCGAGCACAGGCGCAGCATTATTCAGATAAAACGTCGCGGTCCATTATTGAAGGGTTGACACTCGACCAGTTCGCCGTGCACGATTTCGCGCTTGAATAACGCGCGCGACATTGCCCATTCATCTGGCGCAATACGCTTACCGGTGTTTGGCCAGTACCCCTCCCATTCCCCATATTGTTCCCAGCTAGTGGTTTGGGGTGGTACGCCCCAAATCTTTCTATTCGCGGCGTTGTCACGTAATACGCGGCCATCAGGATCTGCAATAACTAATCCAACAGGCAACGAATCGATCACTGCGGACAGTGTAGCCTCGCTTTTGCGAAGCTGCGCTTCGAGTTCGCGTGACGCAGTAACGTCAGTGACGACATGCACAAATGCCGAGGATTCCCCCTCAGTATCTGAAACAAGAGTGGTCTTGATACACGTCGTAACTGGACTTCCACAGCGCTTGACTTGCCGAACGTCTCCAATCCACTCGCCGTTGCACCGAAGCTCTCTCTCAAGCTCTCGCAACGGTATAGGTAGTACAGTGCTGAGCATATCATCAGCGTTGCGACCAACTACTTCGCTCGCAGTCCATCCATAAAGATGGGCGCAGCCTTCCGACCAATACAAAATGGTGCCGTCAAAGCTACACACAAACGTGGTAGTAAGTTCAAGCACAATTGAAGGGTCAAAGTGGTAATGTTCAGTTTTAGAAAACGTTAGCATGCAGGTAGGAAGATCAGTGAATCACGCTATGCCATTGCCAGATAGCGATAAAATGTGAGGAAAAGTGGATAAATTACTTTCGCTATGGGAGACGTTGAGCAATTGGTCATCAACAGTACCTTGATAAGCAGACACGCAAGGCCAGTGGCGACACTCGCTTTCTACAAACCTTCAACAGATCATGTATGTCCCGACGTTTTACCAGCCGATCGTTGCGCATTTGAAAGCAATTCGATAAGCGAATCGATTGCAAGCGGTTTGACTACGTGATAGTCAAACCTGGCTTTAGTCAATAAATAGAAATCAGATGGTTGACCGTATCCTGACAACGCCACAAATATTGTGTTACCTGATTGTGTCAAACTTTTATTATTTTCAGAAGGGTCAGAACTGGGTATAGTTTTTTTCAACATAGGACCGAGCTTGTATCTAACGATCGCTGCGGTAGCAACACCCATCAGTGAGAACACGTAAGTCGACAGATCTGCTTCAAAAGTGTAATTTTTTCCCATGCTGTTCCCAGAGATAGCGCATCCGAGCCGAGTGTTATTAAAAATAGTTCTCCAGTTCAATCAAGCTGAGACAGCCAGTCGCGACCACGAGGCGTTATTTGCCAAGAATCGGACTCGCGGAGCTGAATCATAAACTGATGCTTTAGTAGCCAAGCGATGACAGGATCAGAGGCGTTAGGATTACTACCACGTTGCAAAGCCTTAAGAAAACCCTCGCATTGGCATTGAAACATGAATTGCTTGCCTTTTTCTGTGAGTATAATTTTATCCTCCCAGATTTTGACAAGCCCTCTATCGATTAGATTCTTGTTCTCGCCGCTCAAGTAGCGAGCTGCTGTGCCAGCTCCCCGGTTTATCTGGCTCAACGACCTAAATATATGAGATTTACGTTCCATCGTGTCAAAACTTATAAAAACATGGCCTCTTATCGCTCATCTGGGCGGACGTGTGATTTTTTGCAAATTGAGTAATGAAGCTACATCAGTTAACCAAGCATTCAATTCAGAAGTGTCCAGCGGCTTTACGAAATGGGCGTCGAAACCTGCCTCTGCTGTAGCCTGACGTTCCTGTAATTGCCCGTATCCTGTAACAGCAGCGATTTGAATCTGCTGAAAAGGATGGATTTTACGGATACGCGCTGCAAGCTCTTTGCCGTCAATATCTGGAAGTCCAATGTCTAACAAGCAGACATCTGGATTAATTTCTCTAATACGTTCCAATGCCGTACTACCACGATATTCTGAGTATGCATCGTGTCCCAGAACGTTCAGATACATTGCGAGAGTCTGGGCAGCGTCCTCGTTGTCGTCAACAACTAAAATTCTTAGCGAAATTGTACCACGCTCAATAGTATCGTCACTCAACTGCATAGCGTTGATTTTGTCATTTGATTTAACGCGCGGCAAAGTAACTGTTAATTCCGAGCCATGTCCTGGGCCTTCGCTAAAGGCCGCAATTGATCCACCGTGCAGCTGTACCAAACTCCGAACCAACGCTAGGCCAATTCCTAATCCGCCTTGGGCCCTATCAGGCGTGCGCTGCCCCTGTGCAAACAAATCAAATGCATGCACCAATAGATCCGCAGACATCCCTATTCCATTATCCCTAACTGAAATCTGGATTTGCTTATCGCTAGGGATTAGCGAGATTCCTATTTCACCTCCCGGCAACGTATATTTTGCAGCATTGTTAAGGAGATTCGATACCACTTGGACAAGACGTTTTCGATCACCAAGAACAAAGTAGTCATCATCTGGCATTGTGGTCTTTAGCTGGTGAGAACGAGCGTCGATTAATGGCTTAGCTTGCTCAACTGCCTCGGCCAACACGGTTTTGACAGAAATTTCCTCATTATGAAGCGTGATCAAACCTCGGGTAACTCGCGAGACATCCAGCAGATCGTCAATTAAGCTTGTCATGTGAGACGCTTGCCGTGAAATTACACTACTGATCTGTTTAAGACGATTCGAATCTGGCTGAGTTACTGTGAGGAGGTTCGCTGCTGTTGTGATTGGCGCAAGCGGATTTCGAAGCTCGTGTGCGAGCATTGCCAAGAACTCGTCTTTGCGCCTATCCATTTGACGTAAAGATTCAGCAGCGTCGCGCTGTTCCGTCACGTCCGTATTGGTGCCTAACCAGCGGGTAATTGCGCCGTCTGCGTTATATATTGGTACCGCTCGCGACAAGAACCATCGGTAGGTCCCGTCGTGCCTTTTCATTGGAAATGTGTCCTCCCAAACCTTACCTGCACGAATATGCTCGCTATATTTCTTTTTAACTGCATCAACATATTCAGGGTGATGGATATTTTTGGACCCGAATTCTTCCATTACATTAGCGGCTGTCCCAGTGTAATCGTACCAGCGGTTGTTATACCAAAAAATCACGCCGTTTACATCCGCCATCCAGGCAAGCTGCGGGATGTTTTCGGCCAACGCTCTGAAGCGTTCTTCTTTCTCTTGTAAAGTTACTTGTGCGAGCTTTTGATCATGGATATCAGTGCACGTGCCCATCCATCGGACTATCTTACCTTCTTCATTTTGAACCGGAAACGCTCTACCAAGAACCCAACGATATGTTCCAGAATGATGCCGCAATCTATATTCGATTTCATAAATCCCGCCCGTTGAGAGGCAGGAACTCCATTGCTCCCATGCCCGTTTCTGGTCTTCAGGATGGAACATATCGTTCCACCCTTCGCCATCTGTAGTTCCGAGAGGAGCTCCAGTAAACTCATACCATTGCCGGTTGTAGTAGTCGTGGTAGCCGTCAGCAAGGGTCGACCAGACCATCTGTGGCATTGCGTCTGTGATGGTCCGAAATCTCTGTTCACTTTCTCGTAAAGCCAGCTCGCTACGAACTCGGTCAGTAATGTCCGTCTGGGCAACGACAGCGCTAATAATCTTTCCTTGACTGTTTCGTACTGGGGCTGCACGAAGTAAGAGTGTGCGACGGGTTCCGGGCATCCCGAATGGTTCGATTTCAATTACGTCGCTAATTGCATCTTCTCCGCGAAGCGCGCGGGCAAGGCCCCACTCCGCAGGCTTTATGGGCATGCCATGACGGGAAGACCTATCGGCCCACCAGCCTTTCCATTCTAGATATTCGTCAACTTGCTCCGACATAGGGTGGTCCCCCCAGATACGCCGATTTTCAGCGTTCACCATTGTGAGGCGCCCACTAGGATCTGCGAATCCGATGCCAACGGGAGCCGCCTCTAGCAACGCCATGAGCCGGCTTCGTTCCTCTTGTTGTAACTGCGTCGCGTTTCGTGCAATTTGCTCGCTATGGCGTGCGTTTTCTTGGGCGAGCACGTGCTCTGTTACATCATAACCTTCAACAAAAATACCGGTGATTTTGCCGGAGCCATCGAGTGTAGGTTGAAGAAGAAAGTCAACATAACGCGTTTCCAGAACGCCATCGCCTTTCCTATCCAGCGCCACAGGTAGGTTTCTCCCAATGAAAGGCTCACTACTGCCATAGACTTGTGCGAATAAGTTGAGGTAACCTTGATCGCCAATCTCAGGAAATACTTCGCTAACTGATTTCCCAATAAGATCGCGCTGTCCCACAAAATTTAGATATGCTGCGTTCGCAAGGGAGTACTTAAGCTGTGGACCTTCGAGTACCGCCATAAAGCTCGGAGAGCGCTCAAACAAGCTATATACTCGATCAGTCTCGCTTTGCCGCTTCTGGCGCATGAGAACTTGGTCGGTTGTCTCGGTCAGAATGCAATAAAAGCCGTGGACAGACCCGTCCAGGTCCCGTAATGGTGTATATGAAAATGAAAACCATGAGCCGACCTCTTTGCCGTCGCGTTGTAAGACAAAGTGTGCATCTTCGAACCGGCATGCCTCGCCAGCTATAACGCGCTTTACCAGAGGCTCAATGTCAGGCCACACATCAGGCCACACCAGTTGCAAAGGCTCGCCTAGGGCTTGCGGGTGCCGGTCCCCCAACACCTCCGCGTAGGCATCGTTGTACAAAAGTCGCAACTCTGGTCCCCAAGCTATAAAAATCGCATTTTTTGAGTCTAAGAGGAACCTTACAGCGTACTGTAAGGGCTTGGACCACAAAGCAGGTTCTAGGAGGGGTGATGTTGACCAATCATGTTCTCGCAATAAGTTCTCGACCTTACCGTTGCCAGAGAAGAATGATGAGATGATTTGTGGAAACATAAATGACCCAATTGTCCCGGATGGATTTGCCGGCTGCAGCTTTATTGAGCCGACGAGCCTGCTTGCTTTTTGTTGCTTACGTGCCTGCGACCCTTCATCAAGCGTTTCGACCTAGAGATGTTGCATCTAAAGGTGTAAATCTTAACACTTCTTGTAAATAATGACGAATCCAACGAAATTACTTGTTTGAAATATTTCTCTATGGCACTATGATTTTCGCGAGGACTTTACGCTTTAAAACTGTGAATATGACTATGATTTTCCAAACCGATCGGGACGCAAAGCCTGGCAACCAGGTGCCAGCTCAGTCTGATAGCATGCAGTCAGCCATCCCCTACCTACTGTATGTTAAAAATGCACAGAGGCAAGTAATTGCAAGGCTCATCGCTTTAAGCTTCAACGGCGTAATAAGAATCGAGTCGCTTTGGTTCGCCGACCCATACAGAGCTAAGGAGCTCGCTACCTCCTTGCTACAGAACTTAGAAGCTGAAGCGCTAACGCGGAGGTGCAGCTATTGTTTTGCTGATGAGCCCGATGATGAGCTAGTCAACGTCTACAAAGAATTGGGTTACAGTGCACGAGATGTTTCTATTGGGCGCGCGACCAAAGTGTCCGGACTGGCAAAGGAGCTTACTCCCAGTGAGGAGACGACTCTCCCAGTCTCTCGTGTAGTTTTGACCAACATCACACAGCTACAGTTGTAGAAGTACAACAAGGATACTCTTCCTTAGGCGTACTGTCGAGTGATTGTTCACTGAACCCTAGTCAAAAGGCTTAGCAGAGCCAACGGTAGGATGGGCGGTCAATGGCAGCGATCAGGAGAGCATGCGCCCGTTTATCGAACGGGGCGGTGTGTGTGCGCGTATCCGACTACTTGTTTTTCCGATGCCTGAACCGCCAAGTAAGACCGCAAATCATTGCAAAGCTTAAAACTCTTTTTGACTGGGCCGAGACTAAAGCACACCGTAAGCGAATATGACGTTCCGAAAGATCACGCTGGCATTAGATCGATCGAACTAATTAGAATTGTTATGTTACCGTGACTTCTTACTCGGTTCACCAAATTGTCCATTAAACCGCTTTACATCCATGATGCTAACAGCTAAACGTCTGGAATCTAGAAGAGTGAACGTAAATTTCAAAAAGATAATTCGTCCGTCACCGACCTTTTAGAGTGTCACATGCTATCGCACCAAGATCGGTAAAAGCTTGAAGTTCGACCAAACGCAACTTGCGCGGCTCCCTATCGAATACACATAGCGTACCGACAGCCAGGCCACGCTCATCGCGCAAGGGCACGCCTGCGTAAAAACGTATGCAAGGATCTTGATTTACAAAGGGGTTGCCATTGAAACGTTCATCCAGCTTCGCATCAGCAATCGTTAGCAGTTCGTTTTGCGCAATTGTATAGTTACAAAAACTCCACTCTCGCGGAAACTCGCGTATCTCAAGTCCTACTGCCGCCTTAACCCATTGAGTCCTCGGTGTGAAAAATGAGATTGCGGCAATTGATGTTCGTGTTGCGATCGCCGAAAGACGCACGATGCGATCAAAACGTTCATCTTCTCCAATATGGTGCAAATCAAGCAGGGCAAGTGAGGCAAGTCGCTGCCCCTCAGTTTCCGAAACGAGGAATGGAGGATTCGAAATAGGTAGGAATTCAGGGTCTGTCGGCAATGGCAAACGACGCACATCTGTAATACAAAGATCGTCTACCTTACCGTCTAAAAGAGCCTGAATCGCACTGGCGTAAGTCCTACGGTGTCCGCCAGGAGTTTTCCACGACAAAATGGAGCCGTTTTCCATCCAGTTCTGCATTGTACTGACGGCCACACCGAGCATGCGAGCAGCTTTACTTGTCGTTATTACTGCGTCGTCCGCACGTTTTTCTTCATCCATTACTTTCCTTGATTTTGCTTCTTTAGACAACTTTTTACGCTTCAAAATTTCGAGTTATCACTCATCCGTACATCACTGTCTACAGTTTTATATTGCTATCAGCGTAACACTCCGAAACGCGGGATCAATTTCGTCAGAAAAAGTCTATGAGCGGACCATTTTAATTTTCTACGGCGACATTACCTGATCGCTTGATCAGGCTGCCATCAGCGGTTCGAATCTATGTATTTCATCTGATTCGACGAGCTGAACAATGTCAACAATAATCAGCATCCGTTCCTCGAGGATTCCAAGCCCGACAATATAGTTGGCGTCATTGGGGCGACCAACATCAGGAGCAGCTCGAATTTGTTCTGGTGTTAATCTCGTGACGTCCGAAACACTGTCAACGACGATTCCGACGGTGCTTTTACCAAGGTTGAGCACGATCACTACGGTCGTGCTGTCATAGGTTGGGTCAGAATGTCCGAATTTGATCCGAATATCAATAATCGGTACGATTACCCCACGCAAATTCGCTACGCCTTTGATAAAACTCGGAGCATTCGCGATTCGTGTTACGCCCTCGTATCCACGTATTTCTTGGACGTTTAGGATTTCAATCCCATACTCCTCTTTGCCTATTTTAAATGACAGTAACTCTCTATGTATTTCTTGGCTCATATTTGGTTAATTTCAATGGGTTTTATATCTCTGCGTAGGCAAATCTTAATTACTAAGTGCCAATCGGTTTTTCTGCATTAAATTTTTGGAACCAACGGTATCAAGACGAAAAACGCTTACCACTGCAGCAAGCCGCTCGGCTTCGGCTTCGAGGGAGGCGGCTGCTCCGGTCGCCTCATGGACCAGAATTGCATTCTGACGAGTTGCATCATCCATTTGGCTGACTGCTTCATTTACCTGACTAATTCCTGTGCTCTGCTCCGAACTCGCGTGAGTAATTTCCCCCATGATGTCGGTAACACGTCTAACGGACGTGACGATTTCTTTCATCGTTGAGCCAGCCTCACTGACGAGCCTCGCGCCAGCATCAATACGCTCTACCGAACTCCCAATTAACTCCTTAATCTCTTTAGCTGCTGCCGCAGAGCGTTGAGCCAGGTTGCGCACTTCAGTAGCAACAACTGCAAAGCCGCGACCCTGCTCGCCAGCTCGAGCCGCCTCTACCGCAGCATTCAACGCAAGGATGTTGGTCTGGAAGGCAATACCATCGATAACGCTGATGATATCAACAATCTTCTTGGACGACTCGTTGATAGAATCCATTGTCTCAACAACTTGTGCTACAACGGTTCCGCCGCGCAACGCAACCTCCGAGGCCGATACAGCCAGGGTGTTGGCCTGGGTGGCATTATGTGCGTTTTCTCTTACCGTTCCAGTAAGTTGCTCCACCGATGCAGCCGTTGCCTCAAGCGTTCTAGCCTGCTGCTCAGTTCTTCCAGAGAGGTTCCTATTGCCATTTGCAATTTCATTTGAAACATTGGCAATACTTGTGGTTCCGCTGCGAACTTGCTCTACAATAGTGACCAAGTTATCTCGCATAGCCTTCATGGCAAATAGTAGACTAGCGCTATCGCTTCCTCTAGTTTCAATTTCAACGCGCAAGTCACCGGCCGCAATTGCTTTAACAATTGTGGTAGCATATTCGGGCTCACCTCCTAGCTGGTTAATTAAGCTGCGTGCGATGTACCATGCACCCACGGCCCCTGTTGCGATCGCGCCTGCGGATAAAAAAATCATCCATCCCAAGAAGCCCGACGCTAATTCCCGTGCGCTTAGGGCTTCGCTGTTGTTTAATCTTTCTTGCATGTCAATAAACTTATTTATACTGGCTAGCCACCCAACAAAAGCTGGCGCAGCATGGTCTTGTAGCAATAGCGATGCCTCTTCAAGTTGCCCCGCAGCGCGCAGCGAAATAACCTTTTCGATTAATGGCTTGGTCCGATTTTCTTGACCCTTGATGTCTGCCAATGCTTCTTTTTCATCTTGAAGTATTCCGTCAATAGATTGAAAGAGCTTGTCCATTGATACTGCTGCACTGGCGTAGTTGGCGTCCAGGGTTTTTATCAGTGAGATTGGAGTCTCAGCTTTTGCCTGGTCCTGTGCCAAGACCACATCGCGCAAAGCAATTGCTCGGTCGTGAACGCTACCGCGGAAATTGATAGCGTACCTTTGTTTGACGTTAGTCACGTCATTTATGTGAGTTAGCGTGCTATCGATCTGACTAACCCTGTAAGTCGCTAAGGCGGTAAGAACTGCCATCAAAACGAATACGGTACCGTACCCGATGGTAAGACGCGCACCTATACTGCTAAGCTTTTTCTTCATGTCATTTTTCTATGTTTACGATGGAAGATGAGGTTTCTCGGTGGAAACTTTTTCAACTATAACACGACTTGAAGCGAATCCGTCAAATTTATCGCTTGACACTTGCGATTGTTGCGTTCTGGCAATGGAATGACGCCGAGCTGGGGAAAATTTAGGCTTATTGTGCAGACAGTCAAGAGGTAAGGGGGTAAAATATGAGCATATTGATGACACATATGTGTCAAGTTTAGTTGAATCCGTAGGCTTTTTTTCCACATGACCCCCGAAATCTTGTTTGAAATACAAAACCCTTCCTCTGGTCAGCAGAGGTCCGGGGAGCCTCTGCATAGTTGCGCTTTCACACCTGTGCCGTTGATTATCTACGCGAAAGACTGCTACGGATGGGTCGTTGGAAGCTTAGTTAGTGCAACTTATAAAGGCGTTGCCCGGATCGATTCGATTTGGCTGGAAAAAAGCTGATTCCATGCTTTTGGTTGGCATTGAACTGATTAGTTAAATGGAGATCGAGGCGCTTGACCGGGGATGTGACTTCGTTTTCGCCGAAGAAACTACGAACGAGTCGAGATTTCTGTTTCTGGAGAATATGTACATTGAAAAAGCACTTGGTGGCACATTTATAACGGAATTCAGAGGCTTTGTAAAAAGACTATCTCGTGTCGGCTTCCGCTCGCGCACTATATAAAGAGTCATCAGTTGACGTTGTATTAGTTCGATATCCTGACGTTGCAGTCAATACCGTGATTGTTTGAGCTGTGCAATTACGGCAACACCTCGGCTAATCGCTTCTAAATTTCATGAATTATTCAGAAATCCGGAATTTTTAAAATGTGAGGTTCCATTAACACGAAGGACTAGTATAGCGACAGTGTATCAATATTGATTTCGCCCGATTGGAGAGCGCCGCCAAGCTCCGCGACCGTCTTAAGAATACGTGAAAATGGCAGTAAAGTTACACACACTATTGCATACGAATGAGCATGATCGGCCGAATCGCTCGCGAAAAATTTACTTCGCTACGTGAGGTTTAGGGACGATCTTCTCTGAGTGCCTGCACTTCGGGAACCTGTTGCAACCCCAAAATTCAGAGTACGGCCCTTTTCGTTTAACGAGAACACCAGTCTTGCAATCGGGCGCTGGACACATCCTCGTTTTCGTCTTCTCTCCGTCAATTCGTTCCAACTCAAGATTCGTGTCTTTCATAAGTTCCACGACAAAGGGCGATATGTTGCCGTCGACGGTGAAGAGAACTACTGACCTGCGGGCGCGAGTCAAGGCCACGTAGAACAGTCGTCGCTCTTCGCTAAACTGGAAGCTGTCGCCTGACGGCATTGCCAACTGAAGAACAGGATCATCTGTCTGCATGCTCGGGAATGAAGACCGAGTGTTGACAACGCGGGGCAGGATCACATAGTCCGCTTCCAGCCCCTTGGACCCATGAACGCTAGAGAACTTCACTTCTAGGTACCGACCGAACTTCGCTTGCCAGTCCTCAGGAATGAGTTGGACATCTCTGTTGTAGCGACCAAGCACGAAGACAGACAACTTTCCATTCTTCCCCGGCGCCACCGCGCCCGATGCAACCTTGCTGCACAGGTTCGCCATCCAAATGCTTATCGCTGTCTGAAGCTTGCCGTCATGATCAACTTGGAAGCCTTGGACGGACGGCGCATGCTCAGGCTGACTAGATCTCACTACCTTAGGAAGCTGCACTGGATTCTTCAGCACGAACTTGCTGGACACGTCGCAAATGGACTGAGGACAGCGGAAGGTTCGCTCGAGCTTAAGAGTGACGCTTTTCCCGAACCACTCTTCAAAACCTGTCATGACGGAGAGATCGGCGCCGGCGAAGCGGTTGATACTTTGCCAATCGTCGCCCACGGCAAACAGAAAACGGTTCGGTTTGCTAACCAGCGCACGCGTGAGCCTGGCCCTGGCACGCGAAGCGTCTTGGAACTCATCAACCATGACAAGGGTGTAAGGCGATTCCCATCTTCCCGACTCAAGATGGTCGGCGGCGATGTTCAGCATGTCTTCAAAATCAATACTGCCACTGGCACGTAAGCTCTTCTCCCATGCGTTGCGAATGTCTTCAAACAGGTCAAGAAACATTTCATGACGGTAGATGAACGAGCCCGCGTTACTGTCCTTGAGCCGCTTCCTCAGATCCGCATCAGTAAGGTCATTGCTCTTCGCATGCGTCAGGAAGGTGCGGAACAACCTCACCAACTCTTCATGTTCAATCGCTTTGCGTCCCGTTGTTTCACGATCAGGATTAGGATCGAGCGCGATGCCCCTCGCTGTCAGTTCCTTCTCTAAAATCTGGAAGGCTGCACCAGTGCGAAGCTGAGCAGAAGTCGTTTCAATAAGTGCAGTTCGATGTCGCTTGTGTAAGCCTCTCTTCCACTCTATCCCTTGCATGTAGTCCTTGAACTCAGCTGGGGGTTGACCATACGCATCCAGTGCGAAGTGTTCGTGGTAGAGGTTGATACCTGAATAGAAGAAGTCCGGCTGATATTGACGGTGGGCCGCGTCTGCGGTTTGGTGAACGTAGTCAGGCTCGTACTGATAATCCACCCCGTTGTAGAAAAGCCAATCAGCAATCATGCGTTCGCCGTGGCTCTTCACAACCTCATCACGAAGAGTCCTAAAACCATATTTTTTGGTGTTGCGATCACGGTCTTCGGCACCGTCAAATTCCTTGCCGAACTTGGGAAGGTCACGGCTGAGCACTACACGGAACAGATCCCACCGGGTGCGGAACAAGGGGTTGCTATCCTTCAGGCCATCAATCAGAGTTGAGAGGTGTTCAAGGTCTCGGCCTCCTTCAAGCCAACTAGCCAAGCTCGGCTTCTTGCCTGTCGCATGCCCAATTACATCGAGGCCGAACTTGTGGAAGGTGCGGGCGACAATGCCTTCACTTGTGAACCCGAGAGGACTTAGACGCTCATCGACCCGAACTTGGAGCTCTTTGGCAGCTTCTTTGTTAAAAGCCAGCAGCAAAATGCGTTCGGGTGGCACCACGTTACGGTGCAGTGCATACCCTGCCTTCGCAACCATAGTTGAAGTCTTGCCCGACCCGGCCGACGCGACAACTAGCACCCGATTATCAAAGCAGACCACCGACTTCGCCTGCTCAACCGTCAACGGCGACTTTTCAATCTTGTCAAAAAAATCCTTACACTCAATAAGTTCCCTCTTCAGGTGCGCTTCATTGAGCGAAGCAACATGCGAGGGGAAATCCTTCTTGCGCCACGCAAGAGCCGTCTGCACCTCTTTGCCTTGAGCCTTCAAGTGTTTGCTGACATCAGAATCCACCAGCAGGCTCTCCAGTTCGGCCCCGTTGCCAACGGCCTGCCCCTTCATGCTGAGCCACTTTTGAAGCACCTCATCAGGTATCCACCACCTGGCCTTGTCATGGGCATGAATGGCAGCAACGATCTTCCTGTACCACTCAACGAGTAAAGCGACGAGCGTGTCAAAGCGTTCGCATTTGCGCCTAGCTTCAATGATGGCTAGTTGCCTGCTGCGCTCAGCTTGCACCTTGCCGAACATGTCCTTTGCACTGGCATTGGGAATACCGTCAAGATGTATGGCCTGCTGACCAGTCGGGCAGAAAATCACTGAGGACCAGAAGGCACCCGTCTCAATGGACAATGGCTTTGGATTGATGACGACCGCGATAGACATCTGCCCATCCTTCACGAGGACGACCTCCTCTCCTTTGAGCGAAATAGTCCATCCTGGGCACTTCGTGAAGAATTCCCCTACCCGCGTTGAAGCCCACTGCGCCACGATCCGTCCTTGTAGTTACCCTGCTGGAATGTCATGGTATCACCTGAAGAAACGGTCAACCCTCTCGAACCTCTGCTTCTCGCAAATTCTTCTTGTTTGATACGCTACTAAGGTAGATGCAGAAACTATTTCCTCCGTAGCTCAGTAGGCAAACACGCTTGACTTGCAACGGACACGTCGAAGACTGTCAATACTAATTAACCGCTTGCATCCACCCGTTAGGCATGCCAACTACTCATCCCCTGCCGGAGAGCAGGTTCGTACAACCTTTCGAAGGATGGGTAGAACGAAAAAATGCGCCGACACTAAATTGTCTGCAAGCTACCTAACTCTCCTATAATGTGAAGAAAATCCTCGGAAATAGACAGAAAACTCATGACAAATCAATCACTACCTAAGACCCTGACTGGTATCGTCGGGTTCGACGACATCACCAATGGTGGACTGCCTTTGGGACGGCCAACCTTGATATGCGGCTCGGCGGGGAGTGGAAAAACTCTTTTCGCAATGACTTTTTTGGTCAGCGGCGCGACTGCGTCGAATGAGCACGGCGTGTTCATGTCATTCGAGGAGCCCTCATCAGATCTTGCCGCTAACGTTGCGTCCTTAGGCTATGACCTGCCCCAGCTGATCAGTGACGGCAAGCTGTACATCGATCATGTTCGGATCGATCCTACCGAAATTGTGGAAACGGGCGAATACGACTTGGAGGGCTTGTTTGTTCGGCTAGGACATGCCATTGACACCATCGGTGCGAAGCGTGTCGTCCTGGACACTATCGAAGCCCTGTTCTCCGGATTTAGCGACACTACACTGCTGCGCGCAGAGTTTCGCCGGCTGTTCGAATGGCTGAAGGCTCGTAACGTCACTGTAGTCATCACAGGTGAGCGTGGTGATGGTCAATTGACAAGATTCGGCATTGAGGAATATGTATCGGATTGCGTAATCCTGTTGGACAATCGTGTTCTTGATCAAGTTGCAACCCGCCGCCTGCGCATTGTCAAGTATCGCGGATCTGCACATGGCACCAATGAGTACCCATTTCTCATTGATGAGAACGGTATTAGCGTTTTGCCGGTTACATCAGCACGACTAAATCACGGTACTTCTAGCGAAATAGTTTCGTCTGGCGTACCACAGTTGGATGCAATGTTTGAACGGCATGGCTACTATCGTACTTCAAGTATCTTGATGTCGGGTCTAGCCGGAACCGGCAAATCGACATTCGCAGCGATGTTCGCGGATGCATGTTGTCGTGCTGGCAATCGATGTCTATTCTTCGCTTTTGAAGAGTCGCCTGATCAGATCGTGCGCAACATGCAGTCGGTGGGGCTAGACTTGGCGCAACACATTGATACTGATCAATTACGTTTTGAAGCGAGCAGACCCACACTCTATGGCCTAGAGATGCACTTAGCAAAAATGCATCGTGATGTCCTGGAATTTGACCCAAGCGTAGTCATCATCGATCCAATATCGGCTTTTCGCGGCCCAGCTTCTGAAGTCCACTCAGCCCTGTTACGCTTAGTAGATCTTCTAAAGTCACGTGGTATCACAGCACTCTATACCAGTTTATCTACAGCAGACTCGTCGATGAGCGAAGTCGAACGCAGTATTTCGTCCCTCATGGACACATGGATATCGCTGTCACATACCGAAGCAAATGGCGAGCGTAACCGCCTCCTCTACGTATTAAAGTCCCGGGGTATGGGCCATTCAAATCAGTTGCGAGAGTACCAAATTCTTGACTCGGGAATTAGTATTATCCCGGCGTACATTGGCGCCGCTGGTGTCTTGACTGGTTCGGCACGAGCTGCGCAGGAGGCATCCGAGCGTGCAGAAGCCCTGCGCGCTTCACAGCAAATTGAACGGCAAGCTCGCGAACTTGAGCGCAAGAGACATGATACTGAACGTCAAATTGCGGAGCTACGTGCGTCACTGGCAGCAGAAGAGTCTGAATCCGAAGCCATCACTGCTCAGTTAATGCAGCAACAGGAAACGACAGAAACAGATCGTCTCGCCATGGCAACGCGGCGCGGCTAAGGAGGCGTTATGAATATTACTGTCGATGGCAAAGAGAGTGCATCAGCTGAAAGCCTGATCCACCACACTTTACGCTTATACGTTGCAGGGCAAACACCTAAATCGCTCGCTGCAATTCGTAATTTAAAAGCCATCTGTGAACAGCATTTGGTCGGTCGATATACGATTGAAATCATTGACCTGCGTTCTACTCCACAATTAGCAGCCGGCGACCAAATTCTCGCCTTACCTACATTGGTGCGTCGCCTACCCGAGCCATTAACAAGAATCATTGGCGACTTGTCTAACACCGAAAAAGTCCTCGTTGGCCTAGATATTCGATCTGCTCAGGATTACACATGAGCGATCCGATACCATATAAGACGGTTGCTTGTGATGATATTCCTAGCAGACCCGGCGTTGAATATATTTTAGAGCTTTATGTCTCTGGCACCACTTCGAAGTCAATGCAAGCGATTGTGAATATCGAACGAGTCTGCAAGCAATATTTAGCAGGGCGAGTCAATCTGTCGGTTATCGATATCTATCAAAACCCTCAGCGTGCCCGTGACGCCCAAATCATCGCGGTACCAACACTTGTTCGAATAGCTCCACTTCCCACTCGTAGGGCAGTCGGCGCAATGTCGGACGATGCTAAGGTACTACTCATGCTCGATCTGTATGGGGACTGAAGGAATGAATACTAGGTACGATAAGATTGAAGAACAACTCCTTATCGCAGATCTACGACAGCAATTGCAAGAAGCTCATGAAACCCTTGATGCTATCCGCAATGGTGAAGTAGATGCATTATTAGTCGGCAGACACGATGATGCTAAAGTATATACACTACATAATGCAGACCGCCCATATCGCTTTTTGATTGAGCAAATGAGCGAAGGTGCCATGACCTTGGCAGACGATGGCATCATCGTTTACGGCAACAGCCGTATAGCGAGCATATTCGGCATGTCGTTGGAAGAGATAGTCGGATCTTCGTTGCAAAAATATCTTTCGGCTAATGATTACGAAGCAGTAATTACTGCAATCCGAGGTTCAGCCAGGGATGTACCACGGCTGGAAATGTTGGTATTGCGAAAGGACGGCTCCCATCCGTTTATAGCCATGTCAATTGCTGAGATCACTTCTGACACGCCAAATCTACGACTGTTTGGCGTCGTTGTAACGGACTTAACCGAATCACGGAAGGTCGAGGAGCGGCTGAGGCACGCTCAGAAAATGGAAGCAGTTGGACAGCTGACCGGTGGCTTAGCGCACGACTTTAATAACTTGTTACAGGCGGTTTGCGGCAATCTACAACTTATTAAATTTAAAGCTGACGATCCTGCTCGAATTTCAGCCTTAGCCCAGCGAGGCTTGGACGCTGCGATGCGAGGCGCTAAACTTACTGCGCAACTGCTGGCCTTCTCGCGCCTAGAACAAGTCAATCTGCAACCAGTCGATATTACAGCTCTCATTTCTGGAATGGGAGACCTTTTCCAGCATACGCTGGGCCCATCGGTTAGTGTGGTTTATCAACTCGATCAACATAGCAATTACGCAATAGTAGACAAAACTCAGCTAGAACTGGCACTTTTGAATCTAGCAATCAATGCACGTGACGCAATGTCAAATTTTGGAACCTTAACTATTCGTCAAACCTCCGCCGAAGATGAGTCGAATACTAGCTTGGAAAAATGGCTCACGATCATAGTTTCCGATACAGGTTCTGGCATGTCCCCTGACGTCGTATCACGCGCATTCGATCCATTTTTCACGACTAAAGCTGTTGGACAGGGTACCGGCTTAGGTCTAGCGCAAGTTTATGGCATTGTTAGACAGGCAGGTGGGACCGTGACTATTGACAGCGCCGAAGGAATCGGGACAAATGTTCGCATAATGCTTCGGCGTACCGTATCGCCGCAACCTGAGATTTTGCTAAATAAAAATTCGCTAAATGGACCCTACGCAAACCGAACAAAGCGTGTGATTGTCGTAGATGACGATGACGACGTTCGCAGTTTTCTCGTGGAAAGTCTTAATTTGCTCGGTTATTCAGTGTCAGCTGCAACAGACGGTCTGAATGGCTTGGAACTAATAAAAATGGACCCGCCTGACCTCGCAGTGGTTGACTATGCAATGCCCCGCTTGAGCGGATCTGAAATGATCAAGGCCACTCGCCAAGCTGGCATCGATATTCCAGTTATTTTTGTCACTGGTTATTCCAATCAGTCGGAAATAGCAAAGCTGATTGATAGAAAAACCGCTATTCTGACCAAACCGTTTTCTTTAGCAATTTTACAGGAAGTTTTAGAGCGACTTCTTGATGAGAGTAAGCCGTGCCAAGTCAGCAATTACAGTAGCACAGAAAATGAACGGCCATAAGCAACCAAAGGTCCTCAAGAAAACATAGGTAGGTATTTTCATTAAGTTGGAAAGCGAGCCCCATGCACACTTGTCTGAAAGCATGCCTTGTCCAAAAAATCCGCTGAGATGAATCGTGCGTATTGTTCTGTCATTCCGTTATACGATGACGAACAACGAACCGGAGGAGTTATGGAAAAATTTATTCCACTAGACACGGATACGGCAGGGGGTGTCTCTACAGCATTGATGGGTGTAGTGGCTGGCGCAGTGGCTGTGTGGGCACTTGACCGTGTCGACTGGTTTATGTGGAACCGAGAGGATCCATTAGCGCGCGCACAGACGATAGGTGTCCGGCCTGGAGGGGAACCGCCTTCACACGTGCTGGTCAGCAAAGTCGAACAGCTTACTGGGTTGAATCTGACTGACCGCCAGCATGACGTTGCTGGAAACTTAACTCATTACTCGATTGGTATTACGCCAGCGGCGGGGTACGCATTGATGCGAGAGAAGATACCTGGTCATGGAGTATCGCGTGGAGCGCTATTCGGTCTCAGTCTTTTCTTGGTACAGGACGAAGCCTTGAATTCGTTAAGCGGGCTTGGCGCAAAACCGGGTTCGTATCCTTGGCAAGCGCATGCACGCGGCTTGATTGCGCATGTTGTATACGGAGTCACTACTGAATTCGTATTGAACATCTTGGATCGTAATCGAAATCGGAAAAATGGCCGCGATTGAATTAAACTTGTTGCAGCACCGCATTTTCCAGAAACTAATGGCCTGCTAATCCAGATCAGACCACCTATGTATCGAAGGGCGAATTTTTTTGGCGCTAGTACTTTCACGCTGCAAGTGAATCGGAGGCGCGACAATCGCGAGACCTTGATCTGAGCACCCGCATGATCAATAGTAACCGCCAAAAATGAAAAAGGCTGTCCGGCTAGCATTGCCACCTATGGGGGAGACTACTTAGAGCACGTCGGGCCATCATATTCGCACTTCGCAAGGTCAGGAAGTCAAGTATTAAAATGGAGATACTAGTCCACAAAAGGACCGATTTTCCCAGTCGTGCGCACATTTCTGATCCGTTAGCGTTTCCTTCTGTGCACACTGTGACCTTACGATACAGGTCACGTATGATTTCCCTCCAGTCAATTCCGCATTCGGATATCCACGGCTGCGACAAGTGTCATCAGAGCAAAAAACTTGACTTTGAGCTACGCTTTTCCTACTAGCCGATTGTTGACGTTAGCCACCGCAGTATCGTCGCTTACTAGGCTTTAGTACGCGGTCCGAATGGCGAAGGTGCCGCTGAGGTTCTGCGCCGCGTTACTGCCGACAATCTATACCAGTTTGACCAAAGGTGCCGCGTCGGGGCTATACATAGCGCGGCCTGCCTGGGTAGCCGCGAACGGCTTTCAATCAATTTTTTGCCGAATGCTGTCAATTATCCGGCGACCTGTATTCAGTCGATCTTGGCAGCAGCCCGCGAGCATGATTTCTCAGTCGAAAACATTATTTTCGAAGTGACCGAAGGTGAACGCGTGCAAGACCGCTCACATCTCGTGCGGATCATCCGAGCTTATGACAAACTCGGTTTCCGCACTGCCATTGATGACTTCAGCGCTGGCTAAGCGGGTTTTGAATTGTTGTCCGACTACCAGCCTCTCACCTAATCCCGTAGATTGGCTTCAAGGTTTAAGGTTTATGAAACTAAACAGAAGAGTAAGAAAATCATGGAAGCGCTAGACAGCCTCAACAACCTTTATGGCCGTGATACAGTCAGGCTTGGATCTGCTGGCACAACCGCCACCTGGTCTATGAAGGCAGAAAACAAGACACCTTGCTACACGACAAGATGGGACGAACTACCAGTAGCAAGAGCCAACTGAACACTCTAAGGGGAGTCACAATGCCTTATGTGAGTTATGCAAAACAAAGAAAAGCCGATAAAGATTTTAAGATCACGAATCATCCTCACAAGTCCCAAGCTGAAAAGGACGAAGCGAAAAAACGGATAGATGAACGTGAACGTAAAGCTTTGGAACGCGAGGCTAAGCGAGCCGCTGAAGCAGGATTAAACAACCTCCAGCAAGCACTGTAAAAATCTACACTCCAATCCAAGCCCACAACTATGTGGGCTTTTCTCTTACCTCATCAAAACCTCACCCCTACCTGAAGGCTTTCGCCCTTCCCTGTCCTGACGGACTTCCAGCTTCGCCCTGGTCCTAAACGATACAATCTAGGTGTACAGATGTACGCATCCAACCGTGGCGCCGCCGAAAGCTCTCTCCGCAAGGTCCCCATTCCAAGGTTTTACCGTCAAATCTAGCTTGCTACTATCGAGTTGCGCGCCACGAGTTAGCTGAGAGAGCAAATGAGAGATAGAAATACGACTCAGGCGAAATAACATCTCCATGTGCGGAAGACCGAATGACTCAACACCGCTCTGATCAACCTGAAGTACGAAGTTATCGGTTTCCGGATGATCAAGAAGACGTACCTTTATCTCTACGCTTCCATCATCCTTTTCTGTTGTGTGAACAACTCCACGTCCGAGACGTGAAGTTACAAAATGACGTTGCATAGATTTCATTTGATCCGTGTGGTCTAACTTTAACTGGACTTGTTAACGCTAGATTTTACTACAGTAAGCCTTAAGAGTGCAAAGTTGCCAACTTTACCAAACTGCCGATGGTCAAATCGTGATCGCACGAGGGCCGTGACTTCCTTGCAGACTGTGCGTGAAAATACGATACTAATAGTCTCTACCTGAAGGCTTTCGCCCTTCCCTGTCCTTGCAGGACTTCCAGCTTCGCCCTGGTATCAATCCACCCCGCTATCTAGTCGCTCAACCCGCAGGGCCCTCCGTTTACGCTGCGCTTGGCTCGTATGGTTTTCTCTTTTTTTGAACACCCTACCGCTTTGCTGAAATTCGTTTAGAAGCCCTACAAGCGTTTTTTCATACACCTGGCACATTCGTACCAACTACACTGCGAAAGCCCAACCTGAGCCTTCTCACGAGGTCGTTTTCTTCCACTGATATCCATTTTTGCCGTTTATCTGTGTTTCTTACCGTTTGTCGGAAAACCTTGCCTTAACCTTGCTTTTGTATATCAATAATATATCATAGGATTATAACAACAAAAACAAAGGGGAATTAAAATGGCGATACTTTTCTTAATAATCGGCATACTTGGAATGGCCTTCTTCAAAGACACAATTGGCTCAATGATTTGGAACGTAGTGGGCTATGTTTGGGTAAAGCTTGACAGCATGATTGATGCAGTCACAGGTAAGTAAAAATAAAAACTAAAACGATAAAATTGGAGCAAACATGAGAACATTAGAATTATTATCAGCATCAAACCCGGTAGCACAGATGTACAATACAAACACAGTTCGTTATGCAGAAGTACAAATTGAAGCAGACGACTACGATTTCATAACAGAACATGAAGCAATCTACTTAGCCAACCCTACAAATGAAAATTTCATGAATTGGTTAGCTTCAATTTAAAAATATAAGAGCCTTTAGAGGCTCTTCCATGTTGACTCCAGAATATATATTTGCTATATACTTTATATATACATAAGAAAAGGAGAATACATGGATACACAAAAAGAAAAATATTGCTACTTACTGAAATTGCCATTACGAGTTGCATTGAAAGCGAAGGAGCTTACAAAGGATCAGGAACGAACTATGGCGAAATACATTCAGATAGCAGTTCAAGAGAAGATTGATAGAGATACACCAAAAGCAAAATAAGAAACCGAGCGGCACACAAAAAAATAACAACAGGAGATTTATATGAGTATCAGAGAATTAAGAGAAGCAGTCAAAACAGCAGAGCGCAACAAGAAGGTAATCAACATCATCAGCAACGAAGGAAGCGTAGGTAAAACTATCCTAAGTTTGTTAGTTGCTGGTGTATGCAAGAATCTTGGAGTTCGTTTAGCAAAGTTCACTTTAGACAAACACCACCAAGAGCTTTTAACTGTTCATGGACAGTACAGTAAAGGTCAATTACTAGATATTAGTAAGCAAGATCCTATTGAGGGGGTTGCCCACTTTGACGTTAGAGAAGACGGTAGAAAGTCTATTGATATTCTTGGCGTAGCAGAAATCAAAGAAGTTGATATTTTGTTAGACAATCCAGCGGACGGCATTGACGAGCAAAACAAGCTTCCATCACAAGAAGCATATGTGAAGATACATAAGTTAATGAAACGCGACATTCTTGAGATCGTACCTATCGCTACCCCTGACAAGTCTATTGCATCAGCCGAAGCGATGATCAGCACTTTTGACGGTATAGACATTGAGAACATTCATTTCTTATTTGTTTTCAATGAAGGACTAATGGGGAAGAACAAGAAAGAAGTTCACCAAGCGTTTGCGAACAGTAAGATTATTCAGGACATGATCACACAAGGGCAAGCAAGCACAATCACTATCAGAACGAAGTTGGAACCTACAGCAGTTTCACTAATTAAGTCCAAGTCTTTTGAACAGTTGAGAAAGATGAACGACGAGGGGAAAATGGATCTATTTGATTGGGTAGTTTTGGACGAGTTGATTAACGATTTTGAGCGCGACTTCTTACCTTACCTTGCATAAAAATAGCCCCGTTAGGGGCTTTCTCTTTTGTCTAGCATACTTGTGAAATGCTAGCTTCTTTTTCTCAATAAATCTAACCGCTTTACAATCTCACCAATAGAAGCTTCATAGCCATTAAGTTCAAGGATGTAAGCAATCCAGAACTCTCTTCCATAATCACAACTCGCAAATCTATCACTTAGGAAAATTCTATAGTTAGTCTGGAAAACTTCATCAAGTGTCATTCCTGGCTTGACGAGTATAGAAGCTCTGTGTCCTTCCTCAATGGCTTCATATGTTAGCCGCCTCACCTCTGCACTTATTCTTTCAAAATCATCGTCTTTCATACTTTCTCCTTTTAAATTTTTCTTTGCACTACCACCTTCCTCTTCAATAGATCGAACACGTTTTTCTGTTGTTCGGTTCCAAGCTCATTCTTAAATTTAGTGTGGTTGCCCGACACAGTCCACTTTGGATTGTTGTACCTGTTGTATTCGTTAATTTTCTCAAGGAACCCCAACCACACATATTCATCAACACCCGTCCATTCAGCTACCCACCCTTCTTGTGCTTCCCTCTTCCACCTGTCTTCTTCTTCACGCAAATCTTCAAAATCTACAGCAGGAGTTAGCGAAGTCTTGGCAAAGACATGTGCATGTTCCTGATCGATAGCCGGTTTAGGAGGCGTGTGACGGACAGCTTGTATCTGGTGCGGAAGAACTTGTGTCTCAACCGCTTCCACTGGCGCCACCTGGTGCGACACGGCTACTGGACTAGGTACGACGTCGACGGAGCGAGTTTGTGTGAGGGAAGAAGCAATAGATGCTTTCTGACCAGTTAGCCCCTTCTTCTTCCTTATGCGAGAAAAGTACTTTTGAATCATTGCTTCGTTAGCATTAGTGTTGCCATTCTTATGCAACATCTCAACGATTGACCGATACCACGGCTTACCATTTCTACGAAGCAACGGTATCAATTCATTTTCCCAAACATCGAAGTTCTCAACACAAATTTGTAGAACATTAGTCGCCTTACCGTTTCTTCTCTCTTCGTCTAATAATTCTTTAGTCCATTGAGCGAAATTATCATCAATCATTTTTCGCCCCTTTTCTCTTCCCATATACCTCAGCACGAGTTCTAGAAAGATATGCCCCAACCTGGTCTACCGAGCATTCATATCCCGCCCTGGTAAGTAAGTCAGCTAAGTACTGATATTGATTCTTACGCTGTATCTTAAGCAACGGCAAAAGCTCATAGTCCCATAAGCGAATGTTCTTGCGAAACACATCCGCAAGTGAGTCGCGCACTTCATGCACAAGCAAATTATCCTCTTCATCTCTAATCGCCTGCCTAGTCATTTCTAAAATATTCATCGATTCGCCATAATTTCATTTTAATTAATCATAATCGATGAAAAAGAAAAGTCAACAACCCAAACTATCAGTTTGAGTCTGTTCAGTAACATTTTATGTCTTGATTTATCTGCGAACGTCTTTGTATGTCTTCCAAAATCAGTATGTGTCTTTTTTAGTGTTGTCGATGTAATTTTTTCGCCGTTGTTCTTAAAAAGTAATTCATAAGCACTCATCACATTGAAATGTATAGTTTGCGAAAATTTCATTTTCCCGTTGAGCCTCTAGGCTCATGGACGATTTTCACAAATATATAAGGTATGACCCGTTGACTCCTTATTTTTTATAGCTATATTAATGCTATAAACCAATAAAAAAGGATCAACTATGAACATAACTAATAAAATAAACATGTGGAATGAAGTGCTATTGAAAGCTGACACTAAAGTAAAACAAGTAGTGGACCCAACTACCGGAGCCTTCTATTTTGAAGTAGCGAAGTACAGGAACGACAACTCATTAGCATGCCGCGCTATTAATAAGATCAGAGAGAAGTCAGGCGTAGATTTGAGATTCAGCTTCATCAACATGGGAAAAGTTCTTTTCACTACCAAGCATGAAGCGAACCTTGAAGAGTTCATTAAGAGCTACCGCTTTGACATCAACACTGAGAACTTCGCTTACTCAAACGTGACCGTTAAAGAGTTTGATGCTATCAAGAGAAGTAATGCTTTAGATAAAGTGATGGCGAAGGAGTTGCCAATACAAATGGCTGAACTAGTTGGATCAACCAGCCAAGGCTATACAGACATAAATAAAATGATGAAGAGTGAACTTAGTGAAAAGATTCCACCAGTATTGGTTGACACACCAAAGAGTGAGTACAAAGTTGAGCTTGACGACTTCGCAAAGGAATTAATCACCGAGTTCTCAAAGCCTGAACACAAAAACACTGTCAAGATCGTTAAGTCAAAGTCTCTAGGGAGAGGTAGATAATTATGAGCGGATCACCATTTGACAAAGAAATTATGGAGCAGTTAAGCCAGCTAATAGGAAAAGGCTTTCTAGTCATTCCAATTGATCCAGAGTTGAAGGCGAAGTACTACGACACTTGCACCAAGCACAACCGTAATCCGCATGAGCAGTTGAGAAAGGATATGTCTCACCGAATCAAAATATTGATGGATAGGGAGCGTAAGGCGAAAGAACAGGAAGGAAAAGAGCAGGCTGAAAAGCAGAGCTTTCTTCAACAAGCAGCTTTGAAAATGCGAACCAATGAACCAACCAAGGGAAAGGATAAATAATGAAAAACCACTTACGAGTAGATTCAGTGAAGGTGTTTGAGGAAGATGCATTGAAGCTTGAGCTACTTCAAAAAGCACATGGCATTAAGGGTAAGGGCGAGGCATACAGGAAGGCCGTTGATTTCATGCTTAGGTATCACGAGCTTTATGTTCAGAACACAATGGCTTTGAAAGAATTAACAAAAGCTGTAAATGATGGCAATGCCAAGACCGATGAACGCCTGGAAGACCTATATTTCAAAATCAATACAATCAACGCACACAAATAACAAGAGACACAGCCCATGCTTATAGATTTTAAAAAGATGAACAACTTGGACTACCACAAGAAGCAGTTGAAGTACAACATGACTGCTTTGCTTGCCGAGATCAAGAAAGCATATCCAGACGAAGTAAATCCAAACCTCAACGACCCGAAGTTTAAAGCCATCATTGAGAGTATGCCCTTCAACCCTATGATTGCGGGTGGTATCGCAAAAGAGCTAGGGTTGACTGATCAAGTGATGACTTTAGACCTTTGGGAAGATTTTTGTAATGGCTATGCGCCTGCTGCAAAAATACCTGCTGACTCTCCTCTACAAGATTTAGTCATTGATACACCACGCGGCAAAATGGTTCAATTCACCAAAGCGGCTTCACAGATTAATAGCAAGGGTGACTATGTTCTTGAGCCTGCTACTAACACGAAGCAGAAGCGTCTTGGTGTTGAGTTTATTTTTGGCTTAGCTGGCAATGTGTCATCTGCTGTTGCTAGGCTTGCAACTGAAGATCCAAGTGTTGAGAACAAGGTTAAAGACATGTTCAACAGAGTGATGAAAGAGCATGTTCTTCCAGCTATGTTAGAAGATGCATTAATAAGAACTGGTAAGGACGGTGTAGATCTTCACTATGTGAAAGAAATCTTATGGGTGAACTTCATGCACTCGGAGAATCGCAGCGAACTTCCTTTCTATCATATACATGGGGACCTTTTGAATGTAGCTCTAGGATATGACGACAAGCTGTATTCATTAAACACTGATCAGGTTGTGCAGAACAAAGATCACTACAACGCCATCTTTCAAGCTGCAATGAAGCACATGATGGAGCAAGAGCTTGGCTTTGTCTTCAAACCTGTCTACTTGGACGACGACTTGAACAATGAATTCCTTGCCGACCATGAAAAGAATATTTGTGCTTACGATCTAACTGACGACTTCGTACCTCAAAACGTCCAGGACTTCGCAGGCGCACGCCAGAAGGAGATCGAAGATGCAGTGAAGAAGAAGGGTAAGCCTATGAGCTTCCTGGAAATGGAACATGCTCGCCTTGAGACTCGTGACGAGAAGACTGACCTCTCCCCTTCTGAGCTTAGAGCACAGTGGAAAGTCCAATACGACCAACTAGGCTTCACCGCGGACCACGTGAAGAAGGCTATGAGGTTCAACCAAGTCATGCCGAACACTGCCAAGCTCGATGACGAGCAGTTGCTTACCAACTACCAGAGGAAGGTGAACGCTCAAGCGGTTCGTAACGGCCAAAGCACCAAGTTCAACTACCAAGTGCCAGCAGGTTTGTACAAGCAGGGTAATCTCCCGGCCGCTAAGCGTCGCTCCGTCCAAATGGTAGAGACAACATACGAAAGCGATGCAGCAGCCGACGAACGATTGATTCAGGGCTTCATCCGCAAGCACCGTGAAGTGAGCTTTACTGAGCACCAGTTCAAAGCACACATGGTCAAGCAGCTTCTCGAGACTCACGACAAGGAAGGGGCTTTCCGCAAGGCTGAGCAGCTCTTTAACGATAACTGCCTACACATGATGGACAAGACCAAGCTGGACTACTTCAAAGAGTTCATGGAGAACAAGGCTATGGAGCCGTTTGAAAGACAGCAGAAGATGATTCAATGGTCGAAAAATATGCAATTTACTACCAAGGGCATACGGGATATGGAGATGCGTATCTTTGACACCTTGAATGCTCGCAAGGACGAGTCGCACCTTTCCTACTCTGAACAGGAAGTATCAGAATTTATTATCAGTTGGGAAGATATGAAGAGTACTCAGTTCGGTAAGCCTGTGAAGATGGCCAAGGGACAACGTGACGCGGTTATAGCTGCAATCTGTAGCAAGGGCGGAATTGTAAATATAGCTGGACGTGCAGGGAGTGGGAAAAGCTTTTTACTTGAATGTGTGAAGGACTTCTACGAAACCAAGGGCGTGACTATGATGGGAACTTCAACATCAGCAGCCGCGACAATTGAGTTAGAAAAGTCTACAAACATGAAAGCTGGACAGTCATTCAATACAGCTAAACTCTTACAGCTATTAAAGACCGACAAGAAAAAAATCACTAAGGACACCGTTATTGTGATTGATGAGGCAGGCATGATGGATCTTGAACCAATGCATGACTTAGTTATGCATGCGAACAAGGTAGGAGCCCGACTGGTTCTATCTGGAGAGGTACAGCAATTGCAAAATGTCGGGCTTGGAAGCGTACTGAGAACCTTGAGCGATGAGTTCGGATTCACGCCTGTTACAGAGATCAATCGTCAAAGCGATTCCTGGCAACGTGAGATGGTCAACGACTTCGCATCAGGGAGGTCAGCAAAGGCCGTTAGAAGCCTTTACGACCACGGCAGAGTGATTATCACCAAGACCGAAGACGAGCGCATTGCAGCGGCCGTACAAGCCTACATGACTGCAACCCATATGGAAGAGAAGACAGTCAAGGTTGCCGGCCCCAACGGCTTCGTGTCCAAGACTGAGAAGGTGGAGGTTGCGACTTCGTTTGAACAGAAGGTAATGATTGCAGCGACTAACTTTGAGGTGGAGCGCCTGAACAACGAGGTACGTGCGGCATTGAAGAAGGAAGGCAAACTGCCAGAAGTGGATCAGGCAACAATCACATGCGCTGATAAGGTTGAGAGAGGGTTCTCCGAGGGCGACCGCGTTATTTTCACCAAGAGCAGTAAAAGTAGCGATGCAGATCCGCTTGAAGTTGCGAACTCACAGACTGGCACAGTCATTGGCTTCAAGATGGACAAGCTGACCAAGAAGCCGATTGCTCTTCAAATTCGCCTGGACACTGGCAAGGAAGTCTTCATGGACTGTAAGAAGAAGAAGCCTGCTATCCGTTCAGCGTACTGCATCACAACACACAAGAGCCAAGGGCAAACAAAAATGTCGGCTATGTATGTGCCTTCTCAAAATAGTAACAGTTTGCACCAGGCGTACGTGGCTTGCTCTAGACATAAAAAAAATGTGACCATGTTTCTGAGTGACCAGATGGCGGATAAGCTTGCCGAAAAAGCTGAAGACAAGGAACCGACCGCAAGGATGGTAGAGGTTGCACGCCTGGTAGCGAAGAGCCGAGGTGTAGAGCTTCCGCTTGAAGTCACTCAGTCATTTGGAGAGGCACGAGCATTCTTGAACGAGAACTACGAGAAGATGGCCGAGGTAGGGATAGTGCAACATAGGGTTGACGATTTTACCAATATTATTTCTGCGATGGCGAAGGAAAGCTATAAGAAGAGCACATTGGACTATCAGCTACTAGACGGCGAGCACGTAAATGCCTACAAGGAAGCGAAGCAGTTGAGGAAGGACTTGGCCGCAGGTATAGCCGAGCCAGTCATGAAGGCCAAGGCGGTGAAGAAGGAAGAGGAATTCATCCCTGAACACGCTCGCAAGAGTAAGCCGATCATGTTGAACCAGCTTCCTACCATCAAGCCTGTAGTGCCAGAGTCAGCGGCGCCGGCCCTTGCTGCGAAGAAGACGAAGGCCAAGAAGAAGGAGTTGGGCTTGACCAGATAACATACGAAAAACCGCCCTCCTCATCAGTAAGTCGTTGCAATGGACGACTTATTTCCGCTATCCTGAAGCCGTAGCATTCAGTCATCATTAGGGAGAACCGATGAGCAGGGCAATTTTGTATGATCTAGAACGTAAACGGAAAGCTGCATATAGGGCTGAACGAAAAGTCAAATCGCAGTCTCTTGAAATTCAAATCCAGAACTACAACGATAACAATAAATATTGTCAGTACAAGTTTCCCCAAGCAGATAAACTAATCAACGACACCTTCATCTCTAATGAGGTAATCACTAGAAGCACGAAACCTACAGACGACAGTGCCTTTGAAGAAATTGACGATAAGATTGATTTCTGCAAGACTTATGTTGAAAAGTTATTGGATGTCGATCTCTCAGAGGTTAGGGTTCTTCGCGTCAACGGCTTGAACCATTTATCTGAAGGAAGAGCACTCTCGTGCGCCGAGAACGAACATGCTGTTTTGCTTCCACCTAAAGGAAATGGCTTCGTATCTGTTGATCTGCTTCTTCATGAGCTAGGGCATACCGTCGAGTTCATGTTGAGAAGGCCAATTGCCGACAACGATTACTTCACCAATTTCGGAATCTTGAGCGAAGCTATAGCTCACTTCGTTCAATTTAGGTACTTAAGAGAACACGGAACCGAGGATCAAAAACTATCAGCTATCCAATCAGTTATTCCTGGATACATTGCAATGAGAGTAGTGGAAGCTGTACTTGCAGATCCACGTGGAGCCAAGATCATTGTTCCTGAAGATGTATTTGACCGTCCTGAAGTTTTAGAAGTAAGACATGCGATGGGTGACGGAAACTTCAAATATTTCCTTGAGTTCTATCGAAACCTAGATGTTCGCAAGGTTTATGACCACAAAGTTGTAGAACGCATGGGTGCGATTATTGCACTCCATTTATTAGACGAACCCGAGACTGTACGCAAGTTTTGCACGATCAAAGCTCTAAACAGCTTGGAAGAAACACTATCATCGAACGACATAGACACTGAACGTGTCCTGGACTTTACTAAAGCTGACGAACTCATCAAAGCTTTTCTGAACTAACCTTCCCTTCTCTATCCATCAAAAGCCCCTTCATGGGGCTTTTTCTTTTTCCAAATAATGCTTTTGACTTAAGCCTAGCTATTGCTTTTCCTTTTGTTTTATATATAACTAATATATACACTAAGGAGATACGAAATGATGACTAACACCCGATTATTCAAAACAGTAGAAGAAAATATAAAGCCCAAAGCTGAAGAAAAACTAGTTTGCGACGGTTGCCCAAACGCTCTAGCTTTTGCACTAAAAGATGAAGTTCGCTTCTACTGCAAGATCATGCACACAATCACTTGGACTTCTAATGAACGAACAGCAATCGTAGTTTGCACAGACAACATAGCGCCTCTTGAAAGTGCGATAGTTCCTCAACAAACAACCCATCAGCCAGCGACACTTGAAGAATTTCCAGATTTGGGAGAGTTCGATCCCGATACAAAACCCTTCATACACTCCACCTGATATTTTTAAACACATATGATATCCAATTCAGGGTATGACCCTTTACTTTGGAAATCATTTTGCTATAACTATATTAACAACAAAAATAAAACAGGAGTTTAACATGAAGGTAAGAACAAGAGAATTCAACAAAGCACATGCAGAATACGAAGCAATAATTCTATCTGACGACGACACTAAGATTGACCCAGTCCTAATGGAAGGTTACATAGACAATTTTGACGAAAATTGCAGAGCATTGAAAGAGAGAACCGACATCGAAAAGAAGAAGGATGCACGCAAGACCGTAATTGTTGATTTGAAAACTCATGCAATCTTCTTTGCCTCATTCGCCGCAACAGTATTTGTTGGGTACAAAGTTGGCGCAATCTACGAATGGCTAAGTGTGTTGATCTAAGCCAACCATACAAACAAATTACAGGAGAATAAAAATGAATCAAAACAGCAACAATGAAGGAAACAACGGGAAGGTATTTTTCGCCTTATTAGGAACAGTGGTTCTTGGAGCATTAGCTTTTACAGGAATTCTACGTGCAAACAACTTGGAAGAGATTTTCATAGTTAAAGAAGAGAACCGTCTTTTTGCAGCTAAAGATGCTATCTACAAAACAGAGTGTCAGGAGCCACGCCGCGAGCAAGAAAGACTTTCTTCACAAATTGAAGAGCAAGCTGGAGCAGCAGCATTTCGTATGAAGACCATTTATCAAGACGGCTTAAAAGCACATGAATTGTATAGCCCTGGCGAAAAGATTGTGGAAGGCGAGAAGTATGTTGAACAAAAATGTCAGGAAGCACTGAAACGCGCAGGCGAACTTAATCGCGGAAGCTCAAGAGAATTCGTCATAGCCAATTTCTTCGGGAGAAAATGATTAGATGAAAGATGAAAAACCCATAGTTTTACTACCGGGGGATAAACGTGTCTTAGATGGATATACACCAGTGATTCACGCAGGGACAGCTATTACACTAGCTGTTCTTGGCTTTGTAGCTACGGCAAGTCTTGTCCTATTTTTGACCTGGTTCAACTTCCCCTTCCTCCCTGTGCCTGAGTCTAACTACAGCAAACTCGGACACATATTTCACTACTTCAATCACTGGTTCATAAGCAGGCTTGTCAAGCTACCGTCTTACTATAGCTATGGTGGCTGGATGAATCATGTTGTTGAAAATGGGCAGGTTCATCTGATAGCGATCAGACACTTCCTTGCAACAGTTTTCGGTGGCTATGTAGGCTACAAGTTCTTTATGTATTCCTGGAAGCCTGTAGACAACCAGCGTCAGATCCGAGGCAAGACCCTACTAAAGGGACAAGAAGCTTTCAACGATTTAAAGCGCACATGGGATGCGCAAATCAAAGCGACAGTGAGCGAAAAATTCCCGCATGGTAGAAGAGCTTTGATCATTGCGAGCGACAAGGGATTTAAACCAAATGTAGCAGAGACTTTTGACAAGAAAGCTAAAGTCATACGAATGCCGGACGATTCCAGAAGGACACATCAGGTCTTTCTTGGAGGCTCACGGCGCGGAAAAGGTGTTGTACTAAAGCAACAGATTATGCAAGTGTATTACCGCATCTTAAATGGTAGCCGTGACAAGCTCATGATTATAGATACCCCAAAAGGGGAATACGGCAACTTGTTCAAAGCAAAATACACAGTTCAGTTTGCGCCTGATGAAAAGCACAGTGTTGAGTACTGGCTTGCAAGGGACTTGGAGTATGACGCCGACTTTAAAGCGTTTTGGGCAGGACGAATTCCGACCAATGAGAAAGAGCCGTACTGGTCTGACTCAGCAAGGGCTATCGGTGTAGCTATCATGGTCTTCCTACGCAATCAATGCGGCGAAGATTGGAACTTCTCACACTTCGCGTATTGGAGAGATCAACCACAAAAAACATTAATAGAGATCGCTCGTGAGCACTATCCAGACGCATTGAAGACTCTTGAAGGGCCTGAAAACACTGTAGGGACTCACATGTCCACTTTATCAGTGAACTCTTCTGACGCTATCGAGCTTGCCAAGATTTGGAATGGCTACCACCACAAAGCTGACATTCATCAAATGAGTGTTGCACTTCTTCAGAAACCTTTCTGGCTTAACTGGTTCATAAACACTGCATACCCTCTTACAAGAACTGTAGGCGAAGACGAAGAGCAAAAAACAGAAGACATTCCAGAGAACTACTTCACTCACTTCATGATGAGTGGTTTGCTTAAGGCCACCTCTAAAAACCTCGGCCGAGACGCCTGCGGCTGGGTAAAATCCTGACATCGAACCAAGCCAGCGAGTGCCGTCATGATGAAACC